>DASSNE010000052.1:0-100845 GCA_035688265.1 Gammaproteobacteria bacterium
AACAAGGAACATTGTCCGAAGCCATGGACGGCTGAGTTATGTTCCGGCCCCCCTTTTTCAGCCCGATCTTCGGGAAGTCCAAAGTGCAGGGATGCACTTTGGACCAAGCGCCATGAGCAGTGGCTTTGGTTACTTTCCCCGACAAATTCGCCGGGAGCGAATTTGAACCGCCGTAGGCGGGCCCGAAGGGCGGAGGGCAGGATTGCCCGAAGTATACGGAAAGTAACCCGGCTGCCGGGCCGGATACCGGCATCAATCAATCCGCCGCTGAAAGCGGCACAAAACGCTGTGTTACTGAAGCAATTCCCATAGCTCCGCCTCGGAGAGAATCGCCGTACCCGCTTTCTGAGCCTTGCGCAGCTTAGAAGCCCCCGGTTCCTCACCAACAATCAACCCGGTCGTTTTCGCCGAAACCGAATCCGTCACCTTCGCGCCCAGCGCCTCAAGCGCCGCCTTCGCTTCGTCGCGCGTATAACGCTCCAGCGTGCCGGTGATGACATAGGTGCGGCCGGTCAGCGGCCCCTCCTTCGGGCGCTCCTCGGCGGTAGCCTCGAACCGCAGGCCGAGCCCCCGCAGGTCGGCGACAAGCTGCTGGTTGTCTGCGTCGCGGAACCAGTCCGCAATACCCTCGGCACGCTCGGGCCCGACCCCCTCGACTGCCTGCAGTTCCTCCTGCGTCGCGCCGGCGAGCGCGTCGACATTGCCGAAATGCTGCGCGAGCGTCAGCGCGGTCACCGCGCCGACATCGGGAATGTTGAGGCCGAACAACACGCGTGCGAACGGCGTCTGCTTTGACGCCTCGATCGCTTCAATCGCCTTGGGCGCCGAAACATCGCCATAGCCTTCCAGCTTGAGGAGCTGATCTGCCGTCAGCCGGTACAGGTCCGGCAAAGACCGCACCAGCTCCAGATCCCAGAGCCGCCGTACCGTCTGCTCGCCGACGCCTTCGATATCGGCCGCCGCGCCCACCCAGTGAATCAGCGTTTCGAGGCCCCGCGACGGGCAGGCGCGATTGGGACAGCGATGCATCGCCTCGCCTTCCGGCTTGACGACCGCCGTGCCGCACAGCGGGCAGTGCGTTGGCATTTTGAATGGTTCGGTGCCCTTCCGATGCGGTCCGGCGGGACCGACCACCTGCGGGATCACGTCGCCGGCGCGCTGCACGATCACGTCGTCGCCTTCGCGAATATTCTTGCGGTTGATGTCTTCCTCGTTGTGCAGCGTTGCGCTCGACACGGTGACGCCGCCGACTTCAACCGGTTCCAGCATTGCCCACGGATTGAGCGCACCCGTGCGGCCCACGCGAATCATGATCTTGTTGAGCCGCGTCACCGCCGTCATCGGCGCCCACTTGAACGCGCGGGCCCAACGCGGTCGCCCGTGCAGTGCGCCGAGCCGCTCCTGTTGTGCGAACGAATCGACCTTGATGACGATGCCGTCGATCTCGTATTCGAGTTTCGCGCGGCGCGCTTCCCAGTCGCGGCAACGTTGCATCACGGCCTCGACGCTCTCGAGCCGTTCGGCAAAGGGATTGGTGGGAAAGCCGTGCTCGCGCAGCCACATCAGCGTGTCCCAGTGCGTTGTGAGTTCGTCGACACCCTGGCGCTCGCCGGTGCCGTAGATCCAGATCGACAGCGGCCGCTCAGCCGTAACGGACGAATCTTTCTGACGCAGTGAGCCGGCTGCGGCATTGCGCGGATTCGGCGCGGCCGCTTTGCCCTTGGCAGCGAGCCGTTCGTTGAACGCGCGAAAGCCCGGCAGCGGCATGTAGACCTCGCCGCGCACCTCCACCAGCGGTGGCGGCTCCTCGCCGTCGGCCAGCCGCATCCGCAGCGGAATCGCCCGAATCGTGCGCAGGTTCGGCGTGACGTCTTCGCCTTCCAGGCCGTCGCCGCGTGTTTCGCCGCGGACGAAGACGCCGTTTTCGTAGACGAGGTTGATTGCCGAGCCGTCGATCTTCGGCTCGAGGACGAAGGTTACCGGCTCATCGTCGCCGAGGCGCTTGCGCACGTCGTCGGCCCATTTCTGAATGGCTTCGTCGGTCGTAACCTTGTCGAGCGAGCCCATCGGCGTGCCGTGACGCGCCTTTTGGAACTTGTCCGACGGCGGTGCGCCGATGCGCTGCGTTGGCGAATCCGGCGCGATCAGATCGGGGTGCGCATTCTCGATCGCGCGCAGTTCGTCGTAGAGGGCGTCGTATGTCGCGTCCTCCATGATGGGCGCATCGTCGACGTAATAGGCGATGACGGCGCGGTTCAGAAGTTCGCGTAGCTCGGCGGCGCGTTCGGAAGGTTGGGATGAAGTCATTGGAGCCACTCTTGTTCCCCTCTCCCTTCGGGAGAGGGGCAAGGGGTGAGGGTTCGGCCTTGCGAAAAGGCTAAGACAAACCAGCGACTTTCGCTATTGGTGACCCTCACCCCAACCCCTCTCCCGATGGGAGAGGGGCTATCTTTTCGGCGACGTGGCGCGCATGGAAGTCGGCCAACTGCTCCCGCATCCGCTGCGCCGCCTGCGCGGTAAACGGTTTGCGGCGGTTATCGGCAATGTCCGCATCGAGATCGGCGGCGAGACGCCGGGCCGCGGCCAGCAGCGCGTCCAGTGCCTCGTGCGGCTGTGCCAGCCCCGGCATCATCATGAAGAGCGTAATGCCCGGCGCCGTTTCGGCAGAGCCGGGCTCCGGAAAGCGTCCCGGCTCGACCATGTTCGCCGCGCTGAACCAGTCGGTATTGTCGTCGCCGGTGAAGTGGTAGATCCCGTAGCGGCCGAAGTGCAGGCCGGCGGCCGTCAGCGCGGTGGCGACATCGTCGGCGGCAAAGCCGTCGCTAGAGCGTGCGATGACGTGAATCGTCAAAATGAGTTGCTCGTCGGCGGACGCTGCCGGCGCTTGCATGGAAGGCCCCGCATCGTGCGGGGTGGCTTCAAATGCAATGTCGTCGTCTGCCGGAGCTTGCTCAAAGCCGCCGAGATACGGCTCGCTATTCGCCTGCTGTCGTTGTACCGGTTGCTTCCGGTCGGCGTCGCTCTTTTTGCGTCGCGAAAAGAAATACACCGCGGCGATCAAAACCAGACCAATGCCGAGAATGATCCAACGCAATTCGCTCATGTACGACTCTGGTGGTATTCCACTAAGCTGTCGCCGCCATCCGCGCCGCTTCCTCGACATCCACGGCGACCAGCCGCGACACGCCGGGTTCATGCATGGTTACGCCGGTCAGGTGCGAGGCCATCTCCATCGTCACCTTGTTGTGCGTAATATAAATGAACTGCACGTGCTCCGACATATCCCGCACGAGGTCGCAGAAGCGGCCGACGTTGGCATCGTCGAGTGGCGCGTCGACCTCGTCGAGCATGCAGAACGGCGCCGGGTTCAGTTCGAAGATCGAGAACACCAGCGCGACCGCCGTCAGTGCCTTTTCGCCGCCGGACAACAGGTGGATCGTGCTGTTGCGCTTGCCGGGCGGACGCGCCATCACGGTAACGCCGGCGTCGAGCAGTTCTTCGCCGGTGAGTTCCAGGTAGGCGTGGCCGCCGCCGAACAGACGCGGGAAGTTCGCCTTCAAGCCGGCATTGACCAGGTCGAAGGTTTCCTTGAAGCGGGTGCGGGTTTCGCGGTCGATCTTGTGGATCGCGTTTTCGAGCGTCGTCAGCGCGTCGTTGAGGTCGGCGTGCTGCTTTTCGAGATATTCCGCGCGCTCCGATTGTTCGTCGTATTCCTCGATCGCCGCCAGGTTGATCGCGCCGAGGCGCTGGATGCGCTGTTCGAGCGACTCGGCCCGCTCCGCCCAGGCGGCGGCATCGGCGTCGTCTTCGAGTTGCACCAGCACCGCGATCAGCATCTGGCCTTCGGCTTCAAGCTGCTCCTCGATCGTCTTGCGGCGGGTACGCAGTTCCTGCGTCGCCAGGCGCCGCGATTCCAGCACCTCCCGTTTGGCCTCGACGTCCTGTTCGAGCGTCACGCGATCCTGCTCCAGCTTGCGCAGCGATTCGTCGAGCGCCTCGACCTGGCGGCGGGCAGCGGCCAGTTCGGCCTCGACTTCGCCGCGCCGCGCCAGGTTCTCCTGTAGCATCTTCTCCTGCTCGGCGATCGGCTCGGTGCCACCCTCGAGTTCCCGCTGCAATTGCTCGCGGCGCGTGCCCAACTCCGTCAGCCGGGCCTGCATTCGCTCCAGGTTCTGACGCGTCGAGTCCAATGTGGCACGACGCGCTTCCTGCTTCAGCGCCAGTGTCTGCACGTGATCGCGATCCTCGCGGAAGCGCTGCCGCGCGGCTTCAAGCCGCTCGTTGATGGCTTCACGCTCGCGCTGCAGTCCGGCGCGCTGATCTTCCAGCTCCGCCAGCGAGCCCAGTGCCTGTTCGAGATCGCGCCGCGCCGTGCGGGTTTCGTCGTCGAGCTTTTCCTGCTGCGGCTTGAGTTCGTTCAGCTCGGCGACCAGCGTTTCGTGGCGTGCAGTGACTTCGCGCAATCGCTCGCGGCGGCTGTTGAGCGCGGCGCGCGCGGCGGCTTCCTGCTGGTGGTGGCGATTCAGCTCGTCCTGCAGCGCCTCGCGACGCGCTTCCTGGGACTTCAATTCTCCGCTCAGGGATTCTTCGGTCTGCGCATCGGCCGCAATGGCCTGCTCCAGCTCCGCAATCTCGCCTTCGAGCGTCTTGATTTCACGTTCGCGGCTCAGCATGCCGGCACGTGCATCGCCGGCGCGGGCCACGCGCGCCCAGTTGGGGCCGACCCAGACGCCGTCGGGCGTAATCAGCGATTCGTCTGCCTTGAGCGTGCCGCGTCGCGCGACGGCCGCCGCCATATCCTTCGCCGCGTAAACCTTGCCCAGCAATGGTTCCAGCGACACCGGCGCGCGCACCTTGGCGGCCAGACTGTCCGCGCCGGCTTCACCGCTGCCGGCAGGCGCGTTGCCAATGACATGCAGTGTGCCGTTTTCGATGCCGGGCATCGCTTCGAGCGCCGGCTCCATGTCGTCCAGGCACACCGCCTGCAGATAACCGCCCAGCACCGTTTCGACGGCCTGTTCCCAGCCTTCGTCAACGTTGATGACTTCGGCCAGCCGCGCCTTGTCATCGAGTCCTTGCGCTTTCAGCCAATCGACGAGCCGCGCCTCATTCTTGCCCAGCGCCTGCTGCTGCAGCGTCTTCAGTGAGCCCAGCCGGCCGCGCTTGTCGGCCAGCGCGCTGCGCTTTTCGCTGTGCTCCCGCGCCAGTGTCGACAGCCGCTCGCGTCGCTCGGCGATGCCCGCCTGCAACTGTTCCTGCTCGGCCTTCAGCGTTTCGCGCGTGCGCTCGAACTCGGCCGTTTTGGCTTCGAGTTCGCCGATCTCGGTCTCGATGGCGGCGGTCGAGTGCCGCTCACGCTCGGCTTCCAGCTTTTCAATCCGGCTCAGCGTCTGGCCCGACTGGCGCTCCAGGTGGTCGATACGCGTGCGTTCGACCTGGCTCGCCCGGGACGATTCGTTCTGCGCCTGATTGAACGCATCCCAGCGCGTCTGCCAGTCCTGGCGCGCCGCTTCGGCGGCGTCGAGTTCGGTGCGGCCGTCGGCTTCGGCCGCGCGGGCCCGCGCCAGCGCCGGCTCCAGTTCCTCGAGCACCGCCGTCAACTCGGCAACCTGCTCGCGGTCGCGGGTGATTTCCGCCTCGGCCGTCCGCCAGGCGTGCTCGGTTTCCTCGAGGTCGTTCTGATGACGCTGGCGCAGGTCCCGCGCATGCTGCAACGCCTGCTCGGCGCGGGCGATGGCGGACCCGACGTCGTAATAGCGCGCCTGCACCTGGTTGAAGGTCGCCTGCGCGTCATGCTGCTGCTCGCGGGTCTTTTCAAGCTGGCTCTCGACCGAGCGCAACTGTGCCAGCACCGCCTGCAGCGCCGTATCGTGTTCGACGATGGCGTGATCCTCGCCGGCCAGTTCGCGATCGAGCCCGCGCCACTTGAGCGCGAGCAGCTCGGCGCCGACCTGGCGCGCCTCCGCCTTCAGCTTCTTGTAACGTTCGGCGGTGCGCGCCTGGCGCTGCAGATGTTGAAGCTGTTTATGAATTTCGTCACGTAAGTCGTCGAGACGACTGATATTTTCTCGTGTATGCCGGATCCGGTTCTCGGTCTCGCGGCGGCGCTCCTTGTACTTCGAGATGCCGGCTGCCTCTTCCAGGAAGACGCGCAGTTCTTCCGGCTTGGCGTCGATCAGGCGCGAAATCGTGCCCTGCTCGATAATGGCGTAGCTGCGCGGGCCGAGCCCCGTGCCGAGAAAAATATCGGTAATGTCGCGGCGCCGGCAGCGTGCGCCATTGAGAAAATAATTGGACGCGCCATCCCGCGAGACTTCCCGGCGCACCGAGATTTCCGCGTACTGGGCGTACTGGCCGCCAACCGCGCCGTCGCTGTTATCGAATACCAGCTCGATCGAGGCGGTGCCGACGGGCTTGCGGGCGGTGGAGCCGTTGAAAATGACGTCCGCCATCGAGTCGCCGCGCAGGTGCTTGGCCGAGCTTTCACCCATCACCCAGCGCACGGCGTCGATGGTGTTCGACTTGCCGCAGCCGTTCGGGCCGACGATGCCGGTCAGATTGGTCGGGAACGTGATGGTGGTGGGGTCGACGAAGGATTTGAAGCCTGCGAGCTTGATTTTGCTGAGTCGCATCCGGTTCCCGCGCAATGGTCGTTACAAGCGCCGTAGTGTAAAGTATGCGCCCCATTGCCGAAAGGCCGTATTTGACCTTAATCATTCATGCCGACGCAGCCGACCAAGCAGCTTGAAACCTTTCCCAATCCCCGCGAAGGCCGGGACTACACGGTCCGCATCCGGATACCCGAATTTACCTGCCTGTGCCCGCTCACCGGGCAGCCGGATTTCGCGACGCTGACGCTCGAATACGTACCGGCGGCGCGATGCGTCGAGCTGAAGGCGCTCAAGCTCTACGTCTGGTCGTACCGGGATGAAGGCGCCTTCCATGAGGACGTGACCAACCGGATCCTGGACGACCTGGTGGCGGTGCTGGCGCCGAATTTTCTTCGCCTGACGGCCGAGTTCAATGTCCGCGGCGGCATTTATACGACCGTCGTCGCGGAACATCGCGCTGCGGGCTGGCAGGCGCCGCCTGAAGTCAGGCTGCCTTGATAAGATGAGCCGTACGACTCTCGTCATTCCGGCTTGGATGCCGGAATCCAGTGGCCAAGGATGGCAAGCTCACGGCGGCGTCAAGGTACCATCCATGGCAACTGGATTACGAAGTCCTTCCATGGACTTCGCCTTTCAGGCCCGCCTGCGGCGGTTCAAATTCGTTCCAGACGAATTGGTCCTGCTTCCTGCAGGAATGACGTTGAGACCATGGTAGGTGAATTCAGCCGCGGCGTCGGCGCGCTGCTCAAGGGCTTCGAGCTGATGCTGCGGCCCGGCGTCAAGCGTTACGCGGCGCTGCCCTTCATTATCAACTTCATCGTTTTCGCCGCCATCATCTGGTTCGGCGCGTATGAATTCACCGACGCGGTGCGGCTGACCATTGCCCACGTGCCGGATTGGCTGCAGTGGCTGGGATGGGTACTGTGGATCCTGTTCGGCATTCTCGCGCTGCTGGTCGTCTTCTACTGCTTCACGTTCCTGATCTACATCGTCGGCTTCCCGTTCAATGTTTTCCTCGCTTCGCGGGTGGATCGTTCGCTCAACGGCCGCCCGATGAAAGGCCCCGCGGAAAGCTTCTGGCGCGGTTTCGGCGCCGACATGGGCTCGCTGGTGCAGGTGCTGCGTTACCAGATCGTCTGGACGGTGATCGTCGCCTTGATTGGCTTCGTGCTGCTGGTGATCCCCGGTCTCAACCTGCTGGTGCCGGCGCTCTGGTTCGTGTTCGGCGGCTGGATGCTGGCGCTCGGCTACTCCGATCTGGCGCTCGGGCAGCGCGGCTACCGGTTCAAATCGCAGCGGCGGATTTTCGACCGCCACCGCGGCCGCGTGCTTGGCTTCGGCTGCGCAACGGCATTCGTCACCCTGTTCCCGATTCTGAACCTGCTCGTGATGCCCGCGGCGGTCGCCGGTGCGGTATGGTTGTGGCAGGACATTCCACCGCGGGCCGAATGAAGAAACTATTCGTTCTTGATACCAACGTGCTGATGCACGATCCGAGCGCCCTGTTCCGCTTTCACGAACACGACATTTTCCTGCCGATGGTGGTGCTCGAGGAACTCGACGCCGGCAAGAAGGGCCTGTCGGAGCCGGCGCGCAACGTGCGCCAGGTCAGCCGCTTCCTCGACGAAATGATGAAGAACGCCGCACAGGCCGACATCAAGGCCGGCCTGGCCATCGGCGGCACACGTCTCGCCAGGGCCGAAGGCGGCAATGGTGGCCGGGTGTTCTTTCAGACCGAATCACTGGCGCACGCGCTGCCGGATTCGCTCCCCGGGCGCACACCCGATAACACCATTCTGGCTGTCACGCTCGCGCTCCAGGACAAGCACACCGACCTCAGCGTCATCCTGGTGTCGAAGGACATCAACCTGCGCATCAAGGCAGCCGTGCTCGGCATTCATGCCGAGGACTACTACAACGACAAGGCGCTCGAAGACGCCGACATGCTGTTCACCGGCATCGAGGCGCTGCCGGCCGATTTCTGGCAGACGCACAGCCAGGACATGGAGTCGTGGCAGGAGAATGGCCGCGCGTTCTATCGCGTGCGCGGGCCGAACGTCGCGGAATGGTATCCGCAGGAATGCGTCTATATCGAGGGCGAAGGCGGCATCGAAGCGGTGGTGCGGTCGGTGGACGACCAGAGCGCGGTCATCGAGCGTGCGCAGGATTATCGTGCGCCGCGTCATACCGTCTGGGGCATCAACCCACGCAATCGCGAACAGAATTTCGCGATGAACCTGCTGATGGACTCGGACGTCGATTTCGTCTCGCTGCTGGGGCCTGCCGGCACCGGCAAGACGCTGCTCGCCCTCGCCGCCGGCCTCGCGCAGACGTTCGAGAGCAACCTTTACCGCGAAATCATCATGACGCGCGTGACGGTGCCGCTCGCCGAGGACATCGGCTTTCTGCCCGGCACCGAGGAAGAAAAGATGACGCCGTGGATGGGCGCGCTGATGGACAACCTTGAAGTATTGAGCCAGTCGGGCGAAGGCGGCGAATGGGGCCGCGCGGCGACCAACGACCTGCTGCGCAGCCGCATCAAGATCCGCTCGCTCAACTTCATGCGCGGGCGTACGTTCCTCAACCGCTACATCATCGTCGACGAGGCGCAGAACCTGACGGCGAAGCAAATGAAGGCGTTGATCACCCGCGCCGGCATGGGCACCAAGATCGTCTGCCTCGGCAACATCGCGCAGATCGACACGCCCTACCTCACCGAAACGACGTCAGGACTCACCTACGTCGTCGACCGTTTCAAGAATGGTGCTCACGCCGGTCACGTCACCCTGCTGCGGGGCGAGCGCTCGCGGCTGGCGGATTACGCGAACGAAGTGCTTTAGTCGGTCGTCTTCCAGACCACCGGGTGCCAGTTGCCGTTCTGCTGAATCCGCGCCGCCACGTAATACGATTTTCCCGGCTGTAGCGTCACTGTCAGCGTGTCCCGCGTGCGTGCCGGCGAATTTCCGGCGACCATACCGGGCAGATTCTCCATGTGTCGAATGTTCACTGGCCTGAGGCCAAGCGTGTAACGGCCGGGTTTTAACTGCAGCAGGGGCTGATTTTGGCGTGCGGTCAGGTGCCCGTTAATCGTCCGTACACGCACTGGATAAAGGCCTTGTGCCCGCGGACTGCCATTGAGAATAACGGTGGCATGCGGCTGCCCTGCGCCCGCGAACGGCGTGCTGGTCGCGCAGCCCGCGATTGCGGTCGCGGCCAGAATCAGAACCGGTAACAGCGTCCAACTGAATATTTTCATGGCATGCCTCCGCAAAGGTGGCCCCTTTCGGGGCCACCTGAAAGACTACCATCGCTGGCCGCCTAGAAGTCCTGGACGTAGCGCAGGTAGTAGAACCGACCGATATCGAAGCCGCCATAGTACGCGTACAGGGAATTCGGAGCGGTATACAGTGGTGCAGCGAAGTGGTCGAACACGTTATTCGCACCTATTGCGATCGTGGCATTCCACGGCGCGTTATAGCGCAATTGCACGTCGTTGAAGGTGTTCGAGCCCGTGTCATTCGCGTTGATGACCACGCCGTTATGCATGATCTGCGGCATGTTGCACTCGGGACCGCCCTGCGGCGTGTTGTCCCACGAGCATTCCTCCTTGATGGACGAGTAGTAGCGCAGCGTCCACGTCACGCCAAAGTCGCCGTACGTCCAGTCGATGGTTGCATTAGAGCGGACACGGAAGGCGGCGCCCAGATCAGAGGACGTCCAACCGATGAAATTATCAATCGGAGTCGTCGGCGCGTTGTCGGCTTTTCTCTTCCAGTAATCCGTGTATGTCGTGTTCCAGGTCAGTGAGAACAAGCCAAACGACGTCAGCGGAAACTGGTATTTGATGCCAAAGTCCCAACCTTCCGTTTCGATCCAGCCGGCGTTCTTCTCGCCCTCTAGCGCATAGTTCACCGCACCGGTAGTCGGATCACGCGTAAACAATGCGCTGGAACAGCGGCTGGTCACACCGAGCACATAGCAGTCATACAGCATGCTGTCGACGTCGTCGGCACTGATGGCGCCGTCTATATGGATGCGATACCAGTCCACACTCAGGTCGAGACCTGAAGCCCATTCCGGGCTATACACAAAGCCTGCCGTTTTGGTGGTCGAGGTCTCCGGTTGCAGCGTTGGTGTCCCACCGGAGAAGAACTGCGTGCCCGTCTGGCAGGGGAACGTGCTGCACGGCTGACCGCCCTGCCCGAGCTGGACGTAGCCCTGCGGCACGGGATTCTGCCCGGCTATACCACTGGTGCAACGCTTCGCGACTTCCGGATTTGTGCCGGCCTCATGGCTGAAATCGCAAGGATCGGTGTAGAAGGCAAAGTCACCGCTGATGCCGCCGAACAGGTCGGCGATTTGCGGCGCCCTGAAGCCTTGCGCGTAGGTGCCGCGCACCAGCAAAGTCTGGATCGGCCTCCAGGCGAAGCTGTATTTGCCGTCAGTCGTGTTGCCAAACGTCGAGTAATGCGAGTGGCGCCCCGCCAGGTCGAGTGACAGCGACTGCGCGCCCGGAACATCGCTTAACAGCGGGACATTGACCTCGGCGTAATAGGCCGTAACGTTGTACGCCCCGCCGGTGGGACCTGAACTGAGGTTGGTGCTGAGTGCAGCCTGGGCAAATGCATCCGGCACATATCGGCCGGCTTCCCGGCGGTGTTCGATACCCGCGGCGAAACCCAGATCACCCGCCGGCAGCGTCACAATCGGCCCTGTAATATCTGCCGTGTAGTCGGTTGTCGTGGTTGAACCCGTTGTGTGGTAAAACGGGAACAGGAACTGCTGCAAGTCGGGGTGACCGGTCAACGAACCTTCACCGACCTGACCCGCCGGGTAAAGCGGATTCCAGGGAATGCAGTTCCCCGGTGCGGTACCGTAAGGAACCTCGTAACCGTCCGGACCCGCCACGCCGCAGACAACCTTACCGGTTGTGGGATCGCGGAAGGACGGGCCAAGGGCCTCCGAGAGCGCCATCAGGCTGAAGTCGCCGTGACCAATCTTGAGAATCTGGTTTTGGTTGGTGTAGGCGCCGACGTCCCAGTTCCAGAGGTGCGAGCCCAAATTGAAACTGCCGGTCAGTGTGCTGCCGATACGATAGGTGGTCAGCTGGCTGTCGGTGGTACGCGGGACTTCCCAACCTCGACGGTAGAACCAGAGCGTGTCGCCGGCCCCGTTACCTCTGGGGCCGTAGCCGAACGGGTTGAAGTAGCTGTCCGGCGACAAGCCGATGACATCGGGACTGCCCGGCAGCGTGAACGCCGGCTGGAACGGATAGCCTGCGATCTGCTGCAGCGTTTCGCGATGGTTGTAGAGGAAAGTTGTCTGCAGGCTGATGTCGTTGGTGACGTTGTAGTCTGCATGGACAAACACCGCTTTGCGCTTCAACCCGGTCTGCAGCATCTGCTCAAGGTCAGTGTTCGAGTGGTCTTGAGTGCCGCTCAGATGCGTCGGATGGTAGTCGTTCAGATCGAACGGGTCGCCGCCGGGGTTCAGCGTACACAGACCGTTGTCGCCGGTGATGGGACCACTGCCGCACCACGGTCCATATTGGGCGGGGACGCCGGTGAACGGGTTTCCGTTAAAGAACACGCCCCACTGCGATGCAATCGACCAGCCGGCATCAGGATGGCGGTCGGTGGAGGGATAGCGGGAGAACCAGCGGTCCTTGGCCCATACCGGATTTTCCTTCGAGTACTCAGCGGCGACCATGAGTGAGCCACGGTCGCCATTCACACCATACGTCAGCGAGTAGATCTGCTTGTCGCCATCACTATTGTCAGAGTACTGGCCGTAATAGGCCGACACTTCGGCGCCATTGAAATGATTACGGGTAATGATGTTGACTACGCCGGCGATGGCATCGGAACCGTAGATGGCCGAAGCGCCGCTCTTGAGTACTTCGATGTGGTCAATGGCGGAAATCGGTATCTGCTCCAGATCCTGCAGGCCGCTCTCGTTGGCGCCAAGCCGTTTGCCATTCAGCAAGATCAATGTGCGGCCGGCCCCGAGGCTACGGAGATCGACATAGTAGCCACCGACGTCTTCACCGGCCAGCAACACGTTACTGCGGCTGATTGGAGGCGAGCCCGCCACCGTCAGGTTCTGCAAGAGTTCGGCCGTGTTGGTGAAGCCTGAGTGCTCGATCTCGTCATGGCTGACCACGACGATCGGCTGAGAGGTTGCGACATCAGTCGCTCGGATGTGTGAGCCCGTGACTGTGATCGTACCCAGCGCCTGGGCTTGCTCCTTTGGCGTTTGGTTGGTCGTGCCCTGGCCGGCGGTTCCGTTTTGCGCAAAAACCGCTGGTGCCGAAAAAACCGCGAGCGCCAAAGACAAGAAAAGTGCGGAAACAACGCCGCGTCTGCTAAAAGGCGATTCCATTGGTAGCCTCCTCCGTGATGGCCTGGCTTGCGCTCCCGTGGCTGGGAAGGCGCAAAGTAGAATCCTTTCGATTCATCCTCCACTTCTGTCACCACCGATATAGCACCCGGAATTTTCTCTGTCAATACTTTTGTTGTATTTAACTTACATCTATGGTCTCCATTGCGGCGAAGTCGCACGAGCAACGCCCGTGGCGTTGTTGTAACAATGCAACATAGTGAGTTTATTGTTGAATCGCGACCGGAGAAGGCATACCCGAAGACGTTGCTGCTCCACATGTATACTTGATCCGCAACCACAGTCCAGCAGGAGGAGATGCCCATGGCCAAATTCAAAGCCGTCTGTCTGGTCGCGACTCTGATCGTGCCGCTCGGAGTCGTCGCGGCGGTTCCGTCCAATCCTGCCCCGCCCGGCGCACAGCCGGTGCTTCGCGACATCATCAATGCCGTTGAACCGGCCAACCTGCACAATAGTCTCGAGAAGCTGGTCGGCTTCGGCACACGCAATTCCCTTTCCGAAACGCACTCCGACACGCGCGGTATCGGCGCCGCGCGACGCTGGGTCAAGCAGCAATTCGAGCAGATTTCAAAGCAGTGCGGCGGTTGCCTGGAGGTCAGGATGCTGCGTCGGCACTTCAAGGGCAAGCGTGCGCCCAATGGCGTCGAGATCGTGGATGTGGTGGCGATTCAGCGCGGCGCGAGCGACCCGAACCGCCACATCGTCATGACGGCGCATCTCGACAACCGGGTATCGGACGTTATGAATGTGAAGTCATTCTCGCCGGGCGCGGACGATGACGGTTCGGGCATCGCGGCAATGATTGAAGTCGCCCGTGTTTTGAGTCACTACAAGTTCAACGCGTCGATCGTCTATTCGGCCGATTCCGGCGAAGAGCAAGGCCTTTACGGCGGGCGCATCATTGCCGATTACGCGAAAAAGCAAGGCTGGGAAGTTGAAACCAACATTAACAACGATATGATCGGCAATGCTTCCGGCAGCGACGGCGTCGTCGATACGACCACCGGGCGCATTTTCTCCGAGGCGGTCAAGGACAATCTGAGCGACAAGGCACTGCGCACGCTGCGCTACACCGGCGGTTTCGTCGATTCGCCGTCACGCGAAGTCGCCCGCTACATTACCCGGCTCGCGAACGAATACATCCCCAACTTTCACCTGATGCTGATGTATCGGCAGGACCGCTACATGCGGGGCGGCGACCAGATTGCATTCAACCGCGATGGCTTTCCGGCGGTACGCATGAACGAGACGCACGAAAACTGGCGTCACCAGCACCAGGACGTGCGCAAAGAGAATGGCGTGCAGTATGGCGACCTGGTCAAGTTCGTCAGCATTCCGTTTCTGGCGAACATGACGGCCGCGAATGCGATTGCGATTGCGTCGATGGCGTGGGCGCCACCGCCGCCTTCGGGCGTGGCGATCAAGGGTGGGCTGTCGCCTGACACGACGTTGAGCTGGAAGGCAATCGACGCGGGCAAGGCGCCGAACCTGGCCGGCTACAAAATCTACTGGCGACGCACCGCTGCGCCGATGTGGCAGCACTCGCGCTGGGTCGGAAAGACGACGCAGCACACGCTGAAAAACCTCGTTATCGACAACTGGTATTTCGGCGTGGCGAGCGTGTCGAAAGATGGCTTCGAATCGCCGGTCGTATTCCCGGGCGACGGCGGCGCGTTTTAGCCCATATTCGCGATGATCGCGTCGCCGAAGCCGCGGCAGCCGACCAGCGTCGCGCCGGGAATGAGTTGCTGCATGTCTTCCTGGACGTTCTTGTCGCCGCGCTTGGGCGCACGGATCGCTTCACGCAGCCGCGCAAGATCGTATGTCATCGTCTTGTTGGCGATGGTTTTGGCGACGCCGGCGATGATCTTGTCGGCGGCCTCGTGCCAGCCGATGTAGCGCAGCATCATTTCCGCCGACAGGATCAGCGAGCCTGGATTGACGCGATCCTTGCCGGCCTGCCCCGGCGCGGTGCCGTGGGTGGCTTCGAACACGCCGATGGCGTCTGAAATGTTCGCGCCGGGCGCGATGCCGATGCCGCCGACCTGCGCGGCGAGCGCGTCGGAAATGTAGTCGCCGTTCAGGTTCAGCGTCGCGATCACGTCGTAGTCTTCCGGGCTCAGCAGAATCTGCTGCAGGAAGTTGTCGGCGATGATGTCCTTGACGACGATCTCGCGGCCGGTGCGCGGGTTTTTGAACTTGCGCCACGGCCCGCCGTCGATCTCGACCGCGCCGAATTCCTCGGTGGCAACCTGATAGCCCCAGGTGCGGAATGCGCCCTCGGTGAACTTCATGATATTGCCCTTGTGCACCAGCGTGACCGACGAGCGGTCGTTGGCGATCGCATAGTTGATCGCCTTGCGCACAAGCCGCTGCGAGCCTTCGCGCGACACGGGCTTGACGCCGATGCCGGAACTTGACGGAAAGCGGATTTCGGTCACGCCCATCTTCTCCTGCAGGAAGTGAATGACTTCGTGCACTTCCGGCGTGCCCGCCGCCCACTCGATGCCGGCGTAAATATCCTCGGTGTTTTCGCGAAACACGACCATGTCGGTCAATTCGGAATCCTTCATCGGCGTCGACACGCCCGGGAAGTAGCGGATCGGCCGCACGCACGCGTACAGGTCGAGCGTCTGGCGAATCTTGACGTTCAGCGAACGAATGCCCTGCCCCACCGGCGTCGTCAGGGGCCCCTTGATCGACACGACGAAGTCGCGCAGCGCGTTCAGGGTTTCATCGGGCAGGTATTCGATCCCGCCGTATTTCTGCGTGGCCTTCTCGCCCGCGTACAACTCCATCCAGGCGATCTTGCGCTTGTCGCCGTACGCTTTCTCGACGGCGCTGTTGACCACCTTGAGCATCACCGGCGTCACGTCGATGCCGATGCCGTCGCCTTCGATAAAGCCGATGATGGGCCTGTCCGGCACGTTGAGGCTGAAATCGGTGTTGACGGTGATGCGCTGGCCGTCTTCCGGCGGCCGGATGTGCTTGTACTCCATTTGAAACCTTATGAGTGTTGCGTGGCTTATGAACGTTGTGTGGCGACGATGCGCATCGCCATTTCAAGCGCCTGCTCGTAGTTCAGGCGCGGATCGACTTCCGACTTGTAGGCCCGGTTGAGGTCGGCTTCGGTGAGGCCGCGCGCGCCGCCGGTGCATTCAGTGACATCTTCGCCGGTCATTTCGAAATGCACGCCGCCGAGCGCGCTGCCGTTTTCGGCGTGCAGCTCGAAGGCGGCTTCCAGTTCGTGCAGGATGTTGTCGAAGTGGCGCGTCTTGATGCCGCTGGCGGTCGTCTCGGTGTTGCCGTGCATCGGATCGCAGATCCACAGCACCCGCCGGCCTGTCTTTCGGACTGCGCGCAACAACGGCGGCAGCCGGTCCCGAATCTGGCTGGCGCCGAAGCGATGCGTCAGCGTCAGGCGGCCCGGCTCGGCTTCGGGGTCGAGTACCTCGATCAGTTGCAGGAGAGCGTCCGGCGTTGTCGCCGGGCCGACCTTGACCGAAATTGGATTGGCGATGCCGCGAAAATACTCAACGTGCGCGCTGTTCAAACCGGAGGTGCGCATGCCGATCCACGGGAAATGCGTCGAGGTGTTGTACCAGCGGCCGGTCGCCTCGACGAAGCGCGTCTGCGCCTGCTCGTATGGCAGGTGCAGCCCTTCGTGGCTGGTAAAGAAATCAATCCGCCGGCTTTCCGACGGCGACCGTCCCGAAATCGTCTCCATGAACTTCAGCGAGCCCATGATCGTATCGACGATGCGGCTGTATTCCGTCGCCAGCGGCGAATGGCGCACGAAATCGAGGTTCCAGTATTCCGGATGATGCAGATCGGCGAACCCGCCGCTGACCAGCGCGCGGATGTGGTTGAGCGTCAGCGCCGCGCACTCGTAGCCCTTGAGCATCAGGCGCGGATCGGGCGTGCGCGACGCCTCGCTGAATTCGACGCCATTGATCAGATCGCCGCGATAGCTCGGCAGCGTCACCCCGTCGCGCGTCTCGGTATCGGCCGAACGAGGCTTGGCATACTGGCCGGCGATCCGCCCGATGCGTACGACCCGCTTGTTGAGCCCGTGAATCAGCACCAGGCTCATCTGCAGGATGATCTTGAGCTTATCGGCGATCTGGTCGCCGGTGCAGTCCTCGAAGCGTTCCGCGCAGTCGCCGCCCTGCAGCACGAAGCGCTCGCCGCGCGCGGCCTCGGCCAGCTGACGCTTGAGCAGCTCGGTTTCGCCCCAGGTGACGAGTCCCGGCAGCCGGTGAATCTGTACCAGCACCTCGTTGAGGCCGGCAGTGGTCGGGTACAGCGGCTGATGGCCGGCTTCCCAGCGCTGCCAGCTTTCGGGCTGCCAGGTCGGACGGGCTACGGCATCGATGATGTGTTGGTCGACGGACATTCTCGGAACAGGGGCAGGTGTTGACCCCATATTGTCGGCGCTGACGGCGCAAAAGTCACGCGCGGCTGGCGTGCGGCGGCGCGTCTTGGCACAATGGTCGTTTACATTTTCAGTTCTGGAGCCGATCCATCATGAGCCATAAAGACCCCGCCGCCATCCTCGCCTCGCTTGGCCTCAAGGCCGATAATGCCGGCGTCTGGACGCCCGAAGGCTGGTCTGGCGACGGCCCGGTGCTCGAATCGTTCAATCCGTCGACCGGCGAAGTGATCGCCCGCGTCAAGGCGGCCAGCGACGCCGATTACGAGCGCGTCATCACCGCGGCGCAGGCAGCCGCCAAAGCCTGGCGCGAGACGCCCGCGCCGAAACGCGGCGAAGCGATCCGGCTCATCGGCCAGGCGCTGCGCGACAACAAGGACGCGCTGGGCAGCCTGGTGTCGCTGGAAATGGGCAAGATCAAGCCCGAAGGCGACGGCGAAGTGCAGGAAATGATCGACATCGCCGACTTCGCGGTCGGCCAGTCGCGCATGCTCTACGGCAAGACGATGCACTCCGAGCGCAGCCGCCACCGGATGTACGAGCAATGGCACCCGTATGGCGTGGTCGGCGTGGTCACCGCATTCAACTTCCCGGTCGCGGTCTGGTCCTGGAACGCGTGCCTGTCGGCCATCTGCGGCAATGCCACCGTCTGGAAGCCGTCGCCGAAGGTGCCGCTGACCGCCATCGCCGTGCAGCACATCTGCAACAAGGTGATGGAGGACAACGGCTATCCGGGCATTTTCTCGCTGTTCGTCGACGCCGGGAACCGGCTTGCCGAGCGCTTCGTCAAGGACGAGCGCGTCGACCTGCTCTCCTTCACTGGCTCGAGCCAGGTCGGCCGCAAGGTTGGTGAAATGGTCGCCGCGCGCATGGGCCGCTCGCTGCTCGAACTGGGCGGCAACAACGCCATCATCGTCGATGAAACCACCGATCTGAATCTCGCCGTGCCGGCGATCGTGTTTGGTGCGGTCGGCACCGCCGGCCAGCGCTGCACCAGCACGCGTCGCATTATCGTTCACGAGAGCATCGTCGACGAGTTGACGCAGCGCCTCGTCAACGCGTACAAGCAGGTCCGTATCGGCGACCCGCTGGACGAAGGAACGCTGATGGGGCCGCTGATCGACGCCAACGCGATCGAGGGTTACAAGGCGGCCATCGAGGCGATCAAGAAGGCCGGCGGCAAGGTACTGTGTGGCGGCAATGTGCTTGACCGCCCCGGGCATTTCGTTGAACCGGTGATCGCGCGCGCCGAGAACGACTGGGACATCGTGCAGCACGAGACCTTCGGGCCGATTCTGTACGTGATGTCCTACAAAACCCTGGAGGAAGCTGTCGCGCTGCACAATGGCGTGCGGCAGGGACTGTCTTCGGCGATCTTTACCACCGATTTGCGGAATGCAGAGTACTTCCTTTCGGCGGTTGGCAGTGACTGCGGTATTGCCAACGTCAATATCGGTACCTCGGGTGCCGAGATTGGTGGCGCGTTTGGTGGCGAAAAGGATACCGGCGGCGGGCGTGAGTCCGGGTCTGATGCCTGGAAGCAGTATATGCGGCGACAGACTACTACTATAAATTGGAGTGCTGAATTGCCGCTTGCGCAGGGCATTAAGTTTGAAGTGATTTAATTGGGTGTCGCCTGCGGCGACGGGTTGATTGGGCGGGGGTGTCGACCCCCTACGGCGAGTTACTTTCCTTACGGGGAAAGTAGCCAAAGCCACTGCTCCTGTCGCTTGGTCCGCAGCACATCCTGTGCTGCGGACTGCCCGAAGATCGGGCTGAAAAAGGGGGCCGGAACATAACTCCGGCATCCCTGCCGTCGGACAATGTTCCTTGTTTCCCCCTTTTTCAGCCCGATCTTCGGCTGCGCTCGATGTCGCGGGAGAAGAAGCCGGCCGTCGTGGCCGGCATAAGAATTTATATCGACTCGAAGCGTCCCGCTTCCCGGTTTTTTTGTACCCTGCCCGCCTCGAACACCTGGCCGTTCATAAAAATATAAACTCCTGCCGGCAGGCTTTGAGCTGCCGCTACCGCGCCGCCGATATTGAATATGGCGTCGCTGGCGCGGAATTTGGCCGGCGCGAGTGCGCCTGTCAGCACGATGGTCTTGCCAGTGATGTCGCGCAGCCTTTCAGCCGTGTCTGTCATGGTATCGGTGCCGTGCGTGATCAGTACGTGCTCGGCGTCTGCCGCGGCGACCGCGTCGTGGATCATGGTTCGATCTTCATCCGTCAGCTCCAGGCTATCCTTGCGGCACAGCGCGTGTATCTCGAAATCGAACGTCACCGCCGCTTCGTGCAGGATCGCGCCGACCTGCGATTCGCCGACCTTGTAGTCGCTCTTGGCGTCGAAGTAGGTTTTGTCGATCGTGCCGCCGGTGGTGAAGATATCCAGTTTCATCAAAAAGGTCGCCCTAGGTAGAGATAAAAAGCTGCCTGGTTGTGCTGCGACAGGCCGGCGCCGAGGTAAAGCGCGCCGATCGCGGTGTCGGCGCCCAGGAACAGCGATGCGCCGTAGCGCAATCCGCTGAAATAGCTGTGTCCCTGGTCCTGCCAGACGTTGCCGGCTTCGAGGCTGCCGCCGATGTAAATGCCGCCGCCGAGCACGCCCGGCAGATGGCTGACGCGATTGTAATAGATCACCCGCGCGGCGAAAGCCTGGTTGCCGCGCAACTCGTCCTGGCGGAGACCGGACAGCGACAGAAAGCCACCCAGCGTGAACTGGTTGTAGAACGGAATCTGCGTGCCGAACGATGTGGCCATCGTCGTGTTGATCAGGAAGTTGTTGGCGCCGAAATGGAACGCCTTGCCTGCGGTCAGGATGACCTTGTCGTAGCTCAGGTCGCCGCCCAGCCCGGGCCGGGGCGTAAAGCCGTGCAGATTGAGATAGAAGCCTGCTGACGGGAAATTGTAATTGTCGAGCGTGTCCAGCCCCAGGTTGAATTCATAGCCGACGAAATCCCGGTGCGCTTCCGGCAAACCATCGCCGCCGACGTGCGGCGTAACGTCAATTTTGCCTGCCGTCACCCCGATGCGCACCTGGCCGACATCGCCGAGTTCGCGCCCACCATCGACGCTCAACCGGAACATGCGCGTGCTGAATTCGGCGTTGCGGGTCGAACCCCTGAACGTGTAGAAGGTGTGGTTCTGGTATTCTGCCGACGGCTCGACGAAATACGGGCTGCCGTAGGCGAGCGGCTGGTACAGGCCGGTGAACGCGCGGCGCGTGCGCCCAACCTGCAACTCGCTGTCCCACTCGCCGCCCAGCCGGTTTATCCCAGGCTTGCGGAAACCGAAGCGCAGGTTGTAGAAACTGTCGCCCTCGAAGTCGTCGATGATGTTCATGCCGAACTCGAAGTAATCGGGCTTCCAGCCCTTCTCCTTGACACGGAACACGATGCCCACGCGACCGCCGTGGCGCACGATCCGCGAATCTACGCGCTCGAATTCGCCAAGTTCGTAGAGTCGGCGCACGTCGCGCTTCAGCACGCCCAGGCGGAATGGCTTGCCGACGCGCGTGCGAATCTGGCTGTGGATTAATGCCGTCGGTACGATCTTGTTGCCCTCGATGCGGATAAAGTCGATCTTCCCCGGCAGCGGCACCATGTGGCGCTGGTGCTTGAGATAAGCCTGCCAGGCGCTTTTCGACACCGAGAGCGGCTTCAGCGCCTTGGATACGCGTTCCGCTGCCACGCGGCCGGCATTGATTGCCTGCGTCATGCGGTCGAAGTCGACCGCGCCGATGTCGTCCAGGTTCGGCTGAATGATGACGTCGCGCGGCCCCAGCTTCGCGATCGACGCCGTGACATTCTCGCGCGTCAGCAGGTTGACGACCTGCACCGTCAGCCCGAGCACGTTGTTGAGAGTATCGGCGCTGGCAAGCGGCGTGGAGACATCCACGGCGATGATGATGTCGGCACCCATCTTCTTCGCGACCCCAACCGGCAGATTGCGTACCAGCCCGCCATCGACGAGCAGATGCCCCTGCAGCAGCACCGGCGAATAAAAGCCGGGGACGGCCATGCTGGCGCGCATCACCTCGGCGAGGTCGCCATGGTCGAGCACGACCATCCGGCCGGTTTCGATGTCGGTCGCGACGGCGCGAAACGGTATCGGCAGCTTGTCGAAATCGTGTGCCGGGCGCGTCCACAGCGTCAGCGAGTTCAGCAGTTCGCGCGCGCTGTGGCCGCGCACGAGGCCGCGGGGAAAATAGAAGTGGCCGTTTTCATAACCGAACTCAAGGCTGAACAGGTAGTTCGCCTGGCGCTCCTTGGTCCGGTAGGCCAGCAGCTCGCGTGGCCGGTTATCGGCCATCGCCGCCTGCACCTGGCGGTCGCTCAGCACGTGGTCGAGAAACTTCGGCGGCATGCCCGACGCGTAGAGCCCGCCGATAATCGCACCCATGCTGGTGCCAACGATGCAGTCGACCGGAATATGCAGTTGTTCGAGGACTTCCAGCACGCCGACGTGCGCCGCTCCGCGCGCGCCGCCGCCACTCAGTACCAGGCAGACTTTGGGCCGCTTGCCGGCGGTCGCGGCCGCCGCACCGCCGGCGGCAAACCACAAGCTGGCAAAGAGGCAAATGCACATAGCCGTGCGGCGCAAAACGGTCCCTTTCTTTGTTGGATCAGCGAAGGATTATCTTAGCGAATCCGCCGCTGCCGCGGGTGACTGATTGCACATTCCGGAGGTTTCTGCTTACATGCTGGAAGGTACTTCCGGATGTTGCCCATGCAGCCCCGGCGTTGGCTCGGCTTGGTATTGCTTGCTTCCCTGGTGGTTGCCGCTGCGTTCGCGGCAAGTCCGCCGGCGGGCGGCGAAGCCGCGGTGATCACGATCGACGGGCCGATCGGCCCCGCCACCAGCGATTACGTCGACAGCGCACTCAAGCAGGCGGCGGCTCAACACGCGCGCGTCGTCATTCTCACGCTCGACACACCCGGCGGTCTCGCCACCGCGATGCGCGACATCATCCAGCACATTCTCGCCTCGCCGGTGCCGGTCGTCGGCTATGTCGCACCCGAAGGCGCGCGTGCCGCGAGCGCCGGCACGTACATTCTTTACGCGACCCACATCGCCGCAATGGCACCGACCACCAATCTCGGCGCGGCGACGCCGGTGCCGCTGATGGGCAGCGAAAAGGCGCCGTCGAAAAATCTCACTGCCGAGCAACGCAAGGTGCTCAACGATTCGATCGCCTACATTCGCGCGCTGGCGCAAAAGCACGGCCGCAACGCCGACTGGGCGGAAAAGGCCGTGCGAGAGGCCGCCAGCCTGCCCGCCGAAGCCGCGCTCAAAAAGCACGTCATCGATCTGATCGCGCCTTCGATCGGTGCCCTGCTCGACCGCATCGACGGGCGCCGCGTGACGATCGACGGGCAGGCAATCGTATTGCACACGCGCGATCTGGCGGTTCGCCGGATCGAGCCGAACTGGCGCACCAAGTTTCTCAGCGTGATCACCAACCCGACGCTCGCCTATCTGCTGTTTCTCGGCGGCATTCTCGGCATCATCATCGAGGCAACGCACCCGGGGCTGGTTTTTCCGGGCGTGGTCGGCGCCATCTGCCTGCTGATCGGGCTGTTCGCGTTCCAGATATTGCCGGTGAACTACGCGGGACTGGCGCTGATCGTCCTCGGCGTCGGGTTGATGGTCGCGGAGGCCTTCGTGACCAGCTTTGGCAGCCTCGGCATCGGCGGCGTCGCCGCGTTCGTGATCGGCTCGGTGTTGTTGATGAACACGCATGCGCCCGGCTTCACCATCCGGCTGTCGGTTATCGTCGGTGTCGCTGCCGCCGTCAGCATCTGCCTGTTGTTACTGATAACATTCGCAGTACGGGCGCATCGACGCAAAGTGGTAACGGGCGCGGAGGAAATGATCGGTGCGATTGCGCTGCCGGTCAAAGCCTTCACCGGCACAGGCCAGGTACGTGTGCATGGTGAAATCTGGCGTGCAAAAGCGCCGGGAGCCGTGGCGAAGGACCAGCAGTTGAAGGTCGTTGCGATGCATGGCTTAACATTGGATGTCGAGCCTGTTGAAAGGAATGTCAAGTCGTAAAGCCGTCGAGAAGCCGAATGGAGGTTCGCCATGTGGGTTGGAATTGCCGTCGCAGTTGCGCTGTTTCTGCTGTTGCTGTTCAGCGCGATCAACATCCTGCGCGAATACGAGCGCGGCGTCGTGTTCTTTCTGGGCCGGTTCTACGGCGTCAAGGGGCCGGGCATCATCATCGTGATTCCGGTCGTTCAGCAACTGGTGCGGGTCGATCTGCGCACGGTCGTGTTCGACGTGCCGCCGCAGGATGTCATTTCGCGCGACAACGTCTCGGTGAAGGTCAACGCGGTGATTTATTTCCGCGTCGTCGATCCCGAGCGCGCCGTGATTCAAATCGCCAACTACTACGAAGCGACCAGCCAGCTCGCGCAGACCACGCTGCGTTCGGTACTCGGCCAGCATGATCTCGACGACATGCTCGCCGAGCGCGACAAGCTCAATGTCGACATCCAGACGATCCTCGACGAACACACCGATCCTTGGGGGGTCAAGGTGACCAACGTCGAGATCAAGCAGGTCGACCTGGACGAAAACATGGTGCGCGCGATCGCCCGCCAGGCGGAGGCCGAGCGTTCGCGGCGCGCCAAGGTCATCAACGCCAAGGGCGAACTGCAGGCATCGAAGCAGCTGATGGAGGCGGCGCAGACACTGGTGCAGCAACCGCAAGCCATCCAGTTGCGCTACCTGCAGACGCTGGTTGAAATAGCGCATGACAACAGTTCTGTTATCGTGTTCCCATTGCCGATGGATCTGATCGAGCCGTTGCTGGAAAAACTGAAGACTAAAACTTCTTAAAGTTCAAGGGATTAAATAATAATGTACGAGCGATTTACCCCGCTTGCCGTTGTGTTTGCGGCGGCCCTTGCGGCGCCCGTTCAAGCGGCGCCGGCCGCCCCGCCTCCAGTCAAACTGACGGTCGACCTGACCGATGCGGCCCGCGCCGTTTACCACGTCAAGATGTCGATCCCGGTGGCGCCGGGGCCGCTGACGCTGGTCTATCCGAAATGGATCCCGGGCGATCACGCCCCCACCGGCCCGCTGCCCCACATGGCCGGCCTCGTTTTCAAGGCGAACGGCAAGCAGCTCGACTGGCATCGCGATCCGGTCAAAATGTACGCGTTTCACCTGACGGTACCGGCAGGCGTCGATACGCTCGACGTGTCGATGGACATGGTCGGCATGCACAACGTGGATCCGTACCTTGCCGACATGGCATGGAACAGCGTACTGCTCTACCCGGCCGGCAAGCCGATCGCGGATTTGAGCTACCAGGCGAACCTCAAATTGCCCACCGGCTGGAAATTCGCCACCGCCCTCGCGCCCACCGGCCACGACGACGACGTAGTACATTTCGCCGCGGTGCCGCTGAACACGCTGGTTGATTCGCCGGTCATGGCCGGCATGTATTACCGACGCATCCGACTCGACAGTGCGCCGCGCGTCACGCTCAACCTGTTCGCCGACGCCAGGGCGCTGCTGAATACGCTCAGCGACAAGCAGATCGCGGCATACAAGAAGCTACCCGAGCAAATGTATGCGCTGTTCGGCAGTCATCATTACGATCACTACGATTTCCTGATGGCGATCAGCGACAACGTCGGCAACGGCCTTGAGCATCATCGATCCAGCGAAGACGGCGGCGGCGCGCAATACTTTGCCAACTCGCAGAGCTTTCTCGCCGGTGCCGACCTGCTGACGCATGAATTTACGCATTCGTGGAACGGCAAATTCCTGCGCCCGAAGGGACTCGCCACGCCCGACTACCAGCAGCCGATGCAGGACCGGCTGCTGTGGGTCTACGAGGGCCTGACGCAATACATCGGCGACGTAATGGCGGCGCGTATCGGTTTGCGGACGCCCGACGAATTCCGCCAGCAGCTCGCGCACATCGCAGCCGTGATGGACCATCGCACCGGACGCGCCTGGCGTAACCTCGAGGACACTGCCGTCGCGGGGCCGCTACGTTTCGTAACGCCGCGCGAGTGGGCGAACTACAAGCGCATCTCCGGCATCGATTTCTACACCGAGGGCGTCCTGGTCTGGTTGGACGTGGATACGAAGATCCGCGAATTGAGCCACGACAAGCACTCGCTCAATGACTTCTGCAGGTTGTTTTACGGTATCGACAACGGTAGCTGGCGGACGATCCCCTATACCTTCAGCGATCTCGTCGCCGCGCTCAACAAGGTGCAGCCGTACGACTGGGCGGGCTTCCTGCACCACCTTCTCGACCGCACCGGCCAGGGCGCTCCGCTCGACGGCGTGACCCGTAGCGGCTGGAAGCTGACCTACACCGATACACCGTCCGATTACGCCAAGGCGATCCACAACCGCGGCAAGCAGCAGACGTTGAACATGATGTTCTCGATCGGTCTCAAGCTGGACGGCGACGGCAAGATCAGTGACGTCCTGTGGAACGGTCCGGCATTCAAGGCGGGACTCGGTGCCGGCATGACCATTACCGCCGTCAACGGCATGCAGTTCACACCGGAGGTGCTGAAGCGCGCCATCGTCGTGGCCAGGCAAGACGACGACGCACCGATCAAGTTGCTGGTCAAAAACCGGAACTGGTACGTCACCTACGACGTGGATTATCACGACGGGCTGCGCTACCCGCACCTGGAGCGGAACAAGGATCAGCCGGATTACCTTAGCGAAATCATTTCGCCGATGCCGACGCACAAATAGTTCAAACCTTTTCCCTCGCGGTTGCGTCCAATAGTCATGGAACTTGCGACAGCCGCGCCCGCCGACCAAGGCGTCATCCCCCTCGAAGCAGGGCTCGTGGCGCGCGCCTGCAAAGGCGATGCGCGCGCCTTCGAGCAGCTCTACCGCCGCCATGCGGGGCGGGTTTACGCCGTCTGCCTGCGGTTGTCGGGCAACCCGGCCCATGCCGAGGAATTCACCCAGGATGCTTTCGTCAAGGCGTGGCAGTCGCTGGCGGCATTCCGCGGCGACAGCGGCTTCGGGACCTGGCTGCACCGCATCGCGGTCAATACGGCGCTGGCGCATTTTCGCCGCAATGCGAAGTACACGGAGGTGCCGGCGCCCGCGGAGGACGAGGCGCCGGACGAAGAGCCGGGTGCGATGCTGGATCTGGAAGGCGCCATCGCGCAACTGCCCGACGGCGCGCGCCAGGTCTTCGTCCTGCATGATGTCGAAGGTTACAAGCACGACGAAATCGCGTCCCTGGTGGGCATCTCCGACGGCACTTCAAAGGCACAACTGCATCGGGCGCGCCAACTGCTGCGCGCGAGGTTGACGACATGAACGACGAGAGACTGCAACAAATGGTGGATGCGCTGCCTCGGCGCATCGAGCCCGGCCGCGATCTGTGGCCGGGTATTGAAGCGCGACTCGGGCAGTCGCGGCGCGAGCGGACACCGCTGGCCGGCCTGGCAGCCGCCGCACTGGTCGCCGCCTGCGCGCTCGGAGTCGTCTTCGGCCTGAACGGGCAGCCCCAGGGCAGCTTCACGGCCGCGACCGCGGCCCATTCAAACGCTGTGCTCGCGCAGAACATCCAAGTAGTGGATCAGGCCATTGTGCAGGTTCGCGACGCGTTGCACCGCGACCCCACGAGCCCGGCCCTGCAGGATCTGCTGCTGCAAGCGTATGCCGAGAAGAACCGGCTGACGATTCAGCAGACGAAACTTGAATTGACCAGGAGCTACACATCATGAAACGCCTTTTTATCGGTTTTGCACTACTGGCCATCGCCGCCGTACCGGCTTTCGCCGCGACGTCGGTAGACGTCACCCGCGCCGCAACGCCGAAGGCATCGGTGCATATCGACAACATCGCCGGCAAGGTGACGATCGTCGGCTGGGACAAGAACAGCGTCCATGTGACCGGCGATCTCGGTTCTCCGGACCGGCATCTGAAGGTGACGGGCGACAAGGACAACATCGACATTCATGTCCAGTATCCGCAACACGGCAACATCAACAAGGGTGCCGTGCTGATCGTGAATCTGCCGCGGGCCAGCGCGGTCGAGGCAAGCACCGTCAGTGCGCCGCTGGATGTCCGTGACGTGGTCGGATCGCAGCGCCTGAAAAGCGTCAGCGGCGACATCACGCTGCAATCGAAATCGCCCGAAATCAGCGCCGAAAGCGTCAGCGGCCGCGTTGAAGTAACGGGCTCCGCGCCGCATGCCCACGTCGAAGCCAGCGGCGTCAGCGGCGATGTTCGCGTGACGAATATCGACGGCGAACTGCGCGGCAAAAGCGTCAGCGGCAACGTGAGCGCGACACACAGCCGGCTGCAGCGCGCCGAAATGGATTCAACGTCGGGCGATCTGACGTATAGCGGCGGGCTGGAAAAAGGCGGGTACTATGAATTCCACGTCACCAGCGGCGACATCACGCTGGACCTGCCGGCGAAGCCCGATGCGGAATTCGACATCAGCAGCTTCAGCGGCAATATCCGCAACGACTTCGGGCCGAAGGCGCAGCGCACCAGCCAGTACGGCCCGGGCTACGAGTTGCACTTCACCAGCGGTGACGGCAGCGCGCACGTGCGGGCGGAAAGCCTGAGCGGAGATGTCGACCTGCGGTAATTTGAATCGCAAAGGGGAGTGCAGGACCTTCGTTCTTGTCCTCCCCTTTCATTCATCCCGCTTCGCTTCCACCCAAAGCGCATCCATCGCCTCGAGACTCACGTCTTCCGGCCGCTCCCCTCGCGCCGCCAGTTCCGCTTCAATCGCCTCGAACCGGCGGATAAATTTACGGTTCGTACCGCGCAACGCCTGCTCGGGATCGACATCCAGGTGCCGGGCCAGATTGGCCACCGCGAACAACACGTCGCCCAGTTCATCTTCAATCCGCGCCTTCGCCGCGTCCTGCTCGATTTCCGCTTTGACTTCGTCCAGCTCTTCGTGAATCTTTGCCAGCACCGGCTCGATCGCGTCCCAGTCAAAGCCGACGCGCGACGCACGCTTTTGCAATTTCACGGCACGCGTCAACGCCGGCAGCGTCGCTGCAACACCCGCCAGCACCCCCGCTTCGCCCCGCTCCGCGGCCTTCTGATCTTCCCACGCACGTGTCTGTTCTGCGGCGTTATCGATTTGCTTGTCGCCAAATACATGCGGATGCCGCTTGATCAGCTTGTCGCACAGCCCGCCGGCGACCGCATCGAAATCGAACAGCCCGGCCTCCTCCGCCATCCGCGCGTGGAAAACGACCTGCAACAGCAGGTCGCCCAATTCATCCTTGAGCGCCGCCGGGTCGTCCTGCTCGGCGGCCTCGGCGACTTCGTAGGCTTCCTCGATCGTATACGGCGCGATGCTGCGAAAGGTCTGTTCGCGATCCCACGGGCAGCCGGTTTCCCGGTCGCGCAGCGCGGCCATGATTGTCAGCAGCCGCTGTAAGTCCGTCACGCGAGCAACCCGCAGAACTTCTGCAAGATGGCCGCGGTGGCGCCCCAGATGACTTCGCCTTCGTAGTTGACGACGTAGTAGGCGACGCGGTGGCCGTTCAAATCCTTCTCCCGCCGCTCGAAAGTCGACGCACACAGCAGGTAATCGAGCGGCACTTCGAAGGCGGCGGCAACTTCGTGCGGGTCCGGCCTGAGCGGGCCGGGCTCGACCAGCCCCACCACCGGCGTAATGACGAAGTCTGTGATGGTTCGGTACGGCGCCAGGAAGCCGATGGGTTCGATGCGTTCGGCAGGTATTCCCAACTCCTCGTTCGACTCGCGCAGCGCGGTGGCGACTGCGTCCGCGTCTTCCGGCTCGGCGCTGCCGCCCGGAAAACTCACCTGGCCCGGATGATCCGGCAGGTGCTCCGTTCGGCGCGTCAGCAACACGGTCGGCACAGGCTCCCGCCGCACCAGCGGTACGAGCACGGCGGCGATGCGAGGCTCGCCTGTGCCCGCCGATTCAAACTCGGGGGGCAGATCGCGGTAGGCGCCGCCATAGCCGATGATCGTCGGATCGGGCGGCGGGCGGGTATCCTTCAGACGCGCACGCAGTTTGTTAATGTAAGACGAAGTTATGTGTTGTCTATCAATAAATTGCATCGAACAATTAAAGTGACTTCTATGTAGGAGCGGTCGCTCCTACAATCGCTAGCCTTTGATGCCGCCTCGCGTCAGGTCCAGCGGATCCAGCAGCCGGGCCAGTTCGTCCTCACCGAGATCAGTCATTTCAGCCGCGACCTCGCGCACCGGCCGCCCTTCCTTCGCCGCGCGCTTCGCGATCTTCGCGCCCAATTCATAGCCGATGACCGGGTTCAACGCTGTGACCAGGATCGGGTTTTTCTCCAGCGCGGCGTTGATCCGCTCGCGGTTGACGGTAAAGCCTTCAATCGCCTTGTCGGCGAGCATGCGCGAACCGCTGGCAAGGATACGAATGCTCTGTAGCAAATTGTATGCGACCACCGGCAGCATGACATTGAGCTGGAAGTTGCCGGCCTGCCCGGAAATGGTGATCGTCGTGTCGTTGCCGATCACCTGCGCGGCGAGCATCGCAACGGATTCGCCGATTACCGGGTTGACCTTGCCCGGCATGATGCTGCTGCCCGGCTGCAGTTCCGGCAGTGCAATTTCCGCAATGCCTGCCAGCGGGCCGGAATTCATCCAGCGCAGATCATTCGCGATCTTCATCAGGCTGACGGCAAGCACCTTCAGCTGGCCGGACACCTCCACCGCGGCGTCCTGCGAGCTGAGCGACTCGAAATAGTTGTCGCTGGTCTTGAAATCGACGCCGGTACGCTCGGCGAGTTTCGCCGCGAACCGGCTGCCGAATTCCGGATGCGCATTAATGCCGGTCCCGACGGCGGTGCCACCCAGCGGCAGCGCATGCAGCCGCGGACCGCAAGCGTCGAGCCGCGCGATGCCGTTACGAATCTGTTTTGCCCAGCCGCTGATTTCCTGGCCGAACGTCACCGGCATCGCATCCATCAAATGCGTGCGACCGGTCTTGACGACATCCTTCAATTCCTCCGAGCGCGATTCCATCGTCTGCGCGAGATGCTCCAGCGCCGGCTTCAGCGCCTCGTGAATCTCCAGCGACGCGCTCAAATGAATCGATGTCGGAATCACGTCATTGCTGCTTTGCGACATGTTGACGTGATCGTTCGGATGCACCTGCACATTGCCGTCGCGGCTCGCGAGATGCGCGATCACCTCGTTGGCGTTCATGTTGGTGCTGGTGCCGGAGCCCGTCTGGAAGATGTCGATCGGGAAATGATCGTCGTATTCGCCGGCGGCGACCGCTTCGGCAGCTTTCTGGATCGCCTTCGCGCGCGGCTCATCGAGCAGGCCGAGTTCAAGATTGACAGCCGCGGCGGTGGATTTAATCAGCCCGAGCGCGCGAATCTGGGCGCGCGGCGCGCGCAGGTCACTGACCGGGAAATTCTCGACCGCACGCTGCGTTTGCGCGCCCCACAGGGCGTCGGCGGGGACTTTGAGTTCGCCCATACTGTCATGCTCGGTGCGGTATTTGTTGTCCGCCATTGGTTCCTCCGTAGTTTACGCTTCGCCGCGCGTTAAAAGATCGTTGAATTCGTCCGGCAGGCTCTGCCCCTCGATCAGGTTCGCCAGCAGCCGGCTGCCTACTTCGGTGGGCGCGAACACCATGTCGGCGCGCGCCAACTTGAGCCGCCGGATCGCCCGCCGCGAACTGGCAATCACCAGCACTTTCAATTCCGGCTTGATGTCCTTGGCCGCCAGCGAAATAAACGCGTTTTCGCCGTCGTCCTCTTCCGCCGCAATCAACATGCGCGCCTTGGCGATACCGGCATTGGTCAGACACTTGTCATCGCTCGCATCGCCATACACCACCGGCTGATCCGGCAGCGGCGGTGTTTCGCCCTCCGCCACCAGTTGCACGAACTCGATGCCGCGATCGACCAGCTCATGCGCGGTATTGCTGGCGATAACGCCATCGCCTACCAGAATGATGTGATCCTTGTGCATGCGCCGTTCTCCTCCAGGGGTGAATATCCGGCTCAGGCGATTGGCGAGCGCCGGTCCCGCCACGGACACCACCGCGGTCGCGAACACGCTCAGGCCGATCAGCCACACCGTGATCATGAAACCCTGTGCCAGCGGCGTGACCGGGTGGTAGTCGCCGTAACCGGTGGTCGACAGCGTCTCGACCAGGAAGTACAACGCCGTCAGCAGGCTCTTGATCGGCGGATCGAACTGGTGGCCGAGAAGGTAAATGCCGAATGTGCCGTAGGCCGCCACCGCGACCACGCTCACCACCGACACCAGGCTGTTGCCGAACAGCGTGCGCCGCCAGAAATGGCGCTGCAGTGCGATCAACAGCAGCAGCACCACGATCGGGATAATCAGCGCGCCGCCAAAATGATTCTGGCCGACATTGACGCCGATCGTGATCAGCAGCAACAGAATCGAAAAACTCCACGCGACCCGCACGCGCCACAACAGCCCGATACCGCTGAAAACCAGCCCCGCGCCGAGAATGATCTGCGCGGCGCTGCCAAGCGCGCCGAACGACACTTGCTGACCGAACCGCTCGATGCTGCCGAAGCTGCCCGCCTGGAAGCCCATCAAGACGTTGATCAGCCCGGCGGCGATCAGCACCAGGGCCAGCGGCAGCTGCGGCCAGATGGATCGCCAGACGCGCACGAGCGCGCGATCCGCGCGCGGCATCAGGGCAATGTCGACATGGGCAGCATGAACGGAATTATACAGATTGCGGTAAACTACGCGGCTTTCCGCAGCCCACTTCTTACGTTATGGACGCACTCGAAGCCCTGTCGCCGCTGGACGGCCGCTATGCCGGGAAAGTCGCCCCGCTGCGCGCGTTGTGCAGCGAGTACGGCCTGATTCGCCAGCGCGTGCTGGTCGAAGTGCGCTGGCTGCTGGCGCTCGGCGATACGCCGGAAATTCGCGAAGTGCCGCCGTTCTCCGACCGGGCGCGGGCGCGCCTTGAAGCGGTCATCGATACCTTCAATGTCACCCAGGCCCAGGCGGTCAAGGCAATCGAGGCGACGACGAATCACGACGTCAAGGCGGTCGAATATTATCTGAAGCAAACTCTCAAGGATGATCCTGAACTGGATGTTTTACTTGAGTTTTTGCACTTCGCCTGCACCTCGGAAGATATCAATAACCTGTCGTACGCGCTGATACTGAAAGCGGCACGCGACGACTGCCTGCTGCCGCTGCTGGACGAAGTGCTGGCCGCTCTGGCGGCGCTGGCCGCGCGCTACGCGGACGTGCCGATGCTGTCGCGCACCCACGGCCAGTCGGCCAGCCCGACCACGCTGGGCAAGGAGATCGCCAACGTCGGCTACCGCCTGGCGCGCCAGCGCGATGAATTCGCGAACGTGGCACTGCTCGGCAAGATCAACGGCGCGGTCGGCAACTTCAACGCGCACCTGGTCGCGTACCCCGACGTGGACTGGCCGGCGATGGCAGAGCGCTTCGTCACCGGCCTCGGCCTGACCTGGAACCCCTACACCACGCAGATCGAGCCGCACGATTGCGTGGCGGAATACTTTCACGCCCTCGCCCGCATCAACACGATCCTGATCGATCTCAGCCGCGACATCTGGGGCTACGTCTCGCTCGGCTATTTCAAGCAGAAGCCGGTCGCCGGCGAAGTCGGCTCGTCGACAATGCCGCACAAGATCAACCCGATCGACTTCGAAAATGCGGAAGGCAACCTGGGCGTCGCCAACGCGCTGTTGACGCACATGGCCGGCAAGCTGCCGATCTCGCGCTGGCAGCGCGACCTGACGGATTCAACAGTCTTGCGCAACATCGGCTCGGCGCTCGGCTACGGCGTGATCGCGTACCGCGCGTTGCTCAAGGGCCTGGGCAAGCTGGAGGCGAATGCAGACAAGCTGGCCGCCGATCTCGACAATCACTGGGAAGTGCTGGCCGAGCCGGTACAGACGGTAATGCGCCGCTATGGCGTGCCGGAGCCGTACGAAAAGCTCAAGGAGCTGACCCGCGGCCGCCAGATAGATCGCGAATCACTGCATGAATTCGTGCGCGACCTGGAAATTCCGGATGAGGCGAAGCAAAGGCTGTTGTCCCTGACGCCAGCATCATACATTGGCAACGCAGCCGAATTCGCCCGCAACTGGTCCGAAGGAAAGGGATAGGCCACTTATCCCCTCTCCCCAATGAACCTACCCAACCTCACACCTCAACAATTCCTCGACAAGCACTGGCAAAAGCATCTTTTGCTAATCCGTCAGGCATTCGAAAACTTCACGCCCCCACTAGACCCGGACGAGCTGGCAGGCCTGGCCTGCGAAGAAGAAGTAGAATCGCGCCTGGTAATCCAGCATCCCGACGCATCACCGGAATGGACAGTTCGCCAAGGCCCATTCACGGCCAAAGATTTCGCCGAACTACCCCCGACACACTGGACGTTACTGGTCCAGGACGTAGACAAGCACGTCCCGGAATGCGCCGGGTTGCTGGATCATTTCCGCTTCCTGCCCGACTGGCGCATCGACGACCTGATGATCAGCTATGCCGCTCCTTCCGGTTCAGTCGGCCCCCACATCGACGCATACGATGTCTTCCTCCTTCAGGGCCTCGGCGAACGTCACTGGCAACTTGATCCAATCCCAGAATCGACCGCAGAAGTTCCCGATATCGGTTTGAAATTACTTGATAATTTTACCTCGAAAGAGGATTACATTCTGTCGCCAGGCGACATGCTCTATCTCCCACCGGGCGTCGCCCATCACGGCGTCGCACAAAACGATTGCATGACGCTGTCGATCGGTTTTCGCGCACCCTCGCACGCTGAGATGCTGGCCGACTTCGCCGGCTGGCTGGCGGCCAAGGCGGATCCCGAAGCACGCTACGAGGACCCGGATCTGACGATAGAGGAAGCCGAGGGCGGCCAAATATCCAACCACGCCCGCGATACAATCCGCACCACGCTACGCAGTTACATGCAGCTCGACGACGCGGAAATGGATCGCTGGTTCGGCTGCTTCATCACCGAGCCGAAACCGTGGCTGGTAACGCCGCCGGCAGAGCAACCAGTCGAGCCGGCCGAACTGATCGCAGCTTTACGCGCCGGCCGCACGCTTCACCGCTCGCCCTGCGCCCGGATCCATTACATCCCGAAGGCCAACGGAGCGCTGTTATTCTGCGACGGCGAGGCTTTCGAGATTGATAATGTGGCGGCTCCACCCGCGCCGGTGCTGGCGCGGCAACGCCAGTTGAAGGCGTCCGACCTGGGCAGCGCGCTCGCCAATGACCGGTTCGCCTCCCTGCTCACTGATTTTTACAACCGCGGCAAGTATTATTTCGACGATGAATAACTCAACTTTCACCGTCCGCGAAGCCACCTGGGCCGAAGATTCGGCAGCGCTACGTGCCATCCGCCAGCGAGTCTTCGTCGAGGAGCAAAACGTTCCACCCGAACTGGAATGGGACGAGACGGACGCCCAATGCCTGCACGCACTCGCGATCGACCCAACTGGCAACGCGATAGGCTGCGGCAGGCTGCTGGACGGCGGCAAAATCGGCCGCATGGCCGTGTTACCCGAATGGCGCGACCGTGGCGTCGGCAGCGCCCTGCTCCGATTCCTGATCGACATCGCCCAAAGCCGAGGCTGCACCGAGTGCCGCCTCGACGCCCAGATCCGCGCGATGGGTTTCTATCACCGCCACGGGTTCACGGCCGAAGGCGAAGAATTCCTCGATGCCAACATCCCACACCGCCACATGCGCCTGACACTCCCCATGTAGGAGCGAGCGCCGCTCGCGATTCAATGCAATCGCGGCCAGCGGCCGCTTCTACACCCTGTCCGTTAGTTAAAATGTCACCGTGAAAACCAATGCCACACAACGCGTAATCGTAGGCCTGTCCGGCGGCGTAGACTCAGCCGTAGCCGCCCTGCTCCTCGTCGAACAGGGCTATCGCGTCGAAGGCCTGTTCATGGACAATTGGGATGACGACGACGGCTACTGCACCGCTGCGGAGGACTTCCAGGACGCCCGCCAGGTCGCCGAACAGCTTGGCATCCCGCTACACAAGGCGGATTTCGCCGCCGAATACCGCGAGCGCGTATTCAGCCATTTCCTGGATGCCTACAAGGCCGGCCTGACACCGAACCCGGACGTACTCTGCAACAGCGAGATCAAGTTCAAGGCGTTCCTCGACTACGCCGAGCGCCTCGGCGCAGACCGCATCGCGACCGGCCATTACGCGCGAGTGCGCCAAACCGATAACGGGGTCGAACTGCTACGCGGCCTCGACACCGGCAAGGACCAAAGCTATTTCCTGCACGCCGTCGATCCGGCCGCGCTGGCCAAGGCACTCTTTCCAGTCGGCGAACTGCAAAAGAGCGAAGTTCGCGCCAAAGCCCGCGCAGCCGGCTTCGACAACTTCGACAAGAAGGACAGCACCGGCATCTGCTTCATCGGCGAGCGCCGTTTCCGCGAGTTTCTGCAGCGCTTCCTGCCGACCGAGCCGGGCGACATGGTGACGCCCGAAGGCCAGATCATCGGCCGCCACACGGGCCTCGCCTTCTACACGCTGGGCCAGCGCCAGGGGCTCGGCATCGGCGGCATTCAGGGTGCACCGGATGCTCCGTGGTACGTGGTCGCAAAGGATCTTGAGCACAACCGGCTCGTGGTCGCGCAGGGGCATGATCATCCGCTGCTGTTTTCAGACGGGCTCATGGCGCGCCGGTTGCACTGGCTCGCGGGCAAGCCGGCTGCCCACTTCACCTGCACGGCGAAAATTCGATATCGGCAGCAGGATCAGGCCTCCACAGTGGAGTTGGAGAGCGACGCAGTGCGAGTATCGTTCAAGCAGCCACAGCGCGCGGTGACGCCGGGGCAGTACTGCGTGTTTTACGATGGCGAAATTTGCCTTGGTGGCGGTGTTATCGAAGGCGCAATGTTGCTTCCACACAAATCTCGCCCTCCGTCCAAAGCCGCAATCTCGGGCTGAGACTCATTACCGCGCATCGCCCACGATAGATGGTATATACACCATATCTATATGGTATGATACGCATATAAGTGAAGGCGAAACTGATCTATAACAGAAAGCGGCGCTACCATGACGGGGCGATTCGGGAGATGGTGATCTGGCGTTTGCCGGCCGCGAACGCAGAGCGACCGCACGGGCTGAAGTATCGCCTTTTTTATGGCTATCCGGGCAAAGAGCGCCTGGTGTGCTATGACAATGAGCGCGGCAAGGGCGATCATCGCCATTTCCGCGGCACGGAAGGGCCGTACGAGTTTGAATCGGTCGAGCAGTTGATAAGGGATTTTCTGCAGGATGTCGAGGAGGTGCAACATGGCTAGGAAACTGGTAATTCGAGTGGGCGGCGCCGATGATGACGGCGCGGCGTTCGTCCGCGCCTGGCACGCTGCCGAGCGCGGCGAGGACGTGGCGGATTTCTCGTTGACTTTCGAGTCCATGGCTGGCTTTACGAGCATGCTGACCGCGCGGCGCTGGGAGTTGCTGGAGGCGTTGCGTCAGCTTGGACCCTCCAGCGTTTATGCGCTGGCGAAACATCTCGATCGCAATTACAAGAACGTGCATGGCGACGTGAAGGCGCTAGAGGAAGTCGGGCTGATCTCGCGCACGATCGCCGACTACGTCGAGGTGACGTGGGATGAGATTGAGGCGCATTTAAGCTGGGCCGCTTGAGCCGCGCCCCCGTTCGCCCTGAGCTTGTCGAAGGGCTCTTGAACTGGATCGACACCCCACAACACAACACCGAAACTCGCGTCATCGTCGGCCTCTCCGGGTCAGCGCCAGGGACTCGGAATCGGCGGAGTTGAGGACGCACCGGATGCACCGTGGTACGTGGTGGCGAAGGATATGGAGCGCAACCGGCTCGTGGTCGCGCAGGGGCATGATCATCCGCTGCCGTTTTCAGACGGGCTCACACGGCGTGCCGGTTGCATTGGCTATTGGGCAAGCCGCCCAACCACTTCACCGGCACGGCAAAAATCCGCTATCGGCAGCAAGATCAGGGGTGCTCGGTGGAGTTTGGAAGGCGACACAGCGCATGTATCGTTCGAGCAGCCACAGCGCGCGATGACGCCAGGGCAATATTGGGTATTTACGATGGCGAAGTATGCCTCGGCCGCGGAGCCATTGAAGCGGCGATTCCCTCTTCCGCCCGAGCTTTCCCTCCTTCCGCAACTGCCGACTCCATTCAGCGTCCGAAGGAACAGGGACGGTCGTCCGCCTTGTGATGTCGCCCAAAGCAAGCATTATGGGCGCCGTCATTCCGGCTGTAGAATTGATGATTAACAGGCGTGTATGGTTTACCCTTAGTCATCAAGCTGGCTTCGATTCGACGGCTATGCCTGATTTTCGGCTCTGGCAACCCTTCTGCTTCAAATGTAAAGCGTGAGGTTCGTGTATTGACCGAGGCATTTCTGATTAACCCGTTCGAAGAAGCTGAGCGCCAAGCTATTGAGCACGGTGAGTGGGTTGTCGCAACTGTAAACCCGCAGATGAGCTGGCCAACAAAGCGGCAGATCGTCACATTTAGTCAGAAGGACTTCATTCTGTTTCCTCAGGCCGGTGATTCTGGTCAAACCGCTGGAGTTGCGCTGCGCGCGGACAGATATAGCCTCAGCGCGGAGCAAGCCCGAAAGGAAATAATGCGATTATGTAGTGCGCTATCCTGGCACGAGGGGGCCGGTCTTTCTGTAGTTGCTTGGGGTGGTGGTAACCTTCCTCGTCCTATTGGAGTAAGGATGGGCCGCGTCATTACGGACTTTCTTGATGTCGATCACCTTCAGCATGCTAGTACGGACGCAGATGCAGCTGCTATTGCACTGTACCGCGAAGGACTATCTCTTGATAACCCGTTTTATGGCTTCCTAAGTCTGTACAAAGCGATCAGCGCTGTAATCCCGAACGGTAAGGAGCGCGGCGCATGGATCACAGACGCCCTTGATCGGCTCGACAATCACAGAGCGAAGGAGCGGAGAGATACTCTCCGGGCGTCAGGTGCTGATGTTGGTCTCTACCTCCAGAACGAATGTCGCCACGCTATCGCGCATGCAGGGAAGCAGCCTTACGTAAATCCAGATGAGGTTGATGATCATTTTCGCCTCACGAGTGATCTACCTCTTCTTAAAAATCTAGCGGAACTAGCGATTGAAGAGCAGACGCACTTACTCAGGCCGCATACCGTGTGGCGAGAGCACCTGCATGAACTAGCTGGCTTCAAGGAGATCTTACCAGCAGAGATCGTCAAAGCACTTGCTGCGTCGGAACCACTTCCCGAAGGAACAACTGTAGAAATGCCCGAGCTTTACGCCATCGTTGCAAGGCGAGGTGCAGAGAGATATTCATTCGGAGACATGCATCCGCAGATAATAGGCCAAGTTGCGGGCGGAATGGTTCTGGACTTTGTCACCACCGATCACGCCGTAACAGTTCGTACAGAGCTATCCTTTGCCAACGAGCGGCTAATCTTCGACCCGGTACGCGGGATTGGATTTACGCCGAATCGAGATGATTCCAAGTTCGTAAAGTACGAGATGACCGTGTTGCGCTTCTCCCGGTGCATTCTAGGTAACGGACATTTAGAGATTTGGAATCAAGAAGACGAAGCATTGTTGGGTCGCTCCGATGCATGTATACCCGTAAACTGCTTTGTTAACAGTGAGTTCTACGATGCTGAGCTGGGAAAGTTGGAAGCATTACTTGATGAATGACCTGCTTAGAAGGCAAAGAGAGTCGCGCGACGTATCACTGCAGCCGACTGCCAACCCGCTACCCGGAGGCGGCGGCTGAGTTCCGGCATTAGCCCGGAGCCACGAAGCGGAAGCGTCGCCCGAAGTGTATTGCCCCATGAATTACGTAAAGTCCAAACAACGTGTCGCCGACCATGGGGAGGTCTTCACTCCCGCCTGGATGGTAGAGGCCATGCTTGACCTGGTGAAGGACGAGTCGGAGCGCATCGACTCCCGCTTTCTGGAGCCGGCGTGCGGCAGCGGGAACTTCCTTGTCCGCGTCCTGCAACGGAAGCTCGCGGCCGTGGAACTCAAGTACGCTAAGTCCGATTTTGAAAGACGGCACTATGCCCTTCTTGCGCTGATGTGTATCTACGGGATCGAGCTCTTGGCGGACAACATCGCGGAGTGCCGTGCGAATATGTTGGAAATCCTCGCCGATTACCTGAAGCTTGATAAGTCGGACGTGCTGTACCGCGCCGCGTCGTACGTGCTGTCGCAAAACCTGGTCCACGGCGACGCGCTGACCATATGTAACCATGAAGGCCAGCCGATCACCTTTGCGGAATGGGGCTATCTGGGCAAAGGGAAGTTTCAGCGCCGGGACTTTCGCTTGGACGTACTCACTGGTTCATCGGCCTTTAACGCGGAGGGTTCCCTCTTCGCCCAGCTTGGCAGGCATGAACTGTTCAAGCCGACGAAGGCCTACCCGCCGATGACGGTGACGGAATTGGCCGCGGCCCGCCCCGGTGAGGCGGCATGAAGCTACAAGCCAATTTTGCCCTCCGCGGGCGCAATCCGGACGTGCTGACCTGCATCGCCAACCTCTCAAACGACGAAGTCTTCACGCCGCCCGACTTCGCGAACCGGATGCTGGACACGCTAGCCGAGGCTTGGGCAAGCGATAACGACGGCGCGAATCTGTGGGCAGACAAGACGGTGCGGTTTCTCGACCCGTGCACAAAGTCTGGCGTATTTCTGCGCGAGATCACCAGCCGGCTGAACGAGGGGCTGGAAGGGGAAATTCCGGACCTTGAAGAGCGCGTAGATCACATCCTGACCAAGCAGGTCTTCGGTATCGGCATCACCTATCTGACGAGCCTGCTTGCGCGGCGGAGCCTGTATTGCTCCAAACACGCCAGGGGAGAGCATTCCATAGCGATGTCGTTTGCCAGCGACGCGGGCAACATCTCATTCGAGAGGCTGGAGCACACGTGGAATGGCGGCAGGTGTAAGTACTGTGGTGCAAGCCAGAAGGCTTTTGAACGCGGCGAAGGACTTGAATCACATGCCTACGCGTTCATCCACACCGACGACATTAAAACTTCGATGGCGGAGTTATTTGGAGGCGATATGCAATTCGATGTGATTGTCGGCAATCCGCCGTATCAACTAAGCGATGGCGGCTACGGCACAAGTGCGGCGCCGATTTATCACAAGTTCGTAGAGCAAGCAAAGGCACTTGAACCGCGCTATCTGTCGCTGGTAATTCCCGCCCGGTGGTTTGCGGGCGGCAAGGGCTTAGATGATTTTCGCGAAAGCATGCTCGCCGACAACCGGACTCGCGTCATCCATGACTATTGGCTTGTTGGGGATGCGTTTCCCGGTGTAGCCATTCAGGGCGGCATTCTTTACTTCCTCTGGAATCGAGAAGCTTCGGGCGACTGCGAGGTGGTTACGCATTACGGTGGCAAGGTCCTATCCAGCGCCAAGCGGCCGCTGCTGGAACCGGACTCGGATGTGTTCATTCGCTACAACGAGGCGGTGCCAATCCTGAAAAAGATTGTTGCCGCGGAAGGCGGGAATCCGGATTCCGTCTTGCTTCCTGAACAGAGGCGCTTCATGAACCTTGTGAGTGCCCGAAAACCTTTTGGATTGCCGACGAATTTCAAGGTCCGCGCATCCAAGCGTGGGGGGGATGTGCTGACCTACTGGAATGGCGGGCCAGGTTTTAAAAACAAGGTGGCAAAGGTTGGGTGTCGCGATCCGAGGTGACCGAGGGAATTGATCTTATTGACAAGTGGAAGGTGTTTATTGGTGGTGCTTACGGAGATCGGGGCGGCGGAGGCTCAAGCAGGGATGCGCCACCTAAGGCAGTTCTTGGTCGCCCTTTTGCTGGAGAGCCCGGCTCGGTATCTACTGAAACCTACATTTGCATAGGTCCCTTCAAGTCAGAGACGGAGGCCCAAAATGTCACTTCCTACATCGCGTGCAAACTGACCCGTTTTTTGGTCATGCTGCGCAAACCTGCACAACATGCAACGAGGAAGGTATATGCCTTTGTCCCAAAACAGGACTTCACCGAGGCATGGACTGACCAGAAACTTTACGCGAAATATGGTCTGTCTGATGAGGAGATTGCATTCGTCGAACGAATGATTCGTCCGATGCACCTCAACGGCAACCCTTCAGACGAGGCGGTGCACCCCGGCAATGAATAAGCCAACTATCGAAGAAATTCTCGCGCCTAAGCCGGAAGCCCGGCCTCACATCTACGCCTACTCGATTGACGACGACGCCCACCAAGGCCTCCTCAAGGTTGGGCAAACCACGCGCGACGTAAAAAAGCGCGTGGCTGAACAACTCAAGACAGCCGCGATCAAAAACTACACCATCGTGCTGGACGAGCCCGCCGGGCGCGATGACGGCACCATCTTCACCGACTTTGATGTGCGCGCTGCGCTGGTGCGCAAAAGTTTCGAGAACCGCGAGTTGGAGTGGATGCACTGCTCGGTCGAGGACGTCAGAACCGTTCTCACCGAGTTGCGCACGGGCAGGCGCTTCAGCGGCACGCATCATGAAACTTTCAGGATGCGCGCCGAGCAGCGCGAGGCTGTCAACAAGACTCACGCCTACTTTCATTCACTATGGAAGGAGGATATGCATGCCGTTCCGCGCTTCCTCTGGAACGCAAAGATGCGCTTCGGCAAGACCTTCACCACCTACCAGCTCGCCAAAAAGCTCGGCGCCAAGCGCATTTTGGTGGTGACCTTCAAGCCCGCCGTCGAGGATTCGTGGCGGACCGACCTGGAGTCGCACGTGGATTTCGATGGCTGGCAGTACTGCTCGCGCCACTCCGACTTCGATCCCACGCGCATCGATCCGCACAAGCCGGTCGTCTACTTCGGCTCGTTCCAGGATCTGCTCGGTCGCGACAAGGCAGGGAACATCAAGCCTAAGAACGAATGGCTCCACGCGGTTAACTGGGACTTGGTCGTCTTTGACGAATACCATTTCGGGGCCTGGCGGGAAACTGCCAAGGAGCTATTTGAGGGCGAAGAGGCGTCGGTCGCCAAGAAGGAAGCAAAGATCGAGTACGCCGAGGGTCTGGAAGATGTGAACGAGGACCTCATTGAGCTATCGGAAAGGGAGACTGATTTTCTCCCCATCACAACCAAAGCCTACCTCTACCTTTCCGGCACGCCGTTCAAGGCGCTGGCCACGGGCGAATTTATCGAGGAACAGATATTCAACTGGACCTATACCGATGAACAACGTGCCAAGGAAGCGTTTGCGGCCGATCATCCCGGCCGGTGGAATCCTTACGGGGCGTTGCCGCAGATGCGTTTGCTGACGTATCAAATGCCGGATGAACTGCTTACCATCGCGAGCGCCGGGGAGTTCGACGAGTTCGATCTCAACGCGTTTTTTGAGGCCTCCGGCACCGGCGCGGAAGCGCAGTTTGAACATAAAGGCGATGTGCAGAAGTGGCTGGACATCATCCGCGGCGACTATGCGGCCAAGACGGTGGAGCACCTGAAGACGGGCACGCGACCGCCGTTTCCATATTCGGATGTGCGGCTGCTGCCTTACCTGCAGCACTCGTTCTGGTTCCTTCCGAATGTCGCCGCCTGTCACGCTATGGCGAACCTGCTGGCCGAGAAGCACAACATGTTCTGGCACGATTACCGGGTGGTTGCCGCTGCCGGCGCCTCGGTAGGCGTCGGCCTGGAGGCATTGTCGCCCGTGCGCCAAGCCATCGGCAGCGGATTCGAGACCAAAACGATCACCCTTTCCTGCGGCAAGCTCACTACGGGGATCACCGTTCCCCAATGGTCATCGATCCTGATGCTACGCAATCTCCAGTCGCCGGAGACCTACTTTCAGGCCGCGTTTCGAGTGCAGTCGCCCTGGTCCATCAAGAACCCCAACGGCGACAACCCAAACGAAGAAGAAATCCTCAAGCCTGTCTGCTTTGTTTTCGACTTCGCGCCCACGCGCGCGCTGCGGCAGCTCTCCGAGTATGGGATTGGGCTATCTCCCAACGAGTCGAATCCGGAGAATGCGGTCAAGGATCTGGTGTCGTTCCTGCCGGTGCTGGCCTATGACGGTGCGAATATGACGCAGATCGACGCGGGCGGGATCCTCGATATTGCGATGGCAGGCACCTCGGCTACGCTGCTGGCCCGCAAGTGGGAGAGCGCGCTGCTGGTGAATGTCGATAACGGCACCCTGCGCCGCGTCCTTGACAATCCAGAGGCTATGGCTGCCGTCGAGCGAATCGAGGGCTGGCGCGCGCTGGGAGACAACATCATTGAGACCATTATCAACAAGAGCGACAAGGTCAAGAAGCTCAAGAACAAGGCCAAGGACAAGGATTTAACGGACAAAGAGAAGAGGAAACTCAGCGAAGAGGAAAAAGAGTACAAGTCCAAGCGCAAGCTGGTGCAGGAAAAGCTGATCAAGTTTGCCACACGCATCCCCGCGTTCATGTACCTGACCGACTTCCGAGAAAACACGCTGCAGGACGTGATCACGAAGCTGGAGCCGGACTTGTTCTTAATCGTCACCGGCCTGACTGTGGCTGACTTCCACTTGCTCGTGCGACTCAAGGTATTCAACACTGAACAGATGAATCAGGCCGTGTTCGCGTTTAGGCGCTACGAAGACGCATCGCTCTGTTACACCGGTATTAAGAGCCACCCTGGTCTGACACAATTCGGCCTGTACGACACCGTCGTCGCAAGAGAGGAATCTGCACCATACGAAGCTGTGGGCTAACAGAGTACGGTGAAGACTTGTTGACACTATTTGTAGCTCCGACTAGGCGCTCAAGCTTTCGGGGCAACGTAATTTCTATCAGACACCGTTTCACCGCATTGGAATTCCAAGTGCAGGTTTGAAAGGTAAAACGCATCATAGCTGAGATGCTCTTCCTGGATGTCCTGGTGACGTTTGCATAAGTATGTTAATACTAGACTTCAACGGGGGTTCGCTTTATGCCCTCAGATAACGAAACTTCTCCGACAGTAGCTCAACAGCAAAACGACGTGGTAGCCGGCGTTGTCTCCACTTCCGCAAGCGAGAAACGCCGTATTCAATGGCTGCAAAAACAATTCCGACATTTGCGCAGCCTGCTGCACTATCGTCTACCAAATCTCACGATTCTGCAGGATCCGGAAGTCCGTGAATACGTGCGGAACCGCGATGAACAATCGAATGTCGCGACACGTGTTCCGCCTGATGCGGAGTTGCGTCTACGTGCTCTGTGGGGCGTTGAGATCTTCGGACCAAAAGAGGCGGATGGACTATTTGCCGCCCTCAAACGACTCGGATGGGATGATGACGAGCAGCGCGCTAAGGTCGGCGCCGGAGCTTCGCAATGGATATCTGAGCAGCGGACCTATGGCTCAGGTGGCAACTTCAACCTTGGTTTAATCCATCGAAAAGGCCAGCGCACATTCTTTCCTACTGGACTTCATGCCCCCGTACCCGAGTCTGTCGACTACATGAGCGGCTACATATATCAGGTGTCGCCTTCAATCACCGCGATCATCCTTTGCTTCGTTCTCACCGACGAAATCTCCACCTCGTACGAGTCTGCACTCAATACCGACAGACGGACTAGAAATCAGTCAATGCGCAGGTCCGGTGGTTACCACATACTCGACGTCGAACATCTGAAGAGGAACGCAGTCGAGGAGATTCGCTTAAACTCGAGAAGAATGGTTACTCGATGGTTTCATGATAACCTGCCCGGCTTCTTCTCGCTTGCATGTGATGGAAACCGGCTACCAACAGGCGAACTAATTACTACCGCGAATAAATCATTATATTTAGAACCTTCGACCGCTCCCCATCGTGAGCAACTATGGGCCCGACTATTGACGGGCTATAGTTTTCGGGACATCTGGACGTTGAAGAGTTTCAACGGATTGTCGCTAGCACTAAACGAATCCAACGATATGAGTCGCTTCCATTCGATTGTCACCCTTCAAACGGATCTGCTTCGCGACGAGCATCTGAAGTATATGGGAGAGCGCGGTACGCCAACTTATACAGCCTTCGTATGCTATCGTGTACAAGGTATCCTTGTAAGATTTGCTGTAATTGGGTTTCTGCGGGATGTGATTCGCACGCTGCGGATAACTCGCGATACTATATCTGCGAAAATGGATGGCTATCGGGCGGTGCTTCGGACTATTGCTCACATAAAGTCATTCTTCGACATGTCGATCGGAGTTCCAACGATGACGGCTGAACTAGCAATGGCCTCCGAGCAAGGTAGCGCATACTGTTGGGATTGCGAAGATTTCGAAAGTCAACCTTGGCGACCTAGCGAGACGCCGGCAAAGATTGCAGATACCCTTCGGACCAGGACCCACTATCTTGCTACGCGAACGCTGGCCCAAGAGAAAGAGACTCGTGAGCATCTTGAGCAAGTTTCAACGATCTTGAGCACCCGAGAGAGCATCAAAGCACAGAAAAAAATGGAAATAATGACGATTGTGGCGATACTCGTCGCAGCAGCTTCTCTCTTGGTGGCGTTGATGTCGGTCGATCAACTTTCTACCACCTTCTTCTCTCAGGTGGAGCGCCTCTTCAACAATAGCTGACTGATAAATTTTACGTACAAGTACAAATACAAGTACAAGTGCGCTAGGCGCGCCCAAGGGCGTAAGGGGGACGGTTCACTTTTTTTGACCTCAAGGTTTTCTCCGCGGCCTTCGGTTGCTCTGGCGACAGGTGAGGCCGACCGATGCTATTTAGAATATCAGGAGACGCAAGGATGCCTATGAAACGCCAATTGCTTTTTGTCCAGGGAGGCGGCGCGGGCGCCCACGACGAATGGGATGACAAGCTCGTCGAAAGCCTCAGGCGCGAGCTTGGGCCGGATTACGGGATCCGCTATCCGCAAATGCCGAACGAGGATGATCCGAGCTACGCCGGGTGGAAGCCAACGCTCGAGAAGGAACTCGCTACCTTGGACGATCGTGCGATTCTTGTGGGCCACTCGGTTGGCGGGACAATACTCGTCAACACTCTCGCTGAGCAGCCGACCACGCGCGCATTCGGCACCCTCCTCCTGATTGCCGCGCCTTTTGTCGGTGACGGCGGCTGGTCGAGCGATGAGCTGAAGTTTCCGCCCGATCTCGGCGCGAGGCTTCCTCACGGCCTCCCCGTTCATATCTTTCACGGGCTGGAGGATGAGACGGCACCGCCTTCGCATGCTGAACTCTATGCGCGTGCGGTTCCGCAAGCTCGTATTCATCGCTTGCCGGGCCGCGACCACCAACTCAATAACGATCTGAGCGAGGTCGCCGCTGTGATCAAGCTGCTCGATGGCGGCGAGGCGGCAGCCTTATGAACTGTTTTGATGCACGGCTGGTTACAGTCGGTTCATGGACTCTCCTCAGGTTGCCCAGGAGTGCAAGCGAGGAGCTTCCATCACGAGGCATGACAATGGTTGAGGGAACCATCGATGGTTTCCGATTTCATGCCGCGCTCGAACCGGACGGTAAGGGAAGCCACTGGTTCAGGGTCGATAAAATATTGCGTGAAGGGATCAACGCCGCCACAGGCGAGACGGTGAGTGTGGCAATCGAGCCGCTCGAAGACTGGCCTGAGCCCGAGGTACCGGAAGATTTGCAGAATGCGCTTGCGGACGATCCGCAGGCGCACGACTCGTGGAAGGCCACTACCACCAAAGCGCGCTGGGACTGGATCCGCTGGATTCGTTCAACCAGTAATCCAAAAACCCGGCAGATCAGGATAGACAAGACGCGCTCCAAACTCAGGGCCGGAGAGCGACGGCCCTGCTGTTTCAATCGTAGCCTATGCACTGAACCGTCTGTATCGAAAGGCGGAGTGCTCCTTGAGGACTCAAAACCGGGGAAAAGCGATGTCGGAAACCAAATCGCATGAAACGCTGATCAACTATGACGACCGCGGTAAAGGTGAGCCGGCACTGCTTTTCATGCCCGGCTGGTGCGGTAGTCGGAACGTCTTTAATAATCTCCTCGCGAGAAGTGCCTCCCATCGGCGCGCGCTGGCCCTCGACTGGCGCGGGCATGGAAAATCCGAAGTGCCTACCGATGATTTCGGAGAAAGCGAACTGGTTGATGACGCAATCTCGGTGATCGAAGCAGCAGGAATAGAGCATGTGGTGCCGGTCGCAATGGCCCATTCCGGCTGGATCGCCATCGAACTGCGCCGCAAGTTAGGCCAGCGAGTGCCCAAACTCGTGTTGCTTGACTGGATAATCATGAAAGCCCCACCGCCTTTCCTGGCTGCATTGCAGTCACTGCAGGACCCGGCGCGGTGGCATCAGGCGCGCGAACGACTCTTCTCCATGTGGCTGCAAGGATTGAACATTCCGGAGTTGACGCGCTACGTGCGCGAGGACATGGGTTCGTACCCTTACGAGATGTGGGCACGCGCCGGCCGGGAAATAAACGCAGCGTACGCCAATGCCGGGAGCCCCCTGCAAGCACTTGCCACCCTGGATCCCCCGGCGCCGGTGCTGCATCTGTATGCTCAGCCGGACGACCCGGCGTTTCTCGCCGCGCAACAGTCGTTCAGTGCGGAGCATCCGTGGTTTCAGGTGTGCAAGGTGCAAGCTCAAAGCCACTTCCCTTTGATCGAGGCACCGGACGAGATCGCCTCGACGATAGAGCGATTTGTTGCAGAGTAGATATCTAGAGAGAAAGGGTGACAGTTAGAGCCCGCGCCGCCGGTGCTTTATAATAGGCGGCTCGCTCAACCCATCAACCGGACAGGAATCCATGAAGAACAGCTTCAGCGCCCGACAGAACCTCACCGTCGGCAACAAGACCTACGAAATCTGCAGCCTCGACGCCCTCGCCCGCCGCTATCCCGTCAACAAGCTGCCTTATTCGCTGAAAATTCTTCTGGAGAACCTGCTGAGGCACGAGGACGGCGAGAACGTCACCGCGTCCGACATCGAAGCGCTCGCGACCTGGAATCCGCACGAGGAGCCGGAGCGGGAAATCGCCTTCACGCCCAGCCGCGTCATCCTGCAGGACTTCACCGGCGTGCCGGCGGTCGTCGATCTGGCGGCGATGCGAGACGCGGTGGTCAAGCTCGGCGGCAAGGCCGACGCGATCAACCCGCTGTCGCCGGCCGAACTGGTGATCGACCACTCGGTGCAGGTCGACGTGTACGGCGCGGCGAATGCCTTCGCCCGCAACGCCGAGATCGAGTTCGAGCGCAACCGCGAGCGCTACTCGTTCCTGCGCTGGGGCCAGACGGCGTTCGAGAACTTCAAGGTCGTCCCGCCGGACACCGGTATCGTCCACCAGGTCAATCTCGAATACCTGGCGCGCGTGGTGTTTGCCAGCGAGCAGGAGGACGTGCTGCGCGCCTACCCCGACACGCTGGTCGGCACGGACTCGCACACGACGATGGTCAACGGCCTCGGCGTGCTTGGCTGGGGCGTCGGCGGCATCGAGGCCGAAGCCGCGATGCTCGGCCAGGCGATCACGATGCTGATTCCGCAGGTCATCGGCGTGAAGCTGACCGGCAAGCTGCCGGAAGGCGCGACCGCGACCGACCTGGTGCTGACGGTCACGGAGGCGCTGCGCGAGCGTGACGTGGTCGGCAAGTTCGTCGAGTTCTTCGGCGACGGCCTTGCCAACCTGCCGCTGGCGAACCGCGCGACGCTCGGCAACATGTCGCCGGAGTTCGGCAGCACCTGCGCGATCTTCCCGATCGACGACGAGACGCTCCGCTACCTCGAGCTGTCGGGCCGCAGCGCCGAGCAGATCGCGCTGGTCGAGGCCTACGCCAGGGCGCAGGGCATGTGGCGCGAGAATGGCGCCGAAGCCCCCGATTACACCGACGTGCTGGAAATCGATCTGAACAGCATCGAGCCGAGCATTGCCGGCCCGAAGCGCCCGCAGGACCGCATTCCGCTCAAGAATGCCAAGGCGATCATCGCCCGCCACACGGAAACGTTCGCCGAGGAGCGCACGACCAAGCAGGAATCGACCCGCCGGTTCGAGAACGAAGGCGGCGACACGGCCGTCGGTTCGCCGCACAAGGTTGAAGGCACGGCGACTGTCAAGATGGACTCGCAGTCGTTCGATCTGTCCGATGGCGCGATCGTCATTGCGGCGATCACGAGTTGCACCAACACCTCGAATCCGGCCGTCATGCTCGGCGCGGGCCTGCTCGCCCGCAAGGCGCACGAGAAGGGTTTGAAGGTGAAGCCGTGGGTCAAGACCAGCCTGGCGCCCGGGTCCAGGGTCGTCACCGACTACCTGCGCAAAGCCGAGCTGCTCGACGATCTGGATTCACTCGGCTTCGGCCTGGTCGGCTACGGCTGCACCACCTGCATCGGCAACTCCGGGCCGCTGCGCGAGGAAATCAGCAACGCGATTCAGGCGCACGACCTGGTCGCCTGCGCGGTGCTGTCCGGCAACCGCAACTTCGAGGGCCGCATTCATCCCGACGTTAAGATGAACTTCCTGGCCTCGCCGCCGCTGGTGGTCGCCTACGCGCTCGCCGGCACGATGAACATCGACCTCAACAACGAGCCGCTGGGCGAGGACAAGAACGGCAAGCCCGTTTACCTGAAGGACATCTGGCCGAGCCAGCATGAGATTCAGGAAGCCATCGGCAGCAGCATCGACGCCGGCATGTTCAAACACGGCTACGAAGGCGTGTTCGGCGGCGACGACAACTGGAAGAGCCTCGACATCCCGAAGGGCGACATTTACGAGTGGGACGACAGCTCCACCTACGTGCAGAACCCGCCCTACTTTGTCGACATGTCGCGCGAGACCGAAGCGGTTGCCGATATTGCCGGTGCGCGCGTGCTCGCGCTGCTGGGCGACTCGGTCACGACCGACCACATCTCCCCCGCTGGCAGCATCGCGAAGAACAGCCCGGCCGGCAAGTACCTGATGGAGCACGGCGTCGATCCGAAGCACTTCAACTCGTATGGCTCGCGACGCGGCAACCACGAAGTCATGATGCGCGGCACGTTCGCCAACATCCGCCTGCGCAACAAGCTGGCCCCCGGCACCGAAGGCGGCTTCACGGTGCATATTCCGAGCGGCGAACAGATGACGATTTTCGACGCCTCCATGCGCTACCAGCAGGACAACACCCCGCTGATCGTGATCGCAGGCAAGGAATACGGCACCGGCTCGTCGCGCGACTGGGCCGCCAAGGGCACGCTGCTGCTGGGCGTCAAGGCCGTCATCGCCGAAAGCTTCGAGCGTATCCACCGCTCGAACCTGATCGGCATGGGCGTGCTGCCGCTGCAGTTCACCGGCCGCGACACCGCCGCTTCGCTCGGCCTCACCGGCAAGGAAGAGTATTCGATCGAAGGCCTCGACAACGGCAACGCGAAGGAAGTCACCGTACGCGCCAAGGGCGAGGACGGCGAGAAGACCTTCAAGGCGCGCGTGCGGCTGGATACGCCGAAGGAGCGGGATTACTACCGCAACGGCGGCATTCTGCACTACGTCCTGCGGCAGCTCGCGGCTTAAGACTCTTGTCATACCAGCGTAGGCTGGTATCCAGTCCAAATCAGATGCGGCCTATGGCCGCGCGCTGTCGGACTGGATGCCAGCCTTCGCTGGCGTGACGGAAATCCTCCGTCCAGACCCGATTTGCTGCACTTCTTTGGTGCTATAATGAGACCGAATTCAGTTCGAATATGGCCAATTTATGAGCGAACAAATCCTCAGCCTTAGTGAGTTCAAGGCCACAGCCAGCCGGCTGATCAACGAAATCCGCGAAGACCACCGTCCGCTCGTTCTGACGCAGAACGGCGCAGCTGCTGCCGTAGTCACTGATGCAGAAACCTGGCAGCGCCAGCGTCGCAGCTTGCTGATGCTGAAACTGCTGGTTCAGGGCGAGCGCGACGTACAGGAAGGCCGTTTGCGCGACCAGGATGACGTGTTTGATACGCTGGAGCGGGAATTGGGGATTGAGTGAAACCGGCTACCATGTGCAATGGACGCGCACGGCGGAAGATGATCTGACGGAAATTGTTCGCTACATTGCAGCTGACAGCCCCGAGAATGCGCGCGCCGTACTCGAGCGGCTGCGCACCGCTGCCAACAGCCTCGTTCATCACCCACTCCGGGGCCGAAGGCCGCCGGAACTTGCAGACTTGGGTCTCGCGCAGTATCGAGAAATGGTCCGCCGACCGTGGCGGATTGTGTATCGCGTTGAAGAGCGCCGAGTTTTGGTAATGGCGGTACTTGACGGGCGCCGCGAACTTGAAGATCAACTTCTCGATCGGCTCGTACGATGAAGCAGCTTCGGCCGCTCATACCGGTCGGTGCTGGGTTCCTTCGCCGGCGGTGATGAACAGCATTCGAGACGGCGTTTTTACCTTCGCCGTATGCCATGTTCCCGTCGGCACGATGGCGAACGCGCCGCCTTCCTTCAATTCGACGGTCGAGACACCGTCACCCTCTTCCAATAGAAACGTCACGTTCCCATCCAGCAGGCACACAATCTCATCCCCATGCGGATGCATTTCCCAATGATCCCAGTCCGATTTCATCGTGTGGCTGGTGACCAGAAATTCATTATGAAATGAACCCAGGTCGCCGGCAGCGATGGTCCGCCAAAAGGCTTCATCCACCTCCAATGGTTCCACCGACACGTCGCTGCGCAGGCGCAGATACGTGGAGGCGAGATTGTAGGGATTCGTTTCAGCTTTCATAAACGTCATCTCGAAACCGCGGCGTACAGACGGCCAGGAAAACAAGGTCGCCCTCACCGAAGTTGGCGATGCGCTGCGCGGCATTCGGCGGGATTACGACAACATCACCCGGCCGAACGTCGCGCGGCGCCTCGCCACCAATTTCGGCGCGCCCTCGTCCTTCCAGAATCACATAGCGTTCAGCAGTATCACGCAGCCGGTGCCACCGCGTCGCGCTGCCCGGTTCTACGCGCGCCCGCGCAACCGAAACCGCATCGTCCTCCGGCCTGTTCAGCAGCTCGGCAATCCAGCAGCCTTCCGCCTCGAACCAGCGTTCCTCACTCATGCTGCAGCGCTTCCACCGGATCGAGTCGCGCGGCACGGCGCGCCGGGACGTATGTCGCGATAGCTGCAATGCAAGCGAAGACAATCACCGAGCCCGCCAATGTGGGCGGATCAACCGGCGTCACGTCGTACAGAAAATGCTGCAACGCGCGCATTACCAGCACGGCAGCCGTCAGCCCCAACGCTGAACCTATCGCCACCAGCACCGCGCTTTTGCGCGCGAACAGCCCAACGATGTCCCAATACTGCGCGCCCAGGGCCTGCCGCATGCCTATTTCGGCAGTGCGTTGCGTCACCAGGTAAGCGAGAAGCGCGTAAATGCCGAGCACCGCCAGCGCCAAGGCGACGAACGCGAAGATCACCAGAAAGGCCGTGATCTGCGCGACCGGCAACAGGATCTTTTTAACCTTGCTGATCAACCCGAACGTTTCCGTCACCGTTACGGCCGGATCCAGACGCTTAAGCGCCTTCGCCACTGCGGCTTGATGCCCGACCGCCGCGTCTCGCGTCCGCACGACCATGTTCAGAATATAGTGCTGCCCGAACGTATGGGATGGCGGATATCGCAGGTACACGCGCGGCACCAACGCATTGCGAACGCCATTATGGTGAACATCGCCGACCACACCGGCAACGGTATAAGTTGTCTTGCCGAGTTTGAGATGCCTTCCCGGCCGCCAGCCTTTGGGCCACAGCTTCGCAAATGAAGCGTTCACCAGCACGACCTTGTCATTGCCGGGTGGCAGATCGCTGAAATTGTCGCCTTGAAGCAATGGCACGCCCAGCGCATCGAAATATCCGTCGGCGACGACCTCCGCGTCGGCTTGCTGCTTGCGCGTGAAGCCCGGCGATTCAATACCGCTGTAGAACATGCGGCTGCCAGACAGCGGCGCCATGTTGGTGAAGCCGACCGCATCGACACCGGGCAACCGCTTCATTTGACTGCTGATGCGGTTCAGCACCGTGCGCGGCGGCGCGTCGCCGCTCGCAAATTGCAGTCTCGCTACAAGTACATGAGCGGCATTGAAACCGAGATCGGTCCGGTAGGCGTTGTTCAGGGTACGGATAAAGAGACCTGCCGATACCAGCAGGCCAAGTGACAGTGCCACCTGCACTACGACGAGCGCGTCACGTACGCCTGTGCCCGTGGCATTTAGCGCGCTATTGGTAACGCCCAACTGGGTGGAAAGGTCCATCCTCCTGACTGGCAGCATCGGGACAAGGCTGAACAAGAGGCCCGCGCCCAATGCAACCAATGCAGTAAACAAGCCGACCCGCCAATCGAGCGTCACGCTTAACTGCTCGAATACCGACACTCGGCGCACGTAACCGATACCGAACCAGCCGGCAAGCAAGCCGCCGCCGGCGCCGAGAATCGACAGTACCGCGGCCTCCACCAGAAGCTGACGCGCAATCGCGGTCGTCTTCGCGCCCAGCGCCATACGCACGGCCACCTCGTGTACACGGCGAGCGCCCCTTGCCAGAAAGAGATTGACGATGTTGGCGCAGGCGATCAGCAGGATCGCGATCGCCACCCCCATCAGCGACAACGAAATCAACAGCACCCGGTGGCGATCCGCGCCCAGCAGCCCATACAGCGTATTGGCCGAATGAGCAACGGCCCTCATATGCTTGTTTGTCTTGGGGTATTTTTGCGCGAGACGGTCCGAGACGATATTCAACGCTTGCTGCGCGGCGGCGACATTGTGTCCCGGTTTGAGCCGAGCAAACGCCTGTTCGCAATAGACCCCGCGCGCATCAAGCGGTCGACATCCACGCCCCATCGCCGCAAGCGTGCCCAACGTGATCCAGTAATATTGTTGGCCCTGCAGCGCTTCGAAAATGCCATGGCCATCGACGACGCCGATAATTTCGAATCGATGTCCTCCCAGAGTCATCATCTTGTGAAGAACATCCGCGCTGCCGGCGAAATGAGAACGCCAGAAGCGCTTTGAAATGACCACGTCATAAACCGGCGTGCTCGGCATTTTCTCGTTCGACGGGAAAGTTCGCCCCAGCAGTGGACGGATCCCCATCACGCGAAAGAAGTCTCGCGTGACCGCCCCACCTTCCAGGCCGCGGCCAGAGCCGTCCTTGCTGGTCGTCAACATGATGCCTTTGTAGAGTGCCATGCCGGAAAATACCGAAGCCGTGCCGTCCCGATAATCGACATAGTCCGCATACGACCATGGCAGCCAGTCAGGCATTCCGTTGTCCTGCTGGTTGGACATGTGCAGCTTCATCAAGCGACCCGGATTCTGCACCGGCACCGGCCGAAGCAGCAGCGCGCTCAGGATGCTGAAAGCGGACGTATTGACGCCGATCGCGAGCGCCATCGTGACAATGATCGCCAGGCTGAACAGGCGGTGCTTATTCAGCAGCCGCAACGCGAATTTCAGGTCTCGCACGGTCCCCTCTCCTCTATTGCTCTGTCATCGCCACCGCCGGATCCAGCCTCGCCGCGCGGCGTGCCGGCAGGTAACAGGCGATCAGCGTCACACCGACCAATACCAGCGCCGTTCCCGCAAGCGTCAGCGGATCGAACGGCGCAATGCCGAACAGCCGTGACGACAACACATAGCCGAACACTACCGCCAGCCCCAACCCGACGGCCAGGCCCGCGGCGAGCAGCTTCAGCCCGTCACGGATAATCAGCCACAGCAAATCGCCAGGACGTGCGCCGAGCGCGAGGCGAACGCCGCATTCAGTTACCCGTTGCGTCACCGCGTAACTCAACACGCCGTACACCCCCACCACCGCGAGTGCCAGCGCAATGCAACCAAATGCGAGCAGCAAGTCCATGGTCCGCTGCTGGTCGCGCAGTGATCTGTCCAGACGCTGACGCATAGTCTCGACGCCGAAAACAGCCACTGACGGATCCACGGCGGCGACGGCCGCGCGCACCGGCTTGACCAGTAACTCCGGCGCGATCGACGTGTGGATCACGAGGCGCATCGCCGGTGTCGGCGCTTGCGCCGCGCTGGTGTAAATCGCGCCCTGCCCCGGCTCGGTCAAGCGACGCAGCCTCACGCCGGGGACCACGCCGATGATCGTGTACCACTGTTTTGCCCACTTGATCTGCTGGCCCACCGGATTGGCGGACTTGAAGTATTTGTTCGCCAGATTGCCGTCGATGATTGCGACAGGGCGCGCGCCGGTTGTATCGCGGGCATCGAAGTCGCGCCCGCGCAGAATCGGCATGCCAAGCGCTTTGAAGTAATTGGCTCCTACCGCGTCAAGCCAGGCCTTTGGCTTGGTAGATGCCGGCGATGCCTGACGACCACGTATGCGGAAACCGGCACTCATTGAAACATTGCCCATTGGCGCCCAGCGCGCGATGCCGGCAGATTTAACGCCCGGCAACGCCCTTACGCCCTCCAATACATCGCCATAAAAGTTGTTCAGCGACTGCTTGTTGGCCTGGCCATTGCCGGTCGCCAACAGGCCGGCGATCAGGACGTGATTCTTGCGAAAGCCCGGATTCACCGCCTGCATATTCACAAAGCTGTGCAGCAGCAGACCGGAACCCGCCAGCAGCACGGTGGCGAGCGTCAGTTCGATAGCGACCAGTGAGTTGCGCACGCGCCTGGCGCCCACGCCGCTGCTCGCGCCGCGCCCGCCCGACTGCAATAGACTTTGCAGATCGGTCTTCGCCAAATGCCGGATCGGCAGAATGCTGACGAGCGCAGTCGTGATGCCCGCCATCGCGAACGCGGCCAGACCGACGCGCCAATCGAAGGCCTTATTGAATACGCCGCCGACGCCGCCCCACGCGAACCCGGCGTAGTAATGCAGCCCCAGCCAACCCAGCCCGACGCCGATGAGGCCGCCCGGCACAGCCAGCCACAGGCTTTCGATCAGCAGTTGGCGTGCCAGCACCGCGCGGCTCGCGCCGAGAGCGCTGCGCATGGCAATTTCATGACTGCGCCCGAGCACGCGGGACAGCAGCAGGTTTGCGACGTTCACACAGGTCATCAGCAGCACCAGCAGCACTGCGCCCTGCAACAGCAGGAGCGTGGAAGTTTGCCCCTGCAGCATCGCATCTCTATAGGGCTTGGCATGGATATAGAATCCGGCATTCGTCACGTCCTGCCAGTCGTCCGCGGATACGACTTGCCCAACCTTCGCGCGCACCGCGTCAAGCTGGGTCTGGAGCGCATTAGGGCTGACGCCCGGCTTCAGGCGGCCGATTAACCTCGGGCTCAATATGAACATGTGAGCGGGATTTACATCAGTCGGCGCGATCGCCATCGGCATCCACATATCGATGGCGCGATTGGGAAAGATAAAGCCCTTCGGCATCACGCCGATAATGCGCACGGGCTTGCCGTTCAGCCGGATGGTCCGGCCGATCACATCAGGATTCGCGCCGAATTTGCTATGCCAAAGACCATTGCTGATGACGGCGACCCCGCCTTTCCCGGGCTCGCTCGCACCGGAGCCAAAAGTGCGGCCGAGTGCGGTGTATGTAAATTGACTGCAATGCTGTCATTGCAGTAAAGTCTAGCCAGTTTTAACTGGAGTATCCCCATGGCTGTCCTGACTGTTCGCAATTTGCCCGATGAAGTGCGGGATCGCTTGCGCGAGCGGGCCGCGCGCGCCGGGCACAGCATGGAAGCCGAAGTGCGCGATATCCTCGTTCGCGCCTCGGTCGAACCAGAGCGGCGCAAATCTGCGGCTGTGTTGCGCGAGCGGATAAAGCAGTTTTACGGCCCAAACCTTCCTCGCAATGTCGTCGATGACTTCATAGCCGAGCGACGTCGTGAAGCGGAACGCGAGTGAGCGTTCTGGACGCGTCGGCGCTGGTGGCCTATCTGTTCGAGGAACCTGGCGCTGAGGCAGTCGCCGGGATCATCGACCAGGCTTGTATATCCAGCGTCAATTTCTCGGAAGTTCTGACGCGAGCTGCCAAAGATGGTTTCCGACCCGCCGAATTTGCGGCCGACATCGATCAGTTTGGCCTTCAAGTTGTGCCCTTCACGACTGAGGACGCACTGACGGCCGCGAGCCTGGAACCTGAAACGCGCCCGCTGGGCCTGAGCTTGGGCGACCGCGCGTGCCTTTCTCTCGGGTTGGCTCGTGCGGAACCCGTTTATACGGCGGATCGAATTTGGAGCGAACTGAATGTCGGCGCCGAAATCATTTTGATTCGCTGAATCGGTTCGCATCGGGTTCACTGCTCCGTCATTGCAATAGCCGGATCGAGCTTCGCCGCGCGCCGCGCCGGCAGGTAACACGCCACCAGGGTAATAGCGGACAGTACTACGGCCACACCGATCAAAGTCATCGGATCATACGGTGCGACATCGAACAGGCGCGACGACAGCGCAAAGCCGAAACAGACCGCCAGAACCAGCCCGGCGGTGACGCCTGTCGCGAGCAGCTTGAGACCGTCCTTGATGACCAGCCATAACAAGTCTTCGGGCAGCGCCCCGAGCGCGAGGCGCACGCCGCACTCTGTCGTGCGCTGTCGAACGGCGTAGCTCAACACTCCATAGACGCCGACGAAGGCAAGCATCAATGCGATGCCGCCAAAAACCAGCACCAGACTCATCGTCGCCTGGCGCACGCCAAGCGTCTCCGCGATTCGCGCCTGGAGTGGCTGGATGTCGTACACCACTGCCGTTGGATCCAGGCTACGAACGGCCTGCCGCACCGCATTCGCCAGTGATGCCGGCGGCACCGATGTTTCGATCGTCAGACCGATACCGCCCAGCCAGCCCGATTGCGTCAGCGGCACGTAGGCCGTACCGCGCTGCTCCGGCGCAGACAGGGAGTGAATGCTGATTGTCGGCACGACGCCGATCACCGTCCGCCATGCATCAGCTATCCGAATCTGTTGACCGATCGGGCTCTTGTGCGGAAACGCTGCCCGCGCCAGCTTGGAATTGATCACGACCACCGGCTGGCTCTCCGCCGTATCGCGGTCCTCAAAACCGCGTCCTCGCAACAGCGAAACGTTCAACGAGCTAAAAAACCGACTGCCGATGGGCTGGATATAGGCGGTTTTGTTAATCGTCTTCCGGCCATGCACGTCAAAATTCGAAATATGGTATTGGTGCCCGAACGGCAGCACCCGTGACAGGCCCGCCTCCCGCACGCTGGGAAGCGCCTGTATCCGCTCCTGGACCGCCTTATAAAAATGCCGCCGGGCGCTGTCGCCCCGGTATTCGTTCGGTGGCACCGCCAGGCTGGCCAGCAGCACATGATCGGTGCGGTAGCCGGGATCCACGGCCTGCACCTTAAGGAGGCTGTGCAGCAGTAGCCCGGAGCCGGCCAGCAGCGCCGTCGCCAAGCACAGTTCGACCACGACCAGCGCCTGACGCACGAGCCGCGCCCGGCGCCCGCCGGCCATGCGATTGCCTTCCTGCAACAGGCTCTGCAGGTCGGCGCGGGCGAGATGCCAGAGTGGCAGCAGGCTGACCAGCACGCCGGTAAGGCCGACGATAGCCACCGCAAAACCCGCCACGCGCCAGTCCGGCTGCACGTTCAGGATGGCTTCACCCGGCCCGATCGCCGAACGCGCAAAAAACTGCAGGCTCCACCATCCCAGCGCAACGCCGACGATGCCACCCGGCAATGCGAGACACAGCCCCTCGACCAGCAGTTGCCGCGCGAGCCGGAATCGGCTGGCGCCCAGCGCGGCACGCAGTGCGATTTCGCGGGTGCGGCCGAGTATCCGGGACAGCAGCAGATTGGCGACATTGACGCACGTAATCAGGAGCAGAAACAGCACCGCCGCCTGTAGCAGCAATGCGGTTTCGGCTTTATCGCCGACGACTTGCTTGTGCCACGGCGTGAGCGTAAAGGACATGCCGCCCGAGTTGATCCACTGCCGGTCGTCGGCGCTGCTCTGCGCGGCTACGACGGCGAGAACTTGCCGAAGCTGCTGCCTGGCGACCCTGGCATCCACCCCCGCGCGGAAGCGAACGAGCATGTCCGGCGAAAAGTTGAACATGTTTTTGTTTGCGCGATCCTGCGCACTGATCGTCAGCGGAACCCACATCTCCCGCGAGCGGTCAGGGAACGCGAAGCCCTTAGGCATGACACCGACTACGTGGTATGCGCTACCGGCGATCTGGACGGATTGCCCTATGATGCCGGTGTCGCCGCCGAACCGATGGCGCCACAACGCATAGCTCAGGACTACCTGGTGACCGCGCCCAGGTTCGACCGCGTTAGCGGCGAATGTCCGGCCCAGGAACGGCTTGACCCCCAGCACTGCAAAAATGGAGGGCGTGACGCGCGCGCCCTCCACCCGCGTCGCCTGCCCGTGCGATTCGACGTTGAACGACGCGTGCTTGTACAAGCCGGCTTCCGCAAACGCGGAAACATGCGCACGAATGTCGAAATACATCGGGATCGACATGTTGCCGAAGGTCACGCCGGCTTTCGGCTCGGTCTCGTCAACCCGCGCCAGCCGGGACGCGTGCGGGTACGGCAACGGCTTTAGCAGGTAACCATTCAACACGCTGAATACCGCCGTGTTCGCGCCGATACCGAGCGCGAGCGTCACGATCGCCGCGGCGGCGAAGCCGGGCTTCACGGCAAGTTGCCGCAAGCTGAAACGAAGGTCATTCAGAAAGCCGCTCATGGCATGTTTCTCCGCGTCGTCACTCGCCTGTTTCGGCGGGCGGAGCAGCACCCGCCGACGACTCGTGCCCAGCGGGCAGCTCAGTAAAATAGGCGCTCATCGCTTTAACGTCCTTCGGCCCCAGCGTGCCGGCGTCCTGCTTTAGCTTTAATAGCGATAGCAGGTAGGAATAACGCGCCCGCGCATAGGCAGTTTGGGCGTTAAGCAAATTTTCGCGAGCGCGCAGAACGTCGAGCGTGGTGGCGGAGCTGGCTTTTTTGAAGGCCTCTTCCGTCGCACTCAGCGACGCTTTGTTCGATTTCACCGACTCGCGCAACGCCTTGACACTGGCAATTCCCGAAACCACGTCGCGAAAATCAGTCACCGTATTGCTGCGCACCAGTAGCGCCTGCTGATCGCGCGCCGCCTCAGCTGACACGTGCTGATACTTTGCCTGGCTGCTGCGTGCCGCAATCGCGCCGCCCGAGAAAAGCGGCAGCGTCACCTGGATTCCGACGAAGTTGCCGGTCAGATTCTGATTCTGCAGCAGATTGTTACTGCTGACGTCATTGATATTGTGGCTGGCAAACACACTGATATCCGGATAGCGCGCCGCCTGCTGCCGGTCCACCTCGTGCGCTGCGACCCGTGCCGCCAGCTTTTTCGCCGTTAACGTCGCGTTTTGTTTCAGCGCCCGATCAACCCATTTGTCCACATCGTTCGGTGTCGGCGGGTCGAGTGGCAGCGCGTCACCCGGTTCTTTCAGGTTCGGAACCGGCGCCTTCGTCAATGCCTGGAGTGTCTGCTGCGCCGCGATCAGCGACTGGCGCTTCTGGATCACGGATGCACGTGCCTGATCGTGTGCTGCACGGGCCTGCTGCACATTGACGATGCCGGATAGCCCAACCTGATACCGGCGCTCCGCCTGGTGAAGTTGCTTCGCGAGCGCCTGTTCATCCGCCTTCGTGACGCGCAGAATGTCCCGCGCTTCCAGCACGTTGAAATAGGCTTGAGCGGTTTGAATAATGACGCTCTGGCGCGCGGCGTCGAAAGAAGCCGCAGCCTGCGCCGCTTGCGCATCAGCCTTGGCGAGCGCCACCCAATCCTGCCAGTCGAAGATCGTTTGGGTGAGCTGCAACTGGGCGTATGTGCTGAAATTCGTCAACGTCAATTGCTGCTGGACAACCTGATTATTCGTGACCCCTGCCGTCGTACCGCTGTACTTATCGCGTTCCCGCGTCGCGTTGACGTTCAGTTGCGGCAACAAATCCGATCGCGCGATCGGCTTGTTCTCGACTGCCGCCTTATAGTCGGCTTCCGCTTGACGCAGCAGCGGCGTGTTTTGCTTTACCAACTGGTAGACGTCCCAGAGGTCGGCAGCATGCGCGGCTGAGAAACCGCACATCGTAATGCTCGAACAAATCAGACAAATCGTAGTCAGACAACGCATATCTTTCCCATTGGTTTTCATAAAAAACTTTTATTGCTCGAGAATTGCTACAGCCGGATCGAGCTTCGCCGCCCGCCTGGCCGGCAGATAACATGCAGCAACAGTAATGATCGACAGTGCTACGGCCACGCCCGCTAGCGTCACCGGGTCGAACGGCGCCACGTTGAAGAGCTGGGATGAAATGGAGTAACCGAGCACCACGGCGAGAAGCAGGCCCGCACACAAGCCCATCACCAGCATCTTCAAGCCGTCGCGAATAATCAGCCACAGCAAATCTCCAGGCAGCGCGCCCAGCGCCAGGCGTACCCCGCATTCCGTCACGCGCTGACCGACGACGTAGCTCAATACGCCATACACGCCGACCGCCGCCAGCACCAGGCCCAAGCACGCGAAGACCAGCACCAGTGCCATCACCGCCTCGCGCTCCGCCAATGATTGCGCGACCGCTTCATCCATCGTGGTGAAGTTGCTGATTGAAACGAGTGGATTAATTCCGTTGACCGCCTGCTTGATCGGATCGATCAGCGTGCGCGGCGGCACGCTTGTCTTGACAGCCAGACTGGTGCCGGCGATGAACGGAAACTGGATCCGACTGATATAAAAACCGCCCCGATCCGGCGACTTTTCCAATGACTCGCTGCGGATGGTGGCCACCTCACCGACGATCTTGAAGTGTACGCGCCCGTTCTCATTACTGATCCCGCCGACGGTAATCTCGTGACCGATCGGGCTCTCGCCCGGGAACCATGTATTCGCCAGCTTTTCATCGACCACCGCGACGGGCTGCCCACCAAACCTGTCCTGGTCGTTGAACGTGCGACCCCGCAGCAGCGAAATGTTCAGCGCGCGGAAAAAGCCCGCGGTGACGAGACTCATATCCCCTACCGGCGACCGGGGATCGGATAGCTCTACGCGGCCCGGCACGGTATAGCCGTTGCCATACGGCGGCCTTTCAATCGGCACGCTCGACGTCAGCGCTGCCTCCTCCACACCCGGTACCCGGCGGACGTTGCGCAGTAGTTGGTCGTAGTACTGAGCTATGGCGGCAGCGTCCGGTTTGCCGGTAGTGGACACGAGGATGTCTGCGGTCAGCACATTTCTCGTACTGAAACCGGGGTCGACCGCCTGCAGCCGCGCGAGGCTGTGCACCAGCAAGCCGGCCCCACCCAACAGCGCAGCGGCCAGCGCGATTTCCGCGACGACCAGGGCGGTGCGCGTGCGCCTGGCGCCGTGGCCGCCACCCACGGCGCGGCCGCCGGACTGCAGCAACGCCTGTGGATCGTTACGCGACAACTGGCGAATCGGCAGCACGCTCGTCACGACCGCCACCAGCAGCACCATGCCCAGCGCGAACAGCCCAACTCGCCAGTCCGGCGTCAGCGTAAATACACCGAGCTGCGCGCCAAGTCCGGCGTTCTGAATGTATGTCAGGCTGAACCAGCCGAGCGCGACACCCGCAAGCGCACCGGGAACGGCAAGGCACAGACCTTCGACGAGCATCTGCCGTATCAACGTCCAGCGGCTCGCGCCCAGGGCGGTGCGCATCGCAATTTCGTGCATGCGCCCGAGGATGCGAGCCAGCAGCAAATTGGCGACGTTGACGCAAGCCATCAACAGAACCAGCAGCACGAAACCCTGCAGAATCAGCAGCAGCGGCGTGCGGTCACCCAGCAACACGTTGCGATACTGCCGTGCCTTGAGTGCCCAATGCTTGTCCCGATACCAGTTGGCAAGCAGCGGAATCACTGAACTCGCGATGTGTTCTCGAACCTGGCTCAACTGCGCACGCACCTGCTCAATGCTCGCGCCCGGCTTAAGCCGTCCGATCACACGCTTGTTGCCCCAGCACGTCCGGCACTTCGTCTTACTTCCCGGCGGAAACGGGGGAAAATAATACGGCACCCACAGGCTGACCTGGTTATCGGGAAAAGCGAACCCTTTGGGCATGACGCCAATAACGCGGTACTGCTCGCCGTCAAGCTCGACGGAGCGGCCGACGGCGCTACGGTTGCCATTGAAAGTGTGCTGCCAGAATGCGTAGCTCAGTACGGCGACATGGTTCCGTCCCTTTTGTTCGTTTTGGGCGCTAAACGCATGGCCAATTACAGGCCGCACGCGCAGGACGTCAAACAGGCTGCTGCGTGCGACAAGCGTCATGATCCGCCGGGTGCGGCCATTGGCCCTGAAATTGCGCGCATCCGTGTGATAAAGCGCGACGGCCGAAACCGCCGAAACGCCCGCCTGGATGTCGAGGAAGTCGGCGATGGACACGCCGGCATACATTTGACCGGCGGCCGGTGCGCTTTCGTTTATCGCTACCAGTTGTTGTGCCTGCGGATAGGGTAGCGGCTTCAGCAAATAGCCGTTTAACACGCTGAACACGGCAGTATTGGCACCGATGCCGAGCGCCAGCGTGATGATGGCCGCGGCGGCGAAGCCGGGCTTGGCGGCGAGTTGCCGCAGGCCAAAACGTAAGTCGTGCAAAAATCCGTTCATGCAAGCGCCCTCCTCACTGCTCCATAATCGCCACGGCCGGATCGAGCTTCGCCGCGCGTCGCGCCGGCAGGTAACATGCGGCCAGCGTGATAATGCACAGCACGATGGCGCTGCCGATCAGTGTCACTGGATCAAACGGCATGACGCCGAACAACTGTGCCGATATGAGATAGCCGCACAAGACGGCGAGACCGAGGCCGATTATGAGTCCCACGGCCAGCAGGCGCAGGCCGTCCTTCAGCACCAGCCATTGCAGATCCTCCGGCAGCGCGCCGAGTGCGAGACGCACGCCGCACTCGGCGCGGCGCTGGCCGACCGCATAGCTCATCACTGCGTAAACGCCGACGATGGCCAGTGCGAGCGCGATGCCGCCGAATGTCAGCAGCAGCGTCATTGTCGTCTGCTTGTCGCTCAAGGAGTCCGACAGTTGCGCATGCATGGTGTGGATATCGTCAACGGCAACGTTCGGGGCCAGCGTCGACAGCAGATTTTGCACTGGCTTCACGAGAGCCCTCGGCGGCAGCTTGGTGTGGATCACGAGGTACATATCACTCGACGCGCCTTTGCCGATGTTCATGTAGACGGCCGCCGACGGTTGCGGCTGAGACAATTTTGTGTACTTGATGTCCGGCACGACGCCGACAATTGTGTACGCATCGTCAGGGCCAAACTGAATCTTCTGCCCAATCGGATTGACGCCGCTAAAATACTTTTTCGCCAGCGCCGCGCTGACAATCGCGTGTCCCTTGCCCACGTCACGTTCATCGAAAGCTCGCCCGCGCAGAATGGGTATGCCGAGCGTCTCGAAATAACCTGCGCTGACAAGATCGGTGATCGCCGCGGGTGGCTTGCCGGAGGCCGGCTTGGGCCGGCCGGGGATCTCAAAGGCATTGAAGCTTGATGCGCCGCCCAACGGCACAAAGTCCGTAATGCCGGCTTTCCAGACACCGGGCAGCGCATCCACACGCCGTACCACTTCCCTGTAGAAGTTGCTCATCGCGCCATCGCCGGAATAATCCTTGGGCGACAGCACCAGTTGCGCGATCAGCACATGATCCTTGCGGAAACCGGGATCGACATTCTCAAGATTCAGGTAGCTGTGCAGCACCAGCCCCGCCATGGCAAGCAGGCCAGTCGCAAGCGTCAGCTCCGAAATCACGAGCGCACTGCGTATGCGCTTCGCGCCGCGCCCACCGCCAGCGGTGCGGCTACCGTCCTGCAGGGCTTTTTGCAGGTCGGTCTTGGCGAGGTGGCGGATCGGTAAAACGCTCACCAGCGCCGCGGTCAGCAATACGGCGCCGATGGCAAACAGCCCGACGCGCCAGTCGAGTGCGATGTTGAATATGCTTTCTCCCCCGCCGAGCGCCGAACTGCCCAGAAAGTGCAACCCCAGCCATGCGAGCGCTATGCCGATCAAGCCGCCGGGCACAGCCAGACACAGCGCTTCACCGAGCAGTTGCCTCGCCAGCAGGCTTCGCGTCGCCCCCAAGGTACTGCGCACGGCCATTTCATGGCTGCGGCCGAGAATACGGGAGAGCAAAAGATTGGCCACGTTGACGCAGGTGATTAGCAGGATCAGCAGCACGGCGCCTTGTAGCAGCCACAAGGTGGCCGGCCGGTCGCCGAGCAGCTTTTGCCGGTATGATCGGGCCTGCAGCGCGAAGCCACTGCTCTTGAGCAGTTTCTGGTCAAAGGTGAAGTTGCCCGCTTTGATGGGGAGCGTCCGCTCGGTCCAGGCATTTACGGCCTGTCGCACCTGCCGCTGTGCGACGTCTGGTTTTACTGCGGGTTTCAACCAGCCGATAAACCGCGCATTGAGCGCCAGCATGCGTTGCGGCTCAAAGGTCTTCGGGCCGATCGTGCGCGGCACCCATATCGAAATATCGCGATCGGGGAACGCGAATCCTTGCGGCATCACCCCGATGATTCGGTAAACGTTGCTTTCAATCTTGACGGTCTTGCCGACAATGCCCGGGTCGGCGCCAAACGTGCTGCGCCATAACGCATAGCTGATGACTACGACGTGATCGTTGCCATCTTTCATATTGGCTTTGGTGAAGGTCTGTCCGAGCATCGGATGCACGCCCAGAACATGAAACAGCGAGGCCGTGGAAATGACGCCTCCGACGCGCTGCGCTCGTCCGCCGGCATTCAGATTGAAATCGTCGCGGCCGTAAACAGCCGTCGCGGCAAACGCGGTCGTATGCTGTTGAATGACCTGATAAATCGGCATCGAAATCGCAAAATCGCCCACCTTCACCTTGGGTATCTCGACATTGACCTGCGCCAGGTGGCCGGCGTGCGGATACGGCAACGGTTTCAGCAAGTACCCGCTGAGTACACTAAACACGGCGGTGTTGGCGCCGATGCCCAGTGCAAGCGTCAGGATGGCTGCGGCTGCAAAGCCGGGTTTTGCCTTGATTTGGCGAAATCCGAACCGAAGATCTTTCAGAAAGCCGTGCATCGCCATCCCCTTAGTGATCAGTCATTGCAATAGCGGGATCGAGTTTTGCCGCGCGCCGCGCCGGCAGCCAGCACGCCGCCAGCGTGATGACGAACAACACGGCCGCGCTGCCGATCAGCGTTACCGGATCGAACGGCGCGACGTCGAACAACTTCGCCGACATCAGGTAGCCGAACAGCACCGCCAGGCCGAGGCCGATCGCCACGCCGACAGCGAGCAGACGCAGGCCGTCCTTCAAGATCAGCCACGACACGTCTTCCGGCAGCGCGCCGAGCGCGAGACGCACGCCGCATTCGGTTCGCCGCTGCCCTACTGCGTAGCTCATGACGCCGTAAACGCCAATTATGGCGAGCGTCAGTGCGATAACGCCGAAAGCGATGATCAGTATCATCGTTGCACGCTGATTCCGCAGCGTGTCAGCCAGCCTGCTGTGCATCGTCTGAACATTGAAGACCGCGACCGCGGGATCGGTTTTCGTGAGCAGCTGTCGCAGCGGACTGACCAGTACACCCGGCGGCACCGCTGTCTTGATCACCAGGTACATGGTTCGCTCGGGATCCTGCGCCGCGCTGACATAGATCATCCTTTTGGGAACGGTTTCGTGGACGCTCTGGATTTTGACCGATGGCACGACGCCGACGATTGTGTACCACTTGCCGGGATCGCTGATGAAGATTTGCCGCCCGATCGGGTCCTTGCCGCCAAAATACTGCCGGGCCAACGCCTGGTTGATCACCGCGACAAGTTGACTGTTCGCGGTATCGCGGGCATCGAACGCGCGCCCGCGCAGGATGGGAATGTCCAGCGACCTAAAATAGGCGCCGTCGACAACGATTTTCCCGGCCGTTGGATACGCTGCGCCCGGCGGCGCCTTATAGCCGCGCATCCGCACATACTCCCCCGGCACCGAACGGCAAAGCGGCGCGCAACTAGCGACGCTCGCGGATGCCGCGCCCGGCAGAGCTTCCACTTTGGTCAGAACGCTCTTGTAAAAGCTGCTCAAGGCCGCATCGCCCGCGTGATCCTTGCGGGGTACAAGCAAGCCGGCGACAAGTACATTGTCTTTGCTGAATCCGGTATCGGTTGTCTGCAGGTTGACGAAGCTGTGCAGCAGCAAGCCGGCGCCCGCAAGCAGTCCCGTCGCCAGCACGAGTTCGACCACGACCAGCGTGTTGCGGATGCGCCGCGCGCGCCGTCCGCCGGATGCACGCTGACCGCCGCCCTCCTGCAACAAAGTCTGCAGATCCGTTCGGCCCAAACGCTGGATTGGCGCAAGGCTGACCAGCATCGCAGTGAAACAAACGACCCCGAGCGCAAACAGACCGACGCGCCAGTCAGGCGTGAAGTCGAAGATGGCGCCCGCCGATACGAGTCCGGAGTGACCGATGAGCATCAGCGCCCACCAGCCAAGGCCGATGCCGACCAGTCCGCCCGGCACTGCCAGGCACAGCGCTTCGACGAGCAGTTGCCGCGCAAGCATGCCGCGGCTCGCGCCGAGCGCCGCGCGCATGCTCAACTCGTGGCTGCGCCCGAGCACACGCGACAGCAACAGGTTGGCTACATTGACGCATGCGATCAGCAGCACGAGTAAAACGGCGAACTGGAGCAGCAGCAACGTCGTCGTCTGGTTGCCCAGCAGTGCCTCCCGGTAATGGTCCGCAGACATGTCGAAGCCGAGGCTTTGGACCTGTTGCCAGACCTTCGCCGACAGCGAGTGCTGTACGAATGCCATCACCGACTTCAACTGTTGAGATACGCCGGCCAGGCTTGCGCCCGGCCGCAGCCGCCCAATCATGTCGTAATTGAGTGGGCCGAACCGGCTGGTGTCACGGTTCTGCGGCGTGATGACTAACGGTCGCCAGAACTCCGTGCCGCGGTTCGGAAATGCAAATCCCCGCGGCATGACGGCGACGACGCGATACACGCGGCTGTCGAGTTTGAACGTCTTGCCGATCACGTCCGGGCTGCCGCCGAACAGACTTTGCCACAGGCCATAGCTGAGCACCACAACTTGCTCGCGACCGGACTGGCTGTTCGCCGGCCCGAATACCTGGCCCAACAAAGGCTTGACGCCCAGCACGCTGAACAACGAGGCCGTCGCCGTCGTGCCGGTTGCCCGTCGCGCCTGACCACCTGCCTGCAAATTAAAAGCATAGGTGCTGTAGATCGCCGAATCAGACAGCGCGTGAACGTGATCCTGCACCTCGAAATAAAGCGGCATCGCCATACCCGGACGATGTTTCGACGCGGGCAAGCTGCGGAACTTGGCGCCGATTTGCACGAGTTCCCCACCCTGGGGGTACGGCAGCGGCTTCAGCAGGTAACCGTTCAGCACGCTGAACACAGCCGTGTTAGCACCAATGCCGAGGGCGAGCGTCAGGATTGCCGCCACGGCGAAGCCGGGTTTGGCGGCAAGCTGGCGCAGCCCGAAGCGCAGGTCGTTCAGAAAGCCATTCATACTGTTCTCATTGCTCCATGATCGCGATGGCAGGATCCAGCTTCGCCGCTCGACGCGCCGGCAGGTAACATGCCGCCAGGGTGATGATGCACAATACGATCGCGCTCGCGATCAGCGTCACCGGATCGAACGGCGCGACACCGAATAATTGCGCGGAAATCAGGTAGCCGCACAGCACGGCGAGACCGAGGCCGATGAACAGGCCGACCGCGAGCAGCCGTAATCCGTCCTTCAACACGAGCCACTGCAAGTCTCCCGGCAGCGCGCCCAGTGCGAGATGGACGCCGCATTCGGCACGCCGTTGGCCGACGGCATAGCTCATAACGGCATACACGCCGACGATGGCCAGAGCCAGAGCAATGGCGCCGAAGGCCAGCAGCAAGGCCATCGTAGTTTGCTTGTGGCGCAGCAAGTGCGACATCTGCGCGTGCATCGTATGCATCTGGCTTACGGCGAATTTCGGGGCTACGGCAGCTATCAGATCTTTCACCGGTTGCTTCAACGAGGCTGGTGGCAAACTCGTGTGGATCAGCAAAAACATGTCGCTGGAGGGTGTCTTGTCGCTATTGAAATACACCGCGGGCGTCGGCTTCGACTGAGACAAATGTGAGTACTTGATCGGCGGCACCACGCCCACGATCGTCCACTTGTAACCGTAGTACCAAAGCTGTTGACCAATTGGATCGTCGCCATGGAAGTACTTGTCGACTACCGAGCTGTCGACTATCGCCCGCGTTTTTCCGGCGTCACGCTTGTCGAAGTGCCGGCCACGCAGGATGGGAATGCCGAGCGTCTTGAAAAACCCCGGTGTGATGCGATCCTGCATCGCGAGCGGTAGCTTGCCGGAAGCCGACTTGCGCCCGACGATGCCGATGGGGCGGGCGAGGCTTCTGCCCATTAACGGCATCAAGTCGGAAACGCCTGCGCTGACAACGCCGGGCAATGCATCGACCCGCCGTACAACCTCCTTGTACTTGTTGCTCATCGCCTCGTGGTTCGGAAAGTCATCCCACGACACCGACAGATGCGCAATCAGCATATGGTTCGTGCGAAACCCGGGATTGACGCTTTGGATATTTACGAAGCTGTGCAGCAGCAGCCCGGCCATGGCGAGTAAACCGGTAGCCAAGGTCAGCTCCGCGACTACGAGCGCGTTACGCGTGCGTTTTGCGGAGCGTCCGCCGCCCGTGGTGCGGCTGCCTTCCTGCAGAATCATTTGCAGGTCCGTTTTGGCAAGATGGCGAATCGGCAGCACGCTCACTATCGCCGCGGTAAACAGGACCGCTCCGAGTGCGAACAGTCCGACACGCCAGTCCAGGTCGATGTTGAAGACGCTGGCGCCGGCGCCTAGTGCGGAGCCGGCGAGGAGGTTCAGCCCCAGCCACGCAAGTCCGATCCCGATCAGTCCGCCTGGTACCGTCAGGCACAAGGCTTCGCCCAGCAATTGCCGTGCCAGCGTGGCGCGCGTTGCGCCCAGGGCGCTGCGCATGGCCATTTCGTGACCGCGCCCGAGGATACGCGACAACAACAGGTTGGCGACGTTGACGCAGGTAATCAGAAGAATCAGCAGCACCGCAGCCTGCAACAGCCACAGGGTTGCCGGCCGATTACCTAGCAGCTCGTGCCGGTAAGGCCGCGTATGCATGGCGAAACCGGACATTTGCAAAAACTTCTTGTCGATTGGACGGCCATCCTCCTTGATGGGAATGTGGCCATCCAACCAGGTATGAACCGCACGTTGAATCTGCCGTTCGGCGGCGCCCATGCTGACGCCGGGCTCAAGCCAACCGATGAAATTAAATCGGAGATCCATGAATCGGCTCGGCTTGAAAGCGTCGGGGCTGACTGCGACCGGCGTCCACATCTCGGCATTGTGATCGGGGAACGCGAAGCTTTTCGGCATCACGCCGATGATCTTGTACGGCAGGCTCAGGAACGTGACGGTCTTACCAACAACGCCGGGATCGCCACCAAAGGTGTCGCGCCACATGGCATAGCTAATCACCGCCACCTGATTGCGGCCCTTTCGGTTATCGGCCACGGTGAATGTACGGCCAAGCAGCGGTTGCACGCCCAGCACCCGGAATAGCGGCCCGGCGACCAGGTAATCGTAAACATCCATCGCGTGGCCGCCGACCTTCACGTTGATGTCATCGCCGTAGTAGAGCGCGGTGGCGGTGAACGCCTTCGTGTTTTTCTGGATGATCCGGTTCATCAACAGTGAAACGGGGACGTCGCCGGCCGCGAATTTCGGCACCTCTACATGCACTTCTGCCAGTCGACCGGCATGCGGATACGGCAGCGGTTTGAACAGGTAGCCGCTCAGGATGCTGAACACGGCCATGTTCGCGCCGATACCGAGCGCGAGCGTCAGGATGGCGGCGACGGCGAAACCGGGTTTGGTGACCAGTTGTCGTAATCCCACGCGCAGATCGTTCAGAAATCCACCCATCGTGTTCTCATTGCTCCATGATCGCGACAGCCGGATCCAGTTTCGCGGCACGGCGTGCCGGCAGGTAACAAGCGGCCAGTGTGATAACGCACAGTACGATCGCGCTGGCGATCAATGTCGCCGGGTCGAATGGCGCGACACCGTACAACTGCGCGGAAATCAGGTAGCCGCATAGCACGGCAAGGCCGAGGCCGACGATCAGGCCGACAATCAGCAGTCGCAGCCCATCCTTCAAGACCAGCCACTGCAAATCCATCGGCTGCGCGCCGAGCGCGAGGCGTACGCCGCATTCGGCACGCCGTTGCCCCACCGTATAGCTCATCACCGCGTAAACGCCGATGATGGCGAGTGCCAGAGCGATACCGCCGAACGCCAGCAGCAAAGTCATCGTCGTTTGCTTGTGGCGCAGCAAGTCCGACATTTGATCGCGCATGGTGTGCATCTTGTTCACAGCAAATTTTGGAGCCACGGCCGCTATCAATTCTTTCACCGGCTGCATGAGCGCGCCTGGCGGCAGCTTGGTGTGAACCATCAGGTACATATCGCTCGATGGCGTCGTGTCGATATTGATATAGACGGCAAACGTCGGCTTTGACTGGGATAAATGGGAGTACTTGATCGGCGGCACGACACCCACAATCGTCCATTTATTTTTTCCGAACTTGAGTTGCTGGCCGATCGGGTTGGCGCCATGAAAGTACTTCTCGACGACCGAGTTATCGACGATCACGCGCCTTTTGCCCGTGTCTCGCTCGTCGAAGGCCCGGCCGTGGAGTATGGGAATGCCAAGCGTCTTGAAAAAACCCGGCGTGATGATGTCCGTCATTGCGACCGGCGGTTGCCCCGCAGGTGACTTCTGACCGACGATCGTAATCGGACCCATCAGGTTCTCGCCCATCAACGGCATGAAGTCGGAAACGCCGGCGCTGACTACACCGGGCAGCCCATCAACGCGCTTCACTATTTCCTTGTAAACATTGCTCATAGCCTGTTCGCTCGGGAAATCGTCCCATGACGCCGTCAAGTGGGCAATCAGCATATGATCCGTCCGGTAACCGGGATTGACGTCTCTGATATTCATGACGCTGTGCAGTAGCAATCCGGCCATCGCGAGCAACCCCGTCGCCAGTGTCAGCTCCGCAATAACAAGCGCGTTGCGCGTGCGTTTGGCGCCGCGCCCGCCGCCGCTGGTGCGGGTGCCTTCCTGCAGAATCATTTGCAGGTCGGTCTTGGCAAGATGGCGAATCGGCAGCACGCTTACCAACGCGGCGGTGAACAGAACCGCGCCCAGCGCGAACAGCCCGACACGCCAGTCAAGCGCGATATTAAACACGCTGGTTCCTGCTCCGAGCGCAGAATTGGCAATAAAATGCAACCCGAGCCAGGCGAGTGCGACGCCACCGAGTCCGCCCGGCAAGGTCAGGCACAATGCTTCTCCAAGCAGTTGGCGTGCCAGCGTGGCGCGCGTCGCGCCCAGCGCGCTGCGCATCGCCATTTCGTGGCTGCGCCCGAGGATGCGAGATAACAGCAGGTTGGCAACGTTGACACAGGTAATCAGCAGGATGAGCAGCACAGCGCCTTGCAGCAGCCACAGAGTCGCGGGTCGATTGCCGAGCAGCTTATTCCGGTACGGCCCCGCGGAGATGTTGAAACTCGCGTTCTGCAACCATTTCTTATCGATCCGGTTGAGAAGGCCGCCTACTTTGATCGGGAGGTGGCTGTCCATCCAGGCGTGAACAGCCTGGCGAATCTGCCGTTCAGCAACATCGGCGCTGACACCTGGTTTGAGCCAGCCGATGAAATTGCCTTGCAGATCGACGATTCGTTTCGGCCGGAAATCATCGGGACTGATCGTCATGGGCGTCCACATTTCCGCGCCGTGGTCCGGGAACGCAAAGCCTTTCGGCATTACCCCGATTATTTTGTATGGCTTGCTCGCGAAGGTGACCATTTTGCCGACAACCCCGGGATCGGCCCCAAAACTGTCGCGCCACATGGCATAGCTGATGACAGCCACCTGATTGTGACCCTTGTGCATATTCTCCGTGGTGAATGCATGGCCGAGTGCCGGTTGGACACCCAGCACCTGAAACAACGACGCCGTTGTCATGTAATCGAATACATCCATGGCCCGGCCGCCGGCTCTGAGGTTGTAATCGTCACCGTAGTAGAGCGCGATCGCAGCGAACGCATCGGTCTGTTTCCGGATGGTTTGGTACATCGGCAACGAAAGGGGCAACTCACCGGCCACCAGCTTCGGCAATTCCACATGCGCTTCCGCCAGTCGGCCGGCATGCGGATACGGCAGCGGCTTGAACAGGTAACCGCTCAGGATGCTGAAGACGGCGGTGTTCGCCCCGATGCCAAGCGCCAGCGTCAGGATCGCCGCGGCGGCGAAGCCGGGCTTGGTAGCCAGTTGTCGCAGTCCAAAGCGCAGGTCGTTCAGAAAGCCATTCATGTTCTATTCCCCTTTTACTGCTCCATGATCGCCACGGCCGGGTCCAGCCGCGCCGCCCGCCTTGCCGGGAGATAGCAAGCCGCGAGCGTGATCGCGCCCAACACTACCGCGCTACCGATTAAGGCCGCCGGGTCGAACGGCGCGACCTCGAACAGCTGCGCCGACATCAAGCAGCCGAACAGCACCGCGAGCCCCAGCCCGATCGCCAACGCGAACGCCAACAGCCGGAGACCGTCCTTCAATACCAGCCACAGGATGTCTTCCGGCAGCGCGCCCAGCGCCAGGCGGACACCATAGGCATTCGTCTGCCGATGGATCGAGTAGCTCAACATGGCGTAGATGCCGATCACGGCGAGCAACAAGGCGATGCCGCCGAACGCCACCACCAGCGTTGCGGTCGCCTGCCGGGATTGCAGCAGCCCTGATACGGTGCGGGTCAATGGCTCGAGCCCGGTCAGCGCCACGGCAGGGTCGAAATCGTGTACTGCCCGCCGCACCGTCGGGATCATGGCGGCCGGCGCCGTTTCGGTCCTGATCGTAAAGTCGAGATCGTGCGTGCCATAGGGCATAGTCAGGTACTGGCCGACGGGTATGTAAATGAGGCCGTGTTCGATCGGTTGCGTCAGAGATTGCAGACGCACCGTCGGCACGACGCCGATCACGGTGCGCCACGGCTGGTCGCTGCCTAACCTGATTTGCTGACCTATCGGATTGGAACTGCCGAAAAAGCGTTGCGCGAGCGTCTGGTCGATCAACACGACCAACTGGCTGTTCTCCGTATCGCGTGCGTCGAACATGCGCCCGCGCAGCAGCGGAATTTGCAGCGTGCTGAAAAAGCCGGGGTTGGCTGCCTGAATCGTCGCTTCGACATGGCGCGGCACGGTCTTGCCGCGAATCTCGAAGCCGCTTAGATCCGAAATTTGGGAGAGCAGCGTGTTATTGGTGACGCCGACCGCCGCCACGCCCTGCAGCGCGTGCAGGCGGTGCGCCAGGTTGTTGTAAAACTCGGCCAAGTGGCCGCTGCGCGGATCCGTCGGCGGGACTGTCACCGTCCATGTCAGCAGGTTGTTAATGCTGTAACCCGGATTGACGGCATTGATGCGCAGCAGGCTGTGTGCCAGCAAACCGGACCCGGTCAGCAGGATCGCCGCCAGCGCAAGCTGAACGACGACCAGCGCCCGACGGACGCTTCCGGCGCGACGGCTGTCGCTCATGACGTGACCGCCCGTACTCAACAGGCCGTGCAAGTCGAGACGGCCGAGACGCCAGAGCGGAATCAGACTGACGATGATCGCCGTCAAAATCACGATGGCAGCGATGAACGCCGCGACGCGCCAATCCGGCGCCAGCGAAAACACGCTCTGCCCCGGCCCGATGGCGGATTTGGCAAACAACGTCAGAAGCCACCAGCCGAACGCCGCGCCGAGCGCGCCGCCCGGCAGCGCCAGGCAGAACGCCTCGATCAACAACTGCCAAGCCAGCCGCCAGCGGCTTGCGCCGACGGCCGCGCGCATCGCGATTTCGTGCGTGCGGCCCAGGATGCGTGCCAGTAGCAGGTTGGCGACGTTGGCGCAGGTAATCAGCAACAGCAAAAGCGCCGCCAACTGCAGCAAAAGCAGCGTCTCCGTGCGGTCGCCCATCAGATCCCGCTGCAACGACAACATGCGCACTGTGAGGAAGCCGGACGCGACCTGGCTTTTGCCTTTGTGGCCATGCGCAGCCATCACCGCCATAACGCGCTTGCCGGCGGCGGCCAATATCTGGTGCAACTCGTGACGCGCCGTCGCGGCATCCACCGCGGGATTGCGCCGCGCGATCATGAAGGCGTGCGTGTCACCGAGCTTCTCCGGCGCACGGTCCGCCGCCGCGATCGTCATCGGCAGCCAAATTTTTACGCCGCGATTAGGAAACGCAAACGACCGCGGCATCACGCCGATAACGCGATACGACTTGCCCTTGATGCGCAAGCTCTTCCCGATGACTTCCGGGTCGCCGTTGTACAAGCTCTGCCACAACGGATAACTCAGTACCGCGACATCGCCGTGTCCTGGCTGAGTTGCGTTCCGGGAAAAGGTTTGCCCTAACAATGGTTTCGTCCCGAGCAATGGAAACATCGAAGGAGTGACTACGCCGCCAGAGATCACGTGCGTGCGACCGTTCGTTTGAATGGTGAAACTGCGACCCCCGTACAAAGCGCCGCCGGAAAAGGCCGATGCGTGCTCGAGAATGTCTTCGTAAAGCGGAACCGAGGTACCCGCCGTTATATTGATCTTCGGGTAAATCTGACGGATCTCGACCAGTTGACCGCTGTGCGGATACGGCAGCGATTTGAACAGATAGCCGTTCAACAGGCTGAAGACCGACGCGCAGGCGCCGATGCCGAGCGCCAGCGTCAGGATCGCCGCCGCGGCGAACCCTGGCTTGGTGGCCAGTTGTCGCAGCCCGAAGCGCAAGTCATTCACAAAGCCGTTCATGCCCTATCCCTTACTGCTCCATGATTGCCACGGCTGGGTCCAGCCGCGCCGCCCGTCTTGCGGGCAGATAACACGCCACAAGCGTGATCAGGAAAGCGACAATCGCGCTGCCGGCCAATGTCAGCGGATCAAATGGCGACACACCAAAGAGTCGTGCCGATATCACGAATCCCGCCAACACCGCGAGACCGAGTCCGATGACCAGGCCGACTGCGAGCAACTTGAGTCCGTCCTTCAACACGAGCCACTGCAAGTCCTCCGGCAGTGCGCCCAGCGCGAGCCGCACGCCGCATTCGGCGCGGCGCTGGCTCACGGCGTAGCTCATGACCGCGTAGACGCCGACGATCGCCAGTGCCAGCGCGATGGCGCCGAATGCCAGCAGCAAAGTCATCGTTCGCTGCTTGTCGCTGAGCGAGTTGGACAAGTGCTGTTGCATAGTTTGCACGTTGAACACCGCCACATTGGGATCGGCTTTTTCAAGCAGATTCGTCAGCGGCGCAATCAGTGTGTTCGGCGCGACCGCCGTGTGAATAATCAGGGTTAGCGACCGGGAGGTATAGCCGTCACTCAAATAGATCGTCTCGGTTGGCGCGGATTGCGACAGCTTTGTGTACCGGATCGTCGGCACTACGCCGACAATGGTGTACTTGGGGCTTGCGCCGTCGCCAAGCTGAATCTGCTTTCCGACGGCATCGTCGTGAAAGTACTTGCGCGCGAATCGGGCATCGACGATGACCGTTCGTTGATCCGTGTCGGTCGGGTTGAAATACCGTCCACGCAGCAGCGACACGCCCAGCGCCTGAAAGTAGCCCGGGCCGATGTCGTTAACCGAAGCGGACGGCGGCTTTCCCGATGGCGGCAAGGGCCGGCCGGGAAAGAAAATGACATTGAAACTCCACTCGCCGTCAAGCGGTACCGAGTGACCGAGCCCGGCCTGTTGTACCCCCGGTAGCACCCTCACTCGCCGTATCAGGTCGGTATAGAAACTGCTTAATGCCTTATCGCCGGGATGGTCCGTCGGCGGCACCAGCAGGCTGGCCATCAGCACATGGTCCTTGCGGAACCCGGGATCGACGTTCTCGAGGTTCATGAAGCTGTGCAGCACCAGCCCGGCCATAGCGAGCAGCCCGGTGGCCAGTGTCAGTTCAGTGATGACGAGTGCATTGCGCATGCGGTTCGCGCGCCGCCCGCTGCCGCTGGTACGGCTGCCCTCCTTGAGCACCAGCTGCAAATCCGTTTTTGACAGCTGGCGGATCGGCAGGACGCTGACGAGCGCCGCCGTAAACAGCACCGCACCAAACGCAAACAGGCCGACGCGCCAGTCGAGCGCAACGGTGAAGATGGATTGGCCGCCGCCAAGCGCGATGCCGCCAAGAAAGCGCAGCGCCAACCAGCACAGCAATATGCCGGCCAGGCCGCCGGGTACGGTAAGGCACAGTGCTTCGGACAACAACTGCCGCGCCAGGCGAAGCCGGCCAGCGCCGAGCGTGGTGCGGATGGCGATTTCGTGGCTGCGGCCGAGAATGCGCGACAACAGCAGATTGGCGACGTTGACGCAGGTGATCAGCAGAATAAGCAGCACCGCGCCCTGCAAAAGCCACAGCGTCGCCGGCCGATCGCCGAGCAAAACCGTCCGCCAGGATCGGGTACTGATGGAAAATCCCGCGCCCTGCGCCATCTTCTGCCATTTGGCCGGCACATTCTGGTGGATGTACATCTGAACGGCGCGTTGCGCCTCGGCGTTGGCGGTCGCGGCGCTGACGCCGGGCTTCAATCTGCCGATAAAGGGGAAATTGAGCGAGAAGGCACGCTTCGGAGACATCTCATCGGGCGTGACCGCGTAAGGCACCCACAACGCCGCGGTGCGATCGGGAAACGCGAAGCCTTTCGGCATCACGCCGACGACTCGATAAGTCTCTCCGTCCAGCCTGACCCTTTTGCCGACAACATTGGGATCGGCGCCGAAACTGCTGCGCCATAGTTGGTAGCTGATCAACGTGACCTGGTTGCTGCCCGGGTGCATGTTATCGGCCGTAAAGGCCGCGCCAAGCAACGGCTGCACGCCGAGCACGCTGAAAAGCGATGCCGAGGTGTACATGCCGATAACGTGCCGCGCGTGCCCGTTCACGTTCAGGTTGAACGTGCCATTACGATAAAAAGCAGTGTCTTCGAACGCGTCCGTTTTATCCTTTACCGTTTTATACAACGGCAGGGACAGCGCAAAGAATCCGTCCTTCAGCTTCGGAATCCGCACGCCCACCTTTACAAGTTGCCCCGCGTCCGGATACGGCAGCGGCTTGAAAAGATAGCCGCTCAAATAACTGAACACGGCGGTATTGGCGCCGATGCCCAGCGCGAGCGTCAGGATCGCGGCGGTCGCAAAGCCCGGTTTGGCCACGAGTTGGCGCAAGCCGATGCGTAAGTCATTCAGAAATCCGTACATACCCATTCTCTAGTTCGTTATTGATCCATGATCGCCACGGCTGGATCGAGCTTCGCCGCGCGGCGTGCCGGCAGATAACAAGCCAGCAAGGTGATGACGGCCATGACGATGGCGGTACCGGCCAATGTCAGCGGGTCGAACGGCGCCACGCCGAACAGGCGCGCCGAGAGCAGGTATCCCATGATGACCGCCAGGGCCAGGCCCACCACGAGGCCGATGGCGAGCAGCTTGAGGCCGTCCTTCAGCACCAGCCAGAGCAGGTCTTCCGGCAGCGCCCCCAGCGCCAGGCGCACGCCGCACTCGGTGGTGCGCTGGCCGACGGCGTAGCTCATGACGCCATAGACGCCGATCACCGCGAGCGCTAGTGCGATCGCGCCGAAGGCGAGGATCAGAATCATCAGCGACTGGCGGCCGTGCAGGTTTTGCGCGAGCAAATCCTGCACGGATTCAAAGTCATTGACGGTGGCGCCCGGGGCTACCTGCGTTACCGTCGCCTTGATCGGCTTGACCTGCGAATACGGCGGCAGCGTCGTCTGGGCTACCAGCGCGAGCGCCCCGCCCCGGTTTGCGAGCGTCGCCAACCACTGTGCCGACTGGCTGAGAGGCAGATAGGCGGTGCCCATATTATTCGCGCGGCTCAGTTGCTCCGCGCGCATCGACGACACGACGCCGATGATCGTGGTTTTCGTGCCGTTCATTTTCAGCGTGCGCCCGACCGGGTTTTTGCCGGGATACGCCTGTTGCGCCATGACCTCGTCGACCACCACGACTGGCCGGCTGTGGGCGGTATCCTGTTCGTTAAACAGCCGCCCGCGCAGCAGCCGCAGGCCCAGTGCTTTGAAATACCCGGTATTGGTGATATTCCACCAGGCGAACGGCGCATACTTCGGCCGCCCCGGAACTTCATAGCTGCCGTTGACCCCGTAGCTGAGCGGCAACTGCAACGACACGCCGGCGCTCTCCACGCCCGGCAACGCGCGTGTCCGATCGAGCAATTGGGTATAGAAACTCGCCGCAGCCTTGCCCGATGCCTGCGGCGGCGGTGCAACCTTGGCTGTCAATACGTGGCTGGTGCGAAAGCCGGGATTGACGCCGCTTAACTGAATAAAGCTGTGCATCAGCAGTCCGGCGCCGGCGAGCAAAGCGGCCGCCAGCGCCATTTCAGCTGCGGCCAGGACACTGCGAATGCGCTTGGCGCCACGGCCACCGCCGATGCTGCGCCCGCCTTCCTGCAGGATGCCCTGCAGATTGCTCCGACTGAAATGTCTGATGGGCAAGAGGCTGATCACGATCGCTACCAGCAGCACGACTCCAAACGTGAACAGGCCAACACGCCAGTCGGGATTGATACTGAAAATCTGCGATCCTCCGAGGCCAAGGTTCTGCACAAAGCCGAGCGCCCACCAGCCGAGTCCCATACCGGCGATGCCCCCGGGCACGGCCAGGCAAAGTCCTTCGATCAGCAGTTGGCGTGCAAGGACTCCACGAGTGGCACCCAGCACGCTGCGCATGGCGAGTTCATGCGTGCGGCCGAGGATGCGCGTGAGCAAAAGGTTGGCGACGTTGACACAGGCGATCAGAAGCACCAGCAGGACGGCGGCCTGCAGCAGGAACAGAGTCGAGTCTTCGTCGCCGACGAGCTTGTCGCGATATGAACGAACGTTCCAGTCAAGGCCGACCTGAGCCTGCGACTGTTTCATCTTCGCACTGGTATCGATGACCTGATTTAGAACTGCCGCCAGCCGCGCATTCGCCTGCTGCAGGCTCACGCCCGGCTTCAACCGCGCGATCACGGGCGAATTCTGGCTGCGCCGATAAGCTTCGGACTTCATCTTCGCGGTCATCACGTACGGCGTCCACAGCCGCGTCAACCCGAAGCCGATATCGACGTTCATGCTCCGCGGCATTACGCCGATAACTTTGTATGGTTCGCCGTTCAATTTGATGGACTGGCCGATCACGCTCCGGTCGGCGCCGAACATCTGCTGCCAGAGGCTGTAGCTCAATACGACGACATGACCGCGCCCGGGCTGCTGCGCGGTTTTGTCAAAGGTACGGCCAAGCATGGGCTTGACGCCGAGCACGTCGAACAGGGATGCGGTAGCCATCGAGGCGTGTACCCGCTGCGTCTGGCCGCCGACCTGCACGGCGTAGCTTTGCCACGTCCATGCGCCGATCGACGAAAACACGTCACGAGTGTTTTGCGCGATGCTCAGATAATTCGGCAGCGATAACGGCGCATGCTGAATCCCCGGCTTGATCTGATGCTCGCTGACGTCCACCAACTGTTCGCTGTGCGGGTACGGCAACGGTTTCAGCAGGTAGCCGTTGAGCACGCTGAACACGGCGGTGTTGGCGCCGATGCCGAGCGCCAGCGTCAGGATCGCGGCGGCCGCGAAGCCGGGTTTGGACGCCAGTTGACGCAGGCTGAACCGCAAGTCCGTTAACAGGCCGTTCATGGTGCGGACTCCCTGCGTTTATTCGGCAACTGGCGAGGCTGCCGGAGCCGGATTCGCGATCGTGATGTCCTCGTCCACAATCTGGCCGTCGAAGAGCTGGATCGTGCGCGCTGCGCGGGTCGCGTAGCGCGGGTCATGCGTGACCATGCAGATCGTCGCGCCGGCCTGATGCAGCTCGTCCATCAGTTCCATGACCGCTTCGCCGCTGGCCGAATCCAGGTTACCGGTCGGCTCGTCGGCGAGCAGGATCGACGGCTCTCCGACCAATGCGCGGGCGACGGCGACGCGCTGCTGCTGACCGCCGGAAAGCTGCGACGGGTAATGGTTGACGCGGTGCGCCATGCCGACGCGTTCCAGCACGCTGTTGACCTTCTCGCGGCGCTCTTCCTTGCTCGTGCCGCCGCGATACACCAGCGGCAGCTCGACGTTCTCGTACACGCTCAAATCGCCGATCAGGTTGAACGTCTGGAAAATGAAGCCGATTTCGCGGTTGCGGATGTGCGCGCGGTCGGCGTTGTCGAGTTCCTCGATCGCCGTGCCGTTCAGCTGGTAGGTGCCACTGGTCGGGGTCGACAGCAGGCCGAGAATCGACATCAGCGAGGTCTTGCCGCAGCCCGATGGGCCGAGGATAGCGACGTACTCGCCGCGGTCGATGTCGAAGCTGATGCCGTTCAGCGCATACGTTTCGACTTCGTCGGTCGCATAGATCTTTTTCAGGTTGTCGATTCTGATCAGTTGCGTTTCATCGTCTTTCATCGTTTGCTCCGGTTTGCGATTACCCATGACTCAACTCGATTCGGTCGTACTGGCTCCATTGGGAGGTGTCCGACACTATGACCTTGTCGCCCGGCTTCAGTCCGGCGACGACCTGTACGGCGTTGGCCGACGTGCGGCCGAGTTCGACTTTGGTTCTCGTGGCGAGATTGCTGTCCGGCACGAGCCGGAACACGCTCAGCGTGTCGCCGGCTTGCACGCCCGCCGGGCGATCCATGTAGAGCACGTTGTCGAGCTTCGCGAGCACGATTTCGCCCTGCACGTCCAGACCGCTGCGCAAATCCTTGGGCGGATCGCCGACCGGCGCGACATCGATCTCGACTGTACCGTTTTCCACCGTCGGGTTGACGCGAATGACCTTGCCGGCGAACGTGCTGTTGGCGCCGCCAAACGCGGTCAGCATCACGCGCTGACCGATAGCGATCGCGCCCGCCTGCGATTCGGCAACCTGCAGCTTCGCCATCAGGTTGTTCTGCTGCGCGATGCGCGCGATATCCGCACCAATAGCCAGATGCTGGCCGTCCTGCACCGCGACTTGCGTGACAATGCCGGTCATGCCGGCTTTTACATGCAGGTTGTCGAGATCGCGCTCGCGTGCCGCGAGGTCGGCCTTGAGCTGCGCTACTTCCGCCTGCTTGGCATTGACCTGCGCGTCGAGGCTCGCCTTGAACTGCTGAATACGCTGCTTGTCGGAAGCTACCTTCTGCTTGAGCTGCTCCGCCTTCGCGACCGTCTGGCGGTAATCCAGCTCGGAAATGATGTGTTCCTTGACGACCTGCGCCTGCGCCTTTTTCTGGAACTGCGCAACCTGGTAGTTGCTCTCGTCCTGCGCCAGCGTGTTCTCGAGATCGAGCAACTGGCTTTGCAGTTGCGCCTTCAGCGACGCGAGATCCGCCTTACCGGTCGCGACTTTGGTTTTCGCCTGTGCGACCGCCTGCACCACTTCCGGGTTGTGCATGATGACCAGGACGCTATCCGGCTTGGCGTGATCGCCCGGCCGCACCAGGCGTTTCTCGACCACGCCGGCGGCGGGCGCGGTGACCCATTGAATGACGCGCGGCGTCAAAACGCCCGACGCCTGCACCGTGATCGTCAGCGGCCCTTGCTTGACGGTACTGACCAGCACCGACGAGCGCGGCACGCTCGGCGCGGCAGGCTTGAGAAATGCGACCAGCACGATCGCGGCGATGACGACGGCGGCGGCGGAACCGATCAGCGCAAAGCGTTTGCGCTGACGTTTGCGGCGATGCTCGGCGGAACGGGGCTTGTCCATGAAATCCTCTGTTTGCGGGTTATACTGTATAGACAAGCAAAATTCGTGCCAAACTTGCGATATCATTATTTATCAATGTATTAATGATTTTTATTGATGTTAATTCTCTGAAACGCCTGTTCGATTATGGGACGGCGCGTCCCATAATCGAACACGCTGTCCTCACTCATGGCGGATTCGCCCATAGGTCAGAAGCGAACTCAGATCGCCGCAGCGGCGGGCCATTCTCTGCCGCTTTTCCGCACAAGGCAGGGTTTCGCGCCGATCCGTTGCCGATACGCCTGTTTCAGGTACATCACAGCGTCGGGCCGCGCCGTCGTTGCCGCAGGCGATGAGTTGTTTCCTACGCGAGCCTGCCATTCCGCGTGTAGGCATCCGCAATATCCCGTTCATGTCACTGTCTCCGAATTTCGCTGACCACCGATCCACTTCAAAGCGGACCTCCTGCATTTCATCAAGCAAATTACGTGCCAATACTGCTGTTTGATGTATTTCAAGCACTTAGCGTTTAGTTGCCATGTCCGAGGCGGTAACATCTGTCCGATTCCGGGACGCCGCGTTCCATAATCGAAGATCGTGTACCATGCGGCAGCATTGAAAGCGCACCATTTCCCATGACCCAGCCCAACATTCTCATTGCAGACGACAAGCAGCACATCCTCGACAGCCTGCGGCTGCTGCTGAAGAGCGAGAACTTGCGCCCACTGTGCGTACAGTCGCCGGCCGCGGCGCTCGAAGCGCTGCGCACACAGGTTTTCGATGCCGCCTTGATCGACCTCAACTACACCCGGGACACCACCTCCGGCGCAGAGGGGCTGGAACTGCTACAGGCCCTGCATCGTCTGGATGACAGTCTGCCGGTCATCGTCATGACGGCCTGGGGCAGCGTAGAACTGGCCGTCGAGGCCATGCGCCAGGGCGCGGCGGATTTCATCGAGAAGCCCTGGGACGATGCGCGTCTGCTGAGTGTGCTGCGCAACCAGATTGCGCTGGCGCACGCGCTCAAACAGGGGCGTCGACTGAACGCGGAAAATGCCGTACTGCGCGAACGCCGGCCGGTCGAATTCATCGCCGAGTCGCCGGCCATGCGGGAAATCATGCGGCTGGCCGAGCAGGTGGCATCCGCCGATGCGGGCGTACTGATCACCGGCGAGAACGGCACAGGCAAGGGCGTGCTGGCGCGGCACATTCATGACCTGTCCGGCCGCGCCGGTCGACCCTTCATCCGCGTCAATCTCGGCGGATTGGCGGAGTCGCTGTTCGAAAGCGAGTTGTTCGGCCACGTCAAGGGCGCGTTTACCGATGCCAAGTCAGACCGTATCGGCCGCTTTGAACTGGCCGATGGCGGGACGCTGTTTCTGGATGAAATCGGCAACCTGACGATGGAGCAGCAGGCGCGGCTGTTGCACGTGCTGGAGGAAGGCGAATTCGAACGCGTCGGTGCTTCGCGGCCGATCCGCGTCGACGTGCGGGTCGTGTCGGCAACGAACGTCGATCTGCAAAGAGCGATCGGCTCCGGGCACTTCCGCAAGGATTTGTATTACCGGCTCAACACGGTCCGCATCGAATTGCCACCGCTGCGCGACCGCCCGCAGGACATCGAGCCGCTGACCATACAGGCCCTGGCACACAACGCGCAACGCTACGGCAAGACGATTTCCGGTCTCGCCCCCGAGGCCGTCGCCGCTCTTGCCCGGTACTCCTGGCCGGGCAATGTCCGCGAACTGCAGCATGTGATGGAGCGCGCGGTGCTGCTTGCCCGGGGCGATATTTTGACGGCTCAGGATTTGCGGCTGGAAACGCCCGGCGCGGTCGGTGACGCCACGGGACTCGAATACATGACGCTCGCCGACGCCGAACAGCATTTGATTCGCGCGGCCCTGGATCGCTGCGGCGGCAGCACCAACGAAGCGGCTGCGGTGCTCGGCGTCAGTCGAAGCGCTCTGTATCGACGGTTGCAACGGTATGGCATCGGCGATTAGCCGTCGTGCCGAAGCGCGGAAACGCGGGAGTCGAGCCCGGCGGCCGCTTTCCTTCGAGTCGCGTCTTGCGCGGTGGATACTGGTCGCTGCCCTGCCCGCCCTGCTCGGCTTCGCCATTCTGTTGTGGCGCGTCGATGCTCCGCCACCGGCCTGGTTCGCCTTCGCGCTGACGCTCTGCTGGCCGATCGCGGTCGCGCTTCGCGGCCGCCACCGCTTCACTTACGCGCTGCGCACACTTACCAATCTGATGGAATCGCTCAAGGAAGGCAGCTATACGCTGCGAGGTACCCATGCGCACAAGCCGGGCGTGCTGGGTGAGGTCACCGACCATCTGAACGCGCTCGCGGCGAGTCTGCAAGGCGAGCGTGTTGCATCGCAGGAAGCCGGGGCGCTGTTGAGCAAGGTGGTGGATGAAGTCGATATTGCGGTGCTCACGTTCGATGAACTGGAACGGCTGACATTCATCAATCCGGCCGGCGAGCACTTGCTCGGCGAAGATCGCAAGACGCTGATGTACCGCCCGGCGGCGGCGCTGCAACTAAGCTCGCTGCTGCGTGGGCCGCAGGCCGCGACGGTGCAGCGTACGTTTCCCGGCGGTGCCGGCCCCTGGGATGTGCGCCGGCGAATCTTCCGGCAGGAGGGCCGTCGCCGCCACCTGCTGGTCATGACGGACGTCAGCCGCGCGCTGCGCGAGGAAGAACGGCACGCCTGGCATCAACTGATTCGTGTGCTGGGCCATGAGATCAACAATTCGCTGGCGCCGATTCGCAGCACCGCCTCGACACTGGCGCGGCTGGCGCAAAAGGACCCGCTACCGGAAGACTGGCGCGACGACATGGCCGAGGGTCTCGAGCTGGTGGGCAAGCGTGCCGAATCTCTGCGTCGCTTCATGCGCGGCTATACGATGCTCGCGCGGCTGCCGCCGCCAAAGAAGCGGCGCGTACGGCTTGCGCCCCTGGTTGCGCGTGTGGCCGCGTTCGATCCGCGGCGGCGCGCGACGGTGTCAGCGGGACGTCCGCTGACGATCGAGGCGGATGCCGACCAGATCGAGCAGGCGCTGATCAACCTCGTCAAGAACGCAATCGACGCGACCGAAGAAGGCGGCGGCGCCGTGACGATTCAGTGGCGCGCGAAGGATGGTGAGGCCGTGATCGAGGTGATCGACGACGGCCCCGGTCTCGCCGGGAGTCAGAACCTGTTCGTGCCGTTCTTCACCACCAAGCCGGGCGGCAGCGGGATCGGCCTGGCACTGGGGCGGCAGATTGCCGAGGCGCACGGCGGCACGCTGACGCTGGAGAACCGTCGGGATGCATACGGTTGCGTCGCGCGGCTGTCGTTGCCATTGTAGGCAAGGCTAATAGGCCGGGTACGCCGGCGGCTGCGACAGGATCTGTACCCGGTCGCCCACCTGGAACGCCGGCTGCGCGGGCAGCGCGATCGTCTGTACCGAACCATTGTCGAGGCGGATCGTCACCTGATAATCCGTCGGCGACAGCGACTGGACCGAGCTGATCACACCGCAGTTGCTGCAGGCACCGGTCGCCGGGGCGGCGGCCAGCCGCGGTTGCGGCAACGACGCGGGTTGGGTGGGCTCCGGCGCACAGCCGGCAAGCAGGATCATGACGCCAAAGGCGACTCCGCCGAGAAGTCGGACGGAACTTTTTCTGATATCCATTTTTTTATCTGCTCCATTTCCTTCGGAACTACGAAGAAGTATAGCACGCGGTTCGGTCAGCGCCCGCCTCCCGTTTCAACAGCGCGACCGGGATCACGAATCCATTCGCTGAACGAACCGGCGTACAGCCGCGACCCGCGCAGGCCGGCGACTTCCATCGCCAGCAGGTTATGGCAGGCGGTAACGCCCGAGCCGCAGGAATGGACGACTTCCGCCGGGTCCGTACCCCCGAGCGCGGCGTGGAAACGCTCCGCCAGCTCGTCCGGCGAACGGAACCTCCCCTCCGAATCGAGGTTGTCCTTGAACGGCAGGTTGATCGCGCCGGGGATGTGGCCGGCGACCGGATCGACCGGCTCATTTTTGCCGGCATAGCGGTCGGCGTCGCGTGCGTCGATCAGGCAACCGACTTGCTCACGCATCATCTCTTCCACCTCATCCGTGCGCAGCCACAGGTCGTGATCGACTTGCGGCTTGAACGTGTTCGCGACCGGATGCGGCGTGCGTTGGTCGAGCGGCCGCCCTTCAGCCCGCCAGCGGTTCAGGCCGCCGTCGAGCACGGCAGCGTGGCTGTGTCCCAGCCAGCGCGCCAGCCACCACAGACGCGCGGCAAACGCACCGCCGCGATCGTCGTAGGCGACGATTTGCGACTGCGGCCCCACGCCCCACCCGGCCAGCTTGCCGGCCAGCAGATCCGGATCGGGCAGCGGATGACGGCCGGTACGCGGGCCGGTCGGCCCCGACAGGTCGCGCTCCAGGTCGGCGAAGCGCGCGCCGGGAATATGCCCTTCCCGCCACGCGCGCTCGCCGGCCTGTGGATCGGCCAACTCGAAGCGGCAGTCGAAGACGACCCATTGCGGATCGTCGAGATGGCCGACCAACTGTTCCGCGGTGACCAGCGTGTCCACCACGTGCCTTAGCTCAACCCTGGCCGGTCTTCTTCCAGACCACCGCGCTCCACGCGCCGTTGCCGTGCGGCTTGCCGGCGATGAAGTAGGTCTTGCCCGCCTGCAGATTCACCTTGATTGTATCGTTGGTTTCCCGCCACTTGGTCGTGCCGGGAATGGCAATATTCGCATCGGGCACATGGCCGCGATTGCGAATGCCCGGCGCGCGGAACTTGAGCGTATATGTACCGGGCTTCAGATACACCATCGGCTCGTCCTGCTTGAACACTCGCTGGCCGTTGACGCTGAACAAATATAGCCCGACCATCCGTTGTGCCTGGTAGCCGCCGTTGAAGCGCAGCACGGCATGCGGCTGATCGCTGCTCGCAAAAGCGCTCACGTTGTCGGCCGCCAGCGCGGGGATTGCCGACGCCGCGAACAGCAGCGCCAGCGCGATGGATAACAGTCGTTTCATGGCTGATCCTCCGTTAAGCCACTACACTATCAGTATACGCTGACCCGAAAAAATCAATGTGATCCAGGAGAAGCACATGGCCGATCTGCGCGACAAGACGCTCTTCATCAGCGGCGGCAGCCGCGGCATCGGCGAAGCCATCGCGGTGCGCGCCGCGGCCGACGGCGCCAACGTCGTCATCGCGGCGAAGACGGCGCGGCCGCACCCGAAACTGCCGGGTACCATCTACACCGCCGCCGAAGCCATCGAAAAAGCCGGCGGCCGCGCGCTACCGCTCCAGGTCGACATCCGGGATGCCGATGCGGTCCGCGCCGCCGCCGAACAGGCGGCCGAACATTTCGGGGGCATCGACATCCTCGTCAACAACGCCAGCGCCATCAACCTCACCCGCCTGCCGGACACGCCGATCAAGCGCCTCGACCTGATGCTAGAGGTGAACCTGCGCGGCACCTATATCTGTTCGCAAGCGTGCCTGCCGTACCTGAAGCAGGCGTCGAACCCGCACATCCTGACGCTGTCGCCGCCGCTCAATCTCGCTCCGAAATGGTTCGAGAACCACGCGGCGTACACGATCTCCAAGTACGGCATGAGCCTGTGCGTATTGGGGCTGTCAGCCGAACTGCGCGAGGCCGGCATCGGCGTCAACGCGCTGTGGCCGCGCACAGTCATCGCGACCGCAGCCATCAACATGCTCGGCGACCGCGTGAAGGCGGCCAATTGTCGGACACCGGAGATCATGGCCGACGCAGCGCACGCGATCCTGGTCCGGCCGGCGCGGGAGACGACCGGCCGGTTTTTCATCGACGAGGAAGTGCTGCGGGAGACGGGTCTGAAATCGATGGACCAATACGCGGTCGAGCCAGGCGCGCCGTTGGTTCCGGATTTGTTTCTGGATTGACGAAAAGAACTTGAATTTTCCGGCCGCGTCACTACAATAGTTAGCATGCTAACGTTTCGCATGCTAACAGATGCCTGAGGCTGATCGCGAGCATTTCGGCGTGATCGTCGGTGAGCTGTCGCGGCTGTGGCGGCGCAAGCTGAACCAGCGCCTCAAGCCGCTGGGTTTGAGCCAGGCCAAGTGGATGGTCATCCTGCATCTCAGCCGGGTCCACGGCGGGATGGTTCAGCATGAACTCGCCGATCGGCTGGCGATCGAGGCGCCGAGCCTTGCCCGCCTGCTCGACCGTATGGCGGACGGCGGCTGGATCGAGCGGCGCGAATCGCCGGAAGACCGGCGCTGCAAGACCGTCCACCTGACGCGCAAGGCGCGCTCCACCGCCCGCCGCATCGACGCCACCATCCACGAGCTGCGGGAAGAACTGCTGGCCGACCTGACGCCGGACGACCTCGCCCACTGTCAGCGGGTATTTCGGCTGATCGCCCAACGGGCGGAAACTATCTAGGTGAAGCAGGAGCGATCGCTCCTGCACATTTTTTCAGGAGTCATACGTGCGCATTATCAAATGGGCTGTTGCCATCGCCGTTGTCATTGCCATTGTCATCGGCGGCTATTTTTATTGGGAGCATTCGCAGCGCTATCCCAGCACCGATGATGCCTACATCGGCGCGCAGGTCATTCATCCCGCGCCCGAAGTCTCTGGCGAGGTCGAAGTCGTGAACGTTCGCAACTCGGAGCACGTCAACCAGGGCGACCTGCTGTTCAAGCTCGACCTGACGCCGTTCGAGCTGGCGGTCAAGCAGGCCGAGGCGCAACTCGAACAGGCGCGCGAAATGAATGCCGGACTGAAGGCGGCGGTCGCCGCCGCACGCGCTGAAGTCGCCAATCGCGAAGCGCAGCTCGACAAAGCGAGGCTCGACGCCAAGCGCACGCACAAACTGGTCAAGAAAGGCTACCGCACCAAGGCCCAGGGGACGGACGTGCAGGCCGAGCTGAAGAGTGCGAAGGCCGCGCTCGCGCTCGCCAAGGCGAAGCTCAACCAGGCGGTGCAGCAGCTCGGCCAGCAAGGTGAAGGCAACTATCGCGTCGTGCAGGCGAAGGCGCAACTCGGCCTGCGCAAGTGGCAGCTCGCGCACGCGGCGGTTTATGCACCCTGCAGCGGCGAGGTTACCCAGGTACAACTGCGCCCCGGCGACACCGTCCAGCAGGGCCGTTCGCCGTTCGTGCTGGTGTGCGACAACAAGGTCTGGGTCGATGCCAATTACAAGGAAACTGATATCGCCGGCATTCATCCCGGCGACAAGGCGACGATCAGCGTCGACATGTATCCGAACAAGACGTTCCACGGCCACGTGATCGGGATCAACCCGGCCGCGGGCACCGCGTTCTCGCTGCTGCCGCCGGAAAACGCGACGGGCAACTGGGTCAAGGTGACGCAGCGCGTGCCGGTGCGCGTGCTGATTACGGATACGGATCCTGCGCACCCGCTGCGCGTCGGCACCAGTGCCGAGGTGACGATCGACATCCAGTCCGGCCCCGGCGAGCACAAGGTTGCCGACAACCGCTAACTGCCGGTAGCCCTCCGCCATGCCCGCGCAAAAGCTTGGCTCGCGCTTCCTGATTACCGTCGCGGTGATGTCCGCGACGGTGATGCAGGTGCTCGACACCACGATCGTCAACGTCGCCCTGCCCCACATGCAGGGCGAACTGGGTGCGAACCCGGACCAGATCACCTGGGTCCTGACCAGCTACCTGGTTGCGTCCGGCATCTTCATGCCGCTGACCGGCTACTTCACCGACCGACTCGGTCAGAAGCGCTACCTGACGATCAGCATCACCGGCTTCGTGATTGCGTCGATGCTCTGCGGTATCTCCCAGACGCTGCCCGAAATCGTACTCGCACGCCTGTTGCAGGGCATGTTCGGCGCCGGCCTGTCGCCAATCTCGCAGTCGATCCTGATCAACACGTATCCGCGCGAGAGCCGCGGCCGCGCCATGGCGATCTGGGGCCTCGGCATCATGGTCGGACCGATTCTCGGACCGACGCTCGGCGGCTGGTTGACCGAAGTGTTCAATTGGCGCTGGACCTTTTACATCAACGTGCCGGTCAGCATTCTGTCGCTCGCGCTGACTTGGCTCGCGGTGCCGGAAACCGAGCGCAAGAAGCGCACCACCGACTGGACCGGGCTCGTCCTGATCGCGATGGGCATCGGCTGCCTGCAGTACGTGCTCGACCGCGGCAACCAGAAAAACTGGTTCGATTCAAACACCATCACCATCCTGGTAATCCTGTCGGTGGTCGGCTTCGCCGGCTTTATCTACCACAGCCTGCGCAACAAGCAACAGGCGTTGTTCGACCTGCGCATTTTCAAGGACCGAAACTTCGCCACGGCGTCGCTGCTGATCACGGCGCTGGGCCTGGCGATGTACGGCACGCTCGTCCTGCAGCCACTGCTGCTCGAAGGCCTGCTCGGCTACCCGGTCCTGACCACCGGCATCGTGATGGCGCCGCGCGGTATCGCCAGCGCCATCAGCATGTTCATGGTCGGCAAGCTCATCACCCGCTTCGAGCCGCGCATCATGGTCGGCGTCGGTATCGCGTTGTCCACGCTCGGCACCTGGTTCATGACGCAGTACAACCTGCAGATCAATCTCTTCTGGGTGATCTTCCCGATCGTGATCCAGGGCTTCGGCATGGGGCTGATCTTCGTGCCGCTCGCGACCGTCGCTTACTCGACGCTGCCCAATGAAAGCTCCGCCGAGGCCGCCGGCATGTTCAGCCTGGTGCGTACGATCGGCTCGTCAGTCGGCATCGCGATCGTCGTGACGCTGTTGTCACGCCACACCCAGATCGCCTGGAACCAGCTCGGGGGTCATATCACCGCCAGCAACCCCGCCGTGTGGCACTACCTCAGCCGACTCGGGTTGGCGCCCGATTCGCCGGGGGCGGCCGGAGTCTTCGCGAAGCTGGTCGGCAGCCAAGCGCGTATGACCGGTTTTCTGGACGCGTTCCTGGTCGTCTTTGTAAGCTTTATTTGCATGATTCCGCTGGTCGCGATCATGCGCCGTGTGAACCGGTCGTCGGGCGGCGGCCACGCCGCCGCGAGCGCGATGGAATAGGAAGCTTTTATGTATTACAGAATCGTATTGGCCTACGACGGTTCGCTCGGCGGACGCCGCGCATTGCGCGAAGGCGCCAACATCGCCATCAAGTTTCACGCGGTCACGCATCTGCTGGCGGTGATGAAGCCCGCCTTCGGCACACAAATCGGCCATGGCTTCGACATCGGACACATCGCGGACACGGAACTAAATCACTTTCAGACGACTCTAGATGAAGGCGTGGCAATGCTGAAGGACTGGGGCCTGGATGCGACCGGTCATCTGGTTCGCGGCGACCCGGTCAACGAGATTGCCAGGCTTGCCACGGAAGTCGGGGCAGACCTGGTTGTCGTCGGCCACGGGGGGCACGCTGCCCTCTCCCGCTGGTGGCGCACGCCGCTCAGCGCATCGCTGCTCGACCGGCTGGATTGCAGCCTGTTGATCGCGATGCACGGAGAGGCGGCGGACGAAGTCGCCGATACCTGAAATCGCCTTTCCGGAAGGTGGAAGTGAAACCAAGATACCTGCTCAGCGCCGCCGGCATTGTGGCCGCCGGCGCCATAGCGTGGCGCATCTATGCCGTGGCGGCGCCGACCGCACCGGCCGCCCGGGGCGCGCATCATGCTTTTGAAATGACCGTCGACACAATCGACGTCGGTACCCAGGCCGTGCCGCTGGTCTTCCAGGCCAACGGCCGCGCGCAGACGCGCCACAGCGTCACGGTGCGCGCCCAGGTCGGCGGCGTGCTGAAGAAGGTTTTGTTTCACGAAGGCGATCGGGTCAAGGCCGGTCAACTGCTGTTCGTCATCGATCCGGAACCGTACAAGATCAAGGTCGAGCAAGCTGACGGCAAGGTCAAGCAGGACCAGGCCAAGCTCGCCGCCGACAAGGCCAACGCCGAGCGCATGAGCAAGCTGATCGGCAACAGCTACGTCAGCCAGCAGGACTACGAAAACGCCAGGGCACAGGTCAAGCAGGACGCGGCAACGCTCACGACGGACCAGGCGCAGCTGGACGAAGCGAAGATGCAGCTCGGCTACACGCAGATTCGCGCGCCGATTAACGGCAAGACTGGCGAGATCACCTACAAGGCCGGCAATCTGATTGATGCGAACGGTTCGACTGCCCTCGTCACCATCAACCAGATCGCACCGATTTCGGTGCAATTCGACCTGCCGCAGGCGCAACTGCCGACGCTGCTGCACTACCGCAAGAATGGTGATATGACGGTGGCCGTGGCGGACGCTTCCGGCAAGACGATCGCGACCGACGGCAAGCTCGTCTTTATCAATAACGTGGTCGACCAGAACACCGGCACGCTGAGCCTCAAGGCGCTGTTCCCCAACGGCGGCCGGGCCATCTGGCCGGGCGAGCTGGTCACCGTCAGCCTCACGCTCGCGGTACAGAAGAACAAGCTGGTCGTACCCATGGTTGCGGTGCAGCCCGGGCAGCAGGGCAGCTACGTCTATACGGTCGATAATGGCAAGGTTGCCGTGCGCAACGTCGACGTGCTGCGCGAATACCAGGGCCTGGCGGTGATCGGCAGCGGACTCAAGCCCGGCGATCTGGTCGTTGTGCGCGTGCCGCGCGAACTCCATGAAGGGCTGCCTGTGAAGACGCACACCATCACCCTGGCGCAAGCCGTGCCGACGCTCGAACGTACCGATTCATGAACCTGTCGGCGCCTTTCATCAAAAGGCCGGTCATGACGACCGTGCTGATGGCGGCGATGGTGTTGTTCGGCTTCTTCGCCTACACCAGCCTGCCCGTCAGCGAACTGCCGAAGGTCGACTTCCCGACCGTTGTCGTCTACGCCAATCTGCCAGGCGCAAATCCGCAGACGATGTCGAGCACTGTTGCCACGCCGCTGGAGCGTTCCTTCAGCAGCATCGCCGGCGTTACCTCGATCACGTCGGTCAGTTCGACCGGCCGGACGCGAATCAGCCTGCAGTTCGATCTCGAGCGCGATATCGACGCGGCAGCGCAAGACGTGCAAACGGCGATCCAGGATGCTTCGCGCGACCTGCCTGAATCGATGCCGTCGCTGCCGACCCTGCGCAAGGTCAATCCGAACGACCACTCGATTATTTACATCGCGTTCAGCGCCAGACACCTGGCGCTGACCAAGCTCGACGAATACGCGGAAACGCGCGTTGCACAGCGCCTGTCCACGCTGCCCGGCGTCGCCGAAGTCAACGTCTGGGGCTCGAAGAAATACGCCGTACGCATCTATATCAATCCGTACGCGCTGAATGCACGCGGTCTGTCGCTGTCACAGGTGCGCCAGGCGATTTCGACCGGCAACAGCAATCTGCCGGCCGGTACGATCAGCGGCGGACTGCGCGACTACACCGTGCGCGCCGAGGGTCAGCTGACGAGCGCCAAGCAGTACAACAACCTCGTACTGGCTTACAACAACGGCGCGCCGATCCGCCTCGACGATGTTGGCCATGCATTCGACAGCGTCGAGGAGAACAAGCAGGAAACAACTTACAACGGCGGCACGTCGATCGTGCTGTCGGTGCAGCGTCAGCCAGGCGCCAACACGGTCAAGGTCGCGCAGGAAGTACGCGACATTCTGCCGGCGCTGGAAAAACAGGCGCCGGGCGGCGCGAAGCTCAACGTAATCTACGATCGCTCGCGCTTCATCAACGCCTCAATCCACGATGTCAGCTTCACGCTGCTGCTCGCGATCGCGCTGGTGATCGTGGTGATATTCCTGTTCCTGCGCAATGGCCGCGCAACGCTGGTCAGCGCATTGGCGCTGCCGACCTCGCTGGTCGGCACGTTCGCGCTGATGTACCTGTTCGGCTTCGGCCTGAACAACCTGACACTGATGGCGCTGACGCTGGCGGTCGGCTTCGTCGTCGATGACGCGATCGTGGTGCAGGAAAACATTGTCCGCTACATGGAGATGGGCCACCCGCCGCTCAAGGCGGCGATGCTCGGCAGCAGGGAAATCAGCTTTACTGTGCTGTCGATGACCCTGTCGCTGGTCGCGGTGTTCATCCCGATCCTGTTCATGGGTGGCGTCGTCGGCCGGCTGTTCAGCGAATTCGCAATCACCATTGCGATCGCGATTCTGCTTTCCGGCGTCGTGTCGCTGACGCTGACGCCGATGTTGTCCGGCCGCGTGCTGCGCCCGATCGTCCAACACGGCCGCTTCTATCAGATGGGCGAGCGGCTGTTCGACCGCCTTCGCGATGCCTACGTGCGCACACTGAGCTATTCAGTGCATCATTGGCGCGCCACGCTCGGCGTCGCCGCGATCCTGTTCGGCGCGACCGCATTCCTGTTTGTGATGGTGCCGAAGGGATTCATTCCGACCGAAGATTCGGGCGTCATCTACGGTTTCGTGCGCGGGCCGGAAGGCATGACCTTTCCTGAAATGCAGGTGCACCAGCGCCAGTTGACCAAGCTGATCCAGCACACGCCCGGCGTCGAAGGCGTGATGTCGAGCGTCGGCCAGGGCCGCGGCGGCACGTCCGGCGAAAGCACCGGTTTCATGATGATCGGCCTCGCACCTCACAACCAGCGGCCCGATGCCGAAACGATCATCCGGAACCTGCGCCGCGAGGCCATGAAGGTCGGCAGCATCGAGGCGTTCTTCAGCATTCCAACCGCTATCAACGTCGGCACCGGCCACGGCAACAGCCCGTACGACTACGTCCTGCAGGGCTCGGACCTCGCGACCCTGCAGAATGTCGCGCAGGAGCTGCAAAAGAAGGCAGCGCAAATCCCCGGCATTACCGACCTCGACACCGACCTGCAGTTACGCCAGCCGCAGATCAATGTTCATATCGAGCGCAGCAAGGCATCGGCGCTGGGAGTAAACCCGGCCGACATTCAAAATACGCTGTACAGTGCGTTCGGCGGTCAGCGTGTCAGCCAGATTTATGGCGAGACCGACGAGTACGAAGTTCTGATGGAACTCGCGCCACAGTTCCAGCGTAGCATCAACGCGCTCGACGCGCTGTACGTGCCGTCGCGCAGCGGCACGCTGGTACCGCTGTCGAGTGTCGCGCAGATCGAGCCCGGCGTGGGCCCGCTCGAAATCAGCCATTACGACGAACTGCCGTCGGTAACGCTGTCGTTCAACACCAAGCCGGGCGTCTCGCTCGGCGAAGTCACGGCGCCGCTCCTCGACATCGCGTCCACCATTCTTCCCAGCGGCGTGACCGGCACCTTCGCCGGCAACGCGCAGGTCTTCCAGGAATCGATGCACACCCTGCCGATCCTGCTGTTGATCACGGTGTTGGTGATCTACATGGTGCTCGCGATTCTGTACGAGCACTTCATCCACCCGGTGACGATCCTGACGGCGCTGCCGCTGGCGATCTTCGGTGCGCTGATTGCACTGCTGATTATGAACCAGGTGCTCAACCTGTTCAGCTTCGTCGGCCTGATCCTGCTCGTCGGCCTGGTGAAGAAAAACGGCATCATCATGATCGACTTCGCGCTGCATGCGCGCCGCAACCAGGGGCTGGACGCCGAAGACGCGATCATCGAAGCCTGCCGCATCCGTTTCCGCCCGATCCTGATGACGTCGGTCGCAGCCATCCTCGGCACGTTGCCGATCGCGATCGGTTTCGGCGTCGGCGCCGAAGCACGCCGCCCGCTCGGCATAGCCGCAGTCGGCGGCCTGATCTTCGCCCAGTTCCTGACGCTCTACATCACGCCGGCGTTCTACGTGGCGATGGAAAAGCTGAGCCAGAAGTGGCGCGGGGAAAAGCGCGATGAAGTGGAAGAAGCGAGTACGACAACAGCGCCGCGTCAGATCGAATCGAGCAGAACGGCTTAGGCGGGAGTGGCAACGTTACGCATGACGCAAGGGGCGGCGGCCCGGTACCTCCTCTCAGGGACGCCGGGAAGGAGCTACCCCACCGCCCCTGCGGCAACCCTCCGCTCACGAAGCCAACGCCGCAAGTCGACCTCCGGCATCGGCTTGGCATACAAGTACCCTTGCCCCACCGCCACGTCGAGTGAAGTCACGTACTGCGCCTCGGCTTCGGTTTCGATGCCCTCGGCAACGGTGTCCAGGCCGAAATTTCGCGCCAGCAGGATGATCGTGCGGATAATCGCCGCATTGGTATCGTTGGTGTCGACATCCTTGACGAACGCCTTGTCGATTTTGAGGGACGTGACCGGTAGCTGGTGAAGATAGCTGAGCGACGAATAGCCGGTGCCGAAATCGTCCACCGCGATGTCGATGCCGCGCTGGCGCAGCCGATTCAGCTTGTCGAGCGACTTGCCGCTGATTTCGAATAATGCCGTTTCGGTCAATTCGAGTTCCAGCGCCGTCGAAGGAATCCGGAAGCGGTCCAGAGTATCTTCGACGACATCGGCAAAGTCGTCGGCGCGCACGTCTTCCGCGGAAACGTTCACCGCGATCCGATCCACACCAACGCCCTGTTCGCGCCAGCGATGTACGGCCGCGCAGGCTTCCGCCAGAACCCATCGATCGATGTCGCAGATCAGGCCGGTCGCTTCCGCAACCTCCATGAAATCCAGCGGCGGTACCAATTGGCCGCCCGGCAAGCGCCAGCGCACCAATGCTTCCACCGCGACCAGCTTGCGGTCGCCGAGGCGCAACTGCGGCTGGTACCACAGCTCGAACTGGTTATGTTCCAGGGCCTCGTGCAACCGCGATTCGGTTCGAATAAACCGGAGTGCCTTGTCCTGATCGCTCTTTGAATAGAACATTGGTCCTGCATCGACGGCACCGGCCAGCGCGCTGATCGCGCAGTCGAGAACGTCCGAAGCATCCGAGGCATCCTGCGGGTAGCCGCCAATGCCGACGCGCGGCGACACGCGGATGCTTTCGCCGTCCACCTTGATCGGCTCTTCGGCGAGGCGCCGGATCCGGCCGCAGACTTCAAGGACGCCGTCCATCGGCAGCCCCACCGGATGGATCAGGCCCCATTTTTCCGCACCCAGTTGCGCCAGTGGCACGTCGGGGCCCAGCAGTTCACGCATCCGCTTGGCACAGAAGGCCGCCGCGCGGTCGAAGCCCTGGTGGCCGAGCGATGTCAGCACGTGCGCCAGCGGCACATGAACTACCGTGACGTACAGTGGCTTGTTCAGCACCGTGGCGTCGAGAATGGCGCTGGTCAGCCGATCCATGAACAGGTTCAGGTTGGGCAGGCCGGAGAGGCGGTCGTGATTGACAACGAAGGCCAGCCGCGACCGCTGCGTCAGCGCCAGGTGGCGGGCGCGAAACAGCATCGCGACGCGCTCCATGAATTCGCCGCGGTCGATCGGCGTCAGGACGAACTCGTCGATCGTATCCCAGAACAGCCGCAGCCGCCGGCGCAGGTCGCGCCGCGACGCGATCAGAATGACCGGCAGGAAGGTCGGCTCCTCGCGCAGCTTGGCGTCGATCAACTGACGATGCCAGCGACGGAAGCCGGCCGCATCGACGATGGCCAGATCGAACGGCTCGCTCGGAAAATGTCCGTCGTGCGGCAACAGCACCTGGTGCAGTTCCCGCAGGTGTCCGGCCAATTGTTCGCGGTTGCCGCCCGGCTCCACCAGAAGGAGAATGCGCCCTCCGGTCGCCTCCGGGACGTGCTCATCGGTTTCGTCGGCCCGGCTTCCGGCTTCGTAGGCGGAACCGCGCCAGGCGATCTGGGCAATTTGCTTCAGCTTTTCTGCGTACATCGCCGTTCCTCCCCGCCATCGGTCGAGCCGCGCTGCATCAGGTCGTACATCAACTGCTGCAGCAGGCTCTTGCCCACCGGCTTTTCGAGATAATGGGCCGCACCGAAGAACCCGCCGGTTACGCCGGCAGCGGCCCCGCGTGCGGCCGTCAGGACGATAAACGGCAGCTTGCGGCTGCGCAGGATGTCGCACAGCGAGCCCGCCCGCGGTCCGAAATCGGCGGCGTCCACCACGGCCACGCCGGGGCCGCCGTCAAGGGCGCACTCAAGCGCGGTTTCATCGTCCACGGCCACACAGGCGGCGCCCAATGGCGCCAGTGCTCCCTCGGTCGCACGCACATTGCCGGGACGCTTCATGACCAGAATGATTCTGGCCAGGCCCGCGGTCATTACGCAGTGTCTCCGATGCCTTCCTCCACTGTCGGCGTGCCGATCAGCACGCCGCGCAGGCCACTCACCGGCTCCCCGATAGTGAGCGCCTGCGGCCCGATCCTGAACGTGTACAAACAACTGTCAAAGCTGCTGAGGCGCTTTTTGAGCACGCCCATTACCTTCTGCAGTTCCCCGTCAACCTCCATGTAGCGGAGAAAAACGACGTTGTCCGAGAGGTAGCTGATGCCGCGCTCGGAGACGCGGAAATGCCCCATCATCATTTCGGTCTCGTTGATCAGCACCACCGAGACGCCGATCCGCGCCAGACTCTTGGCGAAGGCGTGCAGGCGCTCCTTGATGTCCTCGTCGCCGTCGAGGGCCAGCTCGAGACCGGCGACGCTGTCGAGAATCACCAGTTCGACCTGGTCATCCTCGACATGCCGTCGCACGCGGTTGGCGAATTCGTCGGCGAGGTAGCGCATCGGCTCGACCTGCTCGATCAGCACGCGCCCATCTTCGTACGCCTCGGCCAGCTCGATTCGCAGCGCCTTCGATCGGCGCATGAAAGTCGCCACCTCCTCCTCGAACAGGAAAATCGCGGAACGCCGGCCCTGCCGGGCCGCTTCGGCCGCGAACAGCGACGCCATCGTCGATTTGCCGACGCCGGACGGACCGGTAATCAGCGAGACCGTCCCGGCTTCGATCCCGCCGCCCAGAATGGCATCGAGCCGGTCCACGCCACTGCGCCAGCGCCAGCGTTCTTCATCGGCCAGCTTCGACTTCGGCGGCAACTGCGTAACGAATACGTTGAGTCCGTCACTGCCGGCCCGCATCTGATGCGTGCCGCGCCGAAATGCGCTGCCACGGAACTTGGTCACGCGCACCGAGGCACTCTTCGCGCCGGCTTCGAAGCTGATGACGCCGTCCGCCATGAACTGCAGATCGTCGTCCGGAAATTCCGTCGTGCTTTCGGAGGAAAAAAGCACCGTCGCGCCCTGACCCGTCAGGTAGCGCAACAGAGACAGCACCTGCTTGCGGTACTGGAAGATATCGGCGGACAGAAAGCGCAACTGACTCAGAGAATCGATGAACACGCGCCCCGGCGAATACTGTTCGACAGCCTCGATGACAGCCCGAGCCAGCGGCTCCTGCTCGACATCGGCGGCGGCAAAAACATCGTAACCCTGCTGGTCGGTAAAGAAATGCTCGTCGGGCGCGAGGCTGAGAAAGGTGATGGCCCCGACATCGATCCCCACCGTCTGCGCATTGTTGCGAAGCTGCGCCTCGGATTCCTGGAAGCCGATGAACAGGGCCGGCGATTCGCTGTCCGGTACAGACAGGAAATGCAGCCCAAGCGTGGTCTTGCCCCTGCCGGGACCACCGCGAACGAGGTAGGCGCGCCGGCCAATCAGGCCGCCGTCGAGAATCTCGTCAAGCCCCGCAACCCCCACGGAAACGCGTTCCAACCCTTCAGCTCCCATACGCTCTCCCAAAGGTTCTTTGCAGCATTTTAACACCGCAACACGCCAACGCTATCAACCGCTTGTCACCCCACTCAGACCCACCGTAACGTTTCGAGGCGGTGGGGTAGCTTCTTCCGAGAGTCTCTGAGGACAGGGATGT
>DASSNE010000055.1:0-149604 GCA_035688265.1 Gammaproteobacteria bacterium
CGAGGTGGCGACCGAGGAAGCCAACGTCAAGATGGCGAAAATCGCGATCAAGCAGCAGCGGTTGACGATCAAGAACCTGCAAAACGACTGGCAGCGCAAGAAAAAGCTGTTCGACCAGGGGCTGATCGACACCGCCAGCTACCAGAACGCGACCAACCAGCTCGCGATCGCGCGTGCCGAACTCGCCTCCCGCCAGCAGGCGCTGTCGCTCAACAAGGCGCAGCTTGCCAAGGCGCGCGAGCAACTCAACCGCACGATCATCCGCTCCCCGATGGACGGCATCGTCACGCAGGTGGACGTGAAGCCGGGGGAAACCGTCATTGCCGGCACCACCAACATCGTCGGCTCGGCACTGATGAACATCGCGGATCCCTCGGCGATGTTCGCCGAGGTACGCGTCGATGAAGCCGATATCGCGCACATCGCGCTCGGCCAGCACGTCGACGTGATCGCGGTCGCCTATCCGAACGACAGCCTCGACGGCAAGGTGACGTTCATCGGCACGTCGGCGACCACGGCGACCGGTCACCAGGGCCTGAGCTTCAAGGTCAAGGTGCTGCTCGCCAAGAGCGACAAGGTCGATCTCAGGCCCGGCATGAGCTGCCGCGCCGAAATCCATACGCGCAGCAGCCATGACACGCTCGCCGTGCCGGTGCAGGCGGTGATGTATACCGCTGCCGATCGCAGGCACGCGTCCGCCGACAGCGCATCGGGCTACGTCTTCGTCGTCGACCACGGGCATGTCAAAAAGGAAACCGTCACCACCGGTATTTCCAACGACAGGAGCATCGCGATCGTCAGCGGTCTCGAAGCCGGCGACAAGGTCGTGACCGGGCCGTACGAAACGCTGCACCACCTGAAGACCGGCGACGCGATCAGGATCACGGCACAGCCGCACGTTTCGAAAGGATGAACGCGGTTCGCGAGAGCGACGCGATGCCGCTGCTGCGCCTGCGGGGCATCACGCGCCATTACCAGATGGGCGAGACGACGGTCGAAGCCCTCAAAGGCGTCGACATCGACATCGCGCGCAACGACTACGTGGCCTTCATCGGCCCGTCCGGCTCCGGCAAATCGACGCTGATGCACATCGTCGGCTGCCTCGACCAGCCCACCGCCGGCGAATACATCCTCAACGGCACGCCGGTAAGCAAGCTGGACGAAAACGAGCTGGCGCGCATCCGCAACCGCGAAATCGGCTTCATCTTCCAGAGCTTCAATCTGCTCGGCCGCGCCAGCGCGCTGCACAACGTCATGCAGCCGCTGATCTATCGCGGCATCGGCATCCGCAAACGGCGCGAACTGGCGCAGGCGGCGCTTGAGCAGGTGGGGCTGGGCGATCGCGTGGATCATATGCCGAACCAGTTGTCCGGCGGTCAGCGTCAGCGCGTCGCGATCGCTCGCGCGCTGGTCGGCGAACCCGCGATCCTGCTTGCCGACGAGCCCACCGGCAACCTCGAATCCAAAACTACGCATGAGATCATGCGCATGTTCGACCGGCTGCACGAGGCCGGCCACACGATCATCGTCGTCACCCACGAGCAGGACATCGCCGACTGCTGCCGGCGTGTGATCCGGCTGAGGGACGGGCGGGTGGTCAGCGATACCGACAACACGGGCGACGCCAACCTCGATCCGGAGTCGCGCCGTGTATAGCTTCATGGAAAGCCTGCGCTCGGCGCTGATGTCGATCCGCGCGCATGCCTTTCGCAGTTTTCTGACGACGCTCGGCATCATCATCGGCGTGACCGCCGTAATTGCGGTCGTGTCGCTGATCCAGGGGTTCAGCCACAACATTACCAACCAGTTCAAAGGCCTCGGCTCGAACAGCATCATCGTGTTCGCGTACACGCCGTACAAGGAACGGCTGCTCGGCCAGGAATCGAAAGTGACGCAGGAGGATTTTGAAGCGCTGCGACAGGAGGTTCGCGGCGTCAACCACGTTACCCCGATGATCGAACTCGGCGGCACCTTCCAGTACCGCGACCAATCGACGACGACTCGCGTTTTCGGCACCACCAGCACCTATCCCGAGCTGGAACAGGCTTATCCCGCGAGGGGCCGCTTCTTCAATTTCAGCGACCTGCAAAGCCGTCGGCGCGTGATCGTGATCGGAACGACGGTGCGCGACAACCTCCACCTGCCCGCCAACCCGGTCGGCAAATTCGTGCGCTTCGACGGCGAATGGTTTCGCGTTATCGGGATGTTCGCCAAACGCGGCCAGTTCTTCGGCCGCGACCAGGACGACATGGCGGTGATGCCTTACAGCACCGCGCTCAGCCTCAAGGGTACGGCCGACGCGCCGAGTATCGAAGTCCTGCTGAAGGCGAACCAGTTGGCCCACATGGCGTCCATCAAGGCGCAGATCTCGCGCATCCTGCGCAAACGCCACCATCTGCAGCCCGGCGAACCGGACGACTTCAGGGTGCGCACGTCCCAGCAGTTGATGGATACGGTCAGCGGCATCCTCGGCACCGTGACGCTGGTGCTCGGCGGCATCGTCGGCATTTCGCTGCTGGTCGGCGGCATCGGCATCATGAACATCATGCTGGTCTCGGTCACCGAGCGCACCCGGGAAATCGGCATTTGCAAAAGCCTCGGTGCGCGCCGTCGCGACATCCTGCTGCAGTTTTTGATCGAGTCGGTAGCGCTGTCATTGCTGGGCGGCGTCATCGGCGTGATCCTCGGCTACGGAATTGGTATTGGCGCGTCGCACCTCCTCCCCAGCTTCGGCAGCGCGACAGTTCCGTGGTGGGTCGTGCTGCTGGCGTTCGCCTTCTCCGGGGGCGTCGGCGTGATTTTCGGCATCATCCCGGCCGCCAAGGCCGCGAACATGAACCCGATCGACGCGTTGCGGTATGAGTGATCCAGGTAAGCGGTAAGTGGTTAGGGGTCAGCGGGGGAAGAAAACACATCCTCTTGCCACTGACCACTGACCACTGACCACTCACCCGCCCGGCTCCATCGCCTTCAGCTTCTTCCGGAGTTCCGGGGAGTTGGTGATCACTACGGCGATGTGGCGGAACTGCTGCACGGTCATGCCATGGCGCTTGATCGCGGCGATCATCGCCTTGCGCGCGTTGCCGCGCACACGCTTGCGATCCGCCGTGGTGTCGGCGGATTTCAACTCCGCCATGTATTTGGTACGCAAGCTGTTCAGATCGGCCCGCGCTGCGGCAAACTGCTTGAGCTGGCTGTCGCTGACGGTGTTGGCGTTGTTGGTGCCGGAGTTCGCTTGCTGCTTCGCCGGCGGCGCGTCCGCGTAGGCGCCGGCGACGGGCGCTCCGGCGGCCAATGTCAGAAGCAGGACGATCATTGTCATTTTCATGGGCGTTCCTTCAGCAATTGACATACATTCAGCATGTCAGCCTTCGCCGCCGTTCACAAGCTCCGCGATCACGCTTTGCCGCCCGGCAAGGGCGGGAAAGGGTAAGCCCCTGGGGTCATATTGCGCGCTTGCGTCGCCCCGATCAAAGGAGTATAAAATCCCGTTTTTTTACAGGGTCAAGCAGGAGAATTGGATGCCCGCCAGCACGAAAAAGGCCGCCGATCAGGCCAAAAAACCGGCGACCGCGGGAAAGAAGCCGGCTTCGCCGCGCAAGCGCCAGAGCGTGCTGCACGGACCGTTCGCAGGTTTCAAGCCGTACAAGCTCAAGCGCGGCGAACCGTACATGAACGATGCGCAGAAAGCACATTTCCGCGCCATCCTGGAAGCATGGAAGCAGGAGTTGATGGAAGAAGTCGATCGCACCGTCCACCATATGCAGGACGAAGCGGCCAATTTCCCCGACCCTAACGACCGTGCGACGCAGGAATCGGAGTTCAGCCTCGAACTGCGTACGCGTGATCGTGAGCGCAAACTGGCCAAGAAAATCAACGAATCGCTCGAAGACCTCGACAACGACGACTACGGTTACTGCGAATCGTGCGGCGTGGAAATCGGCATCCGCCGCCTTGAAGCGCGCCCGACCGCTACGCAATGCATCGACTGCAAGACGCTGGACGAAATCCGCGAAAAGCAGATGACGGTTTAGGCGGCGGCTTTGCCGCCGCCGGTACGATGGTTAGCGGTAAGTGGTGACGGGCCGCATCAACCCATCGACCACTCACCGCTGGCCACTGACCCCGTACCACGGTCCGCAGGACCGTACCTCGGCCGGTTTGCGCCGTCGCCGACCGGCCCGCTGCACTTCGGCTCCCTCGTCACCGCCCTCGGCGGCTTTCTCCAGGCGCGCAGCCGCGATGGCGAATGGCGGCTGCGGGTCGACGACATCGACCCCGACCGCGACTCCCCTGCTGCGCTTGCGCTGATTCCGCGCCAGCTCGAAGCCTTCGGGCTTCACTGGGACGGCGCCATCGTCTATCAAAGCCACCGCGCCGCGCGTCATCGCGAGGCGCTGCAAATGCTGCTGGACGGCGGCCGTGCGTTTTATTGCGGCTGCAGCCGGCGCGAAATCCGCGACGGCATCTATCCGGGCACCTGTCGCAATGGCCTGCCCGCCGGCAAGGCGGCGCGGTCGGTGCGCGTGCGGGTGGACAATGCCCGGCCGGCGTTCGACGATCCACTGCAAGGCCGTGTCACCAGCGACTTGACCGCGGAAGTCGGTGATTTCGTCATCCGGCGCGCGGACGGTCTGATCGCCTACCAGCTTGCCGCCGCCGTCGACGACGCTGACGGCGGCTTCACCGAGATCGTGCGCGGCGCCGACCTGCTCTCCTCGACGCTGCGCCAGATCTGGCTGCACCGCTGCCTGAACCTGCCCTCGCCGGCCTACCTGCACCTGCCGGTCGCGATCGACGCGAACGGCGACAAGCTCAGCAAGCAGACACACGCGCCGTCGCTGGACCCGGCGCGGCCGGGACCGCAACTGGTCGCCGCGCTGGCGTTTCTCGACCAGGAACCGCCGCCGGAGCTCGCCGATTATCCACCGGCCGACATACTTGATTGGGCGGTCGCGCACTGGCAGCCGCAGCGCCTGCGCGGCGTGGCGGCGCGGCCCGCGCCGGTTGCAATGCAGGCCAGTCGATTTAATATGGAAGCACCACAAGAAGACGGAGAGCGCCATGGCCGAGAAAATCCATAAGGTTTCCGAGGAAACCACCCGCCACGCCCTGATCGACGCCGATCGCTACCAGGCGATGTATCGGCGCTCGGTCGACGACCCGGAACAATTCTGGGCCGAGCAGGCGGATCAGTTTCTGACGTGGTCGAAAATGTGGGACCGCGTGCTCGACTGGGATTTTCGCAAAGGCCATATCCGCTGGTTCGAAGGCGCCGAGCTCAACGTCACCTACAACTGTCTCGACCGGCACCTGGACAAGCGCGGCGACCAGACGGCGATTCTGTGGGAAGGCGACGAGCCGGATCTGGACCGCCGGCTGAGCTATCGCGAGTTGCACGCAGAAGTCTGCCGCTTCGCCAACAGCCTCAAGGGCCTTGGCGTCAAGAAAGGCGACCGCGTCTGCATCTACATGCCGATGGTGCCGGAAGCGGCGGTGGCGATGCTCGCCTGTGCCCGCATCGGCGCGGTGCATTCGGTCGTGTTCGGCGGCTTCTCGCCGCAGGCGCTGCGCGACCGGGTGCTCGATGCCGATTGCCACGTCGTGATCACGGCCGACGAAGGCGTGCGCGGCGGCAACCGTATTCCGCTGAAAGCGAACACCGACAAGGCGCTGGAACAATGTCCGGGGGTCGAGAAGGTCGTGGTGCTGCAGCGCACTGGCGGCAAGATCGACTGGCACGACGGGCGCGACGTCTGGTATCACGAGCTGATTGGATCGGCTTCGCCGGAGTGCGCCGCCGAGCCGATGGGCGCCGAGGATCCGCTGTTCATCCTGTATACGTCCGGCTCCACCGGCAAGCCGAAGGGCGCGCTGCATACCTGCGGCGGCTACCTGCTCTATTCCGCGATCACGCACCGCTACGTGTTCGACTACCATGACGGCGACATCTACTGGTGTACCGCCGACGTCGGCTGGGTGACCGGCCATTCCTACATCGTTTACGGCCCGCTCGCCAACGGCGCCACGACGCTGATGTTCGAAGGCGCGCCGACGTACCCGGACGTCGGCCGCTTCTGGCAGGTCTGCGACAAGCACCAGGTCAACATCTTCTACACGGCACCGACCGCGATTCGTGCGCTGATGGCGCACGGGGAAGCGCCGGTCAAGCAAGCATCACGCAAGAGCCTGCGCATCCTCGGCACGGTCGGCGAGCCGATCAACCCGGAAGCGTGGGAATGGTATTACCGCGTGGTCGGCGACAACCGCTGCCCGATCGTCGACACCTGGTGGCAGACCGAAACCGGCGGCATCATGATCTCGGCGCTGCCCGGCGCCATCGACCTCAAGCCCGGCTCGGCCACGCTGCCGTTTTTCGGCGTTCAGCCGGCGATCGTCGACGAGCAGGGCCACGAACTCGAGGGCGAAGCCAGCGGCCTCCTTGCGATCAAACACCCGTGGCCGGGCCAGATGCGCACCGTGTACGGCGACCACGAGCGCTTCGTGCAGACCTACTACAGCCAGTTCCCCGGCATGTACTGCACCGGCGACGGCGCGCATCGCGACGCCGACGGCTACTACTGGATCACCGGCCGCGTGGACGACGTGATCAATGTGTCCGGCCATCGCCTCGGCACCGCGGAAGTCGAAAGCGCGCTGGTGCTGCACGACGCGGTCGCCGAAGCGGCCGTTGTCGGCTATCCGCATCCGATCAAGGGCCAGGGCATTTATGCGTTTGTAACGCTGATGCGCGGCGTCGAGCCGAGCGACGATCTGCGCGAAGCGCTGGTGCAGCAGGTGCGCAGCGAAATCGGCCCGATCGCCTCACCCGACGAAATCCAGTGGGCGCCGGCGCTGCCCAAGACGCGCTCCGGCAAAATCATGCGGCGGATACTGCGCCACGTCGCCGCGGAGAAATTCGACAACCTGGGCGACATCAGTACGCTGGCGGATTCGTCGGTGGTGGAAAGTCTCATTGAAGCAAGGAAAGGACTCGCTGTTACGGAATGAAAATCAATGATCCCGGGGTGATCGAATTTGATCACCGACAGTACTTTTAAACCGGCGTGGTGGCTCAAAAACCGCCACGCCCAAACCATCTTCCCCGCGTTCTTCCGCCGCCGCGCGAAGCTGGCCATCCGTCGGGAACGCCTCGAATTGCCGGATGGGGACTTCGTCGATTGCGACTGGGTCGGCGGCGACCGCGGCCCGATCGTCGTCGTCCTGCACGGCCTCGAAGGGTCGATCGATTCCCCATATGCCACCGGCATCATGGCGCTGATCGAGCATCTGGGATGGCGCGGCTGCGTGCTCCATTTCCGCGGCTGCAGCGGCGAATCCAATCGGCTCCCGACCGGCTATCACTCCGGTTTTACCGACGATCTCGACTTTCTGGTGAAGCGTCTTCATAGCGCGGAGCCGAACACGCCGCTGGCGGCGATCGGCTTTTCGCTCGGCGGCAACGTGCTGCTCAAGTGGCTCGGCGAACAAGGCGCTTTTGCGCCGCTGGCAACCGCCGTTGCGGTATCCGTGCCGTTCGATCCGGCGACGGCTGCCGACACGGTTGAGCGCGGCCTGTCGCGCATTTACAACTGGTATATGCTGCGCAGCATGCGCCGCAGCACGGCGCGCAAATTCTGTCGCATTGAAGCGCCGGTTCCGTTGCCGAAGCTGGCGACGCTGAAAACGTTTCGTCAGTTCGACGATGCCGTCACCGCGCCGCTGCATGGTTTTCGCGACGCGGCCGACTACTACCGCCGCAGCGGCAGCCGCCCCTTTCTGCGCAACATTCGCGTGCCGACGCTGATTCTGCAGTCGCGGGACGATCCGGTGGTCGGTGCGGCAGCGATTCCGGCTGCCGACGAGCTGGCGCCGGCCGTGACGCTCGAGTTGACTGACCGCGGCGGGCACGTGGGGTTCGTCGGCGGCGGCTGGCCCTGGAAGGCGGAGTATTGGCTGGAAAGTCGGGTGCGTACGCAGCTGCTGCAATACCTGGGCAAAGCCAACGTTACGCCGATGGAGCCGCGTTCTCGTCGCGCCGCTCAACCTCCACCCGCGTCCGCGGCAGGCTGTCGGGATAATTCTGCTGCAGGAAAGTAATCAGCTTTTCGCGGACCAGCCGGCGCAGGTTGACGGTGTTGCCCGAGTTGGCGGCGCTCACCATCGCCCGCATCTCGACGGCATGTTCCGTGAGATTGGTCACATCCAACGACCAGGCATTGCCGTCCCACAATTCTGAAGCCTCCAATATCCGGTGCAGTTCGTCGCGAACCGCCTGCACCGGTACGGAATAGTCGGCATAGATGTAGGCGGTGCCGAGCAGGTTGGTGCTCTTGCGCGTCCAGTTCTGGAAGGGGTTTTCAATGAAATACGTCAATGGCACCACCAGGCGGCGCAAGTCCCAGATGCGCACCACTACGTAGGTTGTCGTGATCTCCTCGATCCAGCCCCACTCGCCTTCGACGATGACCGAATCCTCCACACGGATCGGCTGCGTCAGCGCAATCTGGATTCCCGCCAGAAGGTTGGTCAGTACGGGCCGCGCCGCCAGGCCCACGACGATGCCGGCCGCACCGGCCGATGCGAACAGCGTGGTTCCCAGGGCCCGGATGTGCGGGAACGTCATCAGCATCAGGCCGAGCGCGAACGCGGCGATCAGCACGGCGCCGACGCGGCGCAGCACGACGAATTGCGTACGGATCTTGCGTGCGTGGAGGTTGTCGGGCACATCCACGCTGTAGCGTGCCGAGAGGACGTCGCCGGCGGCGTCAATCAACCGCACGGCCAGCCAGCCCGCGGTCGCGATCAGGACGATTTCGATCGCATGATGGATCGGGCCGGAAACCTTGTGCCGGAGCGGCAGCGCCGGCAGGGTGAGCAGCACGCCGAACAGCGGGAAAAGCCAGCGGGAGGGCGCACGGAAATTATGGACGACAGCGCCGGCGACCGAGGCAAAGCGGCCGCCGGTGAACCGGCAAATGATGGCGAACAGAACCCAGTAGAACAGCCAGCCGACGATCGCCGCGCCGACCAGCAGCACCAGCGAATCGAGCCAGCCCGGCCCTACCGAGATGTAGTCAAGACTGTTATGCATACTGCAAGTCCCTTCGCAGCTGCTTCTAATTGTTAGGTGATTGTACCCTCTCCCGAGGGAGAGGGTTCAGAGCTTGTCGTCAGGCAGCAGCCTCGACCGCCTTCATGCTGAGCCGGATGCGACCCTGCCGGTCCACTTCCAGCACCTTGACCTTGATGATGTCGCCTTCGCTGAGCTTGTCGCTGACTTTCTCGACGCGCTCCTCGGAGATCTGCGAGATGTGCACCAGCCCGTCGCGGCCCGGCAGAATCGTCACGAACGCGCCGAAGTCCATCAGCTTGGCCACACGGCCCTCGTAGATCCTGCCGACTTCGACATCGGCGGTGATGTCCTCGATGCGCTTCTGCGCGGCCTCGCCGGCCGCCTGATCGACCGAGGCGATCTTGATCGTGCCATCGTCCTGGATGTCGACGGTGGCGCCGGTTTCTTCGGTTATGGCGCGAATCACCGCGCCGCCCTTGCCTATGACATCACGGATCTTGTCGGTGTCGATTTTCATCGTGATGATGCGCGGCGCCCACTTCGACATTTCGGTACGGGGCCCCGTGATCGCCTCATCCATCTTGCCGAGGATGTGCAGCCGGCCTTCATGCGCCTGCGCCAGAGCGGTCTGCATGATGTCGCGGGTGATGCCGTCGATCTTGATATCCATCTGCAGCGCGGTCACGCCGTCGCGGGTGCCGGCGACCTTGAAGTCCATGTCGCCGAGGTGATCCTCGTCGCCCAGGATGTCGGTCAGCACCGCGTACTGGTCGCCTTCCTTGATCAGGCCCATCGCCACGCCGGCGACCGGCGCCTTGATCGGCACGCCCGCGTCCATCAGCGACAGGCTGCTGCCGCACACCGAAGCCATCGAACTGGAGCCGTTCGACTCGGTGATTTCCGAGACGATGCGAATCACGTACGGAAAACTGTCCATGTCCGGCATGACGGCCTTGATGCCGCGTTTGGCGAGTCGCCCGTGGCCGATTTCGCGGCGCTTGGGGGAGCCCATGAAGCCGGTTTCGCCGACGCTGTACGGCGGGAAATTATAGTGCAGCATGAACGGCTCTTTATACTCGCCTTCGAGCGCGTCGATGATCTGCGCGTCGCGGCCGGTCCCCAGCGTGGTCACCACTAGCGCCTGGGTTTCGCCGCGCGTGAACAGCGCCGAACCATGGGTGCGCGGCAATACGCCGACTTCGACCGTAATCGGCCGCACAGTGCGCGTGTCGCGCCCGTCGATGCGCTTCTCGCCGGCCAGGATACGGCCGCGCACGATGCGCTTTTCGAGATCCTTGAACGCCGTCGCGACGGCGCCGGCGTCGAACTGCGGCTCGTCGCCGCCCGCCAGCGCGGCATCCACGTCGGCGCGAATTTCGTTCAGGCGCTCCTGGCGCGCCGTCTTCTCGGCGATGCTGTAGGCCTCGGCAACAGCCTTCTCGGCGCGGTCGGCCACCGCCTTGACCAGGTTTTCGTCCTTCGCCGGCGGCTGCCAGTCCCAGGCCGGCTTGCCGGCTTCGGCGGCCAGCGCCTGGATGTTCTGAATGACGATCTGCATCTGCTCGTGACCGAACAGCACCGCGCCCAACATCGTCTCTTCGGACAGGCCCTTGGCCTCGGATTCGACCATCAGCACCGCCTTCTCGGTGCCGGCGACGACCAGGTCCAGGTCGGACTTGCCGAGCTGCGAATTAAGCGGGTTCAGCACGTAGTCGCCATCGATGTAACCGACGCGTGCCGCGCCGATCGGGCCCTTGAACGGCATGCCCGACAGCGCCAGCGCCGCCGAGGCGCCGATCAGCGCCGGGATATCGGGATCAATATCCACGTCCACCGAAATCACGGTGGCGATCACCTGCACCTCGTTATAAAAACCCTTCGGGAACAGCGGGCGAATCGGCCGGTCGATCAGCCGCGAAGTCAGCGTTTCCTTCTCGCTCGGACGCCCTTCGCGCTTGAAAAAACCGCCGGGAATCTTGCCGGCGGCGTAAGTCTTTTCCTGGTAATTGACGGTCAGCGGGAAAAAGTCGCGATTTTCCGCAGCCTGCTTCTGCCCCACCGCGGTGACCAGCACCGTGGTGTCTCCCATCGACACGAGAACGGCGCCGTCCGCCTGCCTGGCCACCCGGCCCGTTTCGAGCGTGACGGTGTGGCTGCCGTATTGAAAGCTTTTCTTGACTGGTGACACTTGACTATCCTGTTGCTTGGGAGTGGCGAGTGAGGCGGGAGGCGCTTAGCGGCGAAGGCCGAGGCGCTTGATCAGCGTGCGGTAGCGCTCGACATCCTTATCTTTCAGGTAGTCGAGCAGTTTGCGGCGCTGGTTGACCATGCGCAACAGTCCGCGGCGGGAATGGTGATCTTTCTTGTGCGTGTTGAAATGATCGCCCAGTTCGTTGATGCGCGCCGACAACAGCGCCACCTGGACCTCCGGCGACCCGGTGTCGCGCTGACCCTGCTGGTAATCGGCGATAATCGCCTGCTTGTGCTCAGTATCCAAAGGCATTCAAAACTCCTGCAACGGATATAATCGTAGTCTGCCAGTTGAAGAAACGGGCCATTTTAGCTGTACCGGCCCCGCCTCACAAGAAAATCGCTCTATTTTGCCTGAATCAGCCGCTTCGGCGCGACTTTTCCGCTTGAATCCACGGCGCCGAGACCCAAAAAGGTCCGACCCGGCCCATAAATCCGCAGCCGGCCCGACGACGGCGCGCCCGGCACGAACACCGCCTGACCGCGGCGCAGGTACCAGGCCATGTCCGCGTTCAACTCGACCGCCGGCCAATGCGCCAGCGCGTCATCGATCGGCGTGAGCGCCGCGTCGAGATCGCCGGTCGAAGCACGCTGCTCCAGCTCATCGAGCGTCAGCGCTCCCGCCTCGTCAAACGCGCCAACTTTATAACGATGCAGCGCCGTCACATGCCCGACCGTACCCAGCGCGCGGGCAATATCCTCAGCCAGCGTGCGCACATACGTCCCTTTGGAACAGCGCACGTCGAACTCGATCGCGTTGCCGTCGATGGCCGTCAGCCGCAGCGCATAAATCTCCACCTCGCGCGGCTTGCGCTCGACCTCTATACCCTCGCGGGCAAGCGCATACAGCCGCTTGCCCTCGTGCTTGAGCGCCGAATACATCGGCGGCGTCTGGCTGATCGGGCCGCGAAAGCGCGCCAGCGCCGCCTCGACCACTGCCTCCGTCAACATCGGCACCGGCGCCGTCTCGGTAACCTCGCCGTCGGCATCGCCGGTCGCCGTCGCCGCGCCCAGTTGGCAGCGAACGCGGTAGCCCTTATCCGCATCGAGCAAAAAGCTCGACACCTTCGTCGCCTCGCCGAAGCAGATCGGCAACAGCCCCGTCGCAAGCGGATCGAGACTGCCCGTATGGCCAGCCTTCTTCGCCGCGAACAGCCACTTGACCTTCTGTAATGCGCGGTTCGAAGTCAGCCCCGTTGGCTTGTTGAGCAGCAGGATGCCGTCGACATCACGACGCGGCGGGCGCGATTCCCGGGCCGGATTAATCATCGTGCGGCAGCCCTTTATCAATCAATTCATCCAGCCGCGCGGCGCGCTCGATGCTGGCATCGTGTACGAAACGCAGCCGCGGCGTCGTCCGCATCGCGGTCGCGTGCGCCAACTCGCGGCGCAAGAAGCCGGCTGCATGATTCAGCGCCGCAATCGATGCCGCCGGATCGTCCGTGTTCAGCATCGACACAAACACCTTCGCCTGCGAATAATCCTTGCTGACCTCCACGTCGGTGACTGTCACTAGCCCCAGGCGTGGATCGCGCAACTCCTGAATCAGCCGACCTAACGTGCGGCGGATTTCTTCGTTCACGCGGCGTGCGCGGGGAAATTCTCGCTGTCCCATGGGGATAAATCCGGGTGAGCGGTCCGAGGTCAACGGTGAGTGGTGAAGCAAACTTCCGCTTACCACTCACCACTTACCTGCCTCGTTAGAGGCTCCGAGCAACCTCGACGCGTTCGTAAACCTCGATCTGGTCGCCGACCTTGACGTCATTGTAGTCCTTCACACCGATACCGCATTCGGTACCGGACCGGACTTCGTTGACGTCATCCTTGAAACGCCGCAACGACTCCAGCTCGCCCTCGTAAATCACGACATTGTCGCGCAACACGCGAATCGGATTGTGACGCTTGACCACACCTTCGGTCACCAGGCAGCCGGCGATCGCGCCCAGCTTCGGCGAGCGGAACACATCCCGGACCTCCGCCAGACCCACGATCTGCTCGCGCATCTCCGGCGACAGCATGCCGCTCAGCGCCTGCTTCACATCGTCGATGACGTTGTAAATCACACTGTAATAGCGCAGATCGATGCCATTGTCCGCGATCAGCTTGCGCGCAGCCGCGTCGGCGCGCACGTTGAAGCCGATCACGACCGCATTCGACGCCACCGCCAGATTCGCATCCGACTCGGTGATACCGCCGACGCCGCTCGACACCACGTTGACCTTCACCTCGTCGGTCGACAGGCCGGTCAGGCTGTCGGTCAGCGCTTCGACGCTGCCCTGCACGTCCGCCTTCACCAGCACGTTCAGCGTCTGCACGTTGCCTGCTTCCATCTGCTCGAACATGTTTTCGAGCTTCGCGCTCTGCTGCTTGGCGAGCTTTACATCGCGGAATTTGCCCTGGCGGTACAGCGCGACCTCGCGCGCCTTGCGTTCGTTCGGCACCACCAGCACATCGTCGCCCGCATTCGGGGTACCGGACAGGCCCAGCACCACCGCCGGCATCGACGGCCCGGCCGCCTCGATCGCATCGCCGTTTTCGTCGAACATTGCGCGCACGCGGCCGTACTCGCGCCCGGCGAGCAGAATGTCGCCCGCGCGCAGGGTGCCGCGCTGTACCAGCACCGTCGCCACCGAGCCGCGGCCCTTCTCCAGGCTCGACTCGATCACGACGCCGGCCGCCGGCCCTTCCGGCACCGCCTTAAGCTCCAGCACCTCGGCCTGCAGCAGGATCGATTCCAGCAGATCGTCGATGCCCTGACCGGTCTTGGCCGACACCGGCACGAAAATCGTGTCGCCACCCCAGTCTTCCGGGATGACCTCGTGCTTGGACAATTCGGTCTTGATGCGCTCGGGGTCCGCGTCCTCGCGGTCCATCTTGTTGACTGCCACCACCAGCGGCACGCCGGCGGCGCGCGCATGCTGCACCGCCTCGACCGTCTGCGGCATCACGCCGTCGTCGGCGGCGACCACCAGCACGACAATGTCGGTCGACTCGGCACCGCGCGCACGCATCGCGGTAAATGCGGCGTGGCCCGGCGTATCCAGAAACGTCACGACGCCCCGGGCGGTTTCGACGTGGTACGCGCCGATGTGCTGGGTAATGCCGCCGGCTTCGCCCGACGCCACCTTGGTGCGGCGAATGTAATCGAGCAGCGACGTCTTGCCGTGGTCGACGTGACCCATCACGGTCACCACCGGCGGGCGCACCTGCGCCTCGCCCTCGGCTTCTTCCGTCACCTGCATCAGCTCGTCTTCGAGCGCGTTTTCCTTCAGCGGCTTGGCCTTGTGGCCCATCTCCTCGACGACCAGCGTCGCAGTGTCCTGGTCGATGACCTGGTTGATGGTCGCCATCGCGCCCATGCCCATCATCACCTTGATGACCTCGGTCGCCTTGACGGCCATCCGCTGCGCCAGGTCGCCGACGGTAATCGTCTCCGGAATCGCGACTTCGCGCACCTGCGGCGCAACCGGCTTCTCGAAACCGTGCCTCGATTCGACCGACACCGGCCCCGCAGCACGGCGCTTCGTCTTGCGCTTCTGGCGGCGGCCGCTCTTTTCCGTCGCGACGTGCAATTCCTTGCGGCCGTACTTGGTCGCCCGCGCGGCGCGCGCTGCATTTTCGCTCAACGGGGTGCCCGTCGAGCGCCGCTTCTGTACGCGCTCGTCCTTCTCCGCCTCGCGCTTGGCTTCCGCCTCGGCGCGCGCACGTTCCGCCTCGGCCTCGCGTTCGCGAGCCTCGGCTTCCTGGCGCTCGCGCTCGACGCGCTCTTCTTCCTCGCGCTTGCGCGTTTCTTCCGCCTGCTCGCGCTCCAGCCGGGCGCGTTCTTCCGCTTCCACCTTGGCGCGCGCGGCCGCTTCGGCCTCTTCGCGCTCGGCCTCCTCGCGCTGGCGCGCCTCGGCCTCTTCCGCCTTGCGCTGCTGCTCTTCTTCGAGCATCGCGCTGCGCTTGACGTAGGTGCGTTTCTTGCGGACTTCGACGCTCACCGTCTTGGCCCGGCCCTGCGCGCCCGACAACTTCAGCTCGCTGACGCTGCGCCGCCGCAGGGTGATCTTGCGCGGCGCCGACGCGGCGCCGCCGTCGGCAGCGACCCGCGCGCCGTGGCTTTGCCGCAGATGCGTCAGCAACTGCATTTTCTGGTCGTCGTCGATCATCGCTTCCGGGTCGGCGATCTTGTCCAGCCCGGCTTCGCCGAGCTGACTCAGCAGACGCTCGACGCTCACGCCGAGTACATCTGCAAACTGTTTGATGGTCACTTCCGCCATATCAATGCTCCGATGCGCCGATCTTCGTCACGACAGGAAAACTGGCTTCAGCCTTCCTCCGCAAACCACGGTTCGCGCGCTTTCATAATCAATGCCGCGGCGCGTTCCGCATCGAGATCGTCAATGTCTTCCAGGTCGTCAACCGCCTGTTCGGCGAGATCTTCCATGGTGACGACGCCACGCGCTGCCAGCGCGAACGCCAATTCGCGATCCATGCCTTCCATATTGAGCAGATCGTCGGCCGGCTCGGCATGCTGCTCTTCACTGGCTATCGCCTGCGTCAGCAGCACGTCGCGCGCGCGGCCGCGCAATTCCTCGACGATGCCCTCGTCGAATTCCTCGATCTGCAGCAGCTCGCTGTTCGGCACGTAGGCGATTTCCTCGATGCTCGAAAAGCCTTCCTGCACCAGGATCAGGGCAACTTCCTCGTCGACGTCGAGCTGCTTCGTGAACATTTCCTGCAGGTTGCGCGTCTCGGCCTCGCTCTTTTCCTCGGCCTGGCCTTCCGACATCACGTTGAGTTCCCAGCCGGACAGCTCGCTCGCAAGACGGACATTCTGGCCGCCGCGGCCGATCGCCTGCGACAACTTTTCCTCGTCGACCGCGATATCCATGCTGTGCGTATCCTCATCGACCACGATCGACAGCACTTCGGCCGGCGACATCGCGTTGATGACGAACTGCGCGACGTTCTCGTCCCACAAGATAATGTCGATGCGCTCGCCCGACAGCTCGTTCGACACCGCCTGCACGCGCGAGCCGCGCATGCCGACGCAGGCGCCGACCGGGTCGATGCGCTGGTCGTGGCTCTGCACCGCGATCTTCGCGCGCAGCCCGGGGTCGCGCGCCGCGCCCTTGATTTCGATCAGGCCCTGGCCGACTTCCGGCACTTCGAGCTTGAACAGCTCGATCAGGAACTCCGGCGCCGTACGCGTCACGAACAACTGCGGCCCGCGCGGCTCGGAGCGCACTTCGCGCAGGTAGCCGCGCACGCGATCACCCGGGCGCACCGCCTCGCGCGGAATCATTTCCTCGCGCGCGATGTACGCTTCTGCGTTGTTGCCGAGATCGATGTACACGTTGCCGCGCTCGAGGCGCTTGACGATGCCCATCACCAGCTCACCGACGCGATCCTGGTAGGCCTCGACCACCTGCGCGCGCTCGGCCTCGCGCACCTTCTGCACGATCACCTGCTTGGCGGCCTGCGCGGCGATGCGGCCGAACGCGACCGACTCGAGCGGCTCCTCGATGAAGCCGCCGGGCTCGATCGACGGATCGCGCTCGCGCGCCTCGGCCAGCGTCAGCTGCGCGTCGGGATTTTCCAATTCCGCGTCGTCATCCAGCACTTCCCAGCGACGGAACGTATCGTAGTCGCCGGTCTGGCGATTGATCGATACGCGCGCATCGATCTCGCCGCTGTGACGCTTGCGCGTCGCGGACGCGAGCGCGGCTTCGATCGCCTCGAAGATGACTTCCTTCTCGACGCCCTTCTCGTTGGAAACCGCGTCCGCAACCAGCAAAATCTCTTTGTTCATGACCTTAAAGCTCCGGCACCAGCCTCACTTTGTCCAAACTCGTGCGAGGGAAACCAATCCGCTCGCCCGCCACATCCAAAACCACCTGCCCGTCCTGAAGGCCAACCAGCGTGCCGCGAAACCGCCGCTGCCCGTTGACCTTCGCGTGCGTCTTCAGCGTGACCTCCCGGCCCGCAAAGCGCTCGAAATCCGCCGCCGTTCGAAGCGGGCGATCCAGGCCCGGCGACGAAATTTCCAGTTCGTACGCACCGGGAATCGGATCGTCTACATCCAGCAGCCCGCTGACCTGATGACTCACCCTGCCGCAATCATCCAGCGTAATCCCGTCCGGCGCGTCGATGAAGATGCGCAGCGTCGAGCGCCGCCCGCGCGGCAGGTATTCGATGTCCACCACCGAATAACCCAGCCGCTCGATGGTCGGCTCGAGCAGCGCGAACAGTTTGTCGCGCACGGTGTCCATGTCTCGCACCCTGTTTCCCGAGGGCAAAAACAAAAAATGGGCCGAAGGCCCACTTTTGCAACCCGCCGGAACCGGAGGGTCAAGCTATAAAAAAAGCCCTGACGGGCTTCATGCCATGGTTGGTAGCGGGGGCAGGATTTGAACCTGCGACCTTCGGGTTATGAGCCCGACGAGCTGCCAGACTGCTCCACCCCGCACCAGCAGAGCGCGAATTATGGCACAGGCCGGCACACGCTTTCAAGCGAAACAACGACTTATTCAGGTACCCGCGGGATTGGTGAATCGGTCGTTCAGATCCTGCACGTAATCGGTGCGGTTTTCGATGGTTTTGCGCACCAGCCGGCGCGCGCGCAGGCTCCAGCCGACCGGGTTGCGGGCCAGCAGGTTGCGTGTCCAGCGGGTGTTGCGGCGAAACGCGCGCAACAGGTCGGTGACCGTGTCCGGCGACGCCTCGCGCTGAATTTTTGCCGTAATCTGGCGGGCCGCGAGGCGCCGGAACGCAAAATGAATCGCCATCGAAATCACGAACAACACGATGGCCGAAACGATGCTCATCCAGCCGCCGGCACCGATGGTCGCAAACGCCGTCAGCGTCGGTGCGGTGAAAGCCAGCCAGCAGGCGATCGTCAGCAGCAGCACGATAATCAGCACGATGCCGTCGTAGGTCCAGACGCGCTTGCGCCAGAGATTGAGGTAATGCTTCAGCCGCGGCACCCACAGTTCCTCGATCGCCTTGGCGGTACCCGCCAACACGTCGACGACCCGGTATGCGCGGCCGACCTCCACTTCCTGGATGCGGTTGTAGATTTCGGCGAGGTCCTCGTCCCTTTTCTGTTTGAAACGCAGGCGCCGCGCCTCGTCCTCGATCGGTACCGACACGCTCTCGTTGTAGATACGGTAAAAGCGCCCGGCGGTGAGGCCGTGCGAGGCCAGCGCACGCTGCCACGCCGCAACCACGTCTTCCGGGTTGTCCTCGGTCGCCGCCGCGTCGATCTGGTTGAGGATGTACATGAACTTGCTGGCGTCGGGGCGTTCGATCGTCTGGCCGACCAGGTGCTGAAGCGTGTCCCGCATCGCGCCGGGCTCCGGGTGACGCGCGTCGAACATCACCAGCACGAGGTCCGACAGGTCGATGATTCGGTCGGTAATCGTCAGCGTCGCGTCGCGCTGCTTGTCGGCGTCGAAGCCGGGCGAGTCGAGGAAAATCTTGCGCTTGAGCTTTTCACTCGGGCAGGTCTTGAGTTGCAGGTACGTGTCGATACGCTCGCCCTCGCCTACCGAGGTATTCTCGATCTCCGAGCTGATGCGGTAGAACGGAAAGCGCGGGTCGGCGTCCAGCGCCGCGCCCGGCAGCGTGCGAACTTCGCCCTCGGCGCTGTAGCAAATCGCGGTAAAGCGGTCGTCGACGGCCTGGTTGCCTGTAAGTTGCAGCCGCTGCTGCAGGTATTCGTTCAGAAACGTGGATTTGCCGGACGAGAACGTACCCAGAATCGATATCACCGGCCACCACGAAACGCGCAGCGTGTAGGCCTCGTCGCGGTCGAGCAGCGCCATGCGCTGGCCGAGTTTGTCGAGCTTGCGGAAGTTCTTCAGCACCTGCAGCAGCAGCGGATTTTCCTGCTGCAAATGTTCTTCGAGGCTGCGGGTGCGCTGGGTTGTGATCGGCTCGGCGGCTGCGTCCATGATTTTTGCTCTATAACGTCCTTGTGCCACCAATCATAACATTGGCTTGGCTTGGGAACCGTGCGGCCGCAGCAATTCCGGCGGCAGCGCGCGAAAGGCATCGGCGAGGCCGGCGAGCAATGCCTGGCTAGCGGCGCTGTCGCGCCATAGCATCGCGATGCGGCGGCTGGGCGCGTTCTTCTTGAACGGCGTCAGTGACAGGCCTCCGACCGGCGCCGTCGGCGGCTGCGTTGCGAGGACTGGCAGCAGCGTGATGCCCGTGCCGCCGGCGACCATGTAGCGCAGCGTTTCGAGGCTGGTCGCGCGAAAGCCGCCGCGCTCGGCTGCACCGGCGAGTTCGCAGACGGCGAGCGCCTGCTCTCGCAGGCAATGGCCCTCTTCGAGCAACAGCAGGTCGCGATTGACGAGGTCGTCGATGACGACCGAGTGCCGGGCGGCGAGCGGGTGGTCCGCGGGCGTCGCCAGCACGAAGGGCTCCTCGAACAGGAACTCGGTGTGCAGGCCATCATCCGGCACCGGCAGCGCGACGATCACGGCGTCGAGGCGACCTTCGCGCAGGCGGGTGAGGATGGCTTCGGTCTTCTCCTCGACCAGCAGCAGGTCGAGCCGCGGAAAACGCTTGCGCACCTCGGGCAATGCGTGCGGCAGCAGGTACGGGCCGAGGGTCGGAAACAGGCCGAGACGCAGGGTCTGCGCTTCCGGATCGCTCATCCGCTTGGCGATCCGGCGGATTTCATCGACCTGCCCGAGCGCCTCACGGGCGCGCTCGACCACAGCTTCGCCCGCCGGCGTCAGCATCGCCTGGCGCGGCCCGCGCTCGACCAGCGTCACGCCGAGTTCGTCCTCAAGCTTGCGAATTTGCGTCGACAGCGTCGGCTGGCTGACAAACGACGCTTCAGCGGCGCGACCGAAGTGGCGATGCTCGGCCAGAGCGGTCAAATACTGGAGGTCGCGGAGGTTCATATGTTAATAAACCGAGTCTATCAATACGATAAATATAATTCATTTGAATAATCGTGTCAGCGTCCCTATCTTATTTGCAAGGGCGGCGAGATGCCGCAGCTTTCATCAACATTGGAGGACATCATGCTTACTGTCGGAGACAAGTTTCCAGAGTTCAATCTGAAGGCGACCGTGGCGATCGACAACCTTGACACCGCGTTCAGGGACATCACCAATGAGACCTACAAGGGTCAGTGGCAGTGCATTTTCTTTTATCCCAAGGATTTCACGTTCGTGTGCCCGACCGAGATCAAGGGCTTCGCGGACCTGAACGACCAGTTCCAGGACCGCGACTGCCAGATTCTGGCCGCGAGCACGGATAGCGAGCACGTCCACCTCGCATGGCGGCGCGATCACAAGGACCTGAAGGACCTGCCATTCCCGATGCTGGCCGACATCCGCAAGGATCTGACCAGCGCGCTCGGCATCATCGACGAGGAAGGCGTGGCCCGCCGGGCGGCGTTCCTGGTCGATCCGGAAGGCATCATCCGCTTCGTGTACGTGACCGAGGGCAGCGTCGGCCGCAATCCGGCCGAAGTCCTGCGAGTGCTCGACGCGCTGCAGACCGACGAGCTGTGCCCGTGCAACTGGCACCAGGGCGAAGAGACGCTGGTGGCGGCATAGCCGCCAGAGGTAAGGGGTCAGAGGTGAGGGGTGGCAGTGTCTTACCTCTTGCCGCTGACCGCTCACCGCTCACCGCTCACCCGTTACCGGAGGCAACCATGAATATTGCTGAACTCAAAGCTCAACTGCCCACCTATGCCAAGGACCTGCGGCTCAATCTGGAGTCGGTGCTGAGCGAAGGCGGCGCGCCGGGCCTGGCGGCCAGGCAGATTGCGGTGGTCGCGCTGGCGTCCGCTATCGCATCGCGCCATCGGCCGCTGACCGAAGCGATCGCCGATTTCGCTGCAGAGCACGCCGAACCCGCCGAGCTGGACGGTGCCCGCGCCGCGGCTGCGATCATGGGCATGAACAACATTTACTACCGGTTCACGCACCTGGTCGACGACCCGGAATACATGAACATGCGCGCAAGCCTGCGGATGAACGTGATGGCGCGACCGGGCGTCGGCAAGGACAACTTTGAGCTGGCCTCGCTGGCAGTGTCGGCGATCAACGGCTGCGGCGCGTGCGTGAGTTCGCACGAAAAGACACTGCGGCAACACAACGTCGGCGCACAGGCCGTGCAAAGCGCGGTGCGCATCGCGGCGGTGATTCACGCGGTGGCGGTGACGCTGGAGCAGCAGGAAGCGACTGAAGAGGAAGCTGCCGCCGCATAACGGTGGCGGCATCAATCGGCCCGTGACCGGCTATTAACCAATGGAGGGCAGCAGCGAGGCACGTTTGAGGCGGCTCGCACGGCTGGCGAAATTGCTGGACGGCGAATTCCGGATTCCGGGAACCGGTTGGCGTTTCGGGCTGGATCCGTTGATCGGCCTGATCCCGGGCGTGGGCGACGCAGTCAGCGCCGGGCTGTCACTGTGGATCGTGATGGAGGCGCGGCACCTCGGCGCGCCGACGGGCACGCTCATGAGAATGCTCGGCAACGTCGCACTGGACTTCGCTACCGGCGTCGTGCCGGTGCTTGGGGACATCTTCGACGCGGGTTTCAAGGCCAACATGCGCAACGTGACGCTGCTTGACCGCGCAATCCATTCCGGCCAGTAAAAAAGGAGAGGCGGCTGGGCCGCCCCTCCTTCATTTCACCAGAAACACGTTGTGCTAGCAGCGTCGTCCTTTCATCATGCGCGCTCTGGTGAGAGCAAGGCCGAGCATTCCGAGCAGGCCCAGCAGGCCGAGGCCGCCGTCACCACCCTTCGGACCTTGCGGACCTGCCGGACCTTGCGGGCCCGTCGGTCCCTGATCGCCGGCCTCGATCGGGCCGGATACCGTCACACCGCCCTGTGCATAGTTGTTGAGCGGGTTCGGATCCATGCCCGAGGTGGTCGCCATGACGGTAACTTGCCCCGTCCCGGAACCGGTGGAATGCAAGGCAAGTGCGACGGTCGCGGAGCCTCCTGCTGCAATATCTCCGAGGCTGCAAGTCATGCGTCCGTCACCGTCGTTCGCGCACGTTCCCTGTGAAGCATTGACCGTCCCCATCGACACCATCGACGGTATATTGATCTCGGCCACGACATCGCCTGCCGCGTCCGGGCCTGCATTGGCGACGGTAACGGTCATATCGGCCTGATCTCCGCCGTGACCGTTGCCTTTCATCGACACCGAGGTCGCCGTGGCATTGAGATCGGATGTCCCGACTACTTGCGCGTCCAGCGTCGCCGTATTATTGGAAGCGTCGCTGTCAGGCTCGCGCGAGCTGACGCTGAATGTGCTCTTGAGCGTGCCGGCCTGGCTCGCCCTCAATACAAGGGCCACCAGCTTGCTGCCGCCCGCGTTAATGGTGCCGAAGTCGCAGACAACGTCCGCCGGACCGGAACTTCCGGATGACGTCGAGCAGTCGGCATCGCCCTTGGAAGCAATGTAGCTCACGCCTTCCGGCAGCGTAGATGTCAATTCCGTTTGCGTCGCCGCACCATGGCCCTCCGCCTGCAGATTCTGGACTGCGATGACGTAGGTCAGGTCACCATTCTTCTGGATCGTTTGCGGGCTGGCTGCACCGCTGACAGCCAGATCGACCGGCTGCGGATCCCACGTTACCGCGAGCGGGACGATAATCGGCTTCGGCCCTCCCGTTACCGCCAGATAAGCCTTGGATGTGGTGTACTCCTTCTGGCCGGAACCGTCGAAGGTGAGCGACACCGTGACCGAACCGTCCGGCTTCATCGTTCCCTTCAGAGGCGAAGCCGTCAACCACGGGATCTGGTATGAACCGCACTGGCTGTAGCCCGGCAGAACTTCGGCACTGGCCGTCAAAGTGCCGCCAAAGACATAGCCGCCCATCCGATAAAAGCCGCAGGCGCTCGCTCCCCGATAGACTACGTCACTCGCGGGCGGCAAATCGCTCCAAGTGTCGCTGAGAGGGTCGTAGGCATAGCCCGCGTTGGTCAGCGCGTTATTGGCCACACCACCCGAGATCAGCAGCTTGCCCAGCGAGGCAATATAACCCGAGCCCCACATGCCGCCGGCCTCAACCGGAATGTCGGCGATGGCAGTCCAGCCGGCGGCGGGATAAGCGGGATCATACATGTAGCCGTCGGCATATCCACCGTTCGGCCCGGCACCACCGGCGCAGTAGAGTTTGCCCTCGATTCCGCCACAGGACAGGAAATCGACTCCATGGGGATAATCGGGCGCCGAGCTCCAGCTATTCGTCGCCGGGTCATACACCTGCACGGTAGTGAGATAGGTCGAGCATTGACCGTCATTGCATCCGCCGACCACGTACAACTTGCCGTCCAGCACGGCTGCACCGGGCGCGCCCCCGGCGGGCACGGGATTATCGGCGCCCGTTGTGACTTTGCCGGTGGCAGGGTCGTAGATTTCGAGCGTGGCTACCGGCACCCCATGAGGGCCCCAACCGTCGACGGCGTAAAGTTTGCCATTGATGAATCCGACCGCGGAGTTCTCCACCGGAACCCCCAGATCGGCAACCTTGCTCCATTTGCTCCAGGCGGGCCCTTCCGGGTCGTAGGCATATATCGCCGTGATATCGTGCGAGCCGTTATAACCGCCGATGGAGTAAACCATGCCCGTCGCCGGATCACGCGCTCCGGTGTTGTCCGCAACGCCCAGCGGCATATCTCCCAGATCGGTCCATGCACCGTCAGATTCGGCTGCCGGCTGCACCGCACTCTGCGGATTCGCCGCATAACCATGCTCGTGAAGCCACAGTCTGCTGGCCCTCATGAAGATGGATTTTTCGTGGAGCGGTATTTTCTTTAACGGCGCGGCATCCCATTGGGCTGCGGGAACCGACGTTGCAGGGGAAGGCGCGTTGACGGGGAATAGCCGGTATTGTCCCGTACCGTCGCCGGTGTTTTTCAGGGTGAGTGTCTTCGACTCCTGTTGATTCACCATCACGTGCAACATGAAGGCATCCGGATCGACCGTAATGTCCGCCGACTTGAGGGCGAAATCCTGTGTCTGCACGCCATTGTTCACAACATCGACTGATGCGGTTGTTGGCGTGTATTCGTCGGCGACTACCGTCAGCGTGCGATTACCTGCCGGCGCAAAGAACAGATAGGTCCCGGACGGAAGGTTCGGATCGGCGGCATTTTCCACAGTATTGGCCGTATCACCCAGATCATCGCTCACCTTGGCGCCGACCACGCCGGCACCCGTGTTGGAGTCGGTAACCTGACCATAGACCAGTCCGCCGGGAACCGGGGCACAACCGCCGATGACGACGTCATCGATTTGGGCGTAGATACCGAAGGCATACGAGTTGGTGAGGTGATACCGCCAGCGGAGCTGGAAGCTCGTCGCGCCGCCCAGGAAGGATCCGAGGTTTCTGACTGCGTAGGCCGCCCCGGGCAGGCCGTAGTAATCGCCGTAATCCTGGCCACCCGTCAGATGGGCCATAGTCGTCCAGGTTGTGCCGCCATCCGTGCTGATATCCACGTCCAGTACTTCGCGGCTGGAATTCTGGAAATTCAGCTTGAACTTGAGCTGCGGAATGGCGGGCAGCGTGGAAACGTCGATGGGCGGACTGATGAGCGACGTATCGTAAGCCGATCCGTATTGCTCATTGGCGTCGGCGGCCGTACCCGTACCGCCGGTCCAGTTGTCATCGCTCCAATCGCTGTTCACTTTCCAGACGGTGGTGGAATCCGGACTGGCATTGGTAACGGTCCACCCGTTCGGTGGAAAGGTGCCGTTGAAATCTTGCCCGAAGCCGCCGGTCTGGAATGCGTAGCCGGGCGCGGTACAGGTCGTAATGACCGTCAGCGCGAAGTTCTGCGTGGCGTCACCGGTCAGGTCCAACGTGGCCTCGCCCGGGTTGTAGCCGTTCAGCGCCGGCGTCGCGTTTATTTCGTAGGTGCTGCCGATCGGCAGTTGCACGCTGTACGCGCCGGTGGTCGGATTTGTCCAGACATCGGCCACCTGACCCTGGTCGATTGTAGAAACGGTGATTTCGGCATAAAGGCCGTATTCATGGCCGGAGCCGTCCGTGACGTTCCCCTGAACCGTGGCCTTGGGCGCGGTATTCAGCGAAAAATCATGCGTCAGCGCACCGCCGTCGGTCACTGTAACTGTGGTGGACGTCTTTTGATAACCGAAGTCGGTCACAGTAACAGTAAAGTCGCCGATGGGCAGCAGCCGCGAATAGCTACCGTCGTCAGCGGTCAGTGTTGAAAACCCGGTGCCATCGGCTGCCACCGCGGTGATCCGGGCACCGCTGATCGGCTTGCCGGTGGTTGCGTCGGTCACCGTGCCGCTGAGCGTGCCCTTGGGACCCTGGATGCCGATGTGTGATAGCAGGTTTTGGGCGTCGGGGGTACCCCAACCCGTTGGGTGATCCCAATTCGGGCCGGCATCAAAAGCGCCGTTGCTGCCGCTGATGACATCGTGAAAGTCACTCGTGTAGTTGCCGGCGTTGACGTCGTTGTAAATCAGCTCGGGCGCGTTGCCGAGTCGCTCGCCGCCGTTCTCGCTCGTCGCAATGGCGAACAGCGCCGCCAACTGGGGTGCCACCGCGCTGGTACCCGCCGTGACAACCCACGATCCATCTATGTAGAGAAAAAGCGGGTGGCTGCAACTCGCATTCAGCGCCAGGTCCGAATTATTGCGCCAGCCGTTGTTAGGCACGTTCGGACCCGTTTGCCAACCGGGCTCGGTGAAAGTCTGGCTGACGGCGCCTCCGGTTGAGCCCGGGCCATTACCAAAACAATCGGCGTCATTCCAAGCCACTTCGCTCCCGTAGCTTCCATCGATATTTGAAATCGTCAATTGCGTACCGTTCGCCGCGGTGACGTACTTGGACGCGGATGGATAATCCGCAACATTGGCTTGACCGGTCCCGTCGCCCGACCCGTGGTCACCGGCTGCGGCGAACATCGAAATGCCTTGTGCCGCAGCCTGCATGAAAATAGCTTCGTCAGTTACCGTCTCGCTGGTGGCTGTTTCCGGACCGCCCCAACTCGTGGTCATGACCTGCACGCTGTTATCATTCACGAATTGGTTATACATATCGGTGAAGGTCGAAAATGACCGATCGCCAGCATCGTAAATATGGATGCTGATCCCCGGCCCCATCGCGCCACTCCAGGAAACGTCCAGCAAAGTCTCAACCATGCCGTCCGTCATGCCGTTGTTGCCATTGACGTCGGTGACGGTGATGGTGTGATCGGGCAAGCCGTAGGCGCTCCAGAATTTGTGCGGCGAATCTTCGGCGCCGATTCCAGAGCTGTCGGCTGTCAAAATGGCCACGGTCACTCCCGAGCCATTGCTCGCGCTGGTGATGTCCGGCCAATCGTAAGCCTTGGCTATCTGGAGCGGGTTAAACTCGGTCATCTGCGCCGGCGGCGCGGCGCGCGGAGCCACCGCCGCCTGCAGATTCGCCGGACGGGTGAAGTTGTGCGGCCGCATTTGTACTGCGTTGTTCAGGCCGATCACGTTTGCAATCAGGGGCGCGACTGCAGCCGGGATCTTCGGCGCGTTTTCGGTGCTGAAGAAATGGCGACCGTTCAACTTGTAGTCATTGATGTGAATGCCGAAGGCGTTCTCATAATTCGCGGTGGGCGCCTCGGTGTGAATCAGCAGCCGGTTGGGAGACACGTCCCTGACGTGAATACCCTGGTTCTCAAGGAACCCGGTCACCGCCTTCACCTGTGCACTGGTTGGCCCGTATCGTGCGGTGAATTGCTTGGGCGTCAGCCATTGATGATAAACCGAGCTATGCGGATTCTGGACCTGGCGCAGGAATTGATGGAGCTGAGCCAGGTTGTTCAGCTTCAGGCCGATGGTTAATTCGATGTTTGCCTTTGCCGCGTGCGGACCGAGATTGACCGCCTGCTTGAGTAGCTTGAACGAGCTTTGCGGCGCCATTGTCACCCGCAATGGCTGTGCGTGCGCGTCGCGTTGCGCATTCGTCATTGAGCGCTGACTGAGTCCGGCGCTCGACCCCGTTCGAGGCGTATAGTCCGCCGGCGTCTGACTGGCGGAGGCCAGCGCGACGCTTCCAAAAAAGACGCCGGCGCATATAGCGGCGGCTGATATCTTGGCACTGCGTTTCATGTTTTGCTCCCGTTACTGACAGTTCGACAAATGCGGGGGTTGCCATGGCGTCCGTGCCGTTCAATAATCGCCGGGAGTTATAGTCACTAAAGCCGGAAAGGGCATTAATTTTTTATTAATCGTGCTTAAATCTTCTTAAACAGGTTCGAGCGGTGCGAGAAAAAGTTATTGAAAGCAATAACTTGTACGGATTTGGCCCGTTTCTGATCAACGAGACGGAACGGCGCCTGCTAAGGGATGACGTCCCCGTGAAACTGGGGGACAAGGCCTTCGATCTGCTGCTGGATCTTGTCAAAGCCTCCGGCCACACCAGGACGCGCGAAGAGCTGATGCGCGATCTGTGGCCTGATAGCGTGGTTGAAGAGCAAGGTCTGACGGTTGCAATAAGCGGCTTGCGAAAGGCGCTCGGCGACAACGGCCATTCGCCGCGCTATGTTGCTACCGTGCATCGTCACGGCTATCGCTTCATCGCGCCCGTCACCATCAAAACCACGGAGGCGGTGCAGGTACAGGTGCAGGGATCGGGCGTCTTCCGCAAACGGTCAAGCTTCATTGCAGTCTCCGGCCTTGTCGCAGTAATCGCCACAGGCTTCGGAATTGTCTGGTACATGGGCACAAATCCGCGCCCTCCAACGCCTCGGGCTGTCCGCCTTCAGGCGCAAGATCCGCAAGCCTACAATTTGTTCCTTAAGGCGACCTATCTGACAAATCAGGTTTTGGACCCTAATAATGCGGAGGCGCCGGCGGCCGCGGCCGCCCGCGCGGAAAAGCTCTACCGCAAGGTGGTGGCGCGCGATCCTCGATTCGCACTGGCCTGGGCCCGCCTATCCCAGCTCGAAAGTTTCGTTTCCTGGCACGGACTCTTGAACGCGACGTCACGACGTATGCAGCAAGCAGAGCGCGCGGCGCGACGAGCTCTGGCGCTCGCGCCCGACCTCGCCGAGGCGCATCTCGCAATGGGGTATGTTGACTATCATGGCTACCGAGACTATGGCGCGGCGTTAAAGGAATTCACGCGGGCCAAGCAAGGCCTGCCCGACCAACCGCGGATACTCGAAGCAATTGCCTATATTCATCGGCGGCAAGGCAATTGGAAAGCTGCGCTCTCTGAATTGCGGCGCGCCGCGACGCTCGGTCCGCACAACCCTCGCTGGCCCTCCGATATTGGTGTAACGCTTGTCGATCTTCGCCGCTACGAACAAGCTGAAGCGGCATTTGCGCGGGCGCTGGCAATCCAGCCGCACAGCTATAACGCGATGGTGTACAGCGTTTGGGCACTCCTGCGCGCGGGCAAATTCAGCACCGCCCGGGAAACACTGAAAACACTTCCGGATACGATTGACTCTCAAGAACTTGTCTTCGGCATGAAGTTTGAAGTGGCGTGGTTGGGCCGGAATGCGGATCGCGCACTGGCCATACTTAAGAACGCGCCGCCGTGGATACCTACTCCCACCACCACCACCCGCGGAGTCCCCAAATGCCTCTTGCAGGCGGAAGTATGGGCGCTGCTGCAGGGGAACGACAAACTTGCACTTGCTGCGTACAAGAAAGCGCGCGGCGTTTTGCAAGAAGCGCTGCGCGCACAGCCTGACAATCCCGATTTGTGGAGTGCGCTTGGACTGGCGGAGGCCGGTCTTGGCCAAAAAACGGCCGCAATCCGCGACGGCCTTCATGCGGCGGAACTGCGCCCGGTTTCTAATGATGCTGTTGCAGGGCCGTTTTATTTGGCGACACTGGCCAGAATATACGCCCACACAGGCGACTCCAGCCAAGCCCTGTCGTTGCTTCGCAAGCTGTTCGAGATGCCGGCAGGCGCCGTTATTTCCTCGCCACTCGTCAAAATAGATCCGGCGTGGGACCCTATCCGTCGCTACCCCGAGTTCAACGCGCTGCTGGCGCATTATTCGCAGCCGCCCGCCGACGCCTCCGCCGTCGCCAAAGCTGCCGCGCCGGCACCTTCATCGCCCAATTGAAGGTGCGCCATTGATGGGAGCGGTTGCAGGTCTTAATGCTTGATGACCAGCCCACGGTCCTGGATCATCGCCTTGATGCTCGGCGGACGGCCGCGGAAGTCCTCGTACATCTTTTCCAGATTTTCGGTGTTGCCGCGCGACAGAATCATCTTGCGGAACCGGTCGCCGTTCTTGCGCGTCAGGCCACCATTTTCCTCGAACCACGCGTAGGCATCGTCGGCCAGCATCTCGGTCCACAGGTACGCATAGTAGCCAGCCGAATAGCCGTTGCCCCAGATATGCTCGAAATAGCTTGAGCGATAGCGCGGCGGCACTTCATTCGGCAGGTACAGGTGCGCGTTCTTGAGTGCCTGCACTTCGAACTTGTCGACGTTCTCGAGCGGCGCGCTCGCCGGCAGCATGTGCCACGCCATGTCAAGCTGCGCGGCGGCCAGCAGTTCGGTCAGCGCATAGCCCTGGTTGAACTTCGACGCCTTCTTGATCTTGTCGATCAGCGATTGCGGCATTGGCTTGCCGGTCTTGTAGTTGATCGCGTAGTGCTTGAGCACCTTCGGATACAGCGCCCAGTGCTCGTTGAATTGCGACGGGAACTCGACGAAGTCACGCGCAACCGCCGTGCCCGACAGGCTCGGATATTCCTGGTCGGCGAAGAAGCCATGCAGCGCGTGACCGAACTCGTGGAACATGGTCGTCACGTCGTCGTAGGTCAGCAGCGCGGGCTGGCCCGGCGCCGGCTTCTGGAAGTTGGCGACGTTGTAAATGACCGGCTTCTGATGCAGCAGCTTCGACTGCGTGACGATGTTGCTCATCCACGCGCCGCCGCCCTTGTTGTCGCGCTTGAAATAGTCGGCGTAGAACAGGCCCAGCGGCTTGCCATTCTTGTCGAACACCTCGAACACGCGCACGTCTTTCTGGTAGACGGGAATGTCGTGGCGCTCCTTGAAGCTAATGCCGTAAAGCAGATGCGCGGCATAGAAAACGCCGTTCTTGAGCACGTTGTCCAGTTCAAAGTACGGCTTGACCTCGGACTGGTCCAGATCGAAGCGCGCCTTGCGCACCTTCTCCGCGTAGTAATTCCAATCCCACGGGCGCAGATCGAAATCGCCGCCGGTCTTGTCAATCATCTTCTGGATTTCGGCCGCTTCCGCGTGCGCCTTGGCGGTCGCCGGCGGCACCAGCTGGGACAGGAATTTCTCAACCGTCTGCGGCGTCTTCGCCATCTGGTCCTGCAGCTTCCAGGCGGCATAGTTCGGGTAGCCCAGCAGCTTCGCCTTGTCCGCCCGCACCTTGGCCAGTTCGCTGACGATGTGCCGGGTATCATTGGCGTCACCGTGCTCGGCGCGATCCCACGACGCCATGAACAGCTCCTTGCGGATCGCGCGGTTCTTGAGCGACGTGAGCGCCGGCTGCTGAGTCGTGTTCTGCAGCGGGATCACCCACTTGTCGTCGAGCCCCCGTGACTTGGCCGCCTGCTTCGCGGCCGCTATTTCGTTGTCGCTCAGACCTGCAAGTTTGGACTTGTCGCTGATGACCAGCGCGCCCGCCTTGGTAGCGGCCAGCAGCCGGTCGACGAACTCGGCGCTGAGCTTGGCTTCCTTTTCGTTCAGCTTTTTGAGCCTGGCGCTGTCCGCCTTCGAAAGGTTGGCGCCGGCGTGGACGAATTCCTTGTAGTAGTAAACGATCAGGCGCTGCGACTCCGGATCCAGCTTGAGCTGATCGCGCTTTTCATAGATTGCCTTGACGCGTGCGAACAGCTTCGGGTTGAGGAAAATCGCGTCGTAATGCGCGGCCAGTTCCGGGGCCACTTCCTTCTGCACTTTCTGCAACGTCGGATCGGTGTTGGCGCCCGTCAAAAGGTAGAACACCGCGGTCGCGTGATTCAGCAACTGGCCGCTCTTTTCGAGCGCCACCAGCGTGTTTTTGAATGTCGGCGGCTTGGGGTTGTCGGCGATTTTCTCGACTTCCGCCAACTGCTGCTTCATGCCCGCTTCGATGGCGGGCTTGAAGTCGCTGTCCTTGATCTTGTTGAACCGTGGCGCGTGAAACGGCAGCGGGCTTGGCGTCATCAGCGGGTTGCCGGCGGCAGACGATATATCAGCGGCCATCACCGGGGAAAAGGCCAGCGCGCTGGCAGCGAGCGCGCCGGCAACGGTAAGCGTAGCGGTTCGGAACATGCGGGGACACCTTTTGCAAAAATTGGCACTCGGTGCTGTCGGCGCACCGTTATAAAAGTTGCCCGCGCATCATAGCCCAGCCGCCCGGCATTTTCATCCGCGGTGGCCGGGATCGCTACAAGCTGTGTTTTTCCGCACCCGGATGATATTGCTGCTCGACGTGCCCCTTGAGCTGCGACTTGTAGTAATAGACGACGCGCAGGTTGCCCTGGGCGTAGCGTGTCGCCTGATCCTTGAAGTGCGGCGACGACGGGTGATCGCTCTCGCCGCCGACGCGCACCGCCCACGCGTGAATCTTCTTCGGCCCAAAGTCGATGATGGCGACGAAGCTGTTGCCGCCGGTACCGTACCACCGCTTGGTATTCGGGTACGGCCGCGCCCACGATGCCGCCAGCGAGCCCCAGCGCGAGGTCGTGAACGGGATCGCAATGCTGTGCTTCTTGTCGTCGAAGTGCGGCTCGATGGCGCTGCTGATGCGCTGGAAGCGGTTGATCTGACCCCATGGCGTCATCCAGGTGCCGAAGTCCGCGGTCAGCTTGTCGACCGCCGCGGCCAGCCCGTCGAGCAACTGTTTTCCGCTTGCGCGCTGCTCGATATAGTCGCGACGCGACATTCCGGCTGCCTTGGCCGCATCGTAGACACGATGGTACATGTTCGTGCCCCAGAACACCGCCAGCGACGTCGGTACCGAATTGATGCCATCACGATAATTCCAGTGGCGCAGCACCGTAATCGGCTGAGCGAGCTTCGCCTTGAGCGGATTGGACGCGGGGGCATCGTCGTACGCCTTGATCAGCACCGGAATCAGGTGGGCAAACGCCGGCAGATAGCTGTCGAAATCCGCCGCCGCCAGCTTCGCCATCGTCCAGTTTTTGCTGCCGGTAAACAGGCGCAGCGCGTGGTGGCCGCGCGGGCTCTCCTCGGTGCCGCTGTCGACGTAGCTCGGGTAGTCGGAACGCTTGGGGCTGTACTTGCCGGCGGCCGACCAGGGCCAGTTATTGGAGTTGTACAGCCAGCCGTTGGGCGGATTCAGCAGGTGCGGAGTCTGCTTCAGCGACAGGATGCCATGCAGCGCCGTCGCCGGAATGCTGCCGTCCACCGGTTTAGACCAGTCGAACTTGTCGCTGCGCTTCGGAATCCAGTCGGAATGCCAGTAGGCAATATTGCCCTTCGAGTCGGCAAAGATCGTGTTGTTGGACGAGTTGGTATGCAGTTGCATCGTCTTGCGGAAGCTCGCGTAGTCGGTCGCCTCCATCCGGGTCCAGTCCTGAATCAGCGCCTGCATCGGCTTGCGCATCAGCGTGACCGTTTCCCATTTGTCGCCGACCTTTGCGATCACCGGTCCGTGGCGCGTGTAGTAGGCGGTGAAAGTCCGGTGCTCCATGCCCTGCGGCGTCTTGTAGTCGACCGTGATCCGGCGCGTTTTTACCGGGTACCACTTGTCGCCGTACTGGTAATAGTACCGGCCGTTTTGTTTCTTGACTGTTTCGAGGTAATGAATGCGGTTTTCGACGCCGCTCGACGTATGCATCCAGCCGCAGCCGGCGTTAAAGCCCTGGTAGATGAAAAACTGGCCCCAGGTAACGGCACCATAAGCGTCGAGTCCCTGGTCGCTGACCATTTGCAACTCGTAGCGGAAATAAAACGACACGTGCGGGTTGATCAGCAGCAGCGCGTGGTGGTCCATCGTGATCTTCGGCGAGATCGCGACGCCGTTGGAGCCGGTGAGCTGCGGCAGCTCCCACTTGACGTTGCGCGCGACCGTACGCTTCGCGCCGTAGAACGCCGCCAGTTTCGGAATGTCGACCGCCAGATAGATATCGCCGCCGATGCTGCCCTCGCTGAAGGCCATCATCATCCACGGCTCGAAATGGTCGATGACCTTCGGGTGCACGTCCGGGTGCTTGTAGAGATAGTAGTTGAGACCCGCCGCGGCGGCCTGCATCAGCGTCTTCAGCCAATCCGGGGTCGCGCGGTATTTGGCCTTCATGACGGCCGGATCGACGAACAGCTTCATCCGCAGGCTCTTGAAAATCGCGGATTCGCCATCGGCCTCGGCGTTCAAGCCCAGCGCCTGGATGTAGTTGCGCTCGACCCGCGCAAAGCCATCCTCTGCCTGCGCGTACTCCATGCCGAACACCGTGTCCGCGTTCGTCTTGCCGTAGATGTGCGGAATGCCCCAGTTGTCGCGGTAGATCGTGACGTTGTTCGCGTAGTGCTGCCAGCGCGCAAGCGTTTGCGCATCCGGACGGGCCCAGGCGGCGGTCGACAACATCGCGCCGATCGCCAGGACGGCGAGCGCCATCTGCTTTCTCATATTTACTCCTTCAGTAGGCGTCGGAACCTGCCGTAATGATACGCGAACAGCCGGCCCTGACCGCTACTGGAACCTGACGGTGGCGCTCAGGTAGAAAAACCGCCCGATCAAAAACTCGTATTCGGTCGGATCATACGCAATGTCTTCGATCGGCCGCGCCTGGTCCGGCGGCTGCTTGTCGAACACGTTGCGAACGCCAAATGCGAAAGTCGTGTTGATCGGCGTCACGTCGTACTGGGCGCGGATATCGTCCCAGACCACCGAACCCAGGTGGTTGCGCGACAGAAAATTGTTTTCGGTGTTGGGCTCCGAGCACAATCCGAGCGCCGTGAGGCTGATCGGTGTGCCGTCGTTCGCATCCGAACAATGCGGCTCGACCAGGTCGCTGATGTAATGCAGCGTCCAGCTCGCCTGCCATGGACCAGCACTCCAGGTCAGGCTCAGGTTCGCCTTGTCCGCCGGTACCGAAAACGGCAAGATGAAACCGGCGCGCTCGATCCCGACCAGCTTGGTGGTATCCGTCCCGCCCTGCCCGTTCGGGAAGTAGATTTCGTAATGGCGAACGTGGCTGTCCTGGAAGTTGATCCGAAAGTAGCCGACCGCCGTCTGAAACCCGTAGTTCGCACCGATGTCGATGCCGTCCGTGAAGGTCCCGCCGATGTTCGTTTCCGTATTCTGAATCAGCGAAATCTTGCCGAACTTGCTGCGCGTTATCATCGCGCAAGCCTGGTCGTTGCCGCCCTGGTAGCAGGCATTGACAATGTTTTGCGCGCCGAACGGCTGGATCGTGTTCTTCAGGTTGATGTGGTAGTAGCCCGCGCTGAAATTGAACCCGGGCAACTGGTGCGGGCTGTAGACGAAGCCGATCGACTTCGACGTTGCGGTCTCCGGTTGCAGATCCGGATTTCCGCCGGACAGCGTATCCACCTGCTGATCGGCCTGCGTATAGCTTTGCGGCACCCCCGCCGCGGCGCAACGTGACGCAACCGTGGCGCTGACATTCGAAGTCTTGTAGCTGCTGCAAGGGTCGAATACCGTCGGGAAATCCAGCGATTGGCTGGCATACAACTCGTTGATGTTCGGCGCCCGGTAGGCCTGCGACCATGTACCGCGAATGGCGAGGTCCGGCGTGGGGCGATATTTGAACCCGGCACGCGAATTGGTGGTGCTGCCAAACGTACTGTAGTTCGAATAGCGGCTCGCCACATCAACGTTCAGTTGATAGACGCCCGGCAGATGCGACAGCAGGGGCACCTTGAACTCGGCATAGACCGAGTTCACCTTGTAGCGCCCGTCGGTCGGCTTGACCGGCTGGCGCGACAGCGTCTCGCCCAGTTGCGAATGCGAATCCGGCAGGTAGCTGCCGACTTCCTGGCGATATTCGTAGCCGGCGGCGAAGCCGAGATCGCCCGCCGGGAGCGTCAACAGATCGGCGGTCGAAATGTTCGCGTCATACAGGCGCTCAACCTTGCGCGTCCAGCTCTGGCTGGTATACGCGATGTAGTCGACCTGTGCCGGCGTAATCGTACCCTTGCCCGATGGGCCCTGACCGCCGAACAGATCGAGCGGCACACAGCCGGGCCGGCTCGCGCAATCGCTCGACAATGAATCGTCAAACCGCGTCGCATCCAGCCCGGAAGGGTTCGAAACGTGCGAGTTGTTGCTCATGTAGATAAACGCGCTGTCCCAGCTCCACAGATGCGAGCCGGCCGTAAACTGGCCGTTGAATCCGCCGCTGAAACGGTAGGTCTGCACGCGGCGCCGGGTCTGGCGAATCGGGAACTCCGACAGGCGCCGGTACAAAAACGACATCGACGGGCGCGACACGCCCGGCGCAACCTGGACCGGATCGACCGAACTCAGCGTAAAGCCGAACGGGTTGTACTTCTGGTTTGCGCTGATGGTGCCGTTGTCGAAAAACAGCGGCGTCGGAGCCGCATCCGTCCGGCTGTGCCGATTGTTGTAAAAGCCACTGATCGTAAACGTGACGTTCGGCGACAGGTCGTAGAACGCACGCGTGTAAATCGACTTCATCTGGACCGGAACCACCAGTGAATCGCCGAGCGAATTACCCGACGCCTTGATCCAGTTATAGCGGTATTTGTTGGACCAGCGTACGTAGTCGGCGGGATTCGAGCCGTTGCCTCCCGGCCTGAGGGTCAAGTCGCAGTGCGGCAGGTAAATCGGATCCGCTTCGGTGCCGAAGTTGCTGGCCGGACATTGCTGTGCCGTCAGGCCGGTGTAGGGCGCCGGCACAACGTTCGGCGATGACGGGTCATCATTGGTCGGCGCGATGAAATTGAAGCGGCCGTTCGGGGTCGCGGAACTGCCGCGCGTGATGCCGGTGCCGAATACCGGCACGTGCGAAAACACACGGTCGCTCGCGGCGATGCGTTGGTTTTCCCGGTAGCTTGCGCTGAACGTGAAGCCTTCATGGTCGGCTTCCTGGCCGAGCGTCACGCTGTAGTGCTGAGTCTTGCCGTCCCAACCATTCGTGCCGCCCTGGTAGCCGCCGATGAAGGCGGTCGCCTCGGCGCCGCGGAAATGCTTTCTGAGGATCACGTTGACGACACCGGCAATGGCGTCCGATCCATACAACGCCGAGGCGCCGTTCTGCAGCACCTCGATGTGATCCACCAGCGACAGCGGGATCGTGTTGAGATCAGTGGCGCCGGACAACCCGGTGATCCAGCGATGGCCATTCACCAGGATCAGGGCGCGCTTCGCGCCGAGAAAACGCAAGTCGATCGATGCTTCACCGGTGGCTTCGAAGTTGAAAGCCGAATTCATGGTGGCGTGACCGGAGGTGATCTCTTCGAGGATTTGGCCGACAGTGGTAAATCCGCTTGATTCGATTTGTTGATGGCTGATGCGCAGCACCGGCTGCGAACCGATGAGGTCGGTACGTTTGATACGCGAGCCGGTTACTGTAATGCGGCCCAGGTTTTGCGCCCGGCGGCTCTGCGAAGACGGCGAGGCAACGGCCTCGTCGGGCGGATCGACCGGATCGACGGACGCCGGTGACGCGCTGTTGTCGATGCCGGCCGGCGGATCGGCGCTCGCGCTGCCGTTGGGTGAGACTGTCTTGATCGCGAAAGTGCCGTCGGCGATCGTGACGAAGGTGAATCCGGTATCGGCGAGCAAGCGAGTCAAGCCCGCTTCAACGGGCATACTGCCGGCAACGCCGTGGCTGAAGGTATTGGAAACGTTGACCGCCTGGCTTGCGACCTGAACGCCTGCCTGCTCGGAGAATTGAATCAGCGCCGACGCCAGCGGCTGTGGCGGGATATCGAAGTTGACGGAGGAAGGCGGACTGGCCGCCTGCGCCGTGGCCCAAAGTCCGACCGAGAGTACGAGCGCCAGCCGAATCCCCCGCCCCATCCAGTCATTCACCGCGATCTGTCGTTGCATGATCCGCCTCCTGGTAACGACGCCGTTGCGCGCCATGTGCTCCTATGACGTGCTACGAGGGCGAAATGGAAATGGCGGAATCAGGAAGGCGATCTGGAATAAAGCCGGATGCTTCCCGACGCATCGTGCGCTGCGCGTACCGGGAATATTGCCTGCACGGCCGCCAGCCACTCGTCTATCTGGTTGACGAACACCGTGCCGGTGTAGCGCAGCCGCCCGACAGCGGGATCAGCGACAACGATCTGCCGCGAAGTGTAACGATCGACGTTGGTGACTACCACGGCCAGCGGCGTATCCCGGAAATGCAGCCGGCCGTGCCGCCAGGCGCCGATCGAACCGGCTTCGACGTGCTCGGCATCCAACGTCCCCTCGCGCGGGTTTGCAACCACCTGTTGACCGGCAGTGAGGCTGACCGGTGCAGCCAATTGTTGCGCCTGCACCTTTGCGTTCCGGGCAGACGCGGCGTAGGCAACATCGACCTTGCCTTCAGCCACCTTGACCACAACCTGAGCGTCGTCGCGACGAACGTCGAAAGCGGTGCCTACATCCTTCACACGCAAGTCGTCCGCGCGGACGACAAACGGCCGCTTCGTGTTATGCGCGACCTGGAAGTAGGCTTCGCCTGCGAGTAGATCGACGCGGCGTACGTCCGGCCGGTACGCTACGCGAATTCGCGAGCGCGCCCCCAAGTCGATTTGTGTGCCGTCCGGCAGCATCACCTGTCGGTTTTGCGCTTGTGACGCGATGTATCGATCCGTCAATCGCGGTGCCCGAACAGTCACATAAACGAGCACCGCCAGCCCGGCTGCCACACTGGCCGCCACCGCAAGATAGCTCCAACGTCGGACGCTCCGGGCATGGGCCTGCGGCCGCTGCGCCAGTTCGCCTTCATCGAGATATTCACGCAAAAGCGCGGCTTTCCGATCCTGTCCCAACATCCTCAGATCCGACTCGAGGTCCTGAATGCGCTCAAACGCGTCGAGATTCAGCGGATCGCTCCGGGTCCACTCCAGCCACGCATTCAACTCCGAGGAATCGATCCCGGGCTCGTGCAGGCGCAGCAGCCATTCGGCCGCCTGTTGCGTCCGCACCCTGTTTTCGGCCGACTGTTGATGAGGGTTGTGCATAGAGGTGCCAGTGACTTCCCGGTTACTCGGCGGCGTCCAGCGCATCGCGGCAGTGTGCCAACCCGCGCGCGATGTAGTAACGCACCATTCGCTCGGTGACCTGCAGCTCATCGGCGATATCCGCCAGTGGGCGCTCGGCAAAAAGATGCAGCACGAATGCCCGGCGGCATTTGTGCGGCAATTGCTTGAGTGCAGCCTTGACGACAGCCAGTTGCTGCTGGCCCACCGCGGCCCGTTCAGGCCCCGGCCGGGCCAGCAGTTGCTCGAACAGCAGACACTCCTGGGGCTTGCAGCGCTCGCGAACCGCGCGGCGCCGCAAATGGTCCATCGCAATGTTGGTAGCCACCCGAAACAGGTAAGCGCGCAGAAAACTGACGGCGTCGGGGCGATGCAGCTGGAGAAGACGGACGTAGGCTTCCTGCGCCACATCCCTGGCTTCAGTCTCGGAATGGAGCTTCGCGGCGAGAAAGCCGACCAACTCGCGGTTGTGCTTTTCAAACAACTGCCGCATCCGCTCGATGCGGCCATCGTCATTTCCGCGGTCGAGCGCCAGGCCCAGCCCGGTGTCCAGCACCGCCTTTTCAGATTGATGCGTCATACATGCGCCCGCCGCAAAGCTGCGGTTCGACATGGCCTATGACGTTTCAAGATTTCGGGATTGAAATGGACGACGACATTTTTTGCTCCCTCTGCTGCCCGGAGGCATGATATGTCTATTATTCGTGCCATGCGAGAGCGGATGTGAGAGGGCCGGCAAATTCTGCCGGCCCTCCAATCAGTGCGCCGTTACCTCCCGCGTGCGGCTCAGGGATGGCTCAGGCAAAAACTGAAATTGCCGCTTCCGGCATAGGCATAGATGTCCCAGAGGTAATAACCGCTGGTGCCGCTATAGTCGATCCTCTCGTTGGCCGTACTGGAGGTCGAACTCGCGACATACACCCACTGGCTGCCGTTCCACTTCTCAAGGTACAGGTCGAAGTCTGTGCCGGCCGGTCCGGTGAGGATGCCGCTGTGGATGCCGCTCACGCCGCTGTAGTAGTAATTGCCGTTCGGCTCGTAAGCGTCCTGGCCGCTGCTGAGACTGCCGGTATATTGCGTATAGCCGGACGGGCAGGCGCTGCCGCCACCGCCGGTGTCATAGCTGCCTTTCAGCGTGACGTTGGCATAGCTCTGGTAGCCGTGCAGCATCACGTACCACGTGCCGGCCTGCGGGCTGGCGAAGGTACAGCTTTCGCTATTACCGTTCAGGTACGGCCGGCAGTCGTAGCTGGACAGGGTGGGCTGGGAACCGAACTGCACGTACAGATCGACGTCGCCGGAACCACCGCTGGTGGTGAATGTCAGATTGGTCGCGCCGGCCGGCACGTCCATGGTGAAGTAGGTGTCCGAGCCGCTGGCGCCCGAGAGACCCGAGACCGGCACGCCATTCGTCAGCACGTTGCCGCTTCCGCCGCCGCCACCGCTGCCGCCACTGCCGAGATCATTCGCAACGCGACTCAGGATCAGGCTGCCGAAGCCGGTGGTGTAATCCCAACCGGTCGCCGCCGTCTCGCCGCTATTGTTGCCGGACGTGACGTCGTGGAAGTCCGAGGCGGGCAACTGATACAGCAACGGCGCGGCGAAGCCGAGGCCGCTGCCCTTGGCGGCCAGCATTCGCGCCCAGGCGCCGACAAACAACGGCGACGCCAGGCTGGTGCCGCCGATTTGCTGCTGACGGCCATCGACGATGACAATCGCGCCGGAATTCGGATCGGCATCGAAGGCGATGTCGGGCACGCCGCGGGTACTGTGGCCGGCATTTTGCCCAACGCCCTGCTGCCAGCTGGGCATCGACTCAAACGTGCTCGGACTGCCGCCGGTACCGCTCCAGACGGTTTCGCCGTTCCAACTGGTGGATGAGGCATCGAGCGTGGTCCCGCCCACGGCCACCACATACTGCGAACTCGCCGGCCAACTCGGCTTGGTACCGCCGTCGCCGCATTCGTCGGCGCCGGAGTCGCCGGAAGAGACGGATATGGTTTGGCCTTGCGCGACGGCCTGCTGAAAGATCTGATCCTGCGCTGCGGCTGTACCGTCGGACTGGGCGCTGAGTTCGCACTCGCCCAGCGAGACATTGACGATCTTCACCGCATTGTCGTTGACGATTCGATTGAAGTCGTCGGTTAATGCGCTGTTGGTCAGGTTCGGTATGTTGTAGAAAATGAGCTTGCCGACCTCGCCGCCGGCCATGCCGATAATGTCCTGGCTGTCCAGATCCCATTCGCCGTCGCCGCTGGTGTCGCTGCTGGTGCCGTCAGTATTGACGACTTGCGTGGCGACCGAAGGCAATCCGTTGTTCGAGGTGAACTGCCGCAGATCGTTGAGCACGTTGGTGAGATCGCCTTCGGACACAATACCCACCGGCACGCCGGCTGCGGTCGGCAGCCCACTGCCGCCGTAGATCTCGTCGAAGTCGGCCGGATTGTGGCCGACAATGGCATTCGTGCCGGCGCCATCCGGATGCGCGACACCCCGGACGATGTGGAACGTATGAACGTTCTGCAGGCCCAGCACCGCAACGACCGAATCAGCCAGAAAGCCCGGAATCTTGATCGGCCGGCTATTTGCGAAGGCGTGGCGTCCGGTGTGCGTGCGCACGCGGACAAGCGACGTCTGGAAGGCCGCCTCGGCGAGCTTGGCCGTACCATCGCCGGAAATGAGCAGGCGGTTCGGCGAGATCGTGATATGGGTGAAGCCTGAATGCCGCAAAAATTCCGCCGCGGCCTTCGCCTGCCCGCGCGTCGGCGAGAATTGCGAAATGAACTTCGCCGGCGTCACCGTCTGGTGTGATCGAATCACCGCCTTCAAGCGCGCCTGGTGACGCAACTTGAGCGAGATCACGACGTGCACTGGCTGCGAAGCGGCCACTCGACCCAGCGCGACATCACTCGCCCGCAGGTGCGTTGCATGCTTCACAACGGCGTAGGCTCCGCTGCTGCTTGCCACCGCCAACGCCGGGCCCGCAGCAAGCCCAAAGATGGTCGAGACGATGGCCACGCGCAAGAAGACGCGCGGATAAGTCTGAAGAAACGCGGAGGATCGGATTAAAGTGAATTTAATAGTCATTGCACAACTCCCTTTGTTCCATATGCGATTTAACTATAGCAGCGGCTTTGATGTTTGCCAGTTCCTTTTTGCTGCACGACAGGCGATGCATTATGTGAGGTGAAGAGCATAACGTGTTGATTTACTGAGGGGGTTGAACAGACCTCGCGCCATTGAAACGTGCACGTTACGGGGGATCGGCGGACGATTTCGACTGATGAACGGCGCGCTGTCCTGCCCGCCGCCCGTTTGGGGCCAGCGCCTTCGGCGCTGTTCAAAATCGCTCCCGGCGATTTTGTCGAACACCAATTGAAATGTCGGGATTTCGAATCTTCTGCTGCCCATAGGCCTTCGCGCGGCCTGAGGTTTGCGTCGAATTCGGGAAAATGGCGCGCCCGGAGAGATTACGGCGGGCTGTCCTGCCCGCCGCCCCTCCGGGGCCAGCGCCTTCGGCGCTGTTCAAAATCGCTCCCGGCGATTTTGTCGAACACCAATTGAAACGTCGGGATTTCGAATCTTCTGCTGCCCATAGGCCTTCGCGCGGCCTGAGGTTTGCGTCGAATTCGGGAAAATGGCGCGCCCGGAGAGATTCGAACTCCCGACCACCTGGTTCGTAGCCAGGTACTCTATCCAGCTGAGCTACGGGCGCGTTGTGAGGAACTGCGGATTATCCAAGGATCGAGGGGGTAGGGTCAAGTTGTTGTTCGGGATTTGGCGGAGAGAGAGGGATTCGAACCCTCGATACGGCTATAAACCGTATACACGCTTTCCAGGCGTGCGCCTTCGACCGCTCGGCCATCTCTCCATTCGAAAAACTTTCGCCGCGTCGACCAGCGGCGCTGCGCGCCGCCCAGGCGTGCGCGTTACTTCGGGCTTCCTACCCTCCGCCCCTTCGGGGCCCGCCTTCGGCGGTTCAAAATCGCTCCAGGCGATTTTGTCGACCGCTCGGCCATCTCTCCATTCGAAAAACTTTCGCCGCGTCGACCAGCGGCGCTGCGCGCCGCCCAGGCGTGCGCGTTACTTCGGGCTTCCTGCCCTCCGCCCCTTCGGGGCCCGCCTTCGGCGGTTCACAAAATTGCAGGAGCAAATTTTGAACATCGCGCCCTTGGCGCGATGGCCCGAAGGGTGAGCGGCATGGATGCCGCGAATCAAATCGCTCCCGGCGATTTTGTCGACCACTCGGCCATCTCTCCGAATTCAGGGCGCGGAAGCCTAACCTATGCCCCGCAGTTGCGCAAATCAGCCGGCTTTGGCCGGTGGCTGGCCGGGCTTGATGACTTGCGGCGGGTACACCGGGCACTGCGCGAGCGAAGTCGGGGCGGCTTTCGATACCTTGCCCGGCGGGATCTGGTAGTCCGGGTCCGGCGTCAGCGGCTTCAGCCCATCCGGCACTACCGGCACCGCGTGGGCCTGCGCTTCGCGGTAAGACAGCGCGTCGCGGCACGGCTGGGATGCGCAGCCGGCCAGCGCGAAGGCGCCGGCGAGCATGACAATGGGTACAATCAGTTTGAACATGAAGTTCCTTTGTTAAAGACAGCCTGCCTGTTGCAACGCGGCACGCACGGCGGGTTGATGTGAGCCGGCGAGCGGCACCAGCGGCAAGCGGATCCCGCCGCTTGTCAGCCCCATTTCCGTCAACGCCCATTTTACCGGGATCGGGTTGGTTTCCACGAACAGGGCCTTGTGCAGCGGCCGCAGTTTGCCGTCGAGTTGCTCGGCTTGCATACGATCACCCGCCCGGGCGGCGGCGATCATTTCGTGCATCAGCCTCGGCGCGACGTTCGCCGTCACCGAGATCGTGCCCTGCCCGCCGGCGAGCACGAACTCCATCGCCGTCGAATCGTCGCCGCTGTACAGGTCGAAGTCGTCACCGCAGCGCGCGCGCAGGTCCTGCACGCGCGAGACGTCGCCGGTCGCTTCCTTGATGCCGACGATATTCGAAATCCGCGCGAGCCGCTCGACCGTCTCGGGCAGCAGGTCGCAGGCCGTCCGGCTGGGCACATTATAGAGGATCATCGGCGCGGGCACCGCGTCGGCGATGGTGCGGAAATGCTGGTAGAGGCCTTCCTGCGGCGGCCGGTTGTAGTACGGCACGACCAGCAGGCACGCATCCACACCCGCCTTGACCGCCTCGCGCGTCAGGTTGAGCGTCTGGACGGTGGAATTGGAGCCGGTGCCGGCGATGACCGGCACGCGGCCGCGCACCAGCCTGACGACGGTGCGCAGGTAATCGGCGTGTTCCGGCGTCTTCAGCGTCGGCGATTCGCCGGTCGTGCCGGCCGGCACCAGCACGTCGGTGCCGTTGTCGATGTGGAACTCGATCAGGCGCTCGAGGGCGGCTTCGTCGATTTCACCGCTTGCGGTCATCGGCGTGACCAGCGCGACCATGCTGCCCTCAAACATCGCGGGATTCCGCTCCGGGTAAAAGGCCGCATGGTAGGCTGCCGGCACCGCGGTAGCAAGCCCGTGGCGATATCGCTAAACTGTCCGCCCGCACTGTTGAAAACACCAAGCAAAATGAAGCAATTTCTCGTGGTATCCGTGCTGGGCAAGGAGCGCCCCGACCTGCTCCGGGAAATCACCCGCGCCGCGCTCGACAGCGGTTGCCTGGTCAAGGACAGCCGGATGATCCTGCTGGGCCAGGAATTCGCGCTGCAGTTGCTGGCAACCGGCAAGTGGGATGCGATCGCGCGGCTGGAAACGACCCTGTCGCGGCTGGCGGATCAGCTCGATTTAGCGATTACCACGCGCCGCAGCGGCGAGCGCGCCGCGCGCCACGACCGGATTCCGTACGCTATTGACGCAATCGCCGCCGATCAGGCCGGCATCATTCATCATCTGGCCGATTTCTTCATCACTCGCGAGATCGAGATCTCGGAATTGAGCACCCGCGCCTATCCCGCGCCGCAGACCGGCGCGCCGCTGTTCGCGATCCAGATGGTCGTCGCGATTCCGGTAAACATGGCGATCGCCGATCTGCGCGAGGAATTCATGGACCTGTGCGACCGGATCAACCTCGACGCCATCATCGAACCAATGAAGAACTAAGGAGAACACCATGAGCAAAGTCAGCGTGGGCAAAAAAATACCGGCATTCGAGCTGCCCGCCACGGGCGACAAGTTGCTGGGACTCAAGGACTTCGCCGGCCAAAACCTGGTGATCTATTTTTACCCAAAGGACGCGACGCCGGGCTGCACGACCGAGGGCCAGGAATTCCGCGACCTCAGCCCAAAGTTCAAGAAGCTCAACACCGCCATCGTCGGCGTTTCGCGCGACAGTGTGAAGTCGCATGAAAAATTCAAGGAAAAGCAGAGTTTCCCGTTCGACCTGATTTCCGATCAGGATGAAACGCTGTGCCGCATGTTCGACGTCATCAAGGAAAAGAACATGTACGGCAAGAAGGTGATGAGCATCGAGCGCAGCACTTTCCTGATCGACGGCGACGGCGTGCTGCGCCAGGAATGGCGCAAGGTCAAGGCGCCCGGGCACGCGGCGACGGTGCTGGAGGCGGTCGCCGCGCTGTAGTCTTGCGGCGGCTACTCGTTCGCGGCTTTCTGCCTGATCTCTTCCGGCTCCGGCTCGTACCCGAGCGACGGCGCAAGCCACTTTTCGGCTTCGGCCATGTTCAGGCCAGTGCGTTCCGCGTAATCCTCCACCTGATCGCGGCCGATCCTGCCGAGGCCGAAATAACGCGACTCGGGGTGCGACAGGTAGAAGCCGCTGACCGACGCCGGCGGGTCCATCGCGAAGTTCTCGGTGAGCGTGATGCCCGCGCTGCGCTTCGCGTCAAGCAGGCGCCACAGCGTCCCCTTCTCCAGGTGGTCCGGACACGCCGGGTAGCCGGGCGCGGGCCGGATGCCCTGGTAGCTTTCGGAAATCAGCGCGTCGTTGTTCAGCTTCTCGTCCGCCGCGTAGCCCCAGAACTCGCGCCGCACGCGTGCGTGCATCAATTCGGCGAAGGCTTCGGCCAGCCGGTCCGCGAGCGACTTCAGCAGGATCGCGCTGTAGTCGTCGTGGTCGGCCTCGAATCGCCGCAGGTGCTCTTCAATGCCGAGGCCGGCCGTCACGGCAAAGCCGCCGAAGTAATCGTCGATGCCGCGCGGCGCGACGAAGTCGGCCAGGCAATGATTCGGCTTGCCCGCCGGCTTTTCGTGCTGCTGGCGCAGGAAATGCACCGGCGCGATGATCTGCTGGCGTGACTCGTCGGCATACACCTCGATGTCGTCGGCGCCGATACGGTTGGCCGGAAACAGCCCGATGACCGCGCGCGCCGTCAGCCATTTGCCGGCGATGATCCGGTCGAGCATCGCTTCGGCATCGGCCAGCAGCTTGCGCGCGGCCTCGCCCTTCTCCGGATCCTTGAGAATCTTCGGGTAGCTCATCTTGAGCTGCCAGACGTGCAGGAACGGCGTCCAGTCAATGTACTCGCGGATGTCGGCCAACGGGTAATCGTTGAACGTCTGCACGCCGAGCTGCTTCGGCCGCGGCGGCGTGTAGGTGTTCCAGTCGATGAGTGTCGCATTGGCACGCGCGCGGGTCAGGCTCAACATCCGCTTTTCTTCGCGCTTGCCGCGATGCTGCCGGCGTACGCGGTCATAGTCGTCGGCAACTTCGGCCAGGAAATTCTCGCGCTCGCCGCCCAGCAGTTTCGACACGACGCCGACTGCGCGCGACGCATCTTTAACATAGACGACGCCATTGTCGTAATTGGGCGCGATCTTGACCGCGGTGTGCGCCTTCGATGTCGTCGCGCCGCCGATCAGCAGCGGTATCTCGAATCCCTCGCGCTTCATTTCGGCGGCGACATGCGCCATCTCCTCCAGCGACGGCGTAATCAGGCCACTCAGGCCGATGAAGTCGGCATTTGCCTCGCGCGCCGCGGCAAAGATCTTCGCGACCGGCACCATCACGCCGAGATTGATCACCTCGTAGTTGTTGCATTGCAGGACGACGCCGACGATGTTCTTGCCGATATCGTGTACGTCGCCCTTGACCGTCGCGAGCACTACCTTGCCCTTGCTGCGCGCACGGTCGTCCTTCTCGGCCTCGATGAACGGCAGCAGATACGCGACCGCCTTTTTCATCACGCGAGCCGACTTCACCACCTGCGGCAGAAACATCTTGCCGGAACCGAACAAGTCGCCGACGACATTCATGCCGTCCATCAGCGGCCCTTCGATCACGTCAAGCGGCCGCTCCGCCTGAAGACGCGCCTCCTCGGTATCGGCTTCGACGTAATCAGTGATGCCGTGCACCAGCGCGTGCGTCAGCCGCTCGGTCACCGGCCCCTCGCGCCAGGACAAATCCGCCTCACGCTTGTTGCCGCCGCCCTTGATATCCTCGGCGACGGCCAGCAACCGCTCGGTCGCATCCGGGCGCCGGTTCAGCACCACGTCCTCGACGCGCTCGCGCAGGTCGACGGGAATATCCTCGTACACGGCAAGCTGCCCTGCGTTGACGATGCCCATATCCATGCCGGCGGCGATCGCGTGATACAGGAACACCGAATGAATCGCTTCGCGCACACCGTTGTTGCCGCGAAACGAGAACGACACGTTGCTGACGCCGCCGCTGACGTGCACGTCCGGCATGCGACGCTTGATTTCGCGCACCGCCTCGATATAGGCGACGCCGTAATCGTTGTGCTCCTCGATCCCGGTCGCGATCGCGAAGATGTTCGGGTCGAAAATGATGTCGTGCGCGGGGAAGCCGACCTCCTCGGTCAGCAGCTTGTACGCCCGCTCGCATATCGCGACCTTACGCTCGACGGTGCCGGCCTGGCCGTCTTCGTCGAACGCCATCACCACGACCGCCGCGCCATAGCGCCGCGCGAGCCGCGCCTGTTCCAGGAACGGCGCCTCGCCCTCCTTCATGCTCAGCGAATTGACGATTGCCTTGCCCTGCACGCAGCGCAGCCCGGCTTCGATGATTTCCCACTTCGAGGAGTCGATCATCACCGGCACGCGCGCAACGTCCGGCTCGGCGGCGATCAGGTGCAGGAAGCGGGTCATCGCCGTGAGGCCGTCGAGCATGCCCTCGTCCATGTTGACGTCGATCACCTGCGCGCCGTTTTCGACCTGCTCGCGCGCCACCTCGACCGCAGTCTCGTAATCGTCCTCGGCGATCAGTTTGCGGAACTTCGCCGACCCGGTGACGTTGGTGCGCTCGCCGACATTGACGAAATTGCTTTGGGGTCCCACTGTCAGCGGCTCGAGGCCCGACAGCCGGAGCCGCGGTTTGATGTCCGGCAGCCGGCGCGGCTTGCAACCTTTGACCGCTTCCGCAATTGCGGCGATGTGTTCCGGCGTCGTACCGCAACAGCCGCCGACGACATTGACCAGCCCGCTCTTCGCCCATTCGCCCAGATGCCGCGCCATGTCTTCCGGCGTTTCGTCGTAGCCGCCGAATTCGTTTGGCAACCCGGCGTTCGGATAAGCACTGACGTAACAGGGGGCGACGCGCGACAGTTCCTCGATGTACTGGCGCAGCTCCGCCGGTCCCAGCGCGCAATTCAAACCGACCGCCAGCGGTTTCGCGTGCGCGATAGAATTCCAGAACGCCTCGGTCGTCTGGCCGGACAGCGTGCGACCGCTCAAATCGGTGATCGTGCCGGAAATCATCACCGGCAGGCGCTTGCCGATTTCGTCGAACAGCGCGTCGACGGCGAACAGCGCGGCCTTGCAGTTCAGGGTGTCAAACACCGTTTCGACCAGCAGGATGTCCACGCCGCCGTCGATCAGGCCGCGCGCGGCTTCGCCATAAGCGTCGGCAAGTTCGCCGAAGTCGATGTTGCGAAAGCCGGGATCGTTGACGTCCGGCGACAGTGACGCAGTGCGGTTGGTGGGACCAAGCGCGCCGGCGACGAATCGGGGCTGCCCGGTTTCCTTCGCCACTGCATCGGCCGCTTCGCGCGCCAGTTCGGCACCCGCCTTGTTCAAGTCATAAACATGACCTTCGAGCCCGTAATCGGCCTGCGCGATGCGCGTCGCGTTGAACGTATTGGTTTCGATAATGTCCGCGCCGGCGTCGAGATAGGCGCGATGAATCTCGCGTAGCACGTCCGGCTGCGTCAGATTCAGAACGTCATTGTCGCCCTTGAGGTCATGCGGATGATTGGCGAAACGCGTACCACGAAAGGCCGCTTCGTCGAACTTGTGGCTCTGGATCAGCGTGCCCATGCCGCCGTCGAGAATGACGATGCGGTCGTTCAGAAGATTTTTCAGTTTGTAGTTCATAACGGAATCCATAAAACCTGTAGGAGCGAGCGCTGCTCGCGAATAATTAGAATCGCGGCCGGCGGCCGCTCCTACACCATGTAGTTCAGCCGATCGAACGGCCGGTTGTAAGACTGGACGTCCTCTACAGGCCGGGCTGCCTTCGGTTTGAGCCCGAGCACGCGGCAGATCGCGAGCGTCAGGGCGGCGCGGTTGAGCGTGTAGAAATGAAATTCCTCGACACCCTCCGCCTGCAAGCGGCGGCATTGCTCGGCGGCAACGCTGGCGGCGACCAGCTGGCGCGTCTCCGGCTCGTCGTCGAGACCGTCGAACAGCTTGGCGAGCCACGGGGGCACGCTGGCGCCACAGGCGGCGCTGAACTTGAGCACCTGCGCGAAATTGGTCACCGGCAGGATGCCCGGCACCAGCGGCACGTTTATGCCGGCCGCGCACACCCGATCGCGAAAGCGCAGGTAGATATCCGGATCAAAGAAATATTGCGTCATTGCGCGAGTGGCGCCGGCGTCGATTTTCGCCTTGAGGTTGTCGAGATCGGCTTCGGGCGATGTCGCGTCCGGATGCGTCTCCGGATGCGCGGCGACGCTGATCTCGAAGTCGCCGGCGCGCTTGAGCCCGGCGACCAGATCCGCGGCGCGCGCATAGCCGCCCGGATGCGGCACGAAGCGCTCGCTGCCATTCGGCGGGTCGCCGCGCAGCGCGACGACGTGACGCACGCCCGCGTCCCAGTACCGTTGCGCGATCGCATCGACTTCGGCGCGGGTCGCGCCGACGCAGGTCAGATGCGCGGCCGGTTCAAGCTTTGTTCGTCGCCGGATGCGCTCGACTGTTGAGTGGGTACGCTCGCGGGTGGAGCCGCCGGCACCGTAGGTGACGGAGACGAAATCCGGCGCCAGCGGCGCCAGCTGTTCGATCGCGTCCCAAAGCGCGGTCTCCATCTTGTCGGTTTTGGGCGGGAAAAATTCGAACGAGACGCGCACGCGGGGTTTCGTCGTGTGCGCCGTGCGATCCTTCGCATTGGTCATTTTGAAACGCCTTTGACGCTTTTAGCGGCATTTCTATCTCGCCCCGCAAACACGTCGTTAAACTCGGCGAGCGCGGGCCAAAAAAAACCCGCATCAGCTTGAACTAAAGCGGGCGGACCTCTTTAGCGAGATTTTTAACGCGCCCGCAAGCTGATATCAAATCGGCGCGGTCCCCGAAGGGACGGTGCAAGTATGGGAACCGAATGCCGCCTTTGTCAAGTGCCTCCCGGCTTTGGCCCCTCGGTGGCTGTGACGAAGCCATCCGGCCGGATCCACTTCTTGAAGGCCTTCTGCACGTCTTCGGCGCTCAGGCCGACGTAGCGATGGGCCGCGATGACCGGCTCGTGCAGCGGCAGATCCTCGCTGCCGCGTTGCAACAGGCCGCCACCGATGGCGCTGATGCTGGAGCCTTCCAGTGCGATCGAGCGCAACAGCATGGCCTGGGCGCGGTGCAACTCGTCCTTGTCGACTGCTTGCGTTTGCATCAGCTTGACGTCGTGGAGCGCCAGCGCGCGCGCCTTGGCGACCTTGTCCGGGTCGGCGCCATAGCCGATCGAGAACGTCGAGCGGGTCTTGCCGATCGAGAAGCTGGAGCCGACGCTGTAAACCAGGCCCGCGTCGGTGCGCAGGTCGTGGAACAGCCGGCTGGCGAAGCCGCCGCCCAGCACGGCGTTGCCGAGCCACAGCGCGTAACGATCCTTGTCGGACAGCGTCAGGCCGAGCGTTTCCTCCAACGCGACGTGATCCTGCACGCGGCTCTTGTCCGGCACGTGAACCACGGCCGAATCATTGGGCGGGATCGGCGGCAGGTGCGTCTTCGGCGGCTTGCCCTTGGCTTGCCAGCCGCCGAAGTATTTTTTGATGACTGCCTCGGCATGCTTCGGGTCGATGTCGCCGATCACGACGATCGTCGTCAGGTCCGGTCGGAACGCCTTGTGATAATAGTCGACGGCGTCGGCCAGCTTGAGTGACATGACGCCTTGCGGCGTCGCCTGGCGCAGCGCCGGGTCGCCCTTCGGCACCAGGTGCTCGGTCACCGCGCGCTGGAAATGATAGCCCGGACTTTGCAGCACGCCCGCCAGGTGCCGCGCGGCCTGCATTTTGGCGATCGTGAATGCCCGCTTCGGCAGTGCCGGATGTAACTCATTCGCGGCCAGCAGCTCGACGCCATGATCAAAATCCTTCGCCAGCACCAGCAGCGAAAAACTTGCGCCCGCCGATTCGGACGCGCCGATGTCGTCGAGCGCGCGTTCGAATTGCAGCCGGTTGAGTTTCTGCGTACCGAAGTCGAACAGCCGGTCGAGCGCGCCGGCGATGCCTTCCTGGCCCTTTGGCACTTCAAGATCCGGATTGGTGCGAATCTGCCCGTACACGCTGACGGTACGGCTCACCGATTCCGGCTGCACGATCAGCTTGATGCCGTTATCGAGTGTGGTGACCGTCGGGTGCACGATCGGCTCCGGCACGACCAGCTTCGCCAATGCCTCCCGGGCCCACTTCGGCAGCTCAACCGGCTTCGGATTCTTGGGTGTAAACGACTCCTTGCCGCCGAAGCCCTTAGACGACAGCGCTTTGCCGGAGGCCTGCGGCGTCAGCACCGCGACAACCATGTGGTTGAGATCGAGGTATTGTCTGGCGACGCGATTGACGTCCGCCACGTTCACCTGCTCGATCGCCTGCGTCCAGTCGGCAGGCGAATGCAGCCCCTCGACCGCGACCGCTTCCGACCAGGCGCCGGCCAGGCCGGAAATGGAATTCTTGCGCGTTTCGGCACCCGTCAGCGCGTGGCGCTTCGCCGCCGCCACGAGGTCCGGATCGACGCCGTGCGTGACGATGTCTTGCAGAATGCTCTTGACCGACTTGACCAGCGCCTTCGAGTCCTGCCCCTTGGCGAATGCGGCCGCCGCATAAGCCATTCCCACATCCTTCATGCCGGTATAGCTGAATCCGGCGGCGAGCGCCTTGCCTTCCGGGCGCAGCGCATACAGCTTGCCGCGCGGACTCGACAACACCGCGCCCAGCACTTCCGCCGCGGCGAAATCGTGGCTGGTCGTCGCCGGGAACCGAAACGCCAGCGTCACCAGACCGTAGGGCCGATCCGTCTTCGCGTGCAGCGTCTGCGACTTGACCGGCTGCAGCTTGATCTTCGGCCGTGGCGGCAGCTTGTGCGCCGGAATGTCGCCGAACAATTGCTTGATCGTGTCGAGCGTCTTGTCGGGGTCAACCTTGCCGGCGATCACCAGCACAGCGTTGTTCGGCACGTACCACTGGTCGTGGAACTGTTTGAGCCGCGCGGCGGTCAACTTGTCAAACGACGGGCGGGTGCCGAGGCCGGTACTCGCATAGGGTGTGCCCGTAAACAAAGCATGCAGCAATCGGGTGTATAACAGGTACTGCGGATCGGAGGTGTCGCGTGCGACCTCCTGTTCGATCGCACCGCGTTCCTGCTGCCAGGCGTCCGTCGTATCGAGCACGCCCGTCATCCGCAGCGCGCCAATGTGCAGTGCAACGGGCAGATCGGCGGACGGCACCGTGAAGTAGTACCGCGTGACGACCGGCTGCGTCTGCGCGTTGGAGGCACCACCGAGCGCCGCGGTGATGTCGGCCAGTTGCGCGGCGGTCAGGCCCGGGCTGCCGCGAAACATCATGTGTTCCTGCGCATGCGCGAGGCCGGGAAACTTTGCCGGCGCCTCGACGGCGCCCACGAGATAGTTCATCTCGACCGTCGCAACCGGCGCGAGCGTGTCACGCACGATGACCACGCGCAGGCCGTTTTTGAGTTGCGCGCGGAGCACGTTCCGATCGTGGCCGCCGTCCGCCGCCGCGGCAGCGAACGCGGTCGTGAACAGCGTGAGGAACACCAGAAGCTTTGAAATGCGCATTGCGGACGTCCTGTGGGGCGTTATTGTTATTCACACTACGGCGCGGCAGGCGCCGGGCGCAACCCTTTTGTTATCATGGCCCGTGCACCGGCATAGAACGCCATCATAAAACCGGCATAAGGAAGGAGAACCGGCCGTGACAATCCGTTTTCGAACCCGTCTGCTGCGCAGCTTCGGGCTGGCCGTGATGTTGGCGGCGCCTGCGCTGGCACATGCAGCGGCTACTTTCGGCTTTGACGACGTAGTGGCGAAAGCCAAGGCGCTGGCCGCCAAGCCCTTCCAGCAACCGAAGCCGATTCCGGATTTTCTCGCCAACATCAGCTACAACGATTACCGCGACATCCGCTTCCGGGTCGAGGACTCGCTGTGGAAACAGTCGAACACCCGATTCCAGGTGCGGCTGATTCATCCGGGTTTGTATTACAAGCACTCGGTCACGATCAATGTTGTCGACGCGCAGGGTGTGCACGAAGTGCAGTTCTCGCCGCAGTTGTTCGACTACGGCCACAACAAGTTCGCCGACAAGATTCCGCCCGATCTCGGCTTTGCCGGCTTCAAGCTGACCTACCCGCTCAAGGACAAAAAGGCAGACAACCAATTCATCGTGTTCGCGGGCGCGAGCTATTTCCGTGCCGTGGGGCGCGACGAAGCGTGGGGCCTGTCGGCACGCGGCCTGGCGGTCGACACCGGCCTGCAAAGCGGCGAGGAATTTCCGTTCTTCAAGGAATTCTGGCTGGTGCGCCCGGCGCCGGACGCCCAGCAGATGACGGTCTATGCGCTGCTCGACAGCAAGCGCGTCACCGGCGCGTACCAGTTCGTCATCAAACCCGGCGAGACGACGGTCGTCGACGTCAAGACAACCCTGTTCGAGCGCGCCGACATCAAGCAGCTCGGCATCGCGCCGCTGACGAGCATGTTCTTTTACGGCGAGGATTCGCCCAAACCGGCCGGGTACTGGCGCCCGGAGGTGCACGATTCGGACGGCCTGCTGGTGCACGCCGGTACCGGCGAATGGCTGTGGCGGCCGCTGATCAACCCGGCGCAACTGCTGCTCAGCGCGTTCCAGCTGAAAAACCCGCTCGGTTTCGGGCTGATGCAGCGCGACCGACACTTTTACGACTACCAGGATCTCGAAGCGCGCTACGACATCCGCCCGTCGGCGTGGGTGATGCCGGACGGGGACTGGGGCGACGGCCAGGTGATGCTGGTCGAGATTCCGAGCGACAAGGAAGTAAACGACAATATCGTCGCGTTCTGGGTGCCGAAGAACGTGCCCAAGCTGGGCGAGCCGCTGAACTTCAGCTACACGATCCGCTGGACCTCGCACACGCCGCAACCGGCCGCGATCGGCCAGAACACATCGACCTGGATCGGCGCCGGCGACAAGCCGCCGCTCAAGCGCTTCGTGCTCGAATTCAACAGCGCCGTCCTGTCCAGCCTGCCGGCGGACGCGAAAGTCGAGGGGGTCATTACCGTGGGCGACGGCGGCAAACTGGTCGAACAGCATACCGAGAAAAACCCGGTGACCGGCGGCTGGCGACTGTCGTTCGAGGTCGACCCGCCAGACAAGCCACTCGAGCTGCGCGCCTTCCTCAAGGCCGGCGACAAAACGCTGACCGAAACCTGGAGCTTTTTATACGCGCCGCCGTCATGACCCTGCCAGTACGCGCCGCCGACGCCTCCACCTCCACGCCGCTTGACGACTGGCGGCTTGCGGGCGAGCGTGCAGATCGCTATCTCGCCGCACTCGGGTATGAAGCAGCGGAACGCCACCGGCTGACGCAGGCGGCGATTGCGCGCGCGGCGACCGGCTCGGCCTGGGCATCGGGCAAGAGCGCGACCGGCCAGACGATGATCGCGTTGCAGCAATTTCTCACCGGACACGAAAACGAGCCGCTGCTGGCGACGCCGGAACTGATGGCGGCGTCGGCGCGCGTGCGACTGCATCGCTGGCTGGCGGAGCGCCGGCTCGAAGGCGCGGCGCCACTCGAAGAGACGCCGGACGGACGCGTGCGGCTCGTGGCGATGCCGCCGATGAAGCGCGTCAACATGTCGCCCGCGCGCATCACGCGCCGGCCGGCGCCGCTGCGCTGGCTGTTCCGGATGCTGGGGGCTCATTGATGGCAGCCACCAAACAATATCGCGCGGCGAATCCGCGCTGGCGGCGGGCCGCGTTCATACGCCACGTGCTGCTGTTCGCGCTCGTCGCGGTGCAGACCGCGTTCGCGGGAATGTACATGCTCGAGATCCTGCCCTATCACGGCAACACCGCCCTGGAGGCAGCGGTGCTTGCCACCTTCATCGGGCTGTTCGCGTGGATTTCCGTCGGCTTCTGGACCGCGTTTTCGGGCTTCTTCACACTCTTGTTCAACTGGCGCCGGCTTGCCATTACCCGCATTTGTGAAGCGCGCGGCAGCGATTCGGCGCCGCTTGCGCCGACCGCGATCCTGATGCCGGTGTACAACGAGGACCCGCGGCGCGTGTTCGCCGGCCTCAAGACGACATACCTGTCGCTGCAGAAAACCGGGCAGCTCGAACATTTCGAGTTTTTCGTACTGAGCGACACGACTGACGCGGAAAGCGCCGTGCGCGAGGAACTCGAATGGGCGGAACTGTGCCGCGAGTTGAACGCGTTCAGCCGCATCCACTACCGGCGCCGGCGTACCCACATCAAGCGCAAGAGCGGCAACATCGGCGACTTCTGCCGCCGCTGGGGCTCGAAGTCCCGCTACATGATCGTCTTCGATGCGGACAGCGTCATGGCCGGTTCCACGCTGGTGAAGATGGTGCAGATGATGGAGGTGCGGCCGGAGGCCGGCATCATTCAGACGCCGCCGGTTACAGCGAACAAGAACTCGCTGTTCGCGCGCATTCAGCAGTTCGCCAATCGCGTCTACGGGCCGATGTTCACCGCCGGCGTGCATTTCTGGCAGCTCGGCGAATGCTATTACTGGGGCCACAACGCGATCATCCGCATCAAGCCGTTCATCGAGCATTGCGGCTTGTCGCGGCTTCCGGGCAGCGGCCCGCTGGGCGGCGAAATTTTGAGCCACGACTTCGTCGAAGCCGCACTGATGCGCCGCGCCGGGTGGGAAGTCTGGGTCGCCTACGATCTGCCCGGCAGTTACGAGGAAACGCCGCCGACGCTGCTCGACGAGCTCAAGCGCGACCGGCGCTGGTGCCAAGGCAACCTGCAGCACCTGCGCCTGCTCGGCACCAAGGGACTGTCGTCGGCGCACCGCGCAATGTTCGTCAACGGCGTGATGGCCTATGCGTCGGCGATGGTCTGGCTGCTGTTCCTGATCCTGTCGACGGCGGAAGTCGCGGTGCAGGCGCTGACGCCGGTGAAATATTTCTCAAACAAGCCGAGCCTGTTTCCGATCTGGCCGGAATGGCATCCGAACTGGGCGCTGGCGCTGGTCATCTCGACCGCCGGATTGCTGTTCCTGCCCAAGATCCTGAGCTGGCTGCTGACGCTCATCAAGCAGCCACCGACCCGCTGCTTCGGCGGATTTTTTGCGCTGACGCTGAGCGTCATCTTCGAAACGATCGTCGCGAGTCTGCTGGCACCGATCCGCATGCTGTTTCACGCCAAGTTCGTGCTGACGACGCTGATCGGCCGCCAGGTCAAATGGGGCGCGCAGGTGCGCGAGGACGCCGAAACCACCTGGGGCACGGCGATCCGCTATCACGGCAGCGCGACCGTGATCGCCATCATCTGGGCCGGCGGCGTGTACTGGCTCAATCCGGCGTTTTTCTGGTGGCTGGCGCCGATCGTGAGCGCGCTGGTGCTGTCGATTCCGCTGTCGACCTACCTCAGCCGCGTGCGCCTCGGCCGCGCCGCGCGCCGCGTCAAGCTGTTCGTCATTCCCGAGGAAATCGAGCCCCCGCCCGAACTCGAGGTGTTGAACCGGCAACTGGCGCCGGCTGCGGCCGACGTGGACGATTTCGTCCGCGCCGTCGTTGACCCGAAAGTCAACGCCATTCACCTGGCGATGCTGCGGCGCAAGCCGCGCATGCCGCCCGAGAAGGCCAAGCGCCTCGCGCGCATCCGAACCAAAGCGCTGCAATCCGGTCCAACGGCTCTGACCAGCCTCGACAAATCCGACCTGCTGCAAGACGTCGACAGCATGCAGGCGCTGCACCTCGGCGTGTGGCAGACGACTGACGGGGAACTAAGCCGGCAGTGGGGTATATAAGAGAGAAAGATGAAGAACATCAAGTTGCTGTTGGCTGCGACTCTGTTTTTCGCAGCCACCGCCAGCGCCGCCACCGTCCCCACCAACGCCTACAACGACATGCAATGGCGCCTCGTCGGTCCGTTTCGCGCGGGCTGGGCGACGGCCGTGACCGGCGTGCCGGGCAGTCCCAACGTCTGGTTGTTCGGCGGCGCCGACGGCGGCGTCTGGAAAACCACCGACGACGGCGTGACCTGGAAGTCGATCTTCGACACGGCCGGCGGGTCCTCGGTCGGCGCGCTCGCGGTCGCACCGTCCGACCCGAACGTCATCTACATGGGCTCGGGCCAGGTCGCGACCCGCTACGACATCGCCGCCGGCAACGGTGTGTACAAATCCACCGACGGCGGCAAAACCTGGCACAACGTCGGCCTGAAGGACACGCGTCACATCGGCCGCATCCTGATCGATCCGAAGAACTCGGACGTCGTGCTGGTTGCCGCGCTCGGCCACGTATTCGGCCCCAGCACGCGGCGCGGCGTGTTCCGTACCGACGACGGCGGCAAAACCTGGCACCGGACGCTGTACGTCGGCAAGCAGACCGGCGCGGTCGACCTGGCATTCGACCCGACCCATCCGGCGGTGGTCTACGCCGCCGTCTGGCAGATGCGCATGAAGCCGTGGCTGGATTATTTCGAGGCGCCGATCGGCCCGAAGAGCGGCGTGTACAAGAGCACCGACGAGGGCCGCACCTGGCACCGCGTCGACAACGGGCTGCCCGACAGTCCGATGGGGCGCATCGGCCTCGGCGTCGCGCGCGGCAGCGACGGCAGGATCGTCTACGCGATCGTGCAGGCCCAGGATGACGCCGGCGTCTATCGCTCGACCGACGGCGGCGCGCACTGGCACAACGTCAACCATAACGGCGGCCTTGCCGATTCCTATTTCGGCCGGCTGCGAGTCGCGCCGAACGATCACGATACGATCTACCTGATGGGCCGCTCGCTGCGCCGCTCGACCGACGGCGGCAAGACCTTCACGATCATCAAGGGATCGCCGGGCGGCGACGACTACCACGAAGTCTGGATCAACCCGGCGCACCCGGAGCGGATGATCGCCGGCGTCGACCAGGGCGCGACGCTGACCGTCAACGGCGGCGAGAGCTGGTCGAGCTGGTACAACCAGCCGACCGGCCAGTTCTATCACGTCGAGGCCGACAACGCGTTCCCGTACCGCATCTACAGCGGCCAGCAGGACAGCGGCACCGTCGCTATCAGGAATCGCAGCGACTACGGCGCAATCACATTCCGCGACTGGTACGCGGTCGGCGCCGACGAGCGCGACTACGACGTGCCCGATCCGCGTGACCCGAACATCGTCTACGGCAGCGGTCTCGGCGGCAACCTGAACCGCTTCGACGCGTGCACCGGCCAGTCGCAGGATATCTCGCCCTGGCCGGTTTCGACCTACGGCGAGCGGCCGACCAGGGTCAAGAACCGCTACACGTGGTTCACCCCGATCGCGATTCGCCACCAGCCGCCCTACACGCTTTACGTCGGCGCGCAGCACCTGTTCGCCTCGACCGACCAGGGGCAGCACTGGCAGCAGATCAGCCCCGATCTCACCGGCACGAACGACAAGGCGCAAGGCTGCAAGCAGGAGCACGTGCCGATTCCGCGCGCGAGCATCTGCGGCTACGGCGTGATTTACGCCATCGCGCCCTCGCCCGTCGACGGCAACGAAATCTGGATCGGCACCGACAACGGCCACGTCCAATTAACCCGCGACAACGGCAAGCACTGGCAGGACGTGACGCCGAGAGCGGTGCGCGACTGGAGCAAGATCGCGAGCGTCGACGCATCCCGTCTCGATGCGGGCACGGCCTACATCGCGGTCGACCGCCACCGGCTCGCCGACTTCAGCCCGTACGTCTACCGCACCCACGATTACGGTCAGCACTGGACGAAAATCACCACCGGCCTGCCGACCGATAATTACGTCAACGTCGTGCGCGCCGATCCGAAGCAAAAGGGCCTGCTGTATGCCGGCACCAACGCCGGCGCGTACGTGTCGTTCGACGACGGCGCCCACTGGCAATCGCTGACGCTGAACCTTCCCGCGACATCGGTACGCGACCTGACGGTGCATGCCGGCGACCTGATCGCGGCGACGATGGGCCGCGCGCTGTGGGTGCTGGACGACGTCACACCGCTCCGCCAGCTCGCCGCGGGCGACGTCCATGGCGACTACCTGTTCAAACCGGCGACCGCGATTCGCGTGCGCCGCGACGAAAACCACGATACGCCGCTGCCGCCGGAAGAACCGGCCGGCAAGAATCCGCGGGCCGGCGCGATCATCGACTATTACCTGCCGCACGATGCGCAGGGGCCGGTGACGCTGGCGATTTACAATGCCGACGGCCGGGTCGTGCGCCGTTACGCCAGCAACGCGCCACCGCCGCAATTGAATGCGTTCCGCTACTTCCCGAAATCCTGGGTGGCGCCGCCGCCGCGGCCGGGCACCGATGCGGGCCACCACCGCTTCGTCTGGGACCTGCGCTACCCGCATCCGAAGGCAATCCGCTTCGGTTACACGATTGCCGCCATCGCCGGCGAAAGGACGCCGATTGTGCCGCAGGGCGCGCTCGTGCTGCCGGGTCGGTACACGGTGAAACTGACGGTCGACGGCCACACGTACACGCAACCGCTGACGGTCAAGATGGACCCGCGCGTGCACGTGACCGATCACGCGCTGCAAAAGCAGTTCGCGCTGGAGACGCAGGTGAGCGACGCGCTGGCGAAGGATTACGCGGCCTACCAGCAGGTGCGTTCGCTGCGCGCGCAGTTGGCCAAGCGCCAGCAGGCGGCGGGCGAGCATTCGCCGCTTGCCGATCAGATCGATAAACTCGACGCCGGCGCGAAGAATCTGCTCGACAACCCGGCCGACCGGCAGGGCCTGCGCGCCATCAACGACAGCCTGGCGTCGTTCTACGACAGAATCGGCAGTGCCGACCGCACCCCGACCCAGCCGCAATACAAGGCGGTGGATCTCTACCTGCACTATCTGGACGAGGCGCTGGCAAAGTGGAAACAACTGCAGTCGAACGCGCTCGCGCAGTTGAACGACAACCTGCAGCACAGCGGTCAGCAGCCGATCAGCGACCTGTCGATTCCGGCGCCGCATCACGCCCCGCCGATGCCAAAAGATATCGACTGAGCCGAACCGACATGTCACTGCTCGATCGGCCGGTCTGGGCGAGCCTGACCACGCATCACGCCGTCCTGGCGGAAGGCGGTCCGCTGGCCAAACGCTTCGCTCGCGGCATCAATGTATTCGCGTCCGCGCGCGACGACAGCGCCGACGCACTGGCCGCCCTGGCGGCGCTCGTAGCGCCGGGGGATTGGGTCGTGATTCTGCAGGCGTCGGAAATCGTCATCCCGCCGGAACTTCATGTGACGAAAGCGGCCACGGGGGTGCAAATGGTGGCGACAGGTCGCATACAAACAGATGCGGTAAATGACGATATCCAGGTGCTCGGCGACGCGGACGCAGCCGAAATGCTGGCGCTCGCGAAGCTGACCGAACCCGGACCGTTTGAGGAGCGTACCCACACCATGGGCCGCTTCCTCGGCATCCGGATCGACGGCCGGCTGGCAGCCATGGCGGGCGAGCGCATGCGAATGCCCGGCTACACCGAGGTCAGCGGCGTCTGCACGCACCCGGACTTCCGCGGCCGGGGATTGGCGGCCCGGCTTTCTGCGGCCGTAGCCGCCACTATCGCGGCCCGCGGTGACCAACCGTTCCTGCACGCCTGGAAGGACAATCTGCCGGCCATTTCGCTATACGAAAAACTTGGCTTCCGCATCCGAACCGAGGTTAGCTTTGCGGTGCTTTCCCGGCGCGGGTAAGGAACTCGAATCGCCACAGGAACTTCGTGTCCAGCGCCACGCCGGCAGGTTTCAGTGGTAGAGCCAGTCGTGCCGGCCAGGTGTCGCCTTCGGTTTTAACCATCCCGGCGCCCTTCGACTGCCGTGTCGCGGATTCAGAGCCACGGATTATTGCAATCGGCGTCTCCCCAACGCTCACCATCGCCGTCTGATGGGCCATGGCCGCCGTAGGCGCCGCTGCAAAATAAGTCTGCAGTCGCGTTTCGCCCGCATCGGTCGCGATCGAAAACGTGGCGGTGCCGTCATCGCGCTCCACGTGCAACGCCAACTTCGCCGGCGTCACCGGAAAGCCCTCTTGCGCAAACAGCTTGACCACCGCGCTGTCGGGGTCGCCAAACACATTCACCAGCGCGGCCCAGTGCGCCCTCCGCGACACATTGGATTTGCCCGGATCAGCCGGCGGCTCGATCGCCACGAGCACGGCGCCAACGATCGATGAACCAATGTCATGCCCGCCGATCGACGATTGCGGGCAGCGAGTGACGAACAGCACAAACACGCCGCGGCCCTGCTTCGGCCCGGGAGCAGGCGTCCACTCGCCCACCAGCGGCTTGAGCATTGCCAGCGGCGGCGTCCAGATGGCCGAGAGGCCTGTGCACGGCTGGGATGCCGGTATCGTCCAGGCTTGCTGCGATGGCGCGGCCGCAACTACAGCCGGAAGAATTGCCAGCCATACGGCTGCCGCGCCTGTCCTCATCCGCGATACACCGTTGAGGGCTGCGCCGAGAACTGACGCGGACGCGACAGGCAGAACCACGCGGCGGGCGGTTCCGGCAAGTTGACGTGAAATTCAATCGAATGGAATTCCAGGATCGCAAGCGTTGGCTCAATGGCGTCCATCACGTCACGGGCGGAGCGCCGCGGTGGACCGAATTCGCGCGCGGGACCTTCCGTGCTGCCGATCAGGCTCAGCCAGCGCCCGCCGGGTGCGAGCAGCGCGGCCACCTGCGCGGCGAAGCGCGCGCGGTCCGCGGGCGCATCGAAAATATGGAAACAGCCTAGATCAAAGACGAAGTCGAACGGGCCGCCGGCGATCCGGTCGTTCAGAAAATCCCGCACCTCGAAACGGCAATCTTCACCCGCATCGGCAGCTTTCGCCCGGGCCTTCTCGATGGCAAGTGGCGCAACGTCCACGCCGAGTACCGAAAAGCCCTGGCCGGCAAGCCAGATCGATTGCGTACCCGTGCCGCAGCCGACATCGAGCGCCCGGCCGGGCTTAATGGCGCGAGAGCGAATGAACTCGACCAGGTATTCGTTCGGCTCGCCCGTGTCCCATGGCGGCGGCTCATCGGTTGCGTAACTTTCGTTCCAGTCAGGATGCGGCATAACGAACCTCCTCATCGGTAGCAGTCACCGCCCTGGGCGCCGAGCCACCAGTATAATCCGGCGGATGGAAACCGCACCCGCAACCCCGTACGCCGAACTCACTCCCGACAACCTGCTGAACGCGATCGACGCCGCCGGCTGGCGCACCAATGGCAGCTTGCTCGCGCTCAACAGCTACGAAAACCGTGTGTACCAGGTCGGCATCGAAGACCAGCCGCCGCTGGTGGCGAAATTTTACCGCCCCGGTCGCTGGAGCGATGCGGCGATTCTCGAAGAGCACGCATTCGTCGCCGAACTCGCCGGTCTGGATATTCCGGCGGTTGCGCCGCTGGCCGACGCGGCCGGCGCCACCCTGCTCCACCACCGCGGCTTCCGCTTCGCCCTGTTCCCGCGCCGCGGCGGCCATGCGCCCGAGTTGGACTCCGCGACCAACCTCGAATGGCTGGGGCGCCTCATCGGCCGCATTCACGCCGCCGGCCGCGTCCGATCATTCGGCGAGCGCGCAACGATCGATGTTGAAAGTGTGGGCGTACCGGCGCGCGCGGCCGTACTGGAAAGCGGCTTTCTGCCTGCCGAACTCGTGCCGCGCTACGAAGAAGTCAGCGATGCGGTGCTCGACGGCGCGCGCCGCGCCTTCGCCCGCACCGGACACTACCGGATGCTGCGGCTGCACGGCGACTGCCATCCCGGCAATATTCTCTGGACCGACGCCGGCCCGCATTTCGTCGATTTCGACGACGCCGTCATGGGCCCGGCGCTGCAGGACTTGTGGATGCTTCTGTCAGGCGAACGCGCGGACATGGCGATGCAGCTCGCCGCCGTGCTCGACGGCTATCGGCAATTTGCGGATTTCGACGCCGCTGAGCTGCACCTGCTCGAAGCGCTGCGCGCGCTGCGCATCATGCACTACGCGGGCTGGATCGCGCGCCGCTGGGAGGACCCGGCGTTCCCGCGAGCGTTTCCGTGGCTCGACTCGCCGCGCTACTGGGAGAATCACATCCAGAGCCTGCGCGAGCAGATCCCGCTCATCGATGAGCCGCCGCTGGAACTGCCGTAGCGGAGCTTCATTGATTTGTCAGCCGTCTTGACTCCCATAATGGGAGCGGCTATCTTTCGGTCAAATGAGAATCATAGCGAAACGGGCGCTACGTGAATTTTGGGAGAAGCACGCGGATGCCAAAGGTCCATTGGAAGCCTGGCATTCCGAAGTGAAGGCCGCCGACTGGGGTGGGCCGCAGGATGTCAAAGCTCGCTACGCACGTGCAAGCTTTGTGGGAGACAACCGGGTTGTCTTCGACATTGGCGGTAACAAATACCGGCTGGTCGTAAAAATGAACTATTTGTACAAGGTTGCGTACGTCCGATTCATCGGCACGCATGCCGAATATGATCGAATTAATGTCGAGGAGGTGTAATGGACATTCGGCCAATTCATAACGAGAGCGATCACGACGTAGCCCTTGCCCGGTTGCAGACGCTCATGGATGCGACGCCTGGCACCCCGGAGGGCGATGAGTTTGAGGTTCTCGTTACGCTCGTTGAAGCGTACGAAGCCAAGCATTTTCCGATTGATCCGCCCGATCCGGTGGACGCGATCCGTTTTCGGATGGACCAGCAAGGCCTGTCCCGCAAGGACCTGGAACCTTACATCGGCCATAGCGGCCGGGTCTCCGAAGTCCTGAACCGCCGCCGCGCGCTGTCGCTGGATATGATCCGCCGTCTTCACGAAGGCTTGGGCATTCCGCTGGAAAGCTTGATTCAGCCGATAAAAGCAGCGTCGTGATTCCTAGAATCGCGGGTTCAAATCTCGCTCCCGCTTCGGGGGCGTTGCAGTCGCCGATCCAGCGTCCAGAGGCGTGTCGATGTCAGTAACACCGACTACCAGCACGGTGCCCTAGTGGAGCGCCGGCCAGCAATTGAATGCCGCGCGCCAGATACTGGTGATCCAGACAGACGTATCGACGAGGGTCATGGCGCCGCGGACCGGCGGCGCGGCGCGATTCGGGCATGGGAATCGCTGCCGCCAAGCCGGGCCAGTCTCCGGGCGCTCTCGCGCGCGATCAACGCGCGCATGCCTTCGTTCACCAAAGCGTCGCGGTCGGTCAGGCCGGTGAGCCGCTCTGCTTCATCAAGAAGCTTTTTGTCAATCGTGACGGTTGTTCGCATGGTTTGCCTCAAGCATATGAGGCACAACATCATGTCATGCGCAGCGCCAATTAAAAAAGCCGGCATAAAACACATAAAACCGGGCTTTTTATTGGCGTCCCCAAGGGGATTATTGCGGGCATCCTGCCCTCCACCCCTTCGGGGCCAGCGCCGCGGACGGCGCTGTTCAAAATTGCTCCGGGCAATTTTGTCGAACCCCTCCATATAGCGGGGTTCGAACTGCTTCGCAGCGCCAATAAAAAACCCGGCATAAAACCGGGCTTTTTATTGGCGTCCCCAAGGGGATTCGAACCCCTGTTGCCGCCGTGAAAGGGCAGTGTCCTAGGCCTCTAGACGATGGGGACGTCGTTACGCAGTTGCCGCCGTGGCGGTGTAATTGGTGGAGCTAGGCGGGATCGAACCGCCGACCTCCTGCATGCCATGCAGGCGCTCTCCCAGCTGAGCTATAGCCCCGAAACGAGCCGGCTATTTTCCGCGACCGGGGCGGACGTGTCAACCTGAAGTTATGCGTCCGGCGCCGCCGTTGAACAGAATTCCACCGCCCTGGCCAGTCGCTGCAACGTCTTCTCCCGCCCCAGCAGCGCCAGCGTCGCATCGATCGGCGGCGAGACCGTGCCGCCGGAAATCGCCACCCTGATCGGCTGCGCGACCTTGCCGAGCTTGAGTTCGCGCTCGGCCGCGATGGCCTGCACGATCTCGTGAATTGGTTCGGCGCGCCATTCCGGCAAAGCGGACAGGCGCGACTGAACCTCTTCCAGCACCGGCCTGGCCTCGGCCGTCAGGTTTTTGCGCGCCGCCTTCGGGTCGTACTCTTGCGGCTCTTCGAAAAAGAATCGACTGCTTTCCGCCATCTGCTTGAGCGTCTTGGCCCGCTCGCGCTGGCATTCGACCAGTGCGTCCAGCGCCGGGCCGCCGATGGTGTCAATGCCCTGCCGATCGAGATGCCACGCCAGCTCCATGGCGAGTTCGGCGACATCCGTCGTCTTGATGTAGTGCTGGTTCAGCCACAGCAGCTTTTCCGGGTTGATCGCCGACGCCGACTGGTTCACGTCGACCAGATCGAACAGCTCGATCATTTCCTCTCGGCTGAAGATCTCCTGGTCGCCGTGCGCCCAGCCGAGGCGCACCAGGTAGTTGACGATTGCATCGGGCAGAAAGCCATCTTCGCGGTACTGCATGACGCTGACCGCGCCGTGACGCTTGGACAGCTTCGCTCCATCCGGCCCCAGAATCATCGGCAGGTGCGCATAGCTCGGTGGCGTCGCGCCGAGCGCCTTGAAGATGTTGATCTGGCGCGGAGTGTTGTTGAGGTGATCGTCGCCGCGAATGACGTGCGTTACGCTCATGTCCATGTCGTCGACGACGACGGTGAAGTTGTAGGTCGGCGTGCCGTCGGCGCGCGCGATGATCAGGTCGTCCAGTTCGGCATTGTTGAACGTGACGCGACCGCGTACCTGGTCGTCGACCACTGTTTGTCCGGTTTGCGGGCTCTTGAAGCGCACCACCGGATCGACGCCTTCACGCGGCTCGGTGCGCTCGCGGCAACGGCCGTCGTAGCGCGGCTTTTCCTTGCGCGCCATCTGCTCGGCGCGCATCGCCTCCAGCTCGTCCTTGGTGCAGTAGCAGTGATAGGCATGGCCGGCGTCGAGCAACTGCTGCACGACTTCCTTGTAACGGTCGAAGCGCTGCGTCTGGTAGAACGGCCCCTCATCCGGCGTCAGTTCCAGCCAGGCCATGCCGTCCAGAATCGCCTGCACCGCCTCGGGCGTCGAGCGCTCGCGATCGGTGTCTTCGATGCGCAGGATGAAGTCACCGTTGTGACGGCGGGCGTACAGCCAGCAGAACAGCGCCGTGCGGGCGCCACCGATGTGCAGGTAGCCGGTCGGGCTGGGCGCGAAACGGGTGCGGACGACTGATTTCATGGGTAAAAGTTCAGGTTCTTGGACAAGGTGTCTTATTTTACAAATTAATACGGCTGGAATCGCGGTTTACTTCGCTTGCTTCCTCATAATCAACAGCCGCAAGGCTGGCGTACAACAGCGTTTGAATTTCTTTCAGCAGTGGCCGCATTGCTGCGGGATCGCTTTTGGCGCCAGCAGATTCGAGCTTGCCGACAGCACTGCCAAAAGCGCTCAAGCCAAGGCTTGCCGCCGACCCCGCCAGACGATGGGCGGCGGCGCCCACGCCCGCCATGTCGCCTGCATCCAGCATCACTGCCATTTCGTCCAGCGTGCGTTCCGCAAGCTCGCGAAATACCTCGACCAGCGAAGTCGTCTGAGCCGCACCTAACGCGCACCGATGCGCAGTGAACAACGTTTTGTCCAGCAGAGTCTCGCCAACGCCTCCGACTGGTCGCGCCTGCCGCGCAAGTGCCTGCTGCAATTCGCCGGCGCGAAACGGTTTGGCCAATACGGCGCTCATGCCGGCGGCCAGGCACTCGGCAATGTCGGCCGGGCCGGCACTCGCGGTCAATCCGATAACCGGCACACTTGAGTGCCGCGCATCCGGCAATTCACGAATGCGACGCGTAGCCTCGAGCCCGTCCATTTCCGGCATTTGCACGTCCATCAGGACCGCATCAAAACACTCCTCGCCGGTGATTCTTTCCAATACCTGGCGGCCGTTTTCGACCGCCTCAACCGTATGTCCTGCCTGTTCCAGCAGCCCGACGGCGACCTGCCGATTGATAAGCACATCGTCGGCAAGCAGCAACCTTAGCGGTCGGGCATCGGCGCCCTCGTCGTCGGGTTGTTTCTCCAACTGCGCCGCGGCGCCTGCCGGACAGTCGAGCTCGAACCAAAACGTCGAACCCTGCCCGAGCTTGCTGTCAAAGCCGATAGAGCCGCCCTGGCCTTCAACAAGGCGCTTGCAGATGACCAGTCCCAGGCCGGTGCCTCCGTATTGCCGGTTAATCGAGGCGTCGGCCTGGCTGAAGGTCTGGAATAAAGCAGCGCGCTGGTCTTCACTAATGCCAATACCACTGTCGGCGATGATAAAACGCAGTCGATCGCCTGCCCCGGCACGAACCACCGTCACACTGACTTCGCCGGCATCAGTGAACTTGATGGCGTTGGCGACGAGATTGAGGATGATTTGCCTGAGCCGTGCCGGATCACCAAGTACGTTGTCCGGGACATCGGCGGCCATTTCAGCATAAAGCCTGAGCCCCTTTTCAGTCGCGCGGGTTTGCATCAGCATGATCATGCTGTCAAGCAGGCGGCCGAGGCTGAAATCGACGCGCTCGAACACTATTTTGCCCGCTTCGATTTTGGCGTAGTCCAGCACGTCGTTCAGGATGGCGAGCAGCGCGTCGCCCGCATAACGCATCGTTTCTACGTACTCGCGCTGCCGCTGGTCCAGCCGCGTATGCAGCAATAACTGCAGCATGCCGAGCACGCCATTCAGCGGCGTTCGGATTTCATGGCTCATCATCGCGAAGAACGCCGACTTCATCCTGCTTTCCCGTGCAGCATAAGCCACCTCCCGGCGCATCAGAAAATAACGGACAAGCGTCATTACGAGCAGCAGCCCGCCGAGGGCATACAACGAATACGCCCACCACGTACGCCATGGCGGCGGCAAAATGTGCAGCGTGATGCTCGCGCCGGTGTTATTCCAGATGCCGCTGTTGCCGCTCGCGCGCACGTGGAACACGTAATCGCCGGGATTGAGATTCGTGTAGGTGGCGATGCGATGATCTGCGTCCGTCCCGATCCAGTGGTCGTTAAAGCCTGTCAATTTATATTGGTAGCGGGTGGCGCCCGGCTGTGCGTAATCGAGTGCGGCAAACTCGAAGGCGAGTACTTTTTGCCGATAATTGAGCGTGATGCTCTTGAGGCTTTGCAGCGACGAGCGCAAATGGAAAGCATTGTCGCCCGAGTGCCCGACATTGACCGGCTTGTTGTCGATCAGGAACCGGGTCAGCACGACCGGCGGCACGTAACGGCTGCCAGCCAGCGTCGCGGGATTGAACGCACTGATGCCGTTAACGCCACCGAAGTACAGCGTTCCGTCGTATCCGCGGTGACACGCGAACGAATTGTACTCGTTCCCCTGCAAGCCGTCCGCCTCAGTCCACGTGTGAAACACGCCGGTTTCGGGGTTGAACTGCGACAGACCATTGTTGGTGCTGATCCAAAGCCCACCATTCGCGTCGCGCAGCACGCATAACACCAGGTTGTCCGCCAAGCCATCTCCCGCGTCGTAGTGCGTGAACTTTCCGGTTTCGACATCGAATCGATAGAGGCCGTCGCGCGTCCCCAGCCACAGCACGCCGGGTTTGCCGCCGACGATACTGAGCACGCTATTCTGAGCAGTCGTGCTGCCGGGAAGATATTTGTCGAAGCCGCCGGTATCCGGATTGAAACGGTTCAATCCGCGTTGGTCTGTCCCGATCCACAAGCGGCCGCGGCGGTCCCTGTAAAGCCAGTTCACGCGATTGCCGCTGAGGCTCGCGGGATTGTCCGGATCGTGACGGTAATGTCTGAACCGGCCGGTGACCGGATCGAATCGATCCAGCCCGGCACCCCAAAGGCCAATCCAGAGGTTGCCGTCTTTGCTTTGCTGCAGCGCCACGACGGAATGACCGCCGAGACTGTTCGGGTCGTTCACGTCGTGGCGGTAATGCCTGAATTTTCCGGTCACCGGATCGAGCCGGTCGAGCCCGCTCGAATTGGTACCTACCCATAATGCGCCATCGCGCGTCTGCAGCAAGGCGCGAATCGCATCGCCGCCAAGACTCGCCGGATCGCCCGGCCGATGGCGATAATGCTTGAACGTGCCGGTCGCGGGATCGAGGCGATCAAGACCCTTGCCGTAGGTGCCGATCCACACGGCGCCGTCACGGGTCTGATCAATCGGCATCACGATATTTTGCGCCAGGCTCGTCGGATCGCCCGGCCGGTGCCGCCAGGTGCGAAACTGCTCCCGCAGCGGCAGGTACTTGTCGAGGCCACCGCCATGGGTGCCGATCCAGATTGTGCCGCCGGCGTCCTGGAAAATCGAGAAAATCGCCTGCTGGCTCAGGCTGTGCGAATCGGCCGGATCAGGAGACCAGCTTATCAAGGCGCCACTGGCGGAACGTCGAAACAGTCCGTTGCGTGTACCGATCCACAGACGCCCGGCGCGGTCGAACCTCAAGGCTGAAATCCAGATCCGATTGGGATCCCGCCCCGATCCAAGCGCAATGCGTGACACTTCGCTGTTGGCGAGACGAAATAATCCTCCGCGATGGGTGCCGATCCAGAGCGTACCATCCCGGGCGACCGCCAAAGCCAGCACCTCACGCCCGCGCAGCCATTGCGTACGAGCGACCTTGCCGCCCGCATCGCGCCGCCACAGGCCGGTGCCGGTGCCGATCCACAATCGCCCGGCAGCGTCCCTGGCCAATGCATTCACGGGCACCCCAATCGGAGAATGTACGAAAACCGGCGCCGCCCGATTTCGGTCCAACCGGTCGAGCCCATGCCTGGTGCCGATCCACACTCCACCATCCGGTGCGGGCAGCAAGGCGGTAATAAAATCGTCGCGCAGGCTGGTCGCATCCGCCTTGCTGTGCAGATAGCGCGTAAATGTCTGCGTGCGCGGATTGTACCGGTTCAGGCCATGCGTGGTGCCGACCCATAGCGAGCCATCCGCGTTCGCCATCAGTGCTGTCACATACCCGCCGGAAATCGATTTCGCCTGCCCGTCGTCGGGCCGAAAGACCCTGAAGGTATAACCATCGTAGCGAGCGAGACCTTCTTGCGTGCCGAACCATAAAAAGCCGGCTGCATCCTGGGCGATCGCCGTTACAGTCTGCTCCGGCAGCCCGGCCGCCCGGCCGACGTGATCAAAATAGGACGGCTGGCCGTGCGCCACGCTCGCCGCCAGCCCCATCGCCACGGCGAAGATAACCGCGCGCTTCAACCGCGCTCACGCATCACGGCAGCGGTGAACATATAACCCGAGCCGCGCACCGTCACAATCAAACGCGGCCGTGTCGGATCATCGCCCAGTTTTTTTCGCAGCCGGCCCAATAGCACGTCAACGGTACGGTCGCTGGGCACCCAGTCGCGTCCGTTCAGCCGCGTCATTAACCGCTCGCGGCTGAGCGTGCGACCGGCATTGTCTAGCAGCGTCCGCAGCAATTGGAACTCCGCCTCCGTCAGCGGAACCTCCCCGCCGGCGGCTTCAATCAGCAGCCGCCGCCCCGGCTCCAGTCGCCAGCCTTCAAAACACAGCGCTTCAGGCGCCGCCGCGCCAGCGGCAGGCGCTTGGCGAACCCGGCGGATCAGGTTGCGCGCCCGCGCCAGCAATTCGCGTGGCTCGAACGGCTTGGTCACGTAATCGTCTGCGCCCATCTCAAGGCCGACGATGCGGTCGGTCATGTCCTTCTTGCTGGTGACGAGAATAATGCCGATATCCGAGGCCGCGCGCAGCGTGCGCGTCAGGGTCAATCCGTCAGTGCCCGGCAGGCGGATATCGAGCAGGACGAGTTCAGCAGGATCGGCCGCCAGTCGATCAATGACTTCGTCGCCGTTGTCGCTCTCGCTGATCCGGTATCCCTCGTTGCGGAAATAGCCGGTCAGCAGCCCGCGCGCAACCGGATCGTCCTCGACGACCAGAATATGCGCTTGTTCCAGCAACATCCCCATCCCGTTCCCTTCTTCGACTTCTCGCCGACGGGCCGCTCCGGCAACCATGATTCGCGGCAGAAGTGTCACGTTACGCTCGTTTACATCCATTTACAAACGTCCCGCCGTGGCGCCCGCCTCATTTACACAGGTTTACAAAACGTCACAAAACATTACCCTGCGTTAACCCGCCGTTTACCTTCGCCCGATAGACTGATACTGATCGGTACACGAGCAAAGGGGCACACGATGATCAAGCGCGTCATTCTCGCGGCTGCGGGCGTTATACCGCTGGCCGCACTGTCTCTGGCGGCGGCGGCAACGTCACTTTATCCTGGTCAGATGCTTCACCCCGGCGCGGTTCACGACAGCACCGGTAATACGTCAACTCTCATCAACGTGGTCGCCGCCGATTTCAACGGTGACGGGTTGACTGATATCGCGGGCGGGGATGCCAGCAATGCCGCCATCTGGGTATTCCTGGCTCTCAAGGGCGGCGGTTTTGCAAAACCGACGGCGTACCCGTCGAATCCATTCCCATTTTCAATCGCCGCCGTCGATGTGGACGGTGACGGCAGTCTCGACATCGTGGCCGGAAGTTTGGTGTCCGACAGCGTCAGCGTACTGCTCAATAACGGCGACGGCACCTTCAAACCGCGCAAGGACTATAACTACGCCACCAACGGCACGGGTAGCGTCGGCGTCGCCGCGGGTGATGTCAATGGCGACGGCAATGTCGATGTCCTTGCCGTCAGCGACTCGACAGATGCCTACATCGTGCCGGGCAACGGCGACGGCACATTAAACACCGGCAACGCGCAAGCATTGACGTCGCCCGCGAACTTCTTTGGCGGCGGAGGCGCCGCCGTGACGGACGTCAACGGTGACAACCTCCCGGATATCGTTACGGTGTCGGGATGCGGCGGTTCCGGGCCCACCGGTTCAAGCACCGGTGCCGTGGATATTTATTTCGGTGCGGCCGGTGGCGCCTTCCCGACCACGGTCAGCCAGTCGGTACCGGTAGGCCTTTGCCCCTACCTCGCAACGGGCGACATTAATGGCGACGGGATCGCCGACATCCTGGTCAACCAGACTTACAAAAATTATGCCGACTCTCAGGCCCGCATTGTGCATCGCACGGTCAAGGTTATCTTTGGCGGCAAGGGGAGCCTCGCCGTCGATGCGTCTTACCCGTTGCCTGCGGATGCCGGCGGCGGATGGCCCCATATCGCGGATGTCGACGGCGACGGACATCCGGACGTGATTATTTCCGGCCTTAACGCCGTCGTTCTGTACGGCGTCGGCGACGGCACCTTTGAGCCGCCGGTCCGGGCAGGAACCGCCGCAGATTATTTCGCGGCGTTCGACGCCACCGACGATGGATTGCCCGACCTGCTGGGAATTGGCGGCTTCCACAACCTGGTGATCAGTCGCGGCCTCGGCAAGCGCCAATTCCCGGGCTATGACCGGTACAGCTACGAAGACCGAAACGGCACCGGCGTCGGCGCCCACGACGTCGCCAGCGCCGACTTCAACAGCGACGGCGCTCCCGACGTGGCAACGATCAACGACGACGGCACCTTGAGCCTGCTGCTCAATAAAGGCAACGGAGCGTTGTCAGCGCCAATGGTGAGTACTGTGGGTATGACGTCGATGCAGGCGCTTGCAGCCGGCGACTTTAACGAAGACGGCAAGCCCGATATCGCCGCCGTGGCGGACAACGGCACATTTTACGTCGGGATTGGCGACGGCGACGGCAAATTCGTTTTTACCCCCGGCACTCTCGCGGCAAGCGGCACAGCCGATGTCGCGACCGGCGACATTGACGGCGACGGGCACACCGATCTTGTCTTCGCCGAGAGCGGAGGCAACGAGGTTCAGATCTGCAAAGGCGGCGGACAAGGCGTGTTTGGCTGCAATCTCCATCTACCGGTCATCGTCAACAAGCCGGTCAGCGTCGCGCTGGCGGATTTGAACGGCGATAACAGGCCTGACCTGATCGTCAATACTGCGACGGCAGACCCCGCCGTTGCCGGCGCCACCGACGCCTACGTCTGGCTCAATAATGGCCTGGGCGGCTTCGTGGCGACGGAAACGCTGCCGGTTGCCGGCGGCGGTACGAACGTCGCAGTGGGCGACGTGAACGGCGACGCGATTCCCGATCTGGTATTCGGCTCGAGCGGGACAAACGTGAGTGTGGTTATCGGCCACGGCGCGGGCACGTTTGGTGCCGCAACGTCCTGGCCGGCCGGCGATGCCTCGTTCCAATCCGGTCCCGGGCCATTGTCCGTCACGCTCGCGGATGTGAATAACGACGGCAAACCGGACATCGTCGCGCAGGATGCGAGGGGACAATTGAGCGTATTGGTGAACAATGGCGACGGCACATTCATGAGCCCGGCAGAGTTCGTTGTCAGTGCGGACAAGCGGACGCGGGCCCTTGCACTGGACATGGATGGCAACGGCCTGACGGATATCGTCTTCGCCGGCATGCCCACTACGACAAGTCCGGCGTATCACGAGCCGCTGATGAACACTGTCAGCGTGTACCTGCACAACCATGCGCCTGTCGCCGCAACACTCGAAGCGACCACGCCGTTTGAAACCCCCTACAGCGGCACACTCTCCGCGACCGACGCCGAAGGTGACGCGGTAACCTTCGCGATCGCCACCCAGCCGACGCATGGCAAGGTTGTGCTGACCGATGCGAAAACCGGCACGTTCACCTACACGCCGGCGAACGGCTTCAGCGGCGCCGACAGTTTCACATTCACCGCCAGCGACGAGCTCGACAGCTCAGCCGCGACCACCGTCAAGCTGACTGTTCAGGGCGACACGACACCGCCGCCGGGCAATAGTGGCGACACGGGCGACACTGGCGATACTGGCGGCAACGGCGGCGGCTCCCACCCGGTAAGACAGACCTCCAGCGGCGGCGGTGGCGCATTGGGCGGACTCGGGCTGCTGTTGCTGCTTCCGGCACTGCGCCGCAGGTGGAAATGATGACCTTGCACCCAGGGCGACTCGCGTCGGCATGGTTATGCCTGTGCGCCGGTTTGTTCGTGATGCAGCCCGCGCGAGCGGGCACCCACGCCCTGACCCCGATTTTGTCCTGCATCAGCGATGTCAGGACGGTGCTTGTGGACGGAAAGTATCCGCACACGCACATGGATGCGCATATCGGTTATATCAACAGCTCCGGCGCAACGATTAACGTCCCGATCGGCATCCATAACTATTTTGTTCCCGGCGAAGCTGATCGCGGGCAGCCCACTGAATTCCTGTCGGGCAGCCACGACGATGTCCTTACGCTCGATCTTGACGTGACCGTCACGCCGATGACAACCTGGGTCCTCGGGCCGGCCGATGGCTCTGACGACGTTCAATTGCAGATAACGAATGATCCTGCGCATTACTGCGCCCCCACGATCAGCTCACTGTCGCCGGCCAGTGGTCCGCTTGGGCAGACCGTCACGCTGACGATTGAGGGTGCGGGTCTGGAGCCGGATTTGAATATTGAACTCACGCAAGGCGGCGTCACGCTGCCGATATCGGTGGTAAGTGCCGATTATTCGACAATGACCGCCAGTGTGACGATCCCGTCCGACGCGCCCAAAGGCTTTTACGATCTGCGGGTATCGCGGTCGGGCAAAGACCCCGTCGTGCTGCCGGACGCGTTCGAAGTCATGGCTGGTGCATCCGCGGTAAAGGCGCTGGTTCGCCTGTCACCGGGCGTGGTGCTTGCCGGCACGGCCGGCGCCGGCGTATTCAAATCGATCGACGGCGGAGCAAGCTGGAAGCACACCAATGCCGGCCTGACCGACCTCAATGTCACTGCGCTCGCCGCCGCCGCCGACGGCTCCGCGGTTTATGCCGGCACGCTCACCGGCGGCGTATTCAAGTCGGCAGACGGCGGCGTAAACTGGACGCCCGCCGGGAGCGGGCTCGATCCCCACATCCATTCGCTGCTGGCCGACCCGGTCGATCCGCTGACATTGTTCGCCGGTACCGACAAAGGCGTGTACAAGACCATCGACGGCGGCCGGAGCTGGCAGCCGATGACCGACGGTCTGCCGTAGGTTATGGGCAGCGTGTTGCTCAAACGCCGGTTCTGCGCCTCACTCGCCGCAGTGCTGCTTGTATCCGCGCCGGCGCTCGGTGACGATCCCGCATGGAGCGGCGCCGGGCCGTTCCCGCCCGGCAACGGCAGCAGCCGGATCAACGCACTGCTGCTCGACGCCGCCACCGGCACGCTCTACGCGGGCGCCGGTTCCGGCACCGTGTTCTCATTGTCGGATTCCAGCCTCAGCAAGCCGCCGGTTGCGCTCAATGACAGCGTTGCCACGTATGAAAACACGGCCGTCACGATCGACATCCTCGACAACGATTCCGACCCCGAGGGCGCACTCGATCCGGGCTCAGTCGTTATCACGAGCCAGGCTACCAACGGTACCGCGGCCGTCAAGGCGGATGGCACGGTAACCTACACGCCCGCCGGCGGCTATATCGGTGCCGACAGTTTCAGCTATACCGTGAGCGATGCCGCCGGCGTCAGATCCAACGTCGCGACGGTCGTCGTTAAGGTGCAGACCGAACCGGGTGGCGACCACGGCGTCGGCGATGACAATGGCAGCGGAGGCGACAGTACCGGCGACCCGGGCGGCGGCACAACCGGTGGCGCCGCGATTACATCGGGCGGTAGCGGCGCCTGGGGTTTCCTGGGATGGTTGCTCGCGCTTCCAAGCTTGTGGTCACGGCGTCGGCGGCATCGCCGTGAAGGCGACACCGACTGGCCACCGCGGCGGCGGTAAGCGGTAAGCCGCCAATTACGGCCGCTTTACCCGCCGCGTCGGTTCGGCGTGCAACGGATCGTCCGGCCATGGATGCTTGGGGTAGCGGCCCTTCATGTCTTTTTTGACGTCCTGATACGAGCTGCGCCAGAAGCCGGCCAGATCCTGCGTGATCTGGACCGGACGGCGCGCCGGGGACAACAGGTGCAGGGTCAGCGGCACCCAGCCGCCGGCGATGGTCGGTGTCGTTTCGCACCCGAACATTTCCTGCAGGCGGACGGCCAGCACCGGATTGTCCGGGCCGTAGTCGATTGCGATGCGCGAGCCGGTCGGGACGGTGACGTGACTGGGTGCGAGCGAATCGAGGTCGCGCTGTTGCTGCGGCGTGAGCAACGCGTTCAGCGCGTGATGCAGCGGCACGGTCTCGAGTTGCGACAGGCGTGAGATACCGGCGAGATATGGCGCGAGCCATTGTTCGAGTGTCGCGATTAACACGGCATCTTCGACATTCGGCCACTCCTCGCCGAGGGTACGCCGCAAAAACAGGACGCGCTGCTGCCATTGCCGGAGCGCCGGCGTCCACGGCAAGGCCGCACTGCCCTCGCGACGAATACCGTCGATCAAGGTCGCCGCGACTTGGTCCGGATCGACGCGCTGTAATCGCTCGTCGCGCAACAGCAGTGCGCCCAGCCGATGTTCCCGACGCGCAATGACGGCCGCGGCCTGAGCGTCCCAGCGGACAGCGTCGTGCGCGACGATGTGATCGGCAAAATGGGCTTCCAGATCGGCAACATCGAGCGTTGCGGCACCATAAATGCGCGCCTCGCGCGGATCACCGTCCAGCTCGGCCACCACCAGATACGGCGCTTTCGATAATGCTTCGGGCGCGGCGAAATATGCACCGCGGCCGTTCGCGAGCAGGTATCGCGGTGCGCTGCCGGGACGCCGCTGCGCGATGCGATCGGGATACGCGAACGCCGTCAGCAGGCCGGTCTTTGATGCATCGATAGCGGCTTCTTTTATTCCGCTGCGCCGCCGCAATTCCCGCGCGCTCTTTTGAACCCGGTCGAGGCGTGCGCGTACGACCGGCGCATCGGGCTGATCGCCCGCCAGCGCCTCAAGTCGAGCCTGCAGGTCGGCGGTTCGCGCGTCCGCCGATAGCACGTCCTGTTCCGCGAGCAGCGCCGCGATGGCGCAGGCCGTTGCGCCGCAGTCGAGCGACTTGGCCCGCACGATCATGTGCGCGAGGCGCGGATGCGCCGGCATCTCGCTGAGCGTGCGGCCGTGCGGCGCCAGGCGACCGTCGTCGGTCAGCGCATCGAGGGCGACCAACAGATCGCGTGCCTGCGCGCAGGCCGCATCCGGCGGCGGGTCGAGCCAGCGCAGATCGGCCGGACCGGCGACGCCCCACCGCGCCAGTTCCAGCAGCAGCGGCGCGAGGTCGGCGTCGAGAATTTCCGGCGTGGACGTAGCGGCCAGCCGCGCGTGTTCCAGTTCACTCCAGAGCCGATAGCAGACGCCTGCGGCGACGCGACCCGCGCGGCCGGCGCGCTGGTCGGCCGAATCGCGCGCGATGCGTGTCGTTGTGAGGCGCGTCATGCCGCTTTTCGGCTCGAAGCGCGCGACGCGTGCGAGGCCGCAATCGACCACCACGCGCACGTCTTCAATCGTCAGGCTGGTTTCGGCGATGTTGGTCGCCAGGACGATCTTGCGCTTGCCCGGCGGCGCGGGCGCGATCGCCTTGTCCTGCTCGGCCGGCGGCAGCGCGCCGTAGAGCGGCGCGAGCACGACGTCGCGCGGCAGGCGCTTTGCCAGCAGCGCGGCTGTCTTGCGAATTTCCGCCGCGCCCGGCAGGAACACCAGTACCCCGCCCGGCTGCTCGTGAATCGCACGCTCGACGGCCGCAGCCGTGCGGGCGGATGTCGATTGTTTCGATCCGCCGCCGAGGTACTGCACGTCGACCGGAAAGCTTCGCCCAGGGCTTGCGACCACCGGCGCATCGCCCAGGAACGCGGCAATGCGCTCGCCCGGCAGGGTCGCCGACATCACCAGCAGGCGCAAATCAGGGCGTAATGCGGCCTGCACATCAAGTGCCAATGCCAGGCCCAGATCGGCCTGCAGGCTGCGCTCGTGAAACTCGTCGAAAATCACGATGCCGTAACCGGCCAGCTCGGGGTCGTGCTGCAACAGGCGCGTCAGCACGCCCTCGGTCACGACTTCAACGCGGGTGTCGGCGCCGACGCGCGTATCGAAGCGCGTGCGATAGCCGACGGTCGCGCCCACCGATTCACCCAGCAACGACGCCATGTGCCGTGCCGCCGCCCGCGCCGCGAGGCGACGCGGTTCGAGCATCACGATACGCCGACCGGCCAGCCACGGGGCGTTGAGCAACGCAAGCGGCACGCGTGTCGTTTTGCCCGCACCGGTCGGCGCGTGCAGCACGACGTCGGGCCGGGCGGCGAGTGCGTCGCGCAGCGCCGGGAGCGCGTCGTCTATCGGAAGGGGATGCAACCTATGGCGTCAAGGGTTTGTCGCGAGTTTGCGAAGCTTGAGGTTCAGTTCCTTCAACTGCACTTCATCGGCGGAAGCAGGCGCATCCGTCAGCGGATCCCAAGCCGTTTGCGTCTTCGGGAACGCGATGACTTCGCGGATGTTCGGCGCGCCGGTCAGCAGCATCACCAGCCGGTCGAGACCAAACGCGATACCGCCGTGCGGCGGTGCGCCGTACTTGAGCGCTTCGAGCAGGAAGCCGAATTTTTCCTGCGCGGCTTCGTCGGAAATGCCGAGCAGCCGGAACACGGCGGCCTGCATATCCTGACGGTGGATGCGGATTGAGCCGCCGCCGAGTTCGGTGCCGTTCAGCACCATGTCGTACGCGCGCGAGTGAATTTCGCCGGGCGATTTTTCCAGCTCTTCGACGCTTTCCACCGCCGGCGCGGTGAACGGGTGATGCAGGAACACCCAGCGGTCGGCTTTCTCGTCCCATTCGAACATCGGGAAATCGACGACCCACAGCGGTGCCCAGTCACCTTCGAGAAGGTTGAGATCGACGCCCAGCTTCAGGCGCAGCGCGCCGAGCGCATCGTGGACGATCGGCTTCTTGTCGGCGCCGAAGAAAATCAGATCGCCGGCCTCGGCGCCGGTGCGCTCCAGGATGCCGGCAATTGCCTCGTCACTGAGGAACTTCGCGATCGGTGACTGCACGCCGTCGCGGCCGTTGGCCGGATCGTTGACCTTGAAATAGGCGAGGCCTTTCGCGCCGTAGCGGCCGACGTAGGCGGTGTAGTCGTCGATCTGTTTGCGCGTCAGGGCGTTGCCGCCGGGCACGCGCAGCGCGGCGACGCGGCATTTCGGATCGACCGCCGGCGCGGCGAAGACCTTGAAGTCGCAGCCGGCGACCAGGTCGCAAATCGTCACCAGTTCGAGCGGGTTGCGCAGGTCCGGCTTGTCGGAGCCGAAGCGGCGGATGGCCTCATCGTACGGCATGCGCGGGAACGGGTCGGGCAACTCGACGCCGAGCACCTCTTTGAACGTCTCGCGGATCATGCCTTCGACGATGGTCATGATGCCGTTTTCATCGAGGAACGAGGTTTCGATGTCGAGCTGGGTGAATTCCGGCTGGCGGTCGGCGCGCAGGTCTTCGTCGCGGAAGCAACGCGCGATCTGGTAGTAGCGGTCGAAGCCCGACATCATGAACAACTGCTTGAAGATCTGCGGCGACTGCGGCAGCGCGAAGAACTTGCCCGGGTGGGTGCGGCTCGGCACGAGATAATCGCGCGCGCCTTCCGGCGTCGGCTTGGTCAGAATAGGCGTCTCGAGATCGATGAAGCCGTGCTTGTCGAGATAGCGGCGCAGCACGCGCGTGATCTGGTGGCGCTGGCGGAAATGCGCCTGCATGACCGGACGGCGCAGGTCGACGTAGCGGTGCTTCAAGCGCAGCTCCTCGTTGACGTCCTCCTCGTCGAGACCGAACGGCGGCGTCTCGGCGCGGTTCAGGATTTCCATGTCATGCGCCAGTACTTCGACCTGACCCGTTGGCAGATTCGGGTTCTCGGTGCCGGCCGGGCGGCGGCGCACCTTGCCCTTCACCTGCAGCACATATTCGCTGCGCACGCGCTCGGCCAGCGCGAACGTGTCGGCGCGGTCCGGGTCGAACACCACCTGAACGCGACCTTCGCGGTCGCGAAGATCGATGAAAATCACGCCGCCATGGTCGCGACGACGGTGGACCCAGCCGGCGAGTTCGATTTCCTGGTCGAGGAGGGATTCGTCAACTTGTCCGCAATAGTGCGTGCGCATCTTTTTACCTTGAAAATCAAAAAGCCGCGGCTGGCGCGGCTGTAAAGCTGCTCGAAGGAGGAGGGACGGAAATGTTAAGGCCGCTCCGCCCCTGCCGCAAGCTTGTGTTTCGATTCCTTCGTCACTGGCGGCCACGGCGGCACGACCACGCCCAGCGACATGACGTACTTCAGCGCCTCGTCGACGGTCATGTCGAGTTCGATCAGGTCACCGCGCGGAACGACAATGCTGAAGCCCTGCGTCGGCGGCGCACAAGGGATGAACACGCCCACCATCTCGGGCCCGGTCTTGACGCGCAATTCGCCCGGGTCCGTGCTCGTGATGAAGCCAACCGACCATGAACCCTTTTCCGGAAACGGCGCGAGTACCGCCGTTTTGAATCCCTGACCCTTGTTGGAAAAGATCGTCTCGGCGACCTGCTTGGCGCTCGAGTAAATCGAACGCACCACCGGAATCCGGTCCAGCAGCTTTTCCCATAAGCGCACCAGCCAGCGGCCGACGAAATTGCTGGCAACCAAGCCGGTCAGCAGCAGCAACAGCAGGCCGATGATGACTCCGAGCCCGGGGATCGCGAAGCCGAACAGGGTTTCGGGTCGATAAGCCGCCGGTAGCAGCAGGATCAGCTTGTCGGTCGCCTGCACCACGAGGCGGATCACGAAAATCGTGACGCCGATCGGAATCCACACCAGCAGACCCGTGACGAGGTAGCGCTTGAAGCGGGATGTCGGTTTCATGGCCGATATCTGCCGATGGGTGATGGGGCGGCGCCCCGGGTTTATGCGGCCGCGCCGGCGTCTTTTGCTGCGCTCTTGTCAGATTTCTTGTCAGTCTTCGTTCCGCTGCTCGTGTCCTGTCCGGCGACGTTTTTCTTGCCGGACGTTTTGAAATCGGTCTCGTACCAGCCGCCGCCCTTCAAACGGAAACCGGCCGCAGACACCAGCTTCTGCAGCTTCATCTTGCCGCATTCCGGACACTTCCTGAGCGGCTCGTCGCTGATCTTCTGCCAGGCTTCCATCTCGTGACCGCAAGCCTGGCACTCGTATTCGTAAATGGGCATCCTCACACCCCCTACAGATTGACCATCCTCTATATCGGGTCTCGCGCGCTCAATTCAAGCCTGCCACCACCGCCCGTCAGCCGGTTTTGCGCTCGTCGAAAGCGGCGTTGACGTGGCGCTCCAGCGCGCCCAGCAACACCCGCAGTTCAGCGGTCGAATGATCGCCCATCAGCGAAATCTGCAGCCAGCCGCGCCGCAGCAGGTATTCGCTGCGGCAGCTCAGCAGGAAGCCGTCGGCCTCCAGCGCATCGCCGACCTGCTCCGCCCGCGCCGGATCCGGCAGCACGACGGTGACAATGCCGGGCGCGGCCTCGGCGTCGTCGACCAGCAGGTCGAAACCCCGTTGGTGCAACTCGCCGCGCAGCCACGCGGCCAGGTCCGCCTGCCTGTCAAAAATTGCCGGATCGTCGAAGCGCCGCATGGCGGTGCGCATCGCGTAAACCAGATTCGATGAATGCGTGAACGGGATACCGCTCTTCTCCGCGTACAGGCCGAGATCCAGATAGCGTGGCAGGCGCAGGTTCGGCCGGGCGCCCTGGTGATAGACCAGCGCGAGCCCCGCGTAAGAACTCAGGCCTTTGCCGCTGCCGGACGCCGCCAGCCAGACGCCGTCGAGATCGACCGGCACCACGCCGAGCGAGCTGCAGCAGTCGAGCGCGAGGCGCAAGTCGAATTCCGCGCAAACCGCCTTCAGACGCGCCATGTCGTTCAGCATGCTGGTCGATGTTTCGCAGTGCACCGCCCACAGCCACTTGAGCCCCGGCGTCGCCTCGAGCGCTTCGCGGATGCGGGCATAGTCAAAACTCTCGCCCCACTCGTGCTGCACCACGTCGAACGGCAACTGGAAGCGCGCGGCCTGGTCGAGCAGGCGCTCGCCAAATTCGCCGTTGGTGACGATCAGCCCCGGCGCATCGAGCAGCGACAACTGGGCGCCCACGACGTCGTTCGCGAGCGTGCCGCTGCCCAGCATGACCTCAACCTGGTTGGCGTTCGCCAGCTTGCAAAGCTGCCGCTTCAACTGCTGGAAATCGCCGACGAATTGTTTCGAGCGGTGCGACGCCGGCTCGTCGCTGAAGGTTTTGCGAACGTCCGCGCTGATGCGCACGGGACCCGGCAGAAAACTCAATGGCACGTTGGCGGACTCCGTCGGCAGCGCTTGCAGGCGCTGGTAGAGCGCCTGCCTTTGCTGGAAACTTTCACGCGTGAGGTACATCGGCTGATACGGCGCCTGCTCGCTGCCGACCATCGGGCCGAACGGCATGAAGCCGAGGCGCTCATATAATTTGATCTGCTTCGGCGTGCCGGAGATCACCGCCATGTCGAAGTTGTGGCGAAGCCAGTATTCCGTCATCTCGCGCGCCAGCCCCGCAAACACGCGGCTGTAACGGCGGCCCTTCTCGACCGCCAGCAGGCGAATCTCGCAGATATTGTGTTCGCCGGGGAAATAGTCATCGAGATTGTCGAGCTTGGCGTCGAGCGAAAACGGGCGCTTGCCGCGCGCCGCGAGCATGCCGACGATGCGACCGTCGTCGAGACAGATGATGTAGGTGTTTTCGGCGTCGAAGCGATCGATCAACAAGCCTTCGTCGTTTTCCGCGTGCTGCGGAATCTCGCCGACGAAAGTTTCGTAGTTGAGTCGATGAATCTGTTCAAATTCCGAAGGCTCGGAAGCGATCTTGAACGTCAGCACGACATAAACCCTCATCTCCGGTGAACGCCAATCACGTAATGATACGCGCGCCGGTGCCGACGCTACAGCCAATCAGAATAGCCGGATAGTCACATTAAATCCATGCCAGTCTATCTGATATGGTTTAAAAATCCCGCGAACGCAGGTGCCGGTGGGCGCGCCGGCCCAGTGTAATGTAGCGCTCGCGCACGTGCTCCTGCTCGTAATGCACCATGAAACCGCGCACGATGTCGCTGCGCGCCAGCATGCCCACCAGCTTCCCCTCGGCCTCGCTGTTGACCACCGCGATTCGTTCCAGCCGATACCAGGCCATGCGCGTCGCGGCTTCGCGGCAGGTTTCGCCGGGCGTGGCGACGACGCGCTTTTGCTCGAGCAGGCAGTCTTCCAGCCGCCGGTCCGGCGACTGCGTGTGCCAGGCGTTGATCTCGGCGCGCGTGACCATGCCGTGGTAGATGCCCGCGTCATCGACAATCGGGTATGCGCGATGTCGCTGGCCGGGGCCGAAATAATACTCTTCCGCCTCGGCCACCGTGGTCTTCGCCGGGATCGTCTCAATATCGCGACTCATCAACTGCGCGACGAACAGCGTCACCAGCGGATCGACCGAATACTCGCGAAAAATATGTCGACCGCGGCGCGCGACCTTCTCGGTCAGGATCGACCGCTTCATGAATATCACGCTGAAGCCGTAAGCGACCGTACAGGCGATCAGCAGCGGCGCGAGCGCGGGCAGCGAGTGCGTGAGTTCCAGCACAAACACGATCGACGTGAACGGCGAGCGCATCACGCCCGCCAGTACCGCGCCCATGCTGATCAGCGGCCACAGGTAGGCGCTGCCGCCGGGCAGGAATTTGGTCTCGATGACGCCCAGCGCGGCACCCATCATCAGCAGCGGCGCGAGCACGCCGCCGGACGTGCCGGAGCCGAGCGAAAACGACCAGATTGCGAGCTTGACGACGATCAGCGTCACCACTGCCATGATCGTGAAGTGGCCGTTCAGCAGTTGGCGAATCACGTCGTAGCCGACGCCCAGCGCGTGCGGCGAGAAATAGCCGCCGATACCGACCACCACGCCGCCGATGGCCGGCCACCACATCCAGTGCACCGGGAACTTGCGGAACAGGTCTTCGGACGCGTACACCGCCCAGGTCAGAATCGACGCAAGGATTGCGCCCAGCAGTCCGCAGGCGGCGGCGGAGCCGAGCCCGACGGTGGTGACGGAGACCAGCCCGTGGACCGGAAACAGCGGTCCGCCGCCGATCAGAAATGGCCGCAGCGCCGCGGCGGTCGCGCACGCCAGCGCAACCGGCACGAGGCTGCGCGGCTTGAGCTCGAACAGCAGCATTTCGACCGCGAGCAGCGAGGCCGCGATCGGCGTATTGAAGGTCGCCGCCATACCGCCGGAGGCACCTGCGACCAGCAGGATGCGGCGCTCGATCGAGGTCAGCATGAAGGCCTGGCCGATCAGTGAGCCGATGCTCCCGCCGGTCATGATGATCGGCCCCTCGGCGCCGAACGGGCCGCCCGTACCGATCACGATCGCCGACGACAACGGCTTGAGAATCGCGACCTTGACCGACATCCGGCTCTTGCCGAACAGGATCGCTTCGAGCGCCTCCGGGATGCCGTGGCCGCGAATCATCTCCGAGCCGTAGCGCGCCATCAGGCCGGCAATCAGCCCGCCGACCGTCGGCACGGCGACAACCCACCAGCCGAGATCGTTGCCGGCGGGCGATACCATCGCGAAGGAGAAAGTCTGGTGAAACAGCAGGTTGGTGAACAGCCCGATCAGGCGCAGCAAAATGAGCGCGATGACAGCGCAAATGGCGCCGACGACGATGGCGATTGCCGAGATTTTGACCAGCCGAACATCGGCGTCAAAGTCGGCAGATCGGGTGGTGGATTTCACGAAGCGGTATCTTAACAGTTAATTGTTTATTTTCCGGCGGCAGTCGCAATGTGCGCCCGCCCTCTCACAACTATTGGATAATTAACTGAGAGCCCCGCCGCAACTCGAACCCTGACCGGCGGTGCAGCCGAAGCAATGATCGGCTACCGCAATCGGCAAATTATCCAAATCTTCCCCGATCAGTTCCCGCAAGTGCGTGCGCGGCGCCGCGCGGCCGCCAAACGGCATCCCCAGCATCTGGTTGAAATCGCAGTCGTGCACATAGCCCTGCCAGTCGACGCTGATCAGGTTGCGGCACATGACGTTGCCGAGATTTTCAGGCCGGTAGGCATCCTTGAGCAACTGCATGTAGTCGTCGAACCAGCCTTTCGAAATCAGCAGGCTGCCGAACCGCTGGATCGGCATGTTGGCGAGCGTGAACAGTTTGTTGAATCGAATGCCGTGCTCGTCGCCCAGGTGCTGTTTGTACTCGCCCTCCAGCTTGTGCTGATCCGGCGGCAGGCTCGGCCCGAGCGGGTTGTAAACGAGATTGAGTTCGAGCCCGCTGCCGTCGAGCCCGAAACCGAGCGCATTGAGTTTTTTCAGCCCGCGAATGCTGGCATCAAACGTGCCTTTGCCGCGCTGCCGGTTGACGTTGTCCTGCGTGTAGCACGGCATCGACGCGACGACTTCGACACGCAGTTCGGCCAGAAACTCCGCCACCCATTCGTACCCCGGCTCCTCAAGGATCGTCGGGTTGCAGCGATCCATCAGGTGCACGCCCGACTCGTGCGCCGCGCGCATCAGGTAACGGAAATGCGGATTCATTTCCGGCGAGCCGCCGGTGACGTCGAGGGTTCTTACTTGACCTCTGCCGGCGCGCAGAAATTCAATTACTGTATCCACCGTCTCGCGGTCCATCAATTCGGTGCGCTTCGGCCCGGCGGCAACGTGGCAATGAATACAACTCAGGTTGCACAGGTAGCCAAGATTGACCTGCAGCGTATCGAGCGCCTTGCGACGAATCGCCGGGAAGTCGGAGATTTCGAGTTTTGGCAGCGTCGCATGCATGTCTGCATCATACGCTTCTTCGGCCTGTTGCTCAGTCACCCAACGCGTAACTGAACCCGACCCAGACTGTGCGCGGCGCGCCGATAGCGCGAAACTGGGTATCGATCGCGTGCGCGGCATCAAACTTTTTGGCCGGGTTGGCAAACACGTTTTCGCCGAGTTGGCCGACAGTGGCATAGGTGCGGTTGAACAGGTTGTCGACGGACAGGAAGACGTCCCACGCCGGCGCCGGATAATAATGCGCGTCAAGATGCATGGTCGCGTAGCCGGGTACCTTGCCGTGCGCATCGGCGTTGTTTTCGTCGCCGCGCGCGTACTGGCTTGCGCGTGCGACCAGGTCCGCGCCCAGGCTGAATTGCGGCGTGAACGCGTATTCGAGCGACAGCTTCAGGCTTTGCCGCGGAATGCCCGGGATCCGATCGCCTGCCTCGACCCGGATCAGGCTGGATGCATCGGCGGTCGAATTGCTGGGGCTCGATTCGGTGAACGGCGAACGGTAAGTCGCGTCGAGGTAACTGTAGTCGGCACTGAAGGTCAGCCCGCCGGCACTGCCGCGAATGCCGAATTCGATGCCCTCGCGGCGGTCGTCGGGAACGTTTTTGTAAAAGCCCTTGAGTCCGGTCACGCTGACGAACAGCAAATCGTTTTCGAGGTCGGTGCGATAGAGGGTGGCGTTCCAGCTCATCAGCGTGCCGAGCCGGCCGCGCGCGCCGATCTCCCAGGTCTGCGCGACGACCTGCGCCAGCGGTGGATCGGCCAGAAAGCTGTTGGGCAGCGAACATGGCGCGGCGGGATCGGCGCAGGTGAGTTCGGATGGCGTGGGTGCGCGCGTGCTTTCGTCGTACGACAGCCAGGTCGTCAGCGTGCCGGTCGGATTCCAGGTCAGGCCGAGCGCCGGGTTCAGGCGCGAATAGTCATGCGAACCGTTGAGCGCAGCGCCAAGCTGGTCCTCGAGGTCGATGTGCGCGTGGTTGTAGCGCGCCGACACGGTCAACGCGAGCGCATCGGTCAGACTCAGTGTGTCGGTCGCGTAGAGGCCGTAATAGCGGTTGTGCGCGTGAAGCCGCGTCAGCGGCGCGACCGTCCCGATACCGACACTGCCCCGATCGACGAAGATGGCCGGCTGCTGGTCCTGGGCGAATTCGACCCGCCCCAGGTTCGCGCTCACGCCGACCACGAAACGGTTGGCATGACCGCCCAGCGGCTGCGACGCAACGAGCTGCACCGATCCGCCGTAGCCGTGTTCGTGCGTACTGTTGAAGTCGTTGAAACTGGGCGGATTGTCCACGCCGACCGGCACGCCCGGCTCGAACTCGTCGCTCACGTCGCTGTCGAGCCCGCCCGTCTCCAGCACGCGGTTGTACAGATCGCCGACCAGCGCCATCGAGTCGCCGAAATGCTGACGGACGTTGAGCACGAACGACGCCAGCCGGTTGTCGAAATAATCCGGATAGGTATAGGACTGGGTCGGCTCGTCGAGAAACGACAGCGGCAGCGTCTGGTTGCCTTCGAGGTGATTGTTCGCGCCGGTGAAGCTCAGGTCCAGTGTCGTGCTGCCGGTGCGCACACTGCCTTTGACGAAAAGCTGGTTGACCCGACTCGGATTGTGCGCCGCCCAGCCGTTGCTGTCGTAATGGTCGGCGGCCACGTAGAAGCCGCTGTGGTCGGAATGGCCGCCGTATTGCAGCGTGGCGCTGTGGGTGTTGAAAGAGCCGGTGAAGGCCGAACCGGCGAGGCCGGGCGCGTCGAAGCCGGACTTGGTTTCGAACGACAGCGCGCCGCCGAGCGTGTTCAGGCCGTAGACCGGATTGGAGCCGGAGATCAGCGTGATGCGCTTGATCGCCGGCAGCGGAATCAGGTCGAAGTTGACCACGTCGCCGAACGGCTCGTTGACGCGCACGCCGTCGACGTAAATCGACAACGCTTCCGGCGTACCGAGCAGCGGCGAGGCATCGAAGCCGCGAAAGCTGATGTCCGGCTGAAACGGATTGTTCTGGCCGTTGGTGACATTCACACTGCCGAAGTTGCGCCGCAACAAATCCGTCAGCTTGGCCGTTGCCTGATCGGCGATATCAGCCTCACCCAGCGTCTGGACGCTGGCAGGCACCTTGTCGAGCGGCAGACCCAGCCCCGGCACCGGCAGCGGCGTACCGTTAATGGTGATTTCGCCGAGATCGACCGGAGGGGCATCGTCGGGATCCGCGTAAGCGGCGGACGCCACCGCAAGCACCGCAATGCCGCAACACGTCTGAATCAGCTTTCGTGTCACGCGCGTCTCCTAGAAGATATAGCTGATGCTGACACCGACCATGTAATTCCGCCCCGGCGCCGGCTCGAAATACCGGCCGTTGCCGCTTTCGACGACCACCGCGCCGACGTAGCGTCGATCAAGGATGTTGTTGATGCTCCCATACTCGTACAAACGCCAGGAGCCCGCCTGCTGCCTGAACCCCGCGCGCAGATTGACCACCGCGTAGCTGTCGGCGACGACGCTGTTGGCGCTGTCGGCGAAAACCTTGTCGCGCCACTGCGCATTAATCGCCGTTTCAAAGTCCAGTGGATCGTAATGCCAGCTCAATTCGGCGTAGATCGTCTGCCGCGGCACACCCGGCAGCACGTTGCCGTCCAGTCGTGCGCCGGTAAAGACGGTGTTGAGATAGCTGTAAGCGACATAGGTCGCGAAGGCGCCGCCCAGCGGCGCCTCAAACGTCAGTTCGGCGCCCCGGCGGCGGGTGCTGCCGCCATTTTCGTAGCTGGTGCGACCGTTCAGGGACGCAGCGACGATGATTTCGTCGTCGGTATCGATGTTGTACAAGGCGAACGTCAAGCGGGTGTCGCCGGCCGGGCGCGCTTTCACGCCGATCTCGTAATTGCGGCTGGTACTGGGATCGAGCGTCTGGTTGAAGCCGGTCTGGCCATTCGGCTTGTAGGCCAGCTCGTCGAAGGTTGGCGTCGTAAAGCCGATGCCGTAATTGGCGTACACGTTGAGCAACGGGTTGACCTCGTAAACCACACCCGCTACCGGATCGGTACGGGTAAAGTCGCGGCTGCCGCTGTCATCGGGATTGACCGGGTTGATGTAATGATCGTCGCTGTCGAAACTGACGCGCGTGTGGCGTGCGCCGGCAAACAACCGCCACGGCTCGAATTCGATATGACCCTGCACGTATTCACCGGTCTCGGATGAAACGTCGTCCTCGTTGCGCCGCAAAGCGCCCTCCGTGCCGTTGTCGTTGACGAAGCCTTTGCGCGCGTCGTGCAGGCGCTGATAATCCGCGCCGAAGACGACCGCGTATGAATGCCCGCCGACGTCGCCATCGCGGGTCCAGTGTACGTCGCCGCCGCCCGACCGGTCGTGCAAGTCAACCACCGCGCCGCCGGAATTCGCACCGCTGCCGGCGAACGGCAGGAACTGAACCACGCGGCGGCTGCCAAGCCAGGCGACCGCGTACAACTGATCGTGGGAATCGAACTGCTGGCGCCAGACGATGCCGCCGCGCCGGGCGCGATGGGTCTCGCCGGAATTGAACTTGAATACATTCGCAACCGCCTGGCGCGGATCCTGCTCGATCTGCGCGCGGTTGAGGCTCGATGGGTCGAGCGCGTATGCCTGATTTTCGGCGTTCATCAATAGCGTCAGCGACGAGTTTTCGCCGAGTTCGTAAGTGAGCTTGGCATGCGCATTGTCGCGTTGCGCGGCGCTGTGCTGACGCCATCCGTCGGTACCGAAGTGTCCCAGATCGACGATGTAATTAAGCGCACCATCGGTACCGCCGCCCTCGAGATGCTCGACGCGCGTGCCGTAGCTACCGGTGAACAGGGTCGCGCTCAGCGTCGGCCGCGGCGGCCCGTCCTTGGTGAATATCTGGATTACGCCGCCGGAAGCGTTGCCGTACAAGGTCGAAAACGGCCCGCGCAGAACCTCGATGCGGTCGGCAATCGCCAGGTCGAAGGTGTCCGTTTCGCCCTGGCCGGCCGGCGACGATGCCGGAATGCCATCGACCAGCAACCGGATATCGCGCACGCCGAACGAGGCGCGCGCGCCGAAGCCGCGCGACGAGAGCTGCAGATCCTGCGCGTAGCTCTGGCGATTTTGCGCGACCAGACCGGGCACGCGGGCGAGGGACTGCGCCAGGTTGAAACCGGGCGGGCCGAAGCTGATGTCGTTGCCACTCAGAATGGAAACGGACGTGGGGGTATCGAACGCCGGGAGCGGCGATCGTGTACCGGTAACTTCAATCTGGCCGAGATTCACCGGCGGTTCGGTGCCGGCCAGCGCCCACGGGCTGAGCAGAATGAACGCTGCAGCGAAACCCGCGAGCCGCATTCTGCGGCCTGCTGCCATTAACAATCTCCTTTTGTTGACGGGCTGTAGTCCCGGATGTGGCGCGTAGCCGGGAGACCCGGATAACGCTTCCCGTTAGGCGGGCGATCAGGAAAGTCGGCGTGGAATACCTTCGGAATCAACATAAACTCGTGCAATCCGATCGTCAAGGGCGTTGCCCGGCAGGGTCTCCCCGCCTCTGAACCGGCCCGAATTGCGTCCTGCGTTCCACGGGGAGATACTAGGGTTCCGGCTTGCGCCGGATGGAAATGCGGAGGGGCTGGATGATGGATTCCACGCTCGCGACATCTCACGCGTCGCAGATTCTGCGTGAGGTCAAGGAAAGGCGCGGCATCGACGTGCTGGCGCCACACATCAGGCGCTCCTGGAAGCGCTGTATCAGGGAGTTCGGGATTCGCCCGCAAAGCCGGCGCGACACGCTGGTGTTGCCGGCTCACGGGCTGCGCGAACGTCAGCAGGAACTGGGCGGGTTCCTCAACATCGCGCGCTACGAGATGGAGAATCTGTACGAACTCATCGCCGGCACCGGCTACGCGGTAATCCTCTCGAACTCCGAAGGCACGATCCTCAACACGGTTCTGGACCCGACGCTCAAGCGCGAATTCCAGCGCGCCGGGCTGTGGCTGGGAGCACGCTGGGACGAACGCAGCGAAGGCACCAACGGGATAGGCACCTGTCTCGCCGAAGGCGGCGCGATCATGGTCCACCGCGACGAGCACTTCCGCGACTACAACATCCGCCTGTCCTGCTCCAGCGCCCCGATCCTGGACCCGCACGGCAAGCTCCTCGGCGTACTCGACGCCTCGTCGGCAAACAGCACCGATACGCGCGAGATTCAGCAACATACCGTGGCTCTGGTCAGCATGTCGGCCAGCCTGATTTCGCGCTGCCAGTTTCTTGCCGAATTTCCCCACGCGTGGATTCTCCGCTTCCACAGCCGGCCGGAGTTCGTAGGCCTGCTGCATGAGGCGCTGATCGCCGTGGATGGCGAGGGGCTGGTGCTGGCGGTGAATGAGAGCGCGCTGCTGCAACTCGGCCTGAGTTCGCGCGCACAGCTGGTCGGCCACCCTGTCGCCGAACTGTTCCGCTTCGCAGCAGACGCCATGCACCAGCGCGCGGCACATGCTGCCGGTACGATCTGGCCCATTCAGGATCGCGTGCGCGGTCGACGGTTTTATGCATTGGTGCGCGCGCCTCAAATTCGTCACCTGCCGGCCAACCCGCCGGACGCCGCAACGCCGCCCACCGCGCGGACCGGTGAGGCCATGCCGGGGCACGTCACCAGCGATCCACGGATGCGCCGCAACCTCGCGGCCGGGCACCAGTTGTTCACCAAACAGGTGCCGATCCTGCTGCAAGGCGAAACCGGCACCGGCAAGGATGTCTTCGCCCGCGCACTGCACGCCGGCAGCCTGTGGGCCGACCGCCCGTTCGTTGCAGTCAATTGTGCGGCAATACCGGAAAGCCTGATCGAGAGCGAGCTGTTCGGCTACAACGCCGGAGCTTTCACCGGGGCTTCGCGCGAAGGCCGTACCGGCAGAATTCTGCAATCGAGCGGGGGCACGTTGTTTCTCGACGAGATCGGCGACATGCCCCTGATGCTGCAGGCGCGTCTGCTGCACACGATTGAGGCCCGCGAGGTGACACCGGTCGGCAGCGACCAGACTATCCCGGTAGATCTGCACGTGATCAGCGCCACCCATCGGAATTTGCGCCAGATGATTGCGACACAACAGTTTCGCGAAGACCTCTACTACCGGCTCGCGGGGACGACGCTGGAACTGCCGGCGCTCAGGGATCGCGAGGACAAGCGCGACTTGATCCGGGAACTGCTGCTCGAGGAATGCGGCGACGGGGAACCGGTGCACGTTGCCGCGGATGCGCTCGACCGGTTGCTCGAATTTCGCTGGCCGGGCAACATCCGGCAGTTGCGCAACGCGCTGCGTACTGCCGCCGCCCTTTGCGACGACCGCATCATTCGGCTCGTGAATCTGCCGCAGGAGGTCGTGGATCCGGGGGGCCTCTCTGCGGCGCCGCCGGCCGAAGCCGCGAAGCAAACGACACCTGAATCGCCCACCGCGACGCTTGAGAGAGCCGAGCGGGAAACACTGACGCGAATCATGGAACAGCATGACTGGAATGTCAGCCACGCGGCGCAGGCGTTGGGGATCAGTCGCAACACCCTCTACCGCAAGTTCCACCGGCACGGCATCACGCCGCACCCGCGCTCGCACAACTGATTATATTCGGGCTGTTGCGCCGTCCGCTGAGCATCGGCCGAATCAGAAGAACATGATGCCGCCGAGGGCGATGCCGTTCATGCCCGCGCTATTACCGAGGTAGTCCTCGGAGCGGGTACGGCTGAGCTCGACAACCAGCGTCACACTCTTCGTCAGCGAGTAATAGCCACCCCCGGTGATATTGGTGTTGTACCTGAAATGTCCGGCGGCGGCACTGTCGTCGCGGTTGCGGCTTTCACCGCCGCTCAAGCCGAGCTTGAATTTCGGGGAAACCTGCCAGGTGCCCTGCAATAGATAGTTGATGCCTTTCACATCGCCCTGGTCCGCGTCGGTAAGGATGCCGATGCCGCGGCCGGCCTGAACGTTGGCGAGCAGGCTGAAGAGCCCGGCGGTGAATTTCAGACCGATTTCTTCCGCATGCAGATCGAAGCTGCTCGACGCGGCGCCGGAGGCGCTCGCCGGATAGAATTTTTGCTGCTTCGCCCCGATCCAGAACTTGAAGGCGCCGCTGCTATACGAGATTTGCGCCTGGATTTGCGGATCGCTGCGTGAGGCGTAGGCGCCACTGTCGACCGGGCTGAACACACCACCCGTGAACGACAAGCCCGACGTGCCCGGCGTCGTGTAGACGATCTGCCCGTAGCTGCCGAGATAGGTATAGCCCGCGCCGATGTGGCCCAGCGTCACGCGCCCGCGCTGGGTGGCCTGCACCGGGGCGCCGACGCCGAGCAGGGTCATGTCGCTGAGGATCGCGTTGGATCCGAAGATTCCGTAGTCGCGACCGAGCTTGAACGTGCCGAAATCGGGCGTCCCGACGGTGAAATAGGCTTGGCGCACGTCGAGACCGCTGTTTGCCGACAACGCATCCGAGGTGGCGATGGATTCCATGATGCTGATTTGCGCGTTGACGTCGATGCCTTCTTGCGTGGTACTGAACTTGGTGATCAGCGCATTCGGCAGCAGTCCGTTGCCGATCGTCGTACGGTTCTCCTGGCCCCCGCAGCCGAGCGCCATGTCAGCCAGGGCGCTGCCGCCGACCGCGTTGCCGTCAGGACAGCTTGCGGTGGTGTAGAAAGCGTTGGCATAGCCGCTCAGATCCACCTTCCAGCCGTCTCCGGTGAATGACGCGGCGCTGGCGCCGGCCGGGCATATGGCGACCGCGAGGGCAATCAAAAACGGCGCCCAGCATACAGTTTGCGCGCGAACCGAATCGCGCCTCTTCGCTGTTGAATGTTGCATTTTCTGTCTCCGCTGACCCATCAATGCAGGCAAGCAGTGCGAGTGCCGTCGCACCTGGCGCGGCGGCACTCGCAGGGTCGCCTACGCTTGCAGTACGCCCGACTTCTTCGCCGCGTGGCTGGCGACGATATCCATCAGCTCCGGGGAATAGCAGTCGTAAGGCTCGATATTCAACTCGCGCAGGCGATCGCGTACCCAGGCCATATCGCCGGGCGCCACGCCGCCCTCGATCGCCGAGGAGACGAACGCCCCGAACGTCGGCGGCTCGTAGCCGGACTCCTTCGACAGCTCGGGATGAATGAAGGCAAAGCCGTGGAAAACGTGATCGGGGTCGTCGATGACGCCATACATATGCGTGCCGCATTCCTTGCAGGCGTAGCGGTGCAATATTTTGCTCGGGTCGACAACCTCGAGCTTCTCCTCGTGGCTGACTACCTTGACCTTGTCCCGCGGCACCGCGGCCAGCATCGAGAAATGGGCCCCTGCCGGCTTCCAGCACTGCGTGCAGCCGCACAGGTGGTTGAACTGGTATGCGTTGTCGACTTTGACCTCGACCGGGTCGCTGCTGCACTTGCACACCAGCGTGCCGCCGGAAAAGCCTGCCTGGCCCTTCACCTCGACGCCGTTGTCGACCAATGGATGGATGGATACTCTTGCCATTTTCAAATCCTCCTGAATGGAATGGAGCCCGATTACGCCTTGAAGTCGCCGTAATGCAGAACGCTGCGGATCACCTTGCCCTGGTGCAGCAACTCGAAGGCCTCGTTGATCCGATCGTGCGGCAGATCCCTGGACACGAACTCGTCTACCTTCAGGTCGCCTTTCATGTACTGGTCAACGTAGCCGGGCAGTTGCGAACGGCCCTTGACGCCGCCGAACGCGGCGCCGCGCCACACTCGTCCGGTGACGAGCTGGAAAGGCCGCGTGCTGATTTCCTGGCCGGCGGCAGCCACGCCGATGATGGTCGACTCGCCCCAGCCCTTGTGGCAGCACTCGAGCGCGGCGCGCATCACGTTGACGTTGCCGATGCATTCGAATGAGTAATCGACGCCGCCCTTGGTCATCTCCACGATGACATCCTGGATCGGCCCGGCGTGGTCCTTGGGATTGACGAAATCCGTCGCGCCCATCGCTTCGGCCAATGGCCACTTGTCCGGATTGATGTCGATCGCGATGATGCGATCGGCCTTGGCCATCACCGCACCCTGCACCACCGCAAGACCGATCGCGCCCAGGCCGAACACGGCAACGCTGGAGCCTGGCCGGACCTTCGCCACGTTGAGCACCGCGCCGACACCGGTGGTAATACCGCAGCCCAGCAGGCAAACCTTGTCCAGCGGCGCCTTGGGATTAATCTTGGCAACCGAAATTTCCGGTAGCACCGTGTATTCGGAAAACGTGCTGGTACCCATGTAGTGGTGCAGCTTTTTACCCTTGTAGGAAAAGCGCGAGGTACCGTCCGGCATCAGCCCCTGGCCCTGCGTCGCGCGGATCTTCCCGCACAGATTCGTCAGCCCCGACGTGCAGAACTCGCACTCGCCGCATTCGGGCGTGTACAGCGGGATCACGTGATCGCCCGGTTTGACCGTAGTGACGCCGGCGCCGACTTCCTCGACAATCGCGCCGCCTTCGTGGCCCAGGATCACCGGGAACAGGCCCTCGGGATCGGCGCCGGAAAGCGTGTAGGCGTCGGTGTGGCAAACCCCGGTCGCGACGATGTGTACGAGGACTTCACCCGCCTTGGGACCCTCCAGGTCGACCTCCTCGATCGTGAGCGGCTGAGCCGCTTCCCATGCAACTGCTGCTTGTGTCTTCATCTCCGTTTGTCCTTTGTCAGTCTCGTACGGTTGTCAGTCCTGTGCGGACGGTGGCCGACCTGGCGCGACCAATCCGACCGACCGGGCCTTGACGTATTCATAAATGTTGCGGACCTCCTCCTGAGAATAAAATCCTGCCCATGACGGCATGCCTTTCGCCTCGCGACCCGCCATGACCGTGGACAGAAACTGCTGCCAGGTCATCCCGCCGGCAAGCGAGTGTCGCAGGTCGGGCGCCGCATATGCGCCGCCCACCGCATCGTCGCCATGACATCTGTTGCACGTAGAGTTGAAACGCGCATAACCCATGAATACCGCGTGGGTCACCTTCTTCTGCTGTCCTGACAGGAACACGGGAAAGTCCAGGCTGACCGTCTTGCCGGCCGGCGTTCTGTACGTATAGGTCTTGCCGGTCGATGCACGCTTTGGATTCTTGGTGCCCGACGCCGCCGGGTTCAGGGAAAGAATCCACTCGACGATGGTGCGAACCCTCGCCGGGGGAAGGTTCGGGTGAGGCGTCATCGGGATGCTGCCCCAATTGCCCGAACCGCCCTTGATCACTTTCTGGACCAGCTTGTCGATGACGGCGTCGCCCTGCCCTGCATAACGCTTGGCCACAGCATCGTAGGCGGGGCCGACGACCTTGTGATCGATGGCGTGGCACGCGAAGCAATCACTCTCCTTGGCATACTTGAGCCCGGCCGGCTCGTTCGCGGTACCGGCCGAAGAACCCGACGCAGCCCCTTCCACGGGAGCGCCGGATGCCGGCGCAACGATCAACATCATTGCTACAGCGGCACAAGCCAGGCTCGCCAAGCCGCCCATGATCGTCGCCGAACCCTTCTTGCCCATACTAAAAGACTCCTGATGGTTGACTGCCAGTTACTTCACCACCGCCGCGCGCCCGCGCTCACATGCGGGGGCTGGGGCTGTGGGATGTCGACCCGTAATAGCGAACGCCGTGCTGGAGCAAAATCCGGGTCAACTCCGACTGGTGCGCCTTGATTACTTCGTTGAGCTGATTCATCAGCTTGTCGTCGCCCACACGCACGGCCATGGACATCGGGAACGTATACTGCTCCGGTGGCCCCATGTCGCGTTCGTTGGGTATGAAGACGACCTTGAGGTCCGGATAGTCCTTCAGGAACGCGCCAATCGCGGGTTCCCACGTGATCATCACATCAACCTTTCCGTTCTCGACCTGTTGCAGGATCGTGCGCGGCGATTCGTTGGGCGTGCTCGCCACGTCGTAGGCCTTGGCCGCCTGCACCATGCCGCGTAACTGAAGACCCATCTGGGGCGGCGTGTTCGACTCGAAGCCGATCTTCAGCTTGTGCAGGATCGGGGAGTCCAGACTCTTGATGTCGTAATCCTTCGACTTCTTGAAAATGAAGACGTAGGACGACACGTAGTACGGATTGGTCGTCTGGGCCTGGCGGCTGCCATAGGGAAGGCTCATCACCACGTCGCATTTGCCCTTGTCGAGGGTCGTTCCCAGGAACGTGGAGAAGCCCCCTTTGGCACGGGTGTCGTACCAGACGTACTTGAGCTTCTTGTGAAGGGCGTGGGCCACAATCCTGGCGACCGCGTTTTCAAAGCCCTCTCCTGCCCGGTTCGAGTAAGGCAGATAGGCAGGATCAGAACAAACCCGCAGCGTGCCCTCCGCGCGGGCGCCAATGGCGCCCGCGAGAAGGACCACCGCGGCCGTTGCAACGATTGACCAGCGGTATTTCATGACGATACTCGTACTCCCCGCCCGGACTCAGTGTGCCGACGGCAACGCGCCGTCGATCTTTTGCTGCGGCATGGTCTTGTCTTGTATTGCATTGTTGCCGTCAAGAGAGAAGACCATCAGCGTGCCTCCGAGGTTGGTGAAGTCGGGCAGCGATGCAGTGGCATTGACGGCGCCCAGCCCGGCAGTCGACTTCGTGAGGTTATTGGTGATGCCGATGGCACCCCAGCCGCCTACGCCGGTGAGGACCGCGATGTACTCATGACCGTCATGCTTGTAGGCGATCGGGTTCCCGACCACGCCGGACGGCATTTTCATCTGCCACAGGATGTCGCCGGTCTTGGTATCGACCGCGCGCAACCAGCCGGTATAGGTGCCGTAGAACGAGATGCCGCCGTCGGTGGTCAGCACGCCGCTCCAGTCCTGATACAGGTCGTTGATAAACCAGTTGGTCTTGCCGCTCACAGGGTTGAACGAAATCAGGCGTCCGCCGACATCGCCGTTCTTGTACCGATACATGCGCACGATGGCGCCAACATACGGGAAACCGGCCTTGTACTTGGCATTGAAGGCCTGGTAGTCCTCGCAGATGTTGTTGGTCGGCACGATGAACATCCCGGTGTCCGGATCGTACGACGCGGGCTGCTGATCCTTGCCGCCCTGCGATCCGGGGCAGATGTGCTTGACGTTGAGACCCGCCTTGGTCATCTTGTCCGGATTGACGATCGGCCGGCCGGTGCTGAGGTCGACCTTCCTGGCCCAGTTCAGGTTCGGGATGTACTTGTGCGCCCGCAGCACGTGGCCATTGCGGCGGTCCAGTACGTACGCAAAGCCGTTACGGTCGAAGTGCGTCAGGGTCGGAATGGTCTTGCCGTCGATTTTGGTCTCGGTGAGAATGCTCTCGTTGACGCCGTCATAGTCCCAGCCGTCGTGCGGCGTCATCTGGTACGCCCACGCCGCCATGCCGGTATCCGGGTTGCGCGCGAAGATCGTCATCGACCACTTGTTGTCGCCGGGGCGGGCGCTCGGATTCCAGGTACCCGGATTGCCCGTACCGTAGTAGACCAGATTCAGCTTCGGATCATAGGAATACCAGCCCCAGGTGGTGCCACCACCCAGTTTCCACTGGTCGCCCTTCCAGGTCTTGAGGCTGGAATCCTTGCCAACCGGCTTGCCGGTAGCGCCGTTGATGGTCTTGTTCGGGTCGACCATGATGTCCTTGTCGGGCCCTTCGCTGTAGGCCCGCCACATCCGTTTACCGGTATGGATGTTGTAGGCGGTGATATAGCCGCGTACTCCATACTCGGCGCCGGACACGCCGGTGAGTACCTCGTCGTGAATCACGAGCGGCGCCATGGTCATGGTCTGGCCGATCTTCGGGTTGGCATTGCGCGCGTCCCAGACGACCTTGCCGGTCTTGGCGTTCAACGCGAATATGCGCCCGTCCAGCGTGTTGGCGAAGATCATGCCGTCGCCGTACGCCACGCCGCGGTTGACGACGTCGCAACACGCGACCGTCGGCGCGAAGCTGTTCTGATCCACACTGAACTTCCACACGATCCTGCCGACGTTGTTGAGGTCGACCGCGTAGACGTAATTCGGATACGAGCTCTCGAAATACATCATGTCGCCAACCACCAGCGGCTGGCCTTCCTGACCGCGCAGGGTGCCGGTGGACATCGTCCAGGCGACTTTCAGGTTCTTGACGTTCGAAGTATTGATCTGGTCGAGCTTGCTGTGGCGGGTAACCGAATAATTACCGCCGGGCATAACCCATTGCGAAGGGTCTTGCGACATCTTCTGCAAAGACTCGCCGGACTCGGCGTACGCTCCCGCGCAGAACGCGAGAAGCGCCGCGCTCAGCAATGCAAGCGACCAATGCCGGGATGGAAACTGGTTCATGGTAAACCTCCTTGCCTCGAACAGGAGTAAGTTGCTCAGGCCATATGCGAATTTTTTCAAAACCAATATGTTCCCAAGCAATTTCCATGCCAGTTCGTCATCTACCGATATTCAACAACTTGCGGACGTGGTCGCCACCGCAACGCCGACCTTGGTACAAACACTGTGTCGGATACGGAACACTACTGTGACGAATATGTTGCACCAGCCCACCGGCTTGGTGTCGCAGCAAAGAGACTTTCAAGTTGACAAGGTGTTACGCCAGGTGTAGACCACGAAGGTGGCCAGTGTGAATGCAAATCCCGACATAGCGCGTCGCGACGGCGAACCCCGGCGCAAGCGCAAGCGAGCGCGACCGAAGGGTCGGTTCGTCGAGCCTGCCGCCCGCGAGGCGGTGCAGGAGGTGCTCGGTGACATGCCCCGACGCCGTGACTTGCTGCTCGAATGCCTGCACCGTTTGAACGATCGCTATGGCTGCCTCAGGGCCGCTCACCTGGTAGCGCTTGCCGAAGAACTGCGGCTGTCGATGACCGAGGTTCATGAGGTCGCTTCGTTTTACCACCACTTCGAGGTGGTCAAGGATCCGGATGCCGAACCCGCTGCATTGACCGTACGCGTGTGCGATTCGATCAGTTGTGCAATGTGCAGCGCAGATGAACTTGTCAGATCGCTTGAGGGAAAGCTGGGCGGAAACGTGCGCATTCAACGCGTTTCGTGCGTCGGACGCTGCCAGGATGCACCGGTGGCGGTCTGCGGCCGGCACCCGCTGCCACGTGCGACCACCGAGTCGGTTGTCGCCGCCGCCACGGACGGCGCGACGCAGCCGGAAGAACTGAGCCCGGTGACATATACCGACTACCGTCGTGATGGCGGTTACGACACCTGGCTTGAGTGCGTCAACGGCCGGCGGGACCGCGACTCGGTCATCAAGGCGATGCAGGATTCGAACCTGCGCGGATTGGGCGGTGCGGGATTCCCGGCCGGGCGCAAGTGGGACATCCTCAGCAAACAGCCGGCGCCGCGCCTGGTGGCAATCAACATCGACGAGGGTGAGCCCGGCACGTTCAAGGACCGTTACTTCCTGGAGCGCGACCCGCATCGCTTTCTCGAAGGCACGCTGATCGCGGCGTGGGCCATCGACAGCGATGAAATCTATCTTTACATCCGCGACGAGTACCCGGCCTGCCGGCTGATGCTGGAACGCGAACTGGCCGCACTTTGCGCCGATCCGCCGGCGCGGCTGCCGACGATACACGTGCGCCGCGGCGCCGGCGCATACATCGCCGGCGAAGAATCCGCCATGATCGAATCGATCGAGGGCAAGCGCGCCATGCCGCGGCTGCGCCCGCCGTACGTGGCGCAGAGCGGACTGTTCGGCCGGCCGACGCTTGAGCACAATATCGAAACGATGTACTGGGTGCGCGACATCCTGGAAAAGGGCAGCGACTGGTTCGCCTCCCAGGGGCGGCATGGGCGCAAGGGTCCGCGCACGTTCTCGGTCAGCGGCCGCGTCAAAAAGCCGGGCGTCCATATTGCGCCGGCCGGCATCACGCTGCGCGAGCTGATCGACGAATACTGCGGCGGCATGGCCGACGGCCACGAACTCTACGGCTACTTCCCGGGCGGCGCTTCGGGTGGCATCCTGCCGGCGTCCATGGCGGACGTGCCGCTGGATTTCGACACGCTGCAACCTTACGACTGCTTCATCGGTTCCGCCGCAATCATCGTTTTTTCCCAGCACGACAAGGCCCGCGAACTGGCGCGCAACGCGATGCGCTTCTTCTCGCACGAATCCTGCGGCCGATGTACGCCGTGCCGCGTCGGCACTGCCAAGGCAACCGAACTGATGGGTGCCGGGCAGTGGGATGGCGCGCTGCTTGACGACCTTTCCCGGGTGATGATGGATGCCTCCATTTGCGGCCTCGGACAGGCGGCGCCGAATGCGATGCGCTGCGTGATGAAATATTTTCCGGACGAGGTGTCGTAATGGCGGCTCAACCTCAGGACGTGTCCACCGAGACAGTCTGCTTCAGTCTGGACGGGCACGAAGTCGAGGCATATCCGGACGAAACGATCTGGGAAGCCGCGCGCCGCGAGGGTGTCGAAATTCCGGCCCTGTGCTACAAGCCCGACCAGGTCGGGCTGCGCGCCGACGGCAATTGCCGCGTCTGCATGGTCGAAATCGAGGGCGAGCGGCTGCTTCAGCCGTCCTGTATTCGCAAGCCGGCGGCCGGTATGAAAGTGCGCAGCCAAAGCGAGCGCGCCCGGCATTCGCAGCAGATGGTGCTGGAACTGCTGAACGCGGATGTGCCGGAGAATCGCGCCTACATTCCCGATTCGCGGCTGGCACGCTGGTCGCAGCAGCTCGACGTTCGCAAGCCGCGCTTCGAGGGCCGCAGCCAGCCGCCGCCGGATTTGTCGCATCCGGCCATCGCCGTGAATCTCGACGCCTGCATCCAGTGCACCCTGTGCGTGCGCGCCTGTCGCGAGGTGCAGGGCAACGACGTCATCGGTTATGCCTCGCGCGGAAGTAGCGCCCATATCATGTTCGACATTGACGATCCCATGGGCGAAAGCACCTGCGTCGCCTGCGGCGAGTGCGTCGCGGCCTGCCCGACCGGCGCGCTGTCCAACGCTGGTGTCGGCCCGCGGGATTGGGAGTGAAGGTGATGAAAGGAACAGCGTCGGTTTGTCCTTACTGCGGCGTCGGCTGCCAGGTCGCCTACCACGCGCGGGACAACAAGATTGTCCGGGTCGACGGGCGTAACGGCCCGGCGAACGAGAGCCGTCTGTGCGTCAAGGGCCGCTACGGCTTCGACTACGGGAGGCACGGAAACCGCCTCACGCGGCCGCTGATTCGACGGGCGGATGCGCCGCCCAAGTCGGCGGATGCCGAAGTGGATCCGGCGGATCCGTCGCGGTATTTCCGCGAGGCGAGTTGGGACGAGGCGCTGGACCTGGCGGGTTCCGGCCTCAAGCGCATTCGCGACGAGTACGGCCCCAAGGCGCTCGCCGGGTTCGGCTGCGCGAAGGGCAGCAACGAAGAAGCCTACCTGTTCCAGAAACTGGTACGCACCGGCTTCGGCAGCAACAATGTCGATCACTGCACGCGCCTGTGCCATGCCGGCTCGGTGGCGGCGCTGCTGCAATGCCTCGGCTCGGGCGCCGTGTCCAACCCGGTCCGCGACGTGATGAAAGCCGACGTCGTGCTGCTGATCGGCGCCAACCCGTCGATCAATCATCCGGTGGCGGCGAGCTGGATCAAGAATGCTGTCGACCGCAACGGTCTGAAGCTGATCATCGGCGATCCGCGCCTGCAGGAGTTGTCGCGGCGCGCATTCATTCACATGCAATCCCGGCCGGATTCGGATGTGGCCATGCTCAACGCGATGATCTATACGATCATCGACGAAGGCCTGACGAACGAGCCGTTCATCCGCGAGCGCACCGAGGGCTTCGATGACCTCAAGCGCCACATTCGGGCCTACAGCCCCGAGGCGATGGCGCCGATCTGCGGCATTCCGGCGGAAACGTTGAAACTCGCGGCGCGAACCTACGCGACGTCGAGAGCGTCGATGATTATCTGGGGCATGGGCTCGTCGCAGAGCCAGCACGGCACTGATAACGTCCGCTGCCTGATTTCCCTCGCGCTGCTGACCGGCCAGGTGGGCCGGCCGGGCGCCGGCCTGCACCCGATTCGCGGCCAGAACAACGTGCAGGGTGCGTCCGACCAGGGCCTGATGCCGTCGTCGTTCCCGGACTACAAGAGCGTGGACGATCCCGTCGCCCGGCGCCGGTTCGAGGAACTGTGGAGCTGCAAGCTCGACCCGGTGAAAGGTCTCACGTCGATGGAAATCATCGACGCCGCCTACGACCGCAAGATCAGGGGCATGTACATCATGGGCGAAAATCCGGCCATGTCGGACCCCAACGCACACCATGCGCGCGAGGGGCTGGCCCAGCTGGATCACCTGGTGGTGCAGGATATTTTCCTGACGGAAACCGCGTACCACGCCGACGTGGTGCTGCCGGCGACGACCTACTTCGAGAAGACCGGCACGTTTACGAATACCGACCGGCTGGTACAAATCGGGCGCCAGGCGCTCGATCCGCCGGGCGAGGTCCGCCAGGACCTGTGGATCGAGCAGGAACTCGCGCGCCGGCTCGGGCTCGACTGGAATTACAGCGGCGCGGCCGACGTGTTTGCCGAAATCCGCCAGGCGAATGCCAACATGGCGGGCATCACATGGGAGCGGCTGGAGCGCGAGGACGCGGTCGTCTGGCCGTGCCGCAACGAAGGCGACCCCGGCGACGCAGTGACGTTCATCGATTCGTTTCCGCGCGGGCGCGGCCTATTCGCGCCTTGCGAGATCGTCGAACCCGACGAGCGCCCCGACGCGGAGTATCCGTTTGTGCTGCTCACCGGGCGCATGCTGGAGCACTGGCACACCGGCACGATGACGCGGCGCTCGCGCGTGCTGGATGCCATCGAACCGGACCCGGTGTGCTACATGTGTCCTGAGGACCTCGAAGCGCTCGGCGTCGAACCGGGCGGGCTGGTGACACTGGATACGCGCCGCAACCGGATTAGCGCCTACGTCCGCGCCGACTCGAAAGTCGGCAAAGGGAACGTGTTCATGGCTTTCTGTTTTTATGAAGCCGCGGCGAACCTGCTGACCAACCCGACGCTGGATCCGGAGGCGAAGATCCCGGGGCTCAAGTATTGCGGCGTTCGCGTGACCGCCGGTGGCGAGCCGATCGGTGGCACCGGGTTTGGCACGCAGGTGAAAAGCGGGGCTACGGCAGTCGCGCATTAGTTCACCGTCACCGCGTTTGTGCAATTGAGGTAGTAGATGGATGGCCTGGGAGCATCCGTGCTCACCGCAATTCACCTGATTCTTCACTTGAACCACGATCTGCTCGGCATTATCGTGCTTTCGTTTCAGGTGAGCCTGGTCGCGCTGGCGTTCGGCTGCATCATCGCGTTGCCGCTCGGCGCCGCCGTCGCGGTACTGCGTTTCCCCGGCCGGGGGCTGGTAGTCGCCGCATTGAACGCGGCAATGGGTTTGCCCGGCGTCGTCGTGGGGCTGGTGGTCTACCTGCTGTTGTCGCGATCGGGACCGTTCGGCGAGCTGGGGCTGTTGTTTACGCCGAGCGCCATGGTCATCGCCCAGTGCGTGCTGATCGTGCCGATCATCGCCGCGCTGACCTACCAGACGGTGGCCGACCTGCACGAGAAGTACGACGAGCAGTTGCGCTCGCTCGGCAGCGGCCGTTTGCGGACCATGTTTACGCTGTTGTGGGACGGCCGCTTCAGCCTGGTCACCGCCGTGCTGGCCGGTTTCGGCCGCGCGATCGCGGAGGTCGGCACCGTAATTATCGTTGGCGGCAATATCAACCATTACACCCGCGTGATGACGACGGCCATCGCGCTGGAATCGATGCGGGGCGACTTACCGTTGGCAGTGGCACTGGGTATTGTTCTGATCGTCCTGGCGCTGGGCATTACCCTGCTGGCCCAGGTGGTGCGAGATGCGGCTAGCAGACGTTACGGTTAAGCCGGGTGCGGCACGCATGGATGCGCCATCGCCACCGACGGGTCATGCGGGCGCGTCCGCGTCCCATACCCTGCCGCTGTCCGTCGACCGGCTGTGCTACCGCGCGGACGGTCGCGAGTTGCTGTCGGCGGTGTCGTTCGCCGTGCAGGCCGACACGTTCAATGTCATTCTGGGCCCCAACGGCGCCGGCAAAAGCCTGCTGCTGCGCTTGTGCCACGGGCTCCTGCGGCCGTCCAGCGGTCGGATCTCCTGGCGCGGCTTGAGCCCGGCGCAGGCGCGCGCCCGACATGCGATGGTGTTTCAGCATCCGGTGGTATTGCGCCGTTCGGTCGCCGCGAACGTGTACTACCCGCTGGCTGTCCGCCACGTGCCACGCTCGGAACGCCGCGACCGGGTGCGCGAGGCGCTGGAAGTGACGAACCTGGCCCACCTGGCGCACGCACCGGCGACACGTCTGTCCGGAGGCGAGCAGCAGCGGCTGGCACTGGCGCGCGCATGGGCGCTGCGCCCGGAAGTGGTACTGCTGGACGAACCATCGGCGAACCTGGACCCGCGCGCCACTCTCGACCTCGAAACGCTGGTCAACACGATGCGCACTCGCGGTACCGCGGTGATCATGACAACACACGATCTGGCGCAGGCGCGTCGCCTGAGCGAGCGCGTATTGTTTCTGAACCGCGGACGATTGCTCGAAGATGCCGCTGCCCGTGATTTTTTCATTCGTCCCGCAAGCCCGGAAGCGCAAGCGTTTCTGGCCGGAGAACTGCTCGCGTAGGAGGAAAGCTTGACGTACTCGAAGAGATTTTCTGCACCCCTCGCTATCGTTGTCGTCTGCCTGCTGCCAAGCGTGTTCGCTCAGCCCGCCCGGGCGAGCGACAAGCCCTTCATTATCGTCGCCTCGACGACCTCCACGCAGAACTCCGGCCTGTTCGGCTACATCCTTCCGAAAATCGAGAAGGACCTGGGCATCGATATCCGCGTCGTGGCGGTGGGAACCGGCGCCGCGCTGGACATGGGGAAACGGTGCGATGCCGACGCGCTGCTGGTGCATGCGAAACAAGCGGAACTGAAGTATGTCGCCGCGGGCTTCGGGATCGATCGGCATGATTTGATGTACAACGACTTCGTCATTGTCGGGCCCTCTTCCGATCCGGCGCATATCGGCGGCATGAACAACCCGGCCGCGGCGTTCAAGAAGATCTACCACGACAAGGCCATCTTTCTGTCGCGCGGGGACGACAGCGGTACCAATATCCGGGAACTGGCGCTGTGGAAGACGGCAGGGCTCACCCCGATGTCGGCACGCGACGCATGGTACAAGGAAACCGGCTCGGGCATGGGTGCAACGCTCAACACCGCCCGCGAAATGGACGCCTATACGCTGACCGACCGCGCGACATGGATCAGCTTCAAAAACAAGGGCGATCTGAAAATTCTTGTGCAGGGCAGTCCGCAGCTTTACAACCAGTACGGCGTCATGCTCGTGAACCCGGCGCGCTGTCCCGAAACGAAGGTCGCGCTGGCGCGCAAGTTCATGGACTGGTTGCTGTCGGCGCACGGTCAGCACGTGATTGCATCGTACCGGCTGGACGGACGGCAACTGTTTCACCCGGACGCAAAGCAGTAGCCGGTGCCTGTTTGCGCACTGCTGCTGGCGCTGAGCACCACGGTGCACGCCCAGGATACGGCGGCGAAACAGGCGGACCCTTGCGACGTACAGCAGCTCGGAACGGTGAAAGTCACTGCCGAAGCCGGTTACAAGACGCGGCCCGACTATGACACCACGCGCGCCAACGTCGGCCCGCTGGGCAACGTCGCGATCAAGGACGCGCCGCTTTCGATTACCATGCTGCCCGGGCAGTTGTTGCTCAACCAGCAGGTCAGAACCGTCAACGATGCGTTGCGGAATCTGCCGTCGGTCGTGATTCGCGACCAGCAGGGCCTGGAAGTCTCCCGGCCCCAATCGCGCGGCTTCGTCAGTACGATCGACCAGAATACGCGCATGGACGGCCTCAACATTATCGGCACCACGGCGCACGCGGCCGAAAGCCTGGCCGGTATCGAGGTTCTGAATGGCATAGCGGGGTCGCTGTACGGCCCGGAGACGCCGGCCGGTGTCTTCAACTACGTGCTCAAGCGTCCTCCCGGCCAGTCGCTTGTGCGCCTGGTCGCAGGCTACGCGTCGCGCGGCATCTTCACCGAACAGGTGGATGTGGGCGGCCACGCTCCCGCCAATGGTCGCCTCGGCTACCGGCTCAACATCGTCCACGGCGAGGGGGCGGATTACGCGCCCGGCAGCGAGGCCAACCGGACGCTGTTCAGCGGCGCGCTGGACTACGACCTCGGCGACGGCACCGTCGTCGAGACCAATATCCTCCATTACGACACCCGGGCCACCGGCCTGCCCGGCAGCGTCGTCTACTTCGGCACCAGCGGCAGCACCAGGCTGCCCGGGGCCCTCGATCCTGTCACCCCGGGTCTCGGACAACCCGGCGCTGGTACGGACCTGCGAACCAACACGGTGCTCGCCAGGGTGAAGCATGATTTCAGCAACGGTTGGACCTTTCAGGTCGGCGGCTTGTATGAAGAGGCAGTCCGGCATCTCAGCGGCATTACCAACCGGTTCACCAACGATCGCGGTGATTACATCGTGATCAAGAATTTCAATTCCATTCCCCGCTACACGATCGCCAGCAACCTGGTGCAAGTCAACGGCCATGTCAGATGGCTGGGCACCGAAAACGATTTGTCGATCGGCACCAACGGCTTTTCCGATCACCGCAACTGTCCGCGCAAATCGACCTCGGTTGTGCTGGGCCGTGGCAACCTGGCGCACCCGCCGGTATTCGTTACCCGTCCCAAGCCCGGCAACGGCGGCCTCTACCGTTGTGGAACGCTGGCGGAGCAGGCGCTGGTCGTCGGCGATACGATGCATTTCACCCGCCAATGGGCGGTGCAGGCGGTAATCAGTTCCTCGTTTCTGCGGGCGAAAAGTTTCGACAAAAACGGCGACACGACCAGTTCCGACATCCTCCACCACGCCATCAGCCCGACAGTCAGCATGATTTACACGCCCACCGCCGCGCTGACCGCTTACGCCAATTGGGCTCACAGCGTGGAACCGGGTGACCGCGCACCCACGGGAACCGTCAACGCGCGCGAAACGCTCGGGGTGTATCACGACAAGCAATACGAGGTGGGCGCCAAGTACGCGGTGAGCGACCGGCTGTTATTGACCGCGGACGCCTTCCGGATGACCCGGCCGATCGCCCAGACCATCACGAGCAGCAACGTGTTCGCGGTGATCGGAACCCAGCGCAACCGCGGCGTCGAGTTCTTTGCGCAAGGCGACCTGATGCCGCACCAGCTCAGCATCCTCGGCGGGGTCACCTATATCGATGCGCGTGTCGACGGCTCCCGGATACCCGGTACAGATCACAAGCTCGTCGTTGGCGTGCCGCACTTGAAAAGCGATATCTCGCTGGACTGGCACCCCCGCTTCCTCGGCGGCGTGGCGTTCACCGGCAGCGTGCATTTTGAAAGCCGCCGGGCGGCGACCAACACGAACAACAGTTTCGCGCCCGGTTACAGCACGCTCGATCTCGGCGTCCGCTACGTCACGCCGTTCTTTGGTCAGGCACTGGTGGTGCGTGCGCGGGTGGTCAACGTCAGCGACAGGCATTACTACTCGGCGATCGCCGACGGCAACATCGTCGGCAGCCCCGGCGCGAATACCGCGTACTACGGGAAGCCGCGAACGTTTCTCGCCAGTATCGAAGTGGATCTGTAGATATTAGCCGCCGTAGCCGTGCTTGTGGGACGCGCCGCGCACGACCTGGAAGGCATGCAAAATACCAGCCATCAGCGCATCCATGTATTCAGTGGCGCCACCGGTACTGCCCGGCAACGTGACGACCAGCGTTTTGCCGATCAAACCGGCGACGCCGCGCGACAGCATTGCGTACGGCATCCGCCGCTGGCCGTGCGCGCGAGCCGCTTCCATGATGCCGGGAATTTCGAGGTCCAGCATCGGGCGCACCGTTTCGATTGTCCGATCACGCGGGCCGACGCCGGTACCGCCGACGGTCGCGATCAACGCGACATCCTGGTCGACCCAGTGGCGAATGCGCGCCGCCAGTTCCGCCGGTTCATCGGCGATGACTTCGACGTCCGCACACTCGACGCCCGCCGCATCGAGCTGTGCATGCACCGCGGCACCCGCGCGGTCCTGGGCGCGGCCGGCGGCAACGGTATCCGACAGCACGATCACCGCGCCGCGCACCGGCGGATCGATCCGCCGGCGGTAGTGCGATTTGCCGCCGCGCTTTTCGATCAATCGAATATCGCCGATCACGAGATCGGTACCCGCGTGCGGCTTGAGCATGTCGTACAACGTCAGCGCGGCGACACTCGCGCCGGTAAGCGCCTCCATTTCAACACCCGTGTTGGCGATCGCCTGCACCTGGACCTCGGTGCGCACGCGATCCTCGCCCAGCTCAAAGCTGACTTTCGCGTTCTGAATCGGCAGCGGATGGCACAGCGGGATCAGCTCCCAGGTCCGCTTGACCGCCATGACCGCGGCGACCTGCGCCGCCGCCAGTGCGTCGCCCTTCTCGGTGCGCGCCTCGCGCAGCAGCGGCAGGCAGAACGGCGGCATCGTGATCGTAGCCTCGGCCCGCGCAGTGCGCAGCGTCTCCGGCTTGCGACTGACGTCCTTCATGCCGGCATCACGCGTCGCCACTTCACTTTCCGGTTCGCTGGCAACGTCATTCATTCTGCGGCGGCCTCTTGTCCGGTTTCGGTTTCATTTTCATTGTGCAGGGGGCAGCCTTTTACATAGGCGCTGCTGCCGTCGGCGTAAACCTCGTATTTCCAGATCGGCACCTGGTGCTTGACGGTATCGATTGCATAGCGGGCGGCTTCGAAGGCGGCTGCGCGATGCGCGGCCCGGACGACCACGACGACGCTCAGGTCGCCGATTTCCAGGTCACCAACGCGATGACGGATTTCGCAGCGCACGATATCGAAGCGCCGCAGCGTTTCCTGCTCGATTTCGGACAGCATTTTTTCCGCGAGCGGCGCGTAGACGGAGTAGTTGATGTCCGTCACCTTGCGGCCGTCGTTATACAGGCGCACCGTGCCGCCGAAGACGACCAGCGCGCCGCATTCCTCCGATTCGGTCTGCGTCAGCAGCGGATCCAGTTCCAGGGACTGATCGGTCACGTGTTGCAGCATGTTGTCCTCGTCGTTCCGGCGTAACGTCAACCGCCGCTCACCGGCGGCAGCAGCACCAGCGTGTCGCCGGCCTCGAGGCGCGCGTCGCGCTGCACGATGCGATCGCCGATCGCGCACGCGGTGTGTTGGAGATAGCGGCGCGCATCGGGCACGTCCCGCGCCAGCCCTTCCAGGACGTCGGCCACCGTGGCCGGTAACCCGGCCACGGACACCCGCCGCTCCCGGCCGCCGCACACCTGCTGCAGGACGCCGTAACACTCTACCCCGATTTGCCGGTCCGAAGCGCCGTCCGCGCTCATGCGTCAACCTCCAATATAAGACATCTCGATTTTTTTCGGCTGACTGCCTGCCGTCGCCCGGCTGCGCAGTTCCGAGTAGCGGTCGCGGCGCAGGCCCCACACGCCAGCGATCGCGTCGCGGATGTCCGCATCGCTTGCGCCGGCGCGCAGCAGGTCCCTGAGACTCGTGCCGGCAGCGGCGAACAGGCAAGTGTAGAGAACCCCATCCGCCGACAGGCGCGCGCGTGTGCAGCCGCGACAGAAGGGATCGGTCACCGACGCGATGACGCCGATTTCGCCCTTGCCGTCGCGGTAGCGCCAGCGGTTGGCGGCCTCGCCGGGATAATTCGGCGCAACGCGGTCGAGCCGCCAGCGCGCGTCGATGCGGCGAATGATTTCGGCGGCCGCAACGACCTCATCCAGGCGCCAGCCGTTGGAGTTGCCGACGTCCATGTATTCGATAAACCGCAGTACGTGGCCGCTGCCCCGGAAGTGCTCGGCCATTGCTTCGATGCACTGGTCGTTGGTGCCGCGCTTGACCACCATGTTGATCTTGACCGGGTGAAGCCCCGCCGCATCGGCGTTGTCGATCGCGGCGAGCACGCGTTCAACCGGGAACCCCACGCCGTTGATCGCCCGGAAGGTCGCATCGTCCAGCGCGTCGAGGCTGATGGTAATGCGCTTCAGGCCGGCATCCGCCAGCCGCCGCGCCTTGTCCCGCGTCAGCAGCGAGCCGTTGGTGGTCAGGCTGAGGTCGGTAATGCCGGGAATAACCGCCAGGCTTTCGACCAGCTTCTCGATGTCGTGGCGCACCAGCGGTTCGCCGCCGGTGAGCCGCAGCTTGGTGACGCCGAGCTGCGCAAAAGCGGTCGCGAGTCGGGCGATTTCCTCGAACGTGAGTATCTCGGAACGGGGCAGAAACGCGTACTCCGCGCCGAACCGCTCTTTCGGCATACAGTAGGTACAACGAAAGTTGCAGCGGTCCGTGACGGAAATGCGCAAGTCGCCGAGTTGTCGTCCGAGTGTGTCCCGTGTCTCCATAAGCGCAGTGGAATCGGTATTCCTGTCTGTTTCCGGGTACCGCGGTCGAGGTAAGTGCGGCGAAATCCGGAATGTTGCGGCACTCGTAGTGTACTACCAACTCCTTCTCCCCTCTCGGGGGAGAAGCTTGGGATGCGGGGTGGCGCGCCTAACGGCGCTGTGAATTTGCGGCCCTGAGCTATGATAGATCACATGCAGGGAAGACGGTTCAAAGCCCGCCAGTGACCGACGCCGATACATCCGGCGGCGTTGCGTTGTTGATCGGCACGCGCAAAGGCCTGTTCATCGCCCGCTCCGACGCCGCGCGCGAGCATTGGCGTATGGAAGGCCCGTGTCTGGCCGGCTACGAAATCCAGCGTGCGTTCATCGATCGGCGGCGGCACGATTTTGCCTACGCCGTGGCAGAGCACCCGGTCTGGGGCAAGCACGTCTACCGCAGCGAGGATGGCGGTCGCAACTGGCACGCGCTGCGCGGCCTTCCGCGTCACCACGAAGACGAAGGACCGGACAGCATCATGCGGTTGTGGAGCATCGCACCGGGCGCGGACGACGAGCCGGACACGATTTATGCCGGCATCGAGCCGGCCGGGTTGTTCGTCAGCCGCGATTGCGGCGAGAGCTGGCAACCCCTCACCGCCTTCAACGAACACAGGACGCGCCCGTCGTGGTCGCCGGCGAAAGGCGGGCTCGCAGTCCACTCGATCCAGGTCGATGCGCGGGATCGGCGGCGCCTGTTCGCGGCGCTGTCGGCCGGCGGCGTCTACCGCTCACTTGATGCAGGCAAGACCTTTGAGCCGATCAACTCCGGCATCCGCGCGCCTTACCTGCCGGACGCGGAGCCGGTGAGTGGCCATTGCGTCCACCGGATTCTTCTGCACCCGCGGGATTCAAAGCGGCTGTACCAGCAAAGCCACTGCGGCACCTACCGCAGCGACGACGGCGGCGGGCATTGGCGCGACATTACCGCGGGGCTGCCGAGCGACTTCGGCTATGCGCTCGCCACCGATCCCGCCGATCCCGATGTCGTGCTGGTGATTCCCGAAAGCAACAGCCAGTTCCGCGCGACCGTGGACGGGCGGATTCGCGTATACCGCTCGCGCGACGGCGGCCGAAGCTGGGTCGCGTTGACTGCCGGGCTGCCGCAGGACGACGCCTACGTAACGATTCTGCGCGACGGCCTCGACAGCGACGGTCTGAAGCCCGCCGGATTTTACTTCGGCACTTCGAGCGGCCACTTGTTCGCAAGCACGGACGGTGGCGACCACTGGCGGCTACTGCGCGGTTTTCTGCCGGGCATACTCGCGGTCACTGCTTGCGAGGTGACCTCGTGAGAAACAGCGAACTACTGGACGCATTGTGCGTGCGCGGCGGCATCGTTTGCGCAGTGGGCGCAGGCGGCAAGAAGACGACGCTGTACCGACTGTTAGGCGCCTGGCCGGGTCGCGCCGCGTCGACGTCCACCGTATTTACTCTCGCGTTCCCGGCGGACCTGCCCGCGCACCCGCTCGTGAGCGAGCCGGATACTATCGTCGACGAAGTGCTGGCCGCCGCCCCGCATCACGCGAAGATCGCATTTGCGTGCCCGTCGGAAAAACCCGGCCGCTGCGCCGGCCTGTCTTCAGCACAGATCGCCCGCTGCCACGCCGAAGGGGGCTTTGACCTGACGCTGGTAAAAGCCGATGGCGCGCGCATGCGCCTCATCAAGGCGCCCGCCGAGCACGAACCCAGCCTGGTTGACGGCACCACGACGATCCTCGCGCTGGTGTCCGCGCGCGCGATCGGCAGGCCGCTGTCCGCCCGCTGCGCGCATCGACCGGAGTTGGTCTCGGCGGTGACGGGCGCTGCCGCCGACGAGCAGCTGACCCCGCTGCACATCGCGCGACTGATTGCGTCCGGCGATGGGCTGTTGCGCGACGCGCGCGATGCGCGCGTGGTGCCGATCATCAACATGGCCGACGACGCGCCGCCCCGCGCGGCGGCCCGCGAGGCGGCGAAGATCGCGCTGGATCTGAGCGATCGTTACGACCGCGTGGTCGTCGCGGCGATGCGGGCCGATGATGCGATTGTCGATGTGGTCACTCGCGCCGGCGGCTGATCCGCCGCAGAAGCTGTGTGATAACCTGATCAGACCATGAACACCGCAACGCAGGTGACGCTGTTGATACCGGCCGCGCTGCGCATGCACACCGACGGCGCGGAAACTCTGGCGGTAGAAGCCGCCACCGTCCGTGCTGCCCTGGCCGCGGCGGGCGAACGCTACGATTCGCTGTTGCAGCATGTGATGACCCGCGACGGTAAACTGCGCCCGTTCGTGAACCTGTTCGTGCACAACGATGACGTCCGCCGTCTGCAGGGACTGGACACGCCGCTGGCGGCCGGCGACGTCCTCATGATAGTTCCGTCGGTCGCGGGCGGATAGGCAGTTCATCATGACAATGAGGACGCAGTGAAAGCGAAGGATCGTCGGCTTGAGACGCTGCGGGCGGAAATCCCGGAGGTTGCGCCGGCCGAGGCGCGCGCGCTTCAGCAAAAAGGCGCCGTATTGGTGGACGTGCGCGAGCCCGACGAAACGGCTCAGGGCGTGGCCGAGGGCGCCGTCGTGGCCGGTCGGGGTTTCCTCGAGCTGCGGATTGAAGACATCGCCCCCGATCCCGAACGCCCGATCCTGTTGATGTGCGGGAGCGGCGTACGCTCGCTGTTCGCGGCCGACAGTTTGCGCCAGCTCGGCTACCGCGACGTGCGCTCGGTGGCCGGCGGCTTCAACCGGTGGAAGGACACCGGGCTCCCGTTCAACATGCCGAAAGTCCTGAGCGCCGACGCCAGGACACGGTACGCGCGCCAGGTGATCCTGCCCGAGGTCGGTGAAGCCGGGCAGCAAAAACTGCTGGATGCGCGGGTGCTGCTGATCGGCGCGGGCGGCCTCGGCGCACCGGCCGGCCTCTATCTTGCCGCCGCCGGCGTCGGCACGATCGGGATCGTGGATCACGACGCCGTCGATCGCAGCAACCTGAATCGCCAGGTGATCCACACCGACGACCGCGTCGGCGAGCCGAAGGTCGAGTCCGCCGCGCGCGCGATCCGGGCGCTGAATCCGACGGTCGAGGTCGAGACGCATCGGCTGCGCCTGTCGCCGGATAATGTGGAAAGCGTGTTTTCGGCGTACGACGTGATTATCGACGGGTCCGACAACTTCGCGACCCATTACCTGGTGAACGATGCCTGCGTGCATCTCGGGCTGCCGTGCGTACACGGTTCCATCTTCCGATTCGACGCGCAAATCAGCGTGTTCTGGCCGACGGCCCCCGAGCGCGGTCCCTGTTATCGCTGCCTGTACCCTGCCCCGCCGCCGCCGGAACTCGCGCCGTCCTGCAACGAGGCGGGCGTACTGGGCGTGGTACCCGGCACCGTGGGCCTGCTGGAGGCAACGGAAGCACTCAAACTCGTACTCGGCGTCGGCCGCACGCTCGTCGGCCGACTGTTGTGCTTCGACGCGTTGAACATGCAGTTTCGCGAACTCAACGTGAGCCCGGATTCCGACTGCGCCTACTGTGGCCCGGGCAAGCCATTTCCCGGCTACGCGAATTATGAGCAACTCTGCAACGCCGCCGCCTGATGCGACCGGCTACCCTCGCGACCGGATAACAGCGGGCATTCTTGCCGGCGGCCGCGCGACCCGCATGGGCGGCGTCGACAAAGGGCTCGTCGAGCTGGGCGGGCGCGCCATGGTCGAGTACGTGCTCGACGCGGTGCGCGGGCAAGTGGTGCGGGTGCTGATCAACGCCAACCGCAGCCCCGATGAATACGCGCGCTATGGCGTGCCGGTAATCGCGGACCGCCACAAAGGCTTCCTCGGCCCACTGGCCGGCATCGCCAGCCTGATGGCGGAGGCCGACACCGAATGGCTGCTGATCGCGCCTTGCGACAGCCCGCAGATACCGCTGGACCTGGGGCCGCGCCTGTGGCGCGCAGCGTCACGCGAGCACGCGGATATCGGTGTGGCGCACAGTGTCGAGCGGCTGCAGCCGGTGTTCGCGCTGCTGCGCTGCGCGTTGATCGGCCAACTGGAAGCGTATCTAAAGGCTGGCGAGCGCAAGATCGATCGCTGGTATCGGCAACAGCGGATGGCGACCGCGGATTTCTCCGACTGCCCGGAAATGTTCGTCAACGTGAATACGTTGTCGGAGCGGGATTCGCTCGCGACGGAACTGCGCCGCAAATCAACAAGGAGTATCCGATAATGGCGGGACAACAGGCAGAATCGAAAGCCGCGCGTGATACCGGCCATGCGGCCAGGGCGCTGTCGCTGGACGACGCGCGCGAGCGCATCCTGGCGCAACTGACGCCAATCGCGATGACCGAGCGCGTCGCAATACGCCGCGCGCTGGATCGCGTGCTCGCCGAGCACGTGGTTTCACGGCTCAACGTGCCGGCGCATACGAACTCGGCCATGGATGGTTACGCCGTGCGCGCGGCCGATCTGCCGGCTTCGGGTCAAATTGCCCTGCGCCTGGTCGGCGACGCGTTTGCCGGCAAACCGTTCGCCGGCGAGGTTCACGTGGGCGAGTGCGTGCGGATCATGACGGGCGGCGTGGTGCCGCGCGGCGCGGATACGATCGTCATTCAGGAAGACGTTCAACGGCAAGGTGGTGAGGTCGTCATCGGTGCCGGCCATCGCGCGGGGCAACATGTGCGCAAGGCGGGCGAGGATCTGGCGGCCGGCGCCACGGTACTCGCGGCGGGACGTCGGGTCACCGCGGCCGATCTGGGCCTCTTCGCCTCGCTGGGTATCGGCGAGGTCAACGTGCGCCGCCGGTTGCGGGTCGCGTTTTTGTCGACCGGCGACGAATTGCGGTCGCTGGGCGAGCCCCTCGGCGAAGGCGACGTTTACGACAGCAACCGCTACACGCTGTATGGCATGTTGACGCACTTCGGTGCGGACATTCTGGATCTGGGCGTCGTGCCCGATTCACCCGGGGCCTTGCGTGCCGCGTTCGAACGCGCCGGTGCCGATGCCGACGTGGTGATAACCAGCGGCGGCGTGTCGGTCGGCGCGGCCGATCACGTGCGCGATGTACTCGCGGAAGTCGGCGAAGTGGGGTTCTGGAAGGTCAACATGAAGCCGGGCAAGCCGATCGCGTTCGGGCGCCTGCACGGTGGCGCGACGTTTTTCGGCCTGCCGGGGAACCCGGTGTCGGCGATGGTCACGTACTATCAGCTCGTGCAGCCGGCGCTGGATTATCTGGCCGGTGCACAACCGCGCGTCCCGGTGGTGATGATGGCGCGCGCTGGTGAAGATTTGCGCAAATCCAGCGGGCGCCGCGAATTTCAGCGCGGCCGCCTGGAATGGGACGAGGATGACGAACCGGTGGTTTATTCCGCGGCACCGCAGGGGTCCGGCATTTTGCGTTCGATGAGTCTCGCTGATTGCTTTATCGTGCTATCGGAAAACAGCGGACCCGTGAAGGCGGGTGAACGCGTGCGGGTGGAGTTGTTTGCGGGCCTGACGTAGAAGCGTCAGGACAATTCCAGCGTCCCGTCGATTTCCAGCGGCTGGTCGAGCAGATCGCTTTCCAGGCGAATCTTCACGCCGATGTTTTCATTCCCCTTGAGGCGACCGTTCGCCGTCGCCTTTTGAACCGCGTCTTCGAGCGCCCGCTGCGAAGTGATGCCCACCTTCTTGAGGAAAACGCGCACGCTCTTGTTGAACACTTCGTCATCCATTTTCGGTCATCTCCCGCTATTGAACCAGTGCGCTGCCATGATGGCGCAAATGATCCTCGACAAAACTCTGCACAAACCAATAGCTGTGGTCATAGCCTTTTTGCATGCGCAGTTGCAACGGCTGGCCGGCCTCGCTGCACACTTGCTCGAACAATTCCGGACGCAGCTGTTCCCGCAGGAACGGGTCGACGTCGCCCTGGTCGATCAGGATCGTGCCGTCGAAGCGACGGCCCGACCGGACCAGTTCGCAGGCGTCGTGCGCGTTCCAGGCCGCGCGATCGTCGCCGAGGTAACGCGGCAGGGCCTTTTGTCCCCACGGTACCTGGGTGGGCGCGACGATGGGCGAGAATGCCGACACCGAGCGATAAAGGTCGGGATGCCGCAGGGCCAGCGTGAGCGCGCCGTGACCGCCCATTGAATGGCCCATGATGCTGCAGCGCGCGGTGTCGGCAGGAAAATTTTCGCCGAGCAGCGAAGGCAACTCCTCGACGATCCAGCTTTCCATCCGAAAGCGCGTCGACCATGCGGGCTCGGTGGCGTCGAGGTAAAAGGCGGCGCCTTCGCCGAATTCCCAGTCGCCGGTGGCGCCTTCGATACCGGTGTCGCGCGGGCTGGTATCCGGCGCCACCAGCATCAGGCCAAGCTCCGCCGCGACGCGCTGCGCACCCGCCTTGATCGGGAAGGTCTCGGGCGTGCAGGTCAGCCCGGCGAGATAAAAAACCAGCGGCACCGTTCCGTCGGCGGCCTGCGGCGGAGTGTACACCGCAAACGCCATCGGTCCGGCGCAAGTTTTCGAATCGTGCCGGTAAAAGCCTTGGGTACCACCGTAACAGCGCTGTTCGGAAATCACCTCCATAAGGCGCTAGTTTACCATATCGAAATACCGATCCCGGTTAATGTCTTTGCGTCAGCCCTTCCCGATCGGCTTCCTGCCGCGCGGCTTCACTCGCCGCATGCGCGGTCGACTTCAACTTCTCCGCCTGCTCCTGGCCGACTTCGGTTGCCTTCTCGACCACCTTGTCGCGCGCCTCGCCGAGCATCCGATCTTCAGTCTCGGTCGACGGCAGGCTCGCCGCCAGCGCCGCACCCAGCGCAATCCCCAGCGCACCGACCACCAGCGGCTGCTCATGCAGCATGCGGCTCGACCAGTCCATCGCCTGCCGTGCGTTGTCGGTGGCCCTGCGGCCGAAGGCGCGCGTCTGTTCGCGGGCATGGTGCATCCGCGCACGCGCCTCGTGTGCGCCTTCTTTCGCTTTGCCGGCTGCCTCCCGGGCCTTGCCTTTGGCTTCGGCGAACCGCGCACCGTCGCCCTCGTGTCGCGCCGGGTTCGACATCATCAACCAGCCGATCCCCAGGCTGGTCAGCACGACGGGCATCGGGTTGCTCTGCGCACTGCGAGTCAGGTTCGAGAAAAATTCGCCCGAACCGTTGCGGCGGAAGTAATCGAGGCTTTCGTCCAGCAACTGTCCCGGCGACAGCTTGTGCTCGATCGCGTCGAGCGTCGCGTCCATGTGCGCCCGCGTCGCCTCGATCTCGGCCTCGAGTTTTTCCGGATTTTCATTCGCGGATGTGTTCATGGTCTTACCTCTCGTTCCACATGTTCGGCATGTTCCCGCGCCATGTCACGGTCCCGCTCGACGCTGCGCAGCGTTCGGTGGGGGGTCAGGTTCTCAGGCTTGAGATTGCTGCGCGCCTTCATCAGCAGGCCGAGGCCGACCAGCATGAAAAAGAAGCCAACGATCAGTTCCGAGAGCCACGGCGTCAGGTTGGGCGGCAGTACGACGTTCAGTCCGAAGACCGCGGCATCCAGCAGGATGATGAAGGCGCCGATCATCGTTACCGTCGCCAGCACCACGGACACCATCGCAACCGCCGCCTGCGAAATTTTGCCCGACAACTCCTGCTTCGCCAGCGCCGCCTCATTGCGCACCAGCGTGCCGGTGTCGCGCGCCAGGCTCGAAATCAGGCTGCCGATGGAGCGGTCGTCGCGAACAAACTCACTGCGGGCTTGCATGATGCACCTCCTCTCCGGTCGGCGTGATTACGTGGCTCGCACCGTCGCCGGTATCCATGACATCGCTGCGCGCCTCCGTGAGTCCGGCGGGTGGGCGACTCGCTGTACGGTGGTGTTCGCTGCGGTCGGAACTCTTCATGAATCGCGTCAGCAGAAAACCGGCCGCCACCGCGCCGCCGAGGAACGTCGCCGGCCGCCGGCGGGCGAACTCCTGCGTGCGGCCGAGCAGCGAACTCATGTCCTGATCGCGCAACTCGCCGGCGAGCTTGTCCGCCCCTTCCGCGAGCCGGTGGGCGGCATCAGCGAGCCAACCCTGATCCTGCTGCCGAAGTTCGTCGCCGGTCTTGCGCAGCGCGTTCGCCACGGAGCCCGCCTGATCGGCCACGGCGTATTTCTGCCGCTCGGCCGATTCATTCATTTGGCGGCCTGCTTCATGCATCGTTTCGCGGGCGCTTTCCTTCGCCTGTTCGGCGGTTCGATCGAGGCCGTCGCTGCGGCTTATGTCCGATGATTGCATGGCATCTCTCCTTGCAAATACATTCGATCCGAAGCTAGCAAAAGGCGCCGGCTTTTTCTGTACGGGCGATAGCCGTGGGCTAAACCCCGCATCAGTACGGCATAGTCGCTAGTCGCTAGTCGCTAGTCGCTAGGACTGAGTAGGAAGAAACAAAAATTCTTCACTAACTATTAGCGACTAAGCACTAGCGACTCCTTCTCCAGCTAAGGCTGGAGAAGAATCTTGATGCAACCATCCTGCTTCTTCTGGAAAATCTCGTAGCCGTGCGGCGCCTCGGCGAGCGGCAGCTTGTGCGTCGCCAGGTCTTCCGCGCCGAGCGGATCAGCATCATCGAGCAGGAACGGCATGATGTCCGGAATCCAGCGTTTGACGTGCGCCTGGCCCATGCGAATCTGAATGCCCTTGTCGAACATTTGCATCATCGGCATCGGGTCGGTCTGGCCGCCATAGACGCCGATGATCGATACCGTGCCTCCGCGACGGACGGTATCGATGCAGGCGTTCAGCGCCGACAGCCGGTCAACGCCCATTTTCTGGATCATGTTCGCGGCCGTTTTCTTCGGCAGCAGACCCGCCGACTTTTGCGCGGCTTCCTGCATCGGCGCCCCATGCGCTTCCATGCCGACTGCGTCGATCACGCCGTCGGGACCGCGGCCGTTGGTCTGGTCGCGAATGTAGGCCGGCACGTCCTCGAACTCATTGGCGTCGATGGTTTCTATGCCATGCCGGTGCGCCATCCTGAGCCGCTCCGGAACAAAATCAACGCCGAAGACACGTTCTGCCCCACGCGCCTTCGCAATACGCGCCGACATCTGACCGATCGGGCCGAGACCGAACACCGCGACGCTGCCGCCTTGCGGAATAGCGGCGTATTCGACCGCCTGCCACGAGGTCGGGATGACGTCCGACAGATAAAGAAAGCGCTCGTCGGGCGGCCCCTCCGGCACCTTGATGGGTCCGAAATGCGCCTGCGGCACGCGCAGGTATTCGGCCTGCCCGCCCGGCACCTGCCCGTAGAGCTTGGTATAGCCGAACAACGCCGCGCCATTGCCGTGGTCGCGCACCTGCGTGGTCTCGCATTGCGCAAACAGGCCGTGATCGCACATCCAGCAATGCCCGCAGGAAATATTGAACGGGACGACGACGCGGTCGCCGGGCTTGATGTCTTTCACTTCGCTGCCGACTTCCTCGACGATGCCCATCGGTTCGTGGCCGATGATGTCGCCCTCTTCCAGGAACATCGTCAGCACCGAGTACAGATGCAGGTCGGAGCCGCAAATGCCGGTCGAGGTAATGCGGATGATCGCGTCGGTGGGCTGCTGGATTTTGGGGTCGGGGACGTTGTCGACGCGGAAGTCCTCCTTGCCGTGAAACGTTACAGCTTTCATCTTTTCTCGCCCTCCTTGGCGATTAAGGTTGTCGCCGGAAGACGATGCGGTATAGGTTTTCAGGGACGCCGTGAATACGTCCCTGTAGGCTCTGGGTTCGGCTCCTGCCTCACACAGCCCTGAAAACCCATACCGCATCGTCTTCCTTCAGGTTGCGGCATACTTAGCGCTTGTCGATTTATTCGGCCGATCAACTCCCCTCTCCCTAAGGAGAGGGAATAAGAAATTCCCCGTAACTCAAGCGGAGCAAGCCAAATGTGGCGATAGCGCATCAGTGGGTGGTGCGGTGCCTGTTTCCAAGGCTGTGTGAGGCAGGATGCCGAACCCAGAGCCTCCACGGATGGATCTACGGCGTCCTTGGAAACAGGCACCGCATCGCCCACCCCACAACAACCTGAACAACTCAATCCAAAGTATAAAGATAAGCCGCAATATCCTCGGCTTGCTTGCGGGTGATGCCCATGTTCGGCATGTCGACGCCCGGAAGAATCGCCTGCGGGTTTTGAATCCATGGGATCAGGTTGCTGGGGCGGTTGCGCATGAAGCCGGCGATGATCATGCGGTCGCTCCACCGGGTCAGCGGCGGCCCGACGACGCCGGTGGCGTTGCCGATGCCGGGAATCGTGTGACACCCGCCGCAACCGAAATGGCTGATCAGCTTCGCGCCACGCTGGGGATCGGCGCCCGGAATCGTCTCCCAAGGCTCGGCATCTTTCGGCGCCACCGCCGCGTTAGCGCTGGCGCTGACATTGCTCTGGTTGTTGAGTTGAATGGTCGTAACGCCATTCGATTGGCCGTTGCCGCTATTGTTGGTGCTGCTGCCGCAGCCCGACAAGCCGATCAGCACCAGCGGCGCGATCAGCGCGCAGCGCGCCGCCGCCGACGGCAACATCGTCCTGACCTTTGCAGCGCGCTGCCGGTCTTCGCCCATCCAGGCGAAAAACAGCGCGCACAGGGTGACGAGGTGAATCATGTTCGACGGAATCCACATGATGGCGCCGGCAATGTGCTGATCCTGCAGCGGCGTCAGCCCGTAGGCTTGCGTAGTGTGGAGATGAGCCGCGTAGAGCGCGTGCGGCGAGAGGGTCAGGATGGCGGCGATCAGGGCCATCACGAAGCCGATCGAGACGACGTAGATCATGGTCGCGCCATAGCCGAGCGCGCGGCGACGTCCATAGGGTTCGATGACGATCGACCAATAGCCGAGCGCGGGGCCAAGCAAGCTCAAACGTTCGATGTCGTGCAGCCATTTATGCTGCAAAGCCCAATCGTACGGGCCGGGGAAATGCCAAAAGCACAGCGCCGCGACCAGGAGCAACCAGACGATCACCGGCCGCCCCAGCCATTCGCATGCACCGGTCAGGCCGAAGCGATTCCATCCGCGCGCGATCCTGCTGCGGGACCGCGAATCGAACGCCCAAATCCAGGTGGCGACCGGTCGGCCGGTGACGAGCAACGACGGTGCGATCAGCAGCAACAGCAATTGCTCGACCATGTGAGCCGAATACAGCGCGTGCTCGAGCGCATTAAGCGGATATTCAACAGCGAAAAACAACACCAGGATGCCGGTGAAGAACGACACCGCACGGAATGGGCCAAGGCGGCGGCGCTCCTCGGCGCCCATGCGATACAGGCCGATCAGGTACGGAATCGTGGCGAGCGCCAGGCACAACAGGACCCACGGCTCCCAGACCCAGTGCAGCGTTGCGCCGGCCCCGCCGGCGCCTTGAGCAAGAGCCGGTGTAGAGAAAAGCACGAGAACAGCCGTGCCCATTCGGACGGGAGGACCGGATTTTTGCTTCCGCAGGAATGACGGGATGTACATTAAACGTCGCATACCGGCTCGATGAATAACATAACGATCGTGAAAATGATTGCGATGGAAAACAGCGCGGTCGTCAGCAGCGCCCACATCGCCAGGTACTTGTTGCGTCGCTGTCCGACGCGGGTGACATCGGCGAAGCGATATTCCACCCATTTGCTGACCGAAAAGAATCCGCCGACACCGGCTGCGATCAATGCAATGAGATCGACGCCGATCAGCGCCCACCACAGAAAGCTCCAGATCGGCATCGCCAGCGGCACGTTGTTCGGATAGCACGCATGGCTTGCCAGCGAATAGCCGATGAGGAGCTGCAGCGCCCACGCGAGCGGCGCCCCGAGCAACGCGTAGCCGAGCGCGAAGCCGACCGGGACGCGCGCCGGGATATGCGGATCAGTGGAACTGGATGTGGTTGCGTTCATCGCGGGGTTACGTAAGGCAGTACATAAAACGTCGTCATGATGCCGATCCAGACGACCACCAGGAAATACCAGTACAGCGCCACCACCCGCACCGAGTTGCAGCGCTCGGAGGTGACATGCCCGAGCGCGGTCCACAGCAGAATCGCCACGATCATCAGCACGCCCACGATCGTGTGCACGAGGTGAAAGCCGGTGATGGTGTAGTACAGCGAGCTGTAGGCGCCGGAGTTGAACGCGAACGGCTCCACGCTCCAGTCCACCAGTTGCAGCAGCACGTAGGCGATGCCGATCAACCCGGTCAGCGGCAGGCCCACCCACACCCGCCACTTGATGCCCCTGCGGATGCCGTTGCTGGCGAACCAGACGGTGAACACGCTGATGAACAGCGCGCCGGTCGTGCCCAGCGCGTACGGCAGCGGCGGCTTGCCGCTTGGCGGCCAGACGTTGTCGGCCATCGACTGCAGGTAATAAAAGCTGAAAAAGAGATAGGCGAAGACCGCGGATTCGGTCGCGATCAGCATCACCATGCCCCACCAGCCGGGCGTCAGGTTACCCGCCGAGCCGATCGGCAGCGGGCGGCTCAAATCGCGCGGTTCGGCGCTTGTCGCACTCATGCTCGACTCTCCTTCGGACTGCGACCGACTTCCGCCGATGGCCAGAACCAGTACAACAGCGCCGGGAACATCGCGCACATCGCGGCGCCGGAAATCCACCACCACTCAAGCAGCATGCCGATGAAGACGCCGGAGATCAGCAGCGCCATGATCAGCGGCGCGAACGACTTGCCCGGCATCTTCAGAATTACGTCGGCTTCGGCGTCGAGAATGGTTGTGCCCGGAATTTCGTGCTCCTCGTCGAGCTTGAGACCCTCGTGCAGGATGGTGCGGCCTTCGCTCTTTTCCAGCCGGTCCTCCCACAGCGGATGCAGGCTGCCGACGTGCGGGATCACGCCGAAGTTGTAATGCGGCGGCGGCGATGACGTGCTCCATTCCAGCGTATCCCCATCCCACGGATTCGCCGGCGCCCGCTTGCCGGTCAGCAGCGTCACCACGACGTTGACGATGAATACCAGCACGCCCAGCGCGAACAGGAACGCGCCGATGGTCGTCACCAGATTCAAGTCGCCCCAGCCGAGTCCGGCCGGATACGTGTAGATGCGCCGCGGCATGCCGAGCAGCCCGGAAATGTGCATCGGGAAAAAGCCGACGTTGAAGCCGATGAACATCAGCCAGAAATTCCACCAGCCGAGTTTTTCGTTGAGCATCTTGCCGGCGAACTTCGGGAACCAGTGATAAATGCCCCCGATGACCGGGAACACGTTAATGCCGATCAGCACGTAATGAATGTGCGCGACGACGAAGTAGGTATCGGTGAGCTGCCAGTCAAGCGGCACCGCCGCCGTCATGAAGCCGGACACGCCGCCGATCACGAACAGAATGATTTCCGCCGCGAAGAATTTGAACGCGGTCGTGAAAACCGGCCTGCCGGTCCAGATCGTCGCCACCCAGGCAAACACCGATACCGCGCTCGGAATCACGATCACGAAGCTCGCGGCGCTGAAGAAGCCCATCGCGATCACCGGCAGCCCGGTCGCGAACATGTGGTGGACCCAGACGCCGAAGCCGAGCACCATCGTCAGGATGGTTGCGAGGATCACCGCGGAATTCGCCACCAGCGGCCGGCGGCAATGCACCGGCAGACACTGCGACACGATGCTCATGGCCGGCAGCACGATCGCATACACCCACGGGTGGCCGAAAATCCAGAACAGGTGCTGCCACAAAAGTGGATGGCCGCCGCCGGACACATTGAAGAAGTCGGTGCCGAAGCGGCGATCGAGCCACAGCAGGAAGAAGTCGAGGCTCACCGCCGGCACCGCGAACAAAATGCCGATGTTCGCAACCAGCGTGCCCCAGATCATGATCGGCACGCGGCTGATCGACATGCCGGGCGCGCGGGTGCGGAACATCGTGGCGATGAAGTTGATCGCGCCGGCGGTCGTCGAGATGCCGAGGAAGATCATGCCGAGCGAAAAGATGTCCACGCCGGGCCCCGGGTTGTACATGGGTCCCGCCAGCGGCACGTAATTGAACCAGCCGACATCGGTGCCCTGCCCGGTCGGAAAGCCGATGTACATGAACGCGCCGGCCAGCAGGAACGTCCAATAGGTGAACATGTTGAGGCGCGGGAACGCCATGTCGCGCGTGCCCAGGATCAGCGGCCAGAGGAAATTGCTGAAGCCGGACAGGATCGGCAGCGCATACAGGAAGATCATTGTCGTGCCGTGCATGCTGAACAACTGGTTGTACAGGTGCGGGCCGACCATGTGCTCGTTCGGCTGCGCGAGCTGCAGGCGCATGATCAGCGCTTCGAGGCCGCCGACGAACAAAAACAGGAATGCGGTGACGAGGTAGCGCCGGCCGATCTTCTTGTGATCCACCGTCGACAGCCAGCCGATGATGCCCGGCGGGTCGCTCCACATCTCCTCCATCTTGTCGAGGAAATCGCGGGTCGGTGTGATGACCTCCGGTGTGCGATAAGTCGGGACTTCGGCCATTGTTCGTTCCCTAGTTCAACGTCTGCAGATACGCGACCACGTCGAGCAACTGCCGGTTGGTCAAATCCATCGTCGGCATGTCGATGCCCGGTTTGATCGACTGCGCGTTCTCGACCCAAGCGGCGAGATAGCCGGTGGTGTTCGGCACGGTACCGGCGCCCAGCCAGTGCCGGCTCATCAGGTGCGTGAGATCGGGACCGAGCTTGCCCATCGCGATAATGTCGGGGCCGCCTGCGCCGCGCACGGTATGGCAGACGGCGCAATGATGCAGAAAGACTTTTTCACCCTGCTGCGCCGCAGGCGAGACCGGCTGCTTCGCGTCGGCGAGCTGGTGCGTCCACCATTGATGAAACTTTGCCGGCGGCTGCGCGACGACATGAAACGCCATATGCGCGTGTTGCAAGCCGCAGAACTCCGTACATTGGCCCCGGTACGTGCCCGCCTTGGCCGCCTCGAACCAGGTAATGTTGGTCTGCCCCGGAATCACGTCCATCTTGCCGAACAACTCCGGCGCCCAGAACGAATGAATGACGTCAGGGCTGATCAACCGCACCCGCACCGGCTCGCCGACCGGCACATGGATTTCGTTGGCGGTCACGAACGTGCGCAGCTTCTGGCCGTAATGCTTGTATTCCACCTCCCACCACCACTGGTGCGCGGTTACATCGAGCGTGATCGCCGGATCTTTGGGCGGCTGCGACACGTGCGCCAGCGTGAAGAAGGTCCACACCGCCGAGCCGAACAGCAGCACGATCGAGACGCATACGCCGATGACGACAAACGGCGCCGCATTCACACCGGGCAGCAGCTTGGGCCGCCCCGCGGCGTCCGTCGGCCAGCTCCTGCGCCCGCGCCAGATGCCGATCAGCACCGCCAGCGCGATGAACACGATCACGAACACCGACAGACCCATGAGCCCCCAACCGAGATGCGCGAGTGGATTCGCCGCCGCGCCATTGGTGATCAGGTAGGTCATCGGCAGGTCTGCCCATGCCGCACCCGGCAGCAGCAATGCTGCGGCAATCGCGGCAAGCGTCGTCCGGCGAACCAGCGGTGGCCGGTGTTTCATCAGCCGTGATCTCCCGAGGATGGTTTAGTCGTGTTCGAAGACTTTTTTGGCGGCTTCGCCGACGGTGATTGCGGCGGCCGCTTCTTCGGCACCCTGGCCTTGGCCGGCGATTCTTTGGCCGGCCCCGTCAGCTTGGTTTCGACGTTGTAGCCCGTCATGGGCCGCGGCAGTGTCTTGACGTACGTCACCAGCGCCCAGATCGCCTGCGGCGGCAGCGCGCTGCCCCAGGCCGGCATGCCGCCCGGGCGGCCGTGCGCGATCGTCAGGTAAATATCGGCCGGCGTATCGCCGTACTTCCAGACGGTATCGCTCAGCGCCGGGCCCATGCCGCCACCGCCACCGGGGCCGTGGCAGCCGGCGCAATTCAGCGCCTTGAACAGCTGCTTGCCTTCCATTACGGCGGTTTTACTGGTCGCGTAAGGATTTTTGATCGGCGGTTGCATCGCGCCGATCACGTCATAGCGATTCACCGGCACATTCCGCAATCGCTCAAGGCCCGACTCGGCCGGCGCGTGAAAGCCCGATTGCTGTTGCGGGTTCGCCTGATCTCCCTGCGTCTGCAGGGGCGCGCCGACCTGCGACGGCTGTTGCGCGTTGTCCTGCTGCTGTTGAACCTGGTTCTGATTTTGCTGCTGAGCCGGTTTCTGTTGCTGCTGTGTCTGTTGCTGCTTGTTCTGCTGCGCATTCGCGCCCGTCGCCACGGTCATGGGCGCCACGCAAGCCGCGATCAGCAAGAGTTTGAATAGTCGCCTCATGGTTGCTCTCCGGAATTCATTGGGCTGTCGCGACTTTGGGAGGTTGTTGCGCTTCATTGAGCGGCAGCAGCGGTACGTTATAACTGACCAGCAGTGCGTGAATGGCCTTGCGATGCTGCTGCAGGAAGCGGTTCAGCTTGCCGAGCAGCCTGGTATCGCCCTTGCGCACGGCCATCGAAATGGAAAACTGGAACGACAGGATGGCGTGCGTATGAGCCAGCGGCACGACCTTGAGTTTGACCTTCTGGCGCGGCGCGAAGTAACCGGCGAGCGGCCCCCAGGCGATGGCGACGTCAACGTCGCCATCGGCGACCGCCTTGATCAGATCCGACGACGGGTTCGGCCGACTGTAATTCTGGTACAGCGTATAGACATGCACGTTGCGCACGATGCCCCGTTTTGCCAGCACCGCACCGCCGGGCAGGTCGGCCCAGTCGTCGCCGATCGAATGCACGCCGATTTCGAGCTTCCTGAGCAGCGGGCTGTCGAGAGAGCGGATGTTGTAAGGCGCCGATTGCCGATACACCAGCGCGTAAGCGGAGCGGTAGTATGGTTCGGTAGTCAGCACTTTATCGCTGCCGGTCGCCCAGCCCATGACGACATCGCACTGATAGGCGTCAAGCGTGTGCCTCAGAAATTGTTGCCGTTGCGGCCACCAGTCGTACTCGACGTATTCGCCCAGCGCCTTACCCACCATGTCCGCGAGCTTGTTCTCAAAGCCCTGACGCGCCTGGTTCGAGAACGGCAGGTCGTTGGGATCGGCACATACGCGCAGCGCCGTGCCCGGCCGGGCCGGTTTCGCGCCGCGCGGGCCGGCATGCGCAGCATACGCGGTAGCCGACAGCATCAAAATGATGAAGGCAGCCGCGAGAATGGCCGTCACGATAGTTCGCGGTTGAAAAATTCCCGGCACAGGTTGTTGCCGACCGATATCGACAGAGCTCATTTGCCGCCTCCCTGCTTCTTCTGTTGCGAAAGGAAATATTGCGGCAGTGCGAACACGTACAGCTCACCGCCCTTGGCGGTGTAGTCCGGCAGATCCTGCATCGCGCCGACGAAGCCCAGCGCGCCATACGGATTGCGCGGATCGAGGTTGCCGGCCACCACCGCGCCGGACCAGCCGCCGACACCGGCGTAAATGGCAATGTACTCGCGCCCGTCCGGGCCGCGGTAGGCGATCGGCTGACCGGCCATGCCCGAGCCGACGCGGAACTTCCACAACAGCTTGCCGGTTTTGGCATCGACCGCCTTGAACCAGCGGTCCATCGTGCCGTAGAACGCGACGCCGCCGGCGGTCACCAATGCGCCGGTCCATACCGGGAACATTTCGTGCTTCGACCAGACGATTTTCGCCTTCACCGGATCCCACGCCGTGAACGCACCGCGGTATCCGCCGGGGCCGGCCTTCATCGCGACCTTGGCGCCCATGTACGGCGTGCCGGCGATGTAACTGACAGTCGACACCTCCTCGTCCTGGCACAGGTTGTTGTGCGGGATATAAAGCAGGTGCGTGATGGGAGAATACGCCGACGGCTGCCAGTCCTTGCCGCCGGTCGAGGCCGGGCAGATGTTTCTCACCATCTTGTCGAGTTGCTGTGCCTTGGCCGGGTTGTACTCCGGCGCGCCGGTCTTGAGGTTGACCTTGAGAATCGTGTTGACGCCCGGAAAGAAAGGCTGAGCGGAAATGATCTTGCCGGTCGTGCGGTCCTGCAGATACATGTAGCCGTTGCGGTCGGGGTGTGCGAGCACCTTGCGCATCTTGCCGTCAATTTTGATGTTGAACAGCACGCTCTCGTTGATGCCGTCGTAGTCGAAATGATCGTGCGGATTCCACTGCACGGCGAACTTCGCCATGCCGGTGTCCGGGTCGCGCGCGAACAGCGTGCAGGTCCACTTGTTGGCGCCGGGGCGTTGCAACGCGTTCCACGGCCCGGGGTTGCCGGTGCCGTAGTAAATCAGGTCGAGATCCGGATCGTAGGTGATCCAGCCCCACACGCTGCCGCCGCCGATCATCCAGGCCGCTTTCGACGGCCAGGTTGTCGCGCCCAGATTTTTGCCGCGATCCTCGGCGTAGGGCGGATCGAAATTCTTGCCGATCAGCACGTCCTTGTCGGGGCCGGTGCTGTACGCCGTCCATTGCACCTTGCCGGTGTCGGTGTCGAGCGCCTTCAGCCAGCCGCGCACGCCCAGCTCGCCGCCACTGACGCCGACCAGCACGTGGTTCTTGACCACCAGCGGTGCCATGGTCATCGTCTCGCCCTTGCTCACGTCACCCAGCTTGGTTTTCCAGATCAGGTTGCCGGTTTTGGCGTCGAGCGCGATCGTGTGATCGTCGAGCGTGTTGAAGAAAATCTTGCCGTCGGCGTAGGCCATGCCGCGATTGACCACGTCGCAGCAGGCGACGCCCTTGGCTGCCGACAGCGGATGCGGGTTGTATTTCCACTTGATTGCGCCGTCATTTTTGAGGTCGAGCGCATAGACGATATTCGGCCACGGCGTGATCAGGTACATCGTGTCGCCGATGACAAGCGGCGCCCCCTCATGGCCGCGCAGGACGCCGGTCGAAAACGTCCAGGCAACCTGCAGATGGCTGACGTCGTCGCGGTTGATCTGGTTGAGCTTGCTGAATCGCGTCCCGTGATAATTCTTCGCGGGCATGACCCATTGCGCCGGATCGTGGGAAAGCTTGACGAGGTTGTTCTGGTCGCTGTTGTTGTTCTGATTCTGCGCGGCGTACGCGCCGCCGTGGAAAGCGACGCACAGGGCGCAGACAGCCGCCGTCAATAGAAATTTTTTCATCGAATCCTCCGTGATTCCCGGACTTCTAGGCGCCGCCCGTGATCTGGTTTGCGGCCGACCGCAGCAGGTGCAAATGCTTTTCCAATACCGGCAGCGCCTGCTTGGCAAGCTGCATGACGTTCTTCGACGACCCTTTGTGGATTTCGCGCTTGGTCTTTTCGATTGCCGCGATGTGACCGTCGATTTCCTGGTGCAGCCACTCCTTGTCGAAATTCATGCCCTGCTGGCTCTCGATCACCTTGAGAACGCTCTTTTGCTTGAGCGAAGCGGAGCCCGGCAGCTTCACGCCCAGATACCTGGTGAGCTGCGCGACTTTCGCGTCCAGCATCCGGTGATCGACCACCAGCGTATGCCCGACCCGACGCACCGCATGGGCATGCGCGCGATTTTCGGCCACTTCGCCGGCCTTGATTTCGGCAAGATTGATTTGATGGGCGCTCTTCAGCCACTTCTTATCCTGCTTGGACAGGCTTTTGTGGTGCTGGCGCGACTGGATTTGTGCAGCGGCCGGTGGTTTGTGCGTCGCCGGTTGTGGCGGCGTGGCGGCACCGGCCTGGGAACAAAAGATGAACGCTGCAACGGCAGCGACGGACAACAGCAGGGACTTCCCCGCGCCGGCGCTGCCGAAAAAAGGCAGCAGCCATGGGCGGCAATAACCAGGTGGTTTGCGCATGGAATCCTCCTTGATTCCTGACTCAAACGCGGGGACTTCCCGACAGTTGCCCTGGCGGAAAGGAAGCAGTTCTCAAAAATCACACTAGGCGCGCGGATACGAAGGGTCAACATGGGCTCGTCCCTATAGGACATAACCCGATATCGGCGGCTGCCGGATTCTGTCACCTTAGGGTGAGCGAATAACGGACACGGACGTGGAATTCCTGATCTTCGGCCTGCTCGCGGTCATCGCCGCACTCGTGGCGCTGGCGCGCTTCCTGCGCGTGCCGTACCCGGTGGTGCTGGTACTGGGCGGCGTCGGCCTCGGCTTCATTCCGCTGATGCCGAGCGCGCACCTGCCGCCGAACCTGGCCATGATGGTCTTCCTGCCGCCGATCCTCTACTCGGCGGCGTTCTTCTCGTCGCCGCAGGAATTTCGAGCCAACCTGCGGCCGATTGCCTGGTTGGCGGTCGGCGTCACGCTGATCACCGCAACGGCGGTCGCCTGGGTGGCACACGTGCTGATCGGCCTGCCATGGGCGGCAGCCTTCGTGCTGGGCGCGGTCGTCGCGCCGACGGATCCGGTCGCAATGACCGCCGTCGCCGGGCGCATCGGCGCGCCGCGCCAGGTGATCACGATTCTCGAAGGCGAAAGCCTGATCAACGATGGCACCGCGCTCTCGCTGTACCACGTTGCGCTCGCAGTGGTCGTGACGGGAGTCTTTTCGCTGCCCGATGCCATCCTGACCTTCGGGCTCTACGTGATCGTCGGCGTCGCGATCGGCCTGATCGTCGGCTGGCTGGTCGCCTTCATCCGGATGCGCATCGCCGACCGCCAGGTCGAGATCATCATTTCACTGCTCACCAGTTACGCGGCCTACATCCCGGCGCAGGAACTCGGCGTCTCCGGCGTACTCGCCGCGGTGGCGGCCGGCCTGTATCTCGGCTGGCGTTCGCCGCAGCTTTCCGGGCCGCGCGCGCGGCTGCAGATGTTCGAGGTCTGGGAAGTCCTGCCGTTTCTGCTCAACTCGCTGCTGTTCATCCTGATCGGCCTGCAACTGCCGGAGATCGTCACCGGCATTGACCAGTGGCAGTCGATGCGGCTGCTGCTGTACGCGGCGGTGATCTGCCTGACCGTCGTCGGTATGCGCGCGCTGTGGACCTTCCCGTTCGCCTACCTGCCCCGATGGTTGAGCCGGCGGGTGCGCGAGCAAACGCCGGCGGTCCACTGGCGACGGCTCGGCATCGTTGCCTACACCGGCATGCGCGGCGGCGTCTCGCTGGCAATCGCACTCGCGCTGCCGTTCACGATCCACGGCCACGCGAACTTCCCGTTTCGCAACATGATCCTGTTCCTGACCTTCTGCGTGATCCTAGCGACACTGGTGCCGCAGGGCATAACGCTGCCGTGGCTGGTTCGCCGGCTGGGCCTCGCCGGCCAGGAAGACGTGACGGAGCGCGAGCAGGCCAAGGCACGGCTGCAGGCGGCCGAGGCTGCGCTGGCGCGAATCGACGAACTGGCCGAGGAGGACTGGGTGCACGATGAAGCGGTCGAACGGCTGCGTGAACTTTACGAGCGGCGGCGCCGGCGCTTCAGCGTCCAGCTTGCCGAGGAGGAAGGCGAAAGCGAAATCGACTACGAGGAGCGCTCGCTCGCGTCACAGCGCCTGCGTCACGAGCTGTTGCAGGCCGAGCGGGCCAAGCTGCTCGAGCTGCGCAACAGCGGAGAGATCAGCGACGGCGTACGCCGCGAAATCGAACGCGATCTTGACCTGGAGGACACGCGCCTGGAGATTTGAGACTGAAGGCGCAGCCGCAGGCCACGATTTTGCAGCGCGTTTTCCCTGATTGTCGCGGTACGTGATCGGGCGCTAGGCTGACGCGAGGCCCCGAATCTCCATGGAACGGAGGAACCCGATTATGAAGGCAAAATGGATTTTGCTTGTCGCCGCGTTTGCACTGCCGATGGCAGCTTACGCATCTTCATCATCGCCCAAGGTATCGCACCAGGACAAGGTCTGGATGAAAGCCGCGCACCAGGCGAACCTCGCCGAAATCAAGGCCGGCAAGGCGGCGCAGCAGAAAGGCAAAAACGCCATCGTCCGCAAGACCGGTCACATGCTCGTGAGCGACCACACGATGCTCGACGCCGCCCTGAAGCGTGCGGCCCACGAACTCGACGTGACGCTGCCGAAATCACCGTCCCCGATGCAGCAGAAAGTGCTGCACAAGGCGAAATCGATGTCCGGCTCCGATTTCGACAAGTACTGGGTGCGGTCGATGGAAATGGCGCACCTCAAGGCGATCAACAAGACCAACTTCGAAATCCATCACGCCCGGTCCGAACAGGTCAAGAAGCTCGCAAAGAAAGCGCTGCCGGTTCTGCAGACCCATCTGAACATGCTGCAGCACGCGCAGAACGAAGTGAAATAACGGGTCGGTTCCCCAACCGCCGTATTCCCTGATCGTGGATGCCCCGATTGCGGCCATGCCACGAGCCACGGATCATGGATGCTTCACTACGGACGGAGGAAACGCCAATGAATACACGCGCAACAGTTCTCGCCTGCGCACTGGCCGTGCCCACGGCTCTCGCCGGCACCGCGTTTGCCGGCAGCAACAAGGTCGCGCAACAGGACGCGCACTGGCTGAAGAACATTCACCAGACGAGCCTGGCGGCGATCAAGGCCGGCAAGACCGCCCAGCAGAAGGGCAACTCGCCGCTGGTCGACAAGGTTGCCCGGAAGATCATCGAAGACGACCAGGTGCTGGACAAGAAAGTGAAGATGCTGGCCAAAGACGAAGGCGTCAAGCTGCCTGACTCGCCATCGGCAAAGCAGCAATCGGAACTGCAAACGGTGAAAGCAAAGCATGGCACCGAGTTCGACAAGCTCTGGACCAAGACGATGCTGAAGGCTGAGCTTAAAGCCGGCAATCAGGCGCAGGCCGAAGTTGCCAAGGGCAAATCGCATAAGGGAAGAAGCTTGCGAAAACGGCGCTGCCCGCGATCAACCTGGAGCAGAACATGCTGCAGCACGCGATCGCCAAGCTGAAGTCGACCACCAACACCTCAATCAGCAAGTAACCACACGGATGCCGGCGTTGATGGTAATGAAAGTTCGCCCGATCGCGTTGATGCTCGTGCTGGCTTTGGCCGCAGCGTTCGCCACTGCGTACGCCGCAGACAAGCCGCCGCCGCAGGACAAGCGCTGGTTGCAGAACGCGCACCAGCTTGGTTTGGGAGCCATCGACGCCGGCAAGATCGCCGGGCGCCGGAGCAAGCTGCCCGCACTCGACAAGGCGGCCAAAAAAATCGTCGAGGACGATCAGGCGCTGAATGACGAGTTGAAGACGTTGGCGAAGGATATGGGCGTACGGCTGGCCGACAAGCCATCGGCGCAAATGCAGTCGCAACTGCAATACGTGGACTCCAAGTCGGGCGGCGAGTTCGACAAAGCCTGGACCAGGATGATGATCGAGACCGAGCTGAAAGCAGCCAACAAGACCCAGCAGGAAATAGCGAAGGGCGAGTCGGAAAAGATCAAAAGGATCGCAAAAAAGGCCTTACCGGTGATTAACCTTCAGATCAACATGCTGCAGTACGCCAAGTCCAAATTCAGGAAGCCGGAATCGACGCCGCTCAAATAGCACTCTTGCCCCCTCTCCCTTCGGGAGAGGGTTGGGGTGAGGGTGCCCGATAGCGACAACCTTCCGGTACATCGCACCATTTCGTGATCCCGACCCTCACCCCCAGCCCCTCTCCCGAAGGGAGAGGGGAGCATGAGAGCCTATAGCGCTGCCTGCGCTGCCTCCGCCACCGTCTGATCCTGCTTGTTGTCGCCGCCGCTCACGCCGACCGCGCCGACCATCTCTCCATTCTGCTTGAGCGGCAGGCCGCCGTCGAAAATCATCACGCGGCCGCGGTTGGATACGTGGATGCCGAAAAACGGTCCACCCGACTGCGCCTTCTCCGACAGTCCCTTCGTCGGCAGCTCGAACATCGCGGACGTGAACGCCTTGTTGATCGCGATGTCGACGCTGCCCTTCCACGCGCCGTCCATGTGCGCAAACGCGACCAGGTTGCCGCCGTTGTCGACTACCGCGATGTTCATCGGCTGACCGATATCGCGGGCCTTCTGTTCGCCGGCGACAATCAGACGGCGGGCGTCTTCGAGCGATACGCATTGTTGCTGGATCATGGCGGCCTCCTTGCCGGACGGGTGAAGTGGTTCAGGCTACGCCGCCCGCGCCGGCTTGCCTATACGTGATGTCACCATCCTTGTCGGCACCCGGCCACGCGGCGCTGAACTCATCCAGTTCTTCGACCCTCAATGGTGCCGGCGGCGGACGGCGTCCCGACAGTTGCACGAGGTCGTGATGGAAACCGGCGGCGGTACGCAAGTCGACCGGGTAGTAGTCCGGATCGACGCCGACGAAGCCGCTCGATTTCCGCGCCCGCTTGAGCGCCTCGCCCCAGTGCTCGCCACTGGCGTCGCCTATCCCATCGAGACCGTGCGAAAACAGCGTCAGGCGGATGTCTTCCCACGGCGCAGCCGTGTCGAGATAATCGGCCAGCCGATCGTATGCCGGCTGAGTGCCGAACAGTGTCCAGTACGGCGCAGCGCCGATCGTCAGCGTGCACAGCGGGTCCGCGACCAGGAACTGATCGACCAGCAGGCGATCGGCCGCGAGCCCGCGCTGCCGGTACCACCAGCGGTACAACTCGGCGATGAAGGCGCTCGGCTGCTGCGGATGCGAACAGGTGAGCGTTGCAACCGTGGCATGTTTGTTCGCGGCGGCTTCGAGAATCGAATACCCCATCGCCGCATGAAAGCCCCACTCCGCTTCCGGCTCATCGCCGCTCGGCGCGGGCGGCTCCCAGCGGCGGCGCACGGCGCCCTGGCGGGCCAGAAAATCTTCCACCCGCGGTCCGCCGTCGAAATAATCCTCCAGCGTGGCCGAGTCGAGCCCGCCGAACTGGAACCAGTGCCGGACGCCGAACTGCGTCATCGGCCGGCGGTGCTGGCAATCGAGCACGATCAGGCGTCCGCCCGGCGCGAGCGTCCGCTCGATGTAGTCGCGATAGGCGCGCGGCAGCGCCAGCCACTTCGTTCGCACATAGGCGACATGCGCGATCGGCAGGCGGTCGTGCACCGGGTCGTGCTGATGAACGACCAGCACGTCCGGGTTGCGCGCGGCGAAGCGCTCCAGCGGCTCGGCGAGTTGGTCAATCGCCTGCTGCGGCTCGTCGGGATCGACGTCGTGCGTGCGCACCGGCAGCATCATCGTCTGCGGCAGCCACGGCACACCCAGCGCCGCCGCCAGATGCATGCCGGCGCCGTTGCTGGAGCCGATCAGGATCGCCGGCCAGGTCCGTTCGGGAAGCTGGGCGACGTTGGCACGCGCGAGCGAATCGGCGTCGTATTCGGCAAATTTGGCCGGCGACATCGCCGACGACACCGGGCCATAGGCAATGAATCGTTGGCGCGCGCCCCGCGGCAGCCGGTTGAGCGCCCGCATGAATGGGTGCACGAAGCGCTCGACCGCCGCCGGCGCCTGACCCAGGAACGGCGTGTCGTGGCCGTGCAGGAAGCGGGCGAGCGCACGGAACAGAGTCTTGGCGGAGTCGTACATTTACGTGAAATTAAACGCAACACCTTCCGGCGAGGCATCGGCAAAAAACGCATCCGCCTCCTCCAGCGTCAGCGGCGCCGGCGGTTCGAGCGGCTCGTCCAGGCGACTGACGTCGCGGTGAAACCCGACGATGGTGCGGATGTCGAGCGGGAAGACACGCGGATCGACCCCGACGAAGCCGCCACCATGGGTCGCATATGACAGCAGCCCTTCCCATTCCGAGCCGCTCGCCATGCCGATCGAAAAAGTGCCGTGCGAAAACAGCGCGATGCGCATGTCGTCGTAAGCCGGCGCGGCGCGCAGATAATCGACCAGCCGCTGCCACGACGGCTGTGTCCCGAACAAGGTCCAGAACGGCACTGCGCCCAGGCGCGGTGCCCACCACGGCTCGATGTAAACGAACTGTTCGGATAGCAACCGCTTGACCGGCGTGCCGCGGTCGCCGTACCACCAGCGGTGCAGGTCGGCGATCATCGGGCTGACTGCCATCGGGTGGTCGAAGCGGATTTCCTCTACCCGCGCGTGATTTGTTTCGGCGTAGGCCGTGATGTCCGCACGCAATTCCTCACGGAACCCCCACTCTGCCTCGACGCGCTCAGCGTCCGGCTCGGGCGGATCCCAGCGCTGCCGATGCGAGCCGTATGGGCCAGAAATTCCGCCACCTTCGGCGTGCCGTTGAACAGATCCTCGAAGTCCGCGCCGCCGACGCCGCCGAACTGGAAATAATGCCGGTCGCCGAGTTGCGTGGTCGGCCAGCCGTACTCGCAGTTGACGACGATGATGCGGCCGCCGAGCGCAAGGCAGTCGTCGAGGAAGCGCCGGTACGCCTGCGGCAGGCGCAGATATTTCATCCTGAAATAGCTCATGCGCCGCACCGGCAAACGGTCCTGCACCGGATCGTGCATCTGGTGCAGCGCCACGTTCGGGTTGGCGTTGAGCATGTCACGCGCGGCCTCCATCGTTTCTTCGGCGATCTCGCGCGGCTCGTCCATGTGGATGTAGCGGCGACGCACCGGCAGCAGCAGCGTCTGGGGCAGCCACGGGCAGCCGAGCGCGGCGGCCAAGTGCACGATGGCGCCGTTGGACGAGCCGATAAAGACGGCCGGATACGGCCGGCGCGGGTAGCGATTCACGCACCAGTCGGCGATCGCCTCCGCGTCCACGTCCCCGAATCGGTCGATTGGCAACGCTTCCGAGATGCCGCCCCAGGTGAACAGTGCCTCGCGCGCGCCGCGCGGCAGGTGATCGAGCGCCTTCAACAGCGGATCAAAAAACGGCTCCACCGAGGCCGAGGCGATGCCCAGCACCGGTGTGTCACAGCCGTGCAGGTACAGGCCGAGCGCGCGCAGCATCGAGGAAGCCGAGTCGTAGCCGGCGACCGCCCGCTCGGCCGGCAGCTGCCTGGCCGATCTCGCGATCCGGTGCTGATCGACGGCGGTGTCAGGCATTTTCGCTTTCGGGGTTGTCGTTGCGCGACAGCCGGCGGCGCATGTCGCGCAGATACCAGATTTTCGGGAACTGCCGAACGGGCGTCGGCAGCCAAGGGTAGATGGCGCTCGCGGCGTTGGAGAACTGGTTGAAGCGGCGCTGCCGGCCGTCGTCCCACTCAAGGCCGTAGGCCTCGCGGATCGGCGCGGGCAGAAGGCCGGCCGTGATGAGCCGGTTAAGCGGCAAAACGGCGCGCACCCACAACGGCACCTGCTGCGGATGGAACAGGTCGTGGCAGACCTCGCGCGCGGCGTCGGTCACTTCGATGCGCTGGAGCATCGCATTCCAGTAGTCGCAGAACGCCGCGCGGTCGGCAGGCCACTGCTCCTCGCGCATCTGCAAAGCCGCACCGAGGATGCGGTACTGGCGATAGATGATCTCGGCGCGGTGATTGTCGAGGCGGCCGACCCAGCGCTCGTACAGCATCAGCGCCGTATGGTAGAGCGTCGCCGTGACCCAGAGCTGCAGGTCCGGGTCGCGTGCGTCGTAGCCGGGGCCGTTGATGCTGCGGTGCACCGTGTCGACCTGGTCGCGGATCGCGCGCCGCTCATCCGGGCTGCCGAACGTCATGCAGTACACGTAGGTCATCGTCGCGCGCAGCCGGTCCATCGCGCGGTAGGTGAAGTTGCTGTGGGCCGCGACGCCGCGACCGATGGCCGGATGCGCGACCTGCAGCAGGATCGCGCGCATGCCGCCGGCGAGAAGAATCCCCTCGCCCGCGATCGCCGCCATGGCGCCGGTGTCCAAATCAGTGCCGCGCACGGGAGGCAGGGATAGTCATGTCGTCCCTCCTTGGACGAAGCAAGAAAAAGCGGATTCAAAGATAGATTACGCGCCACGCAGGCGAAAGCCAACGAGGGCGCGTGCTACCCGGCGAAGCGGCGGATGGCCTCCGCATTGGTCGGTGAGCCGGCCAGTTCGGCTGCCTGTGCCGCCGCAACCCAGCGATACTCCACATGTTCGGTCGGATTCAGTCGCACCGGACACCGCTCCGGTAGCCGTAAGCGCAGCACGTGCTCGAGATTGAACTCGACGGCGGGGGCGTAACGGGGGCGCCATTCCCGCCAGATGCGAAAGCGGTTTTCCACGCCCATGTCTTCCAGACGATTGCCGGCACGAATGCCGGTCTCCTCGCGCACTTCGCGCGCCGCCGCGGCCATCAACGTTTCGCCGACCTGCAAGCTGCCCGTCACCGACTGCCAGAAGTCCGCCGGCACGCACCGGCGCAGCATCAGGACTTCGCCCCCGGTGGTGCAAATGACGACCAGAATGGACTCAGGTCGTTTATAAGCGGTTCCGGTCATGTCATGCTGCTCACGTTCTGTGTCACGATGCACTTGATGGACAAGGACTGGCAACATGACTCCAGCCAGCAATGAATCGGGCTCAGGTATGGCGTCCGCGCAGCAAAATTCGCGGGACAACCAATTGCACCTGCCCGGCGTAAAGGTGCTGCCGCCAGCGGCGCGCAAGCATCTGCGCCGCTGGGTAATCGACGTTTTGCGCCGCGACGCACCGGCGCCGGACTACGATCATCCGATCGGCGACCCGGGATTATTCGGGCCGGACACCATCACCTGGAAAATTCACGCCGACTTCCCCGGCATGATGGCCGGCGGGCTCGGCGCGCTGATGTTGCAGAGTCTGCATCCGCTGGCGCTGGCCGGCGTCTGGGATCACTCCGATTTCCGCACCGACACGCTCGCGCGCCTGCGCAGCACCATCGCGTTCGTCGCGCGCACCAGCTATGCGCCGCGCGAAGCGGCCGAGCAGGCCATTGAACGGGTGCGCTCGGTTCATCGTCACGTCCACGGCGTCGCACCCGACGGTCGCCCCTACAGCGCCGAGGATCCCCACCTTCTCACCTGGGTTCACTGTGCCGAGGCCTGGAGTTTCCTGCGCGGTTACCAGACCTATTGCTACGGCCGGATTCCGCGATCCGAGCAGGACCGGTACCTGCATGAAACCGCCCGCGTCGCCGAAGCGCTCGGCGCACGCGACGTACCTCAATCGCTGACGGAGTTGCAAAACTACTTCGATTCCATGCGCCCGGAGCTGATCTGCAACGCGCGCACCCGCGAGGTGCTGGCAGTACTGAATGCCATCCGCTTGCCGATCCCATTTCCCGGCTTGGCCCGCAACCTGTTCATGGGCGCCGGCGCCGCGCTGCTGCCGGGCTGGGCGCTCGATCTGATGGGGAGATCAAGGATCGACCGGCTACGCGATCAAGCTGCCGCCCGCGCCCTGAAGCTCATGGCACCCAGTATTCGCGACGCCATGGCCGAAGGCGGCCTCACATGGCGTGCGTGTGTGCGAACGGGAGCAGACTACGCGAGCTTGTTCGAATGGGAGCAATCATTTCGCATGCACCGGGTACAACAGGTCTGCTGTGATCATGACAACCAGCAGCGCAAGCGGACAGGCGAGTGACCATAACAGCCAGATGCTGTCGATATAACTTCCCGCAATGGCGCCGCAGATGTAGAAACACCAGATACCGCCAAACAACGCCGCGTGTTTGAACGCTTCGCTGCGCGAGCCACCATGGATGATGCCGCTCAGATAGCTGGGCTGTGTCCGCTGTTCACCGTCGTGCAGCCAGAATAACCAGTTGACGCTTTCCTGCGCGAACTTTGCCAGCATGCTCGAAACGAAAGCCGTCCGTGTCTGCTGGCCGGCGACCCGCTGCAGCGAGCACACCTGGAAGCTGATCGCGAAGATCGCGAGTGCGGCGAGTACGTAGAACTCCTTCGGCGCATGATCGACCACCATCCCGTTGGCGCCGATGATCGTGCTGCCGTATACCATGAAGACAAGTACCATCGCCACCTGCACACCGAGCAGCAGTGCGCTGATAGAGCGCACGCCGCGGCGGGTCGCGAGTTCGGCCAATGTCGTGGCGAAAGCAATTCCAGCGACAAACAGCAGTGTCGCCGCGACCATCGGAACTGCCGATTGCAGGTCGAACTGCCCCACGAACACGCCGAGCCGCGCAGAATTGCCACTCATGTGGGCAGTAAAAAGATGGTGAAGTGTCAGATAACCGACTGCGTCTATAAAGCCGGCGACGATCGCCAGCGCCAACGCCATCGCTGCCTTTTGTCGGCTCAAAACGGCGCTGGACGCGGTGTGTGCTGCACGCTCAGCCACTGCTCCGTGGTAAACGCATCGACTGCCCAACCGCCGTTGAAGCGGCCGATGCCGGAATTTTTCTCGCCGCCGAACGGGCTGAACGGGGAATCGTTCACCGGGTGGTCGTTGACGTGCGCCATGCCGACTTCAAGCTGCTGCGCGAAGCGGACTCCGCGCTCGACATCGCGCGTAAACACGGCACCGGACAAACCGTACTCCGTTGCATTGGCAAGCGCGAGCGCTTCGTCCTCGCCATGTGCGCGTATGATCGGTGCGACCGGGCCGAATAGTTCGTCCTGCGCAAGCGGCATGTCGTTGGTGACGTCGGCAAAGATGTGCGGCGGAAGCACGAGTCCTTCCGCGACGCCGCCCAACACTTCACGCACCTCGGCTTTGCGTGCGTTGCGGATGTGCCTGGTCAGATGATCGAACTGGCTCTCGTTGATAATCGGGCCGATGACGGTATCGTCCGCATTCGGGTCGCCCACCTTCAACTGCTCGACACGCGCGGCGAACCGGTCGACGAATTCGTCGTACAGCGCGTCGTCGACGATGAAGCGGTTGACGATCATGCAGATCTGGCCCTGGTGCAGAAACTTGCCGACGACGGCCGCATCCACCGCCCGCTCGAGGTCCGCGTCGTCGAGCACCACGAAAGCCCCGTTGCCGCCCAATTCCAACTCCACGCGCTTGAGGATCGCCGCATCGCCGGCCAGCTTGAAGATATGCCGGCCGACGGCCGTCGAACCGGTAAACGAAATCACCCGCGGGACCGGGTGACACACGAACGCATCGCCGATATCGCTGCCGGCGCCGACCACCACGTTCAGCACGCCCGGCGGCAGACCGGCCTCCTCGTAAATTTTCGCCAGCAGCAGCCCACCCGTGATCGGCGTGTCGCTGGCAGGTTTCAGCACGACCGTATTGCCGACGGCGAGCGCCGGTGCGACCGACCGGTTGGACAACTGCAGCGGCCAGTTCCAGGGGCTGATGACGCCGACCACGCCGACCGGTTTGCGATACGCGCGGCTTTCCTTGCCGGGCACGTCGTTGGGCAGAATTCTGCCGGTTGCCAGGTACGGCAGGCTCGCCGCTTCCAGCATGACGCCGCGTACCGCCTCGCATTCGAGGTTCGCCTTGATGCGCGTGCTGCCGGATTCGCGGATCAGCCAGTCGGCAATCTCGTCGTGGCGCGCCTGCATGATGTCGGCCGCGGCCTGCATCACCGCGGCGCGTTCCGCCGGCAGCCGCGCCGCCCACGCACGCTGCGACTTCGCCGCGCTGTCGTAAGCCAGGTTCAGATCGTCGCGATTGGCGCGCGGGATTTCCAGCAGCCGGTCGCGGGTGAACGGATTCCAAACTGTGAGCGCCTTCGGGTTGCCGCCGCGCCGCCACCGGCCGCCGATCGGCAGGCGGTCAAGACCGTCGTACGGCCGCGGTGCATCGTGGCGTTCAGCTGCGACAGCCATGCCGTCAGTGGCGCGCGCCGTGCATCATCGTCCTGCGGCTGCGGAACCGGCAGAACCTCGACGGTGTTCATGCCTGTTCCCTGATAGCAGGTGTCGATGAGAAACATGGAAGGTATTGTCTGGCTGCGGCGCATGGCGGCGCACGATATCGCTGGCATCCTCCGCACCGCGCAGACTCATCAACTCGGAGAACAGCGAGCGGCTGAACAAGGCGGGCATGTCGCCGCTACTGTAGTCGCGCCAGTAGTCCGGTACGACAACCGGCCCCTGGCCGGCGTCGTGCGCGTCGATCAGCCGATTGACTTCGCGCGCCGACAACGAACCGGCGCGCGCGATGACCACACCGTCGATGTCCTCCGGCAGGCTTTCGAGCGTGGTCAGGCCCTGGCGGATCGACGAACTGATGCCTTCGCGCCACGCCCAGTTGACGACCAGCTTGAACTTGTCGCGCTCGCCCGGCAGCGCGATTTCATCGCGCACGCCGGCCGCCCAGTTCCCGAGCACGACCACCACGGGACGGCAGCGCGACGCCCGCGCCGCCTCCACCGTCTCCAGCAGCAGCGTCTTCCAGCGATAGTGCGCGCCGCGTCGCCGGGCGTCGAGGCGCAGCCACGGATTGGTCGCCAGCACGATCAGGCCGACCGGCTTGGTTTCTGTCTGGTTGGGCTCACTCATCAGTCTGTGTCGCATCCTTGCTTGACTCATGCCAGAGCCTAACGCGAATGCACGGCTCCCGGCCATTGGGGAGAGTCCCGAAGTCGGGCCGGCCGAGTCGCGGGCTCGCACGATCTAGGGTAGCGGGCGCCCGTATTGAATCGAGTTCCCCACGCGCCATACTGGACCGCAGCTAATTTTGACCGCCCGCACGGAGGAACAGCATGGCTCTCAAACTCATGGAAGAGAAAGGCACGCCGCTGGAGCAACAACGCTTCACGTTGCGCGAACTGACCCCGCCGCCGATGAGCAAGCTCGACGACGACGCATTCACCCGCGTGCGCATCATCCTGATGAACGGCATCGAAATGGGCGCGAACCGCTTTCAGCATCTCGCCGCGCATTTCAACGCGGATCTGCGCGAAACGCTGGCACGCGTGCGCCGCATCGAGCATCACCAGCAAACGATGGTGAACTGGCTGCTGTCGCCGGACGATTCGCCGCTGGACATTACGCTCGGCTACGAACAGGTCGCGATCGAGGTGACCGCCAGCATCGCCGAGCACGAGCCGGACGAGTACCTGGCGCAGGTATACCGCTTCGGGCTGCTCGAGGACTTTGACCATCTGTACCGTTACTCGGCGCTGGCCGACCGGGTCGAAGGCAAGGACCCGAACAATATTTTGCAGTCCTACACGGACATCCTGCCCGGACGGCCGACCAGCTTTGAGCATCGCGATCCGCACGATGACCTGCGTGATCACTACGACCGCAAGGCCGCCGCGCCGCTGTCCAAGGTCCACGCGCTGACGCTGTTCACCGGCGAATACCAGACGCGCAACTATTACATGACGGTCGGCCCGTCGTATCCCGACCCGATCGGCCGCGGACTATATGCCGAAATTGCGTCGATCGAGGAACAGCACGTTACCCAGTACGGCTCGCTGTGCGACCCGAACGAAACCTGGATCGAAAAATGGCTGCTGTACGAAGCGACGGAGGCATACAACTATTACAGTTGCCTGCAATACGAAAGCAATCCGCGTATCAAGAAAATCTGGGAACGCTGCCTCGATTACGAACTCGGCCATCTGCAGGTCGCAATGCGGTGCTTCAAGGACATCGAGCGGCGCGATCCGGCGGAAGTGCTGCCGGACGAAATCCCCGACCAGATCGACTACAAGAGTCACCGCGATTTCATCCGCCAGACGCTGGAACGCGAGGTCGACTACACCGCCGACGGCCACCGCATCCTGCCGCGCGAGCAGGCCGACGAGACGCGCTCCAACGCCTACCGCGAGCACCTCAACAAGGATGGCTCGTTCAGCGACACGATCGCCGAAGACTACACCTGGCGCCCCGGTACCGAGGTCGCCAATCGCAAGCCGAAAGCAGCTTAGGAGATATCGACATGGCAGAACCCGCAACCCGCATCGGCAGCAATCGCACCGGCATCCAGGCATCGCCGTTCGACATGCAAAAACTGGAGGAGATCGCATCGAAGGCGCCCGCGCGCCCCGCGGAAGAACTCAAGGCGAGTTCGATGCGACAGGACTTCATGAAACACACGGAAGGCTTTGGTTCGGTGGCGCCACCCGGTTCGGTCAAGGGCATGGCTACCACCGCAATGGAGGCGATCAAGGGTCACAAGCCCGCCACCCTGATCGACAAGCTCGGCGAACGCCTGGCCTTCGAACGCTCCGGCGTACGCGCTTACGAGGCCGTGCTGGTCAAGTTTGACGCCCTCGGCACCTGGGAAGGCGGTCCGAGCCACGACCTGCTTTTGCACCAGCGCGATGAAGAACTGGAGCACTTCAACATGCTGACCGATATTATCGAGCAACTCGGTGCCGATCCGACTACGATGACGCCTTCGGCGGACCTGGCTTCGCTGGCCGGGTCCGGCGTGTTCAAGGTTCTGGGCGATCCGAGAACGACGCTGCCGCAAGCGTTGCAGGCGCTTCAGATTCTGGAGATTACGGATCTTGAAGGCTGGATCGGCCTGATCGACCTCGCCGACGGTATCGGCCAACAGGAGTTGGCAACCAAGTTCCGCCAGGCGCAAGAAACCGAAGAAACCCATCAGGCGCGCGTGCGCGAGTGGCTGTCAAAAGCGACGCTGGCCGACGCAAACCGCGAGCTGGGCGAACAGGGCACAATGACAAGTTAAGACAGCAACGCTTCCACAGCTTCCGGCGGCCGCGCCAGCACCGCGCGGTCGCCTTTGACCACGATCGGCCGCTGGATCAGGTCCGGATTGGCGACCATGATGTCGATCAGCTCGTCTTCCGACAGATCGCGTTCCGCAAGCTTCAGTTCTTTTGCAACCGCCTCCTTGTCGCGCAACACGTCGCGCGCGGACAGGTGCAGCTTTCGCAACAGTTCGCGGAACTCGTTGGCCGTCAGCGGGTGCTCGTAGTAGTTCACCGTTTCGTAGTCGATGCCGCGTTCATCGAGAATGCCGAGGGTGCCGATGCATTTGCTGCAGGTGGTTTTTTGATACACGGTGATTTTATCGGTCATCATTTTTCCTTCTGCTACTTGTTCAAACGGACGCCACTTTCGCCGGCGCTGCTCCGCGCTTGCCGAAGACCAGGCTGCCATCGCCGACATCGACCTCAATCACATCGCCCGGATCAAACTCGCCCTGCAGAATCCGCTGCGCAAGCGGGTTCTCCAGTTGCTGCTGAATCGCGCGCTTGAGCGGCCGGGCGCCGTACACCGGATCGAAGCCGGCCTTGCCGAGCCGGTCGAGCGCCGCGTCGGTGATCGTGAGACCGAGACCGCGTTCGCCGAGCCGGCGCTCCAGATATTGCATCTGGATCCGGGCGATCGCGCGAATCTGCGCTTCGTCGAGTGAATGAAACACCACCACTTCGTCGATGCGGTTGATGAACTCGGGCCGGAAGTGCTGGCCGACGACCTCCATTACCGCCGACTTCATCTGCTCGTAGCCGTTGGTGCGCGTAATGTCCTGGATGATCTGCGAACCGAGGTTCGAGGTCATCACGATGACGGTGTTCTTGAAGTTGACGGTGCGGCCCTGGCCGTCGGTCAGGCGGCCGTCGTCGAGCACCTGCAGCAATACGTTGAAGACGTCCGGATGCGCCTTCTCGACCTCGTCGAGCAAGATCACCGAGTACGGCTTGCGGCGCACGGCTTCGGTCAGGTAACCGCCCTCTTCATACCCGACGTAGCCGGGCGGCGCGCCGATCAGTCGCGCGACCGAGTGCTTCTCCATGAACTCGCTCATGTCGATGCGCACCATGGCCTCTTCGGTGTCGAACAGGAAGGACGCCAGCGCCTTGGTGAGTTCCGTCTTGCCGACGCCGGTCGGGCCGAGGAACAGGAACGAGCCGCTGGGCCGGTTCGGGTCGGACAGGCCCGCGCGCGAGCGGCGGATCGCATTGGCGACCGCGCTCACCGCTTCGTCCTGGCCGATAACGCGCTTCTTCAATTCGTCTTCCATGCGCAGCAGCTTGTCGCGTTCGCCTTCGAGCATCTTCGCGACTGGAATACCGGTCCAGCGGGAGACGACTTCGGCGATTTCCTCGTCGGTGACGCGATTGCGGAGGAGACGGGGTTCGGACTTCGGGGTTCGGGATCCGGGGGAAGAACCTGACGCCGCCTGAAGCTGTCGTTCGAGTTCGGGGATGCGCCCGTATTGCAGCTCGGACATGCGGGTCAGGTCGCCGGCGCGGCGCGCGGTTTCAAGCTCGGTGCGCGCGCGGTCGAGTTCTTCCTTGGCCTGGGCAGCACCCTGGAGTTCCGCCTTTTCGGCCTTCCAGATTTCTTCGAGATCGGAATACTCGCGCTCGAGGTCGGCGATTTCGCTTTCCAGCGTTTCGAGGCGCTTGCGCGACGCCTCGTCCTTCTCCTTCTTGAGCGCCTCGCGCTCGATCTTCAGTTGAATCAGCCGCCGCTCGAGCCGATCCATTTCCTCCGGCTTCGAATCGATTTCCATGCGAATGCGACTGGCCGCTTCGTCGATCAGGTCGATCGCCTTGTCCGGCAATTGCCGGTCGGTGATGTAGCGTTGCGACAAGGTCGCCGCCGCGACGATCGCCGGATCGGTAATCTCGACGCCATGATGCACTTCGTAGCGTTCTTTCAGGCCGCGCAAGATCGCGATGGTGTCTTCCTCGCTCGGCTCGTCCACCAGCACGCGCTGGAAACGGCGCTCGAGCGCGGCGTCCTTTTCGATGTACTGGCGATATTCATCGAGCGTGGTCGCGCCGACACAGTGCAGTTCGCCGCGGGCCAGTGCGGGCTTGAGCAGATTGCCGGCATCCATTGCACCTTCGGCCTTGCCGGCACCCACCATCGTGTGCAGTTCGTCGATAAACAGAATGATGCGCCCTTCCTGCCTGGCGAGGTCCTTCAGCACCGCCTTTAAGCGCTCTTCGAATTCGCCGCGGAATTTCGCACCGGCGATCAGCGAACCCATGTCGAGCGTCAGCACGCGCTTGTCCTTCAGCCCTTCCGGCACTTCGCCGTTGATGATGCGCTGCGCGAGGCCTTCGACGATCGCAGTCTTGCCGACACCCGCCTCGCCGATCAGCACCGGGTTGTTCTTGGTGCGGCGCTGCAGCACCTGGATCGTGCGGCGGATTTCGTCGTCGCGGCCGATCACCGGGTCGAGCTTGCCCTGCTCGGCGCGCTCGGTGAGATCGATCGTATATTTTTCCAGCGCCTGGCGCTGGTCCTCACCGCTGGCGTCGTCCATCGGCTGGCCGCCGCGCACCTCGTCGATCGCGCGCTCGATCGCCTGACGGTTCGCGCCGGCATCGCGCAGCGCGTCGCCCAGCTGGCCCTTGTCGTCGAGCGCGGCGAGCACGAACAACTCGCTCGCGATGAACTGGTCGTTGCGTTTCTGCGCCAGCTTGTCGGTCAGGTTCAGCAGCCGGTTGAGGTCGTTGGACACATGCACGTCGCCGCCGACGCCTTCGACCTGCGGCAGGCGGTCGAGCGCCTGGTCAAGCCGGTTACGCAGCCGGTTCACGTCCACGCCCGCCTTGGCGAGCAGCGGGTGCACCGTGCCGGCCTGCTGGTCGAGCATCGCCAGCATCAGGTGCGCGGGTTCGATGAATTGATGATCGCGGCCGAGCGCCAGCGATTGCGCGTCGGCCAGCGCGATCTGGAATTTGCTGGTTAATTTATCCATCCGCATGGGAGCGGCCCCTCAAAAGGTCGATGATGGAGATTAAATGGAGGTTGAAGGCGGGTTTTTCAACATGGCATGGCGGCGGGGCCGCAGTCGCTAGTCGCTAGTCGCTAGTCGCTAGTCGCTAGTCGCTAGTCGCTAGTCGCTAGTCGCTAGTGGCTAGTCGCTAGTGGCTAGTGGCTAGTGGCTAGTGGCTAGTGGCCTCTTCAACTAGCTACTAGCGACTCAGCACTAGCGACTTTATTTAGAGCGAATGAATCCCGTACTCGATGACCAGGATCACGCCCACGCCGACTGCAATCAGCCCGAACTGCCACAGCGCTTCGGCAAGACCGGTTCGCTTGTGCATGTTCGGCACCAGGTCGGCGAGCGATATGTAGGTCATGTTGGCTATCGCGATAGTCAGAATGTACGGCAGGATGCTGCGCGTCTGGTCGAGGGCGAAATACGCAACCAGCCCGCCGACCATCGTGGCGACGCCTACCAGCGCGTTCAGAATGAACGCGCGCATGCGGCTCATGCCGCTGCCGACCAGTATCGCGATGTCGCTGACTTCAAGCGGGATCTCGTGGGCCAGCACCGCGAGCGTCATCACCAGCCCGAGCTGGATACTGGCAAGAAACGAGGCCGCGATCAGCACCCCGTGAATGGCGTTATGCACGCCATCGCCGATCAGGATCAGGCTGCCGCCCGCCATGTCCAGTTCGCCGGCGTCCCTGTGCACCGGCTCGGCGCCATGCTGGTGCCAGCGCATCCACTTTTCCAGCATGAAAAAGGCCATGATGCCGACCACGACCAGGATGCCGAGCAGGCGTTGATGGTGCGGCCCGACCTCCTGGGACGCTTCCGGGTACAACGCCAGGTAGGCGACGCCAAGCTGCGCGCCGGTGGCGAAGCTCAGCAGGTACGGCAGCGTGACGCGGCGGCGCTCCTCGGAAAACAGCAGGAACACCGACGCGATCAGCGCGCTGCAGATGCCGCCGACGGCGGTGAAAATGACGATCCAGTAGAAGATGGGCATGCGGTTACTATTGACGTTATTGCTGAATCGTTTTGCGTTGCCTTCGACGAGGCGGATGAAAAGTTCCTAGTGCTGAGTCGCTAGTGCTGAGTACAAGAAGCGCCACTCTTAACTCAGTCCTAGCTACCAGGCACTAGTGTAGCGTTTCATGCTTAATAGAACTTAAATCCATTTCTCTACTCTAACCTTTTGTAGCGGCAGTGATTGAGGAATGGTATGCGAGTGGCTTTGGAGATTGTGCTGACACCAGACGAACATGCGGAGTTGACCCGGC
>DASSNE010000024.1:0-55708 GCA_035688265.1 Gammaproteobacteria bacterium
CGTGTCAGTCGCTGTTCTTCTTGCGGGGTCAGTTTAATTGCTGCGGCAACTCGCATTTCGCTTGTCCTGTTTCGCTCCACTCTCTGACTAAGACAGAACATACGACTTTATGTTCCTTTAATTCTGTCGCAGTACACTAGGTACTAGGTACTAGGTACTAGGTACTAATTTTGATCGGCGCCATCTTCCGTCGCCTCAACTCCGTGTTCAATTGCTTCAGCGTGCCATTCCGGACCCGCTTCCAGCGTGACAGCGTGTCGTCCAGCCGCTCGCTGAGCACCTGCAACAGCGCGTAGTACTGCTGCGGCGGCTGCCGGGGAGCATCGTCCACCATGCCCAGCAGCGACTGCAGGCTGCGATTGATGTCGCTGAAGCCGTGAATGTCGTGGCCGTTGCCGTCGGCCAGATTCTTCGCGGTGGCGGCCAGCGTGCGAACGGACTGCTGTAGCTCCCGCGAGTTGATGCGCGTCTTGAGCGCCTTCAGCCGGTCACGCAGTGCGTGAACCTTCATGTAGGCGTCGCGCGACCGCGCCATCGCATCGTCGATCTGCTTTTCCAGTTTCACCTGCTTCACCAATGCCGACTGCGGCACCTGCACGCGCGGGTCCAGCTTGATGGTGAGCGGCTGGGCATAGGTGTGTCCGTTGACGGTCAGCTGGACCACGTAGTTGCCGGGCAGTACAAGCGAGCCACGCGTGTAGCGGCTGAGATGAATGGCCGGTGGCGGATCGCGTCGCAGGTTCCAGACGAACCGATGCATGCCGGCTTTCGCCGACAGCCGCTCCGGCGGCTTGAGCCAGGTATGCTCGAAATAGATGTCGGCATAATCGATTTTGGGCGGCTTTGCATTGCTGGCGAAGTGCCGCACCGGGTTGCCGTGGTCGTCGAAAATCGTCAGCTTGACCGGGCCGCTATCCTGTTTCAGGTAATAGTCGAGGATGGCCCCCGTGGGCGGGTTTTCGCCGGCGGGTGTTTCGGGCGGCAGCGGCGTACCGCCGAAGCTGCCCGGCCGCATGCGGATCGCTACCGCCGGTTTGAACAGCGTCGCGGGCGCATTGGCCATACCCGCCTTCGCCTGGCGCAGCGGGCTCAGGTCGTCGAGCACCCAGAAGCCGCGGCCGTGCGTCGCGGCGATCAGGTCGCCGTCGCGGATCGCGAGATCGCGGATCGGCGTGGTGGGCAGGTTGAGCTGCAGCGACTGCCAATGGTCGCCGTCGTCGAACGACACGTAAACGCCCAACTCGGTGCCGGCGTACAGCAGGCCGGGGCGCTTGGGGTCGGCGCGCACCACGCGCACGAACGCCGGTGCGTCGATACCGTCGGTGATCTTCGTCCACGTCCGGCCGTAGTCGCGGGTGCGGTAAATGTAGGGATGCAGGTCGTCGACGCGGTGGCGATCGACCGCCACGTAGGCTGTGCCGGCATCGAACGGCGAGGCTTCGATGATCGCCATCTTGCTCCAGCCGTCGACGCCGGGCGGCGTCACGTTGCGCCAGTGCTTGCCGCCGTCGCGCGTCAGCCACAGCAGGCCGTCGTCACTGCCGGCCCAGATCAGTTTCGGATCGACCGTCGAGGGTGCAATGGCATAGACCACGCCATAGCCGCGATCGCGCGCGTTGGCGAGCGTTAGCGGGCCCTTGGTCGACGCGTGGGGGTCTGCCCCGGTCAGGTCGCCGCTGATCTGCCGCCAGTTGAGGCCGCCGTCGCTGGTTTCGAGCACGTACTGCGTGCCGAAATAGAGCGCATCCGGGTCGGCGGCGTTGACCGCCATCGCCGGCGTCCAGGTGGAGCGGAACTTGCGTTTCGGCGGCGGCGCGCCCCACGTGCTGACCGGCCAGGGCGAGATGTCCTGGGTATCGCGCGTCGGCATCGTCAGCCGCTCGACGCGGCCGCCGTAGCCATCGCCATAGACGATGTTCGGGTCGCCCGGCTTGGGGAGGACGTAACCGCTTTCGCCGCCGGCGGTCGCGTGCCAGTCGCGGAAGCTGATCTGCCCGTCCGGGCTGCGGCTCGCGATGGACACGGAGCCAGAGTCCTGCTGCGCGCCGTAAATGCGGTATGGAAACTGGTTGTCGGTCGCGACGTGATAGAACTGCGCGGTCGGCTGGTTGTACCAGCTGCTCCAGGTATCGCCGTTGTTCAGCGTCACCACCGTGCCCTGGTCGCTGGCGACGATCATGTCCTCGGGGTGGTTCGGGTTGATCCACAGGAAGTGGTAGTCGTCGCCACCGGGCTCGCCCTTGATGGCCTTGAATGTGCGGCCGCCATCGGTCGAGCGGAAGATCGAGCGGTTCGGGAGAAAAACGGTGTCGGGGTCGGCGGGATCGACCGTCACGCGGCCGAAGTACCACATGCGGGTGGTGATCTGCTTGTTGGCGCTGACCCGCCGCCACGTCTGCCCGGCGTCGTCCGAGCGGTACAGGCCGCTGTGGCTGTCATCCCTGGCCTCGACCAGCGCATAGACCCGCCGACCATGGTCGTTGCGGGCCACGCCGATGCCGATGCGCCCCAGCGGCCCGGCGGGAAAGCCGTGGCCCTTGATCTCGGTCCAGGTCCGGCCCTCGTCGGTGGATTTGTACAGGCCGCTGCCGGAGCCGCTGACCGGGCCGTATTGCGTCCACGGCACCCGTTTCGTCTGCCACAGCGCGGCGTAGACGACGCGCGGGTTGGCCGGATCCCAGGCCAGATCGATCGCGCCGGTCTTCGCATTCTTGTACAGCACCTTGTGCCAGGTCTTGCCGCCATCGGTGGTGCGATAGACGCCGCGCTCGGTGTTCGGGCCGTAGATATGCCCGAGCGCCGCCACCAGCACGATGTCCGGATTGCGGGGATCGATCAGGATACGGCCGATGTGGCGCGTCTTCGTCAGGCCGAGGTGGTGCCAGGTCTTGCCGCCGTCGGTCGTCTTGTACACGCCGTCGCCGAAAGTCACGTCCGAGCGCATGTCGGCTTCGCCGGTGCCGATGTAGATGATGTTCGGGTTCGACGGCGCAATCGCCAGCGCGCCGATCGACGAGGTGCCACCGTGCTGGAACATCGCCTGCCAGGTACCGCCCGCGTCGGTGGTTTTCCAGACGCCGCCGGCGACCGACCCGAAGTAATAGACATTCGGCTTGCTGGGAATGCCCGCCGCGGCCAGCGCGCGGCCGCCGCGGAACGGCCCGACCAGGCGCCAGTGCATGCCGCTGTAGAGTTTGGGTGAAACCGGCTGTGCAGCCAGGGCCGGTGCCGTCAGAATCAGCGGAGCGAAAAGCAGGGCGAAGCGCAGGCATTTCATGATCCGACCCTCCGGATTGTTGTTGTCAGGTACGCCGAAGCGCCCTGTAGATGCCGAACAGGCTGATCGCCAGCCATGCCGTTTCGATCACGGCCGACGACAGGTTGAAGTAAAAGTACAGCGAAACCAGAATCAGCACCGACCCGCAGGCGTTGACCAGGGAGTAGACCAGCGATTCCGCCCGGATCCGGCCGATCTGCAGCAGGAAATACATCAGCAGCACCAGGAAGACGCCGAGCAGCCCCAGGGCGTTGATGACGGGCATCAGTGGTAGCGCTCCGAAGGCGGCCCGAAGCTGCGGCCGGGCGGCTGGGCGCGGCCGTTGACGATGGTAAGACCCTCCGGTGTTTCCATCTGCAGCGTTTCCAGTCGGCGACCGAGCAGGATCGCGCGGCCGGGCCAGCGGTCCGCGCCATCCGCGCTGAATTCAAAATCGTAGGTGCGCCGCAGCGCTATGCGGCCGCGCGTGGTGCGGCCGAGGCCGACGCGGTGGACGGCCACCGTTTCATCGAGCAATTGCATGTTAAGTTCGCTGCAGGCCCGTCGGCAGCGGGCCAGCATTTGTTCGCGCGCCTTGAGCGTGTCGTTCCACAGCCAGCCGACCGCAACAACGATGACAATAACCAGTATGATACCCACTACGCTATTGTAACCTCATGTTCGGGTGTCTCATTGCCAGTACCGGCCGCCGCACTGACAGCTCAATTTGCCGCGCAGGCGCTGGGGCTTGATCAGGCCGACTATCCACCGCTCGAATTCACCGGTATCACCAGCGACACGCGCGCCGATGTCGCCGGCAGCCTGTTCGTCGCGATCCGCGGCGAGCGGTTCGACGGCCATCAGTTCATCGAAGCTGCTGTGGCCGGCGGGGCGGCCGGTTTGCTCGTCGAGCATGGCGTCACCGTTTCAGGGTCTGCCGTGGTCTTCAAGGTCGACGATACGCTGGCGGCCTGGCGCAGCATTGCCGGCGCGTGGCGGCAGCGCTTCGACTTGCCGGTGGTCGCGATCGGCGGCTCGGTCGGCAAGACCACCACCAAGAATCTGCTGGCGGCGATGCTGCGCGCCCGGTATCGCCGGGTGCTTGCGACCGAGGGCAGCCGTAACGGCTATCTGGGCCTCGCGATGACACTCACGGCGCTACGGCCGGCGCACGAAGCGGCAGTGATCGAAATCGGTATCGATGCGCCCGGCGCGATGGCGGCGCACGCGGAACTGGTGCGGCCGGACATGGCGCTGGTCACGGCGATAGGTGTGGAACACCTCGATGCACTCGGCGACGTCGAAACGGTCGCCGCCGAGGAGTGTCGCCTGCTCGACTGGACCGTGGCGCACGGCGGCACCGTCTTCATTCACCACAACGACGACTGGCTCCGCCCGCGCCTGACGCAGTACGCGAACGCGGACTGCGTGCGCTATGGCTTTGGCGACGATCCCGGCGGCGCCCACGTGCTGCGTGCGCGGATAGACGATCGGCAATTGATTCTTGACGGCCTCGGCCTCGAGGATGCCGCGCTCCCGCTGCCGCTGCCGGGTCGGCACAACGCACTGAACGTACTGGCGGCCGCCGCGGTGGCGCGCCGGCTGGGGCTCGGCGCTGACGACATGCGCGCAGGCCTTGAGACGTTTGAGCCGGATGCCGTCCGCTCGAGGCGGGTTGAACTGGCCGGTGGCGTGACGGTACTTGCCGATTATTACAACGCCAGCCCGCTGTCAATGCGTGCTGCGTTCGCGACGCTGGCCGAGTTTGATGCACGACGCCGGTGGCTGTGCCTGGGCGATATGCTCGAACTCGGGGCGGATGAACTCACATGGCACCGGGGTCTTGCCGAGCCTGTCATGGCGCTGGGCGTCCACGGCGTGCTGCTGTATGGCCGGCGGATGACCGTGCTGGCGGACGCGTTGCGCGAGGCCGGCTTTACCGGCGAACTGTGGAGCTTCGAAGACAAGCCGGCGTTGGCGGCGTTTCTCAAAGCGCGGCTCGCCCCCGGCGACGCGGTGCTGATCAAGGGGTCGCGCGGCATGGCCATGGAAGACGTGATGGCGCGGCTCGCTGAATGAAAGCTCGAAAAACCAGGCAAGGAGCACCCTTATGGACATCAACCGTACACAAACCGAGGTGAAAGGCTTCTTTCACGATTTCAGAGAATTCGCGATGCGCGGCAACGCCATCGACATGGCGGTCGGCATCGTTATCGGCACCGCGTTCGGCGCGATCAGCAAATCGCTGGTCGCCGACGTGATCATGCCGCCATTCGGGCTGCTGCTCGGCGGTCGCGATTTCTCCAAATACTTCATCGTTCTGAAGCAGGGCACGCCGCCGGGGCCTTACCATTCGATGACGGCAGCGCAGGCCGCGCACGCCGTGACCCTCAATTACGGCAGCTTTATCGGTACCATCATCACCTTTATCGTGATTTCGCTGTCGATTTTCGTGCTGCTCCGGCAGATGAACAAGCTGAAGCGCAAGCCGCAGGACGTGCCGGCGTCGCCGACAACGAAAGACTGCCCGCATTGCTGCACGAGCATCCCGATCAAGGCGAGCCGCTGTCCGGCCTGCACGTCCGAGCTGGCCGTCGATAGCTGAAAGCTGTCCGCTGCGTCCGCACGATTGTCCGGTTGTTGCTGCGGACACTTCGGGAAATTCACCTTAGCCGGTAATTTCAGGCGCTTGCGGCCAGCGCCAAGCTGGCATGGTTCTTGCTTGTCAACCGGCATGAATGCTTTGAGCGATCACACCGACAATCGAACTTCCGGCATCCGCGATACTTCCGGCCAGGATCGGCAGATCGACGCGGCGCCGCAGCGCAGGCGACGGCGCTGGATCGCGCTGGGCATCATCGTACTGCTGGCAGTCGGCGCAGCGTTGGCTTATCCGACGATGACGCGCTGGTTGAGTGCCGAACAGTCGGTACCGCGCGATCAGTTGCGTTTTTCGACAGTCAAGCGCGGCACTTTCGTACGCGACGTCAGCGCGGACGGTCGTACCGTTGCGGCGGTTCAGCCGATGCTGTACAGCTCCGCGCAAGGTACGGTGATGTACCGCGTCGAGCCGGGCGACGTGGTCAAGAAGGGGCAGGTGCTTGCAGTTGTTGCCAGTCCTGAACTCGAGAGTGAGCTCAAGCAGCAGCAGGCGAAGTACCAGAGCCTGAAGACGGCGCTCGCCCGGCAGCGAATCAGCATCCACAACCAGCAGCTTGAAAACCGGCAGCGCGTTAATTTGTCAGCCGTGAAGCTGCAGGCGGCGGAGCGCGAACTCAAGCGCTACAAGGCCGTCGTCGACGAGGGCATCGTCAGCCGCCGGGACTATGCGAAGGCTGAGGACGCCGTTTCGATCGCGCGGCTGGAACACAAGCAGGCCGTGGCCCAGGCCAAGCTGCAAAAGCAGGGCCTGGACTATGAGCTCAAGGCCAAGCAACTGGAACTGCAGCGAGAACAACTGGCGCTCGCAGACTTGCAGCGGCGTGCGGACCGGCTGACGGTACGTTCGCCAGTCGACGGGATCGTGGGCGCGCGCGAGGTCGGCCAGAACGAGGTCGTGACGCAAAACCAGCCGTTGATCCGGGTTATCGACCTGTCCGCATTCGAGATCGAAGCTCAGATTCCCGAGAGCTACGCCGACAATCTGCGCAACGGCATGGGAGCGCAAATCACCGTCGGTAGTCAGACTTACGCCGGCAAGGTGGTCTCGGTCGCGCCCGAAGTCAAGGAAGGCCAGGTGACGGCGCGCATCCGGTTCGCCGGCGAGCCGCCGAGCAATCTCAAGCAGAATCAGCAGGTCTCCGTGCGCATCGTGCTCGAATCCATCGACAACGCGCTGATGGTGCAGCGCGGCCCGTTCCTCGACAGCGGCGGCGGCCGCAACGCATATGTCATCCATGATGGCGTGTTGACGCGGCGCCCGATCAAAACCGGCGCGGTCAGCGTCAACCAGGTGCAGATACTGTCGGGCTTGCACGTCGGCGACCGCATCGTCATCTCCGATACCAGCGATTTCAACAGCGCCCCAACCGTACTTGTTCGCGACTGAAGGACTATCCAGATGCTAGACATGACGCATATCAACAAGGTTTACCGCACCGATCTCGTCGAAACGCGCGCCCTCCGGGATTTCAGCCTGCACGTGGAGGAAGGCGAGTTCGTCGCCGTCACCGGCCCGTCCGGCTCCGGCAAAACGACTTTTCTGAACGTCACCGGTCTCCTGGAGACCTTTGAGCAAGGCGAGTATCGGCTCGACGGCAAGGATGTGAGCCGCCTGAACGACAACGAACGCTCGCGTATTCGCAATGAAAAAATCGGCTTCATTTTCCAGAGCTTCAACCTGATCCCCGATCTCGACGTTTTTGACAATGTCGACGTGCCGTTGCGCTACCGCGGCCTGCGCGCGGCGGAGCGCACCCGCCGCATTGAACAAGCGCTGGAAGTCGTCGGCCTCGCATCGCGGACGAAGCACCTGCCGTCGCAGCTTTCCGGCGGACAGCAGCAGCGCGTGGCGATTGCGCGCGCGCTGGCGGGAGAGCCGCGTCTGCTGCTGGCGGACGAGCCGACCGGCAACGTGGATTCGCTGATGGCGCGCGAGATTCTGCAGCTTATCAGCGGGATCAACGAGTCCGGTACCACTGTCGTCATGGTGACTCACGATCCGGAAATGGCGCGCTACGCGCACCGCAACGTGCACATCATGGACGGGCAGGTGACGGAATTGGAATCGGCCGACGTGCATCCGGCTACGCGGCAGCCGTCCGTCGGCGCCGCCGATGCTCGTCCCCTTTAAGCAGCAGGTCAAGCCATGTTCTTCTATAACCTCCGCCTGGCCCTGCTGAGTCTGCGCCGCAACCCCGTGCTCAGCGCGTTGATGATCGTTGCGATCGGGCTCGGCATCGGCGCCGCAATGACGATGTTTACCGTCTATTATCAAATGTCGGCCGACCCGATACCGCAAAAGAGTTCGCGCCTGTACCGCGTGCAACTGGATAACTGGGATCCGAACAAACCTTACGCGCCGCCCGACCAAGCGCCCGCCCAGGTCACTTATCGCGATGCCGTGAACTTGATGAACCTGCACCCCGGGCCGATGCAGAACGCGATGTTCAGGTCGTCTACCGTCCTGCAGCCGCCGGACGAAACCAAGCCGCCTTTCCGCGTACGCGTGCGGGCGACGTACCGTAACTTCTTCCCGATGTTCGACACGCCGTTTGAATATGGTGGCCCGTGGGGGAAGACGGCGGACGCGCAGGCAAAACAGGTCGTCGTGCTGAGCAACGATACCAACGAGCGTCTGTTCGGCGGTGAAGACAGCGTCGGACAGCGCATCAAGTTGTATGGGCGTTACTTCGCCGTGGTCGGCGTTTTGAAGCCATGGCGGCCGACGCCGCGCTTTTACGACTTGACGTCTATGGCCTTCGCGGAACCGGACGACGTTTATGTGCCGTTGAGCCTGACAGAGCCGCTGCAAATGCAGCCCGGCGGCATCATGAGCTGTTGGAAATCCGCCGGGTCCGACTTCCAGTCGCTTCTGAATTCGGAATGCGTCTGGCTGCAGTTCTGGGTTCAGCTGGATACGCCGGCGCAAGTGGCGGCATACAAGAATTTTCTCGACAACTATGTGCGCGAGCAGAAAAAACTGGGTCGCTTCCCGCGGCCATTGAACAACCACCTGCGCAACGTGATGCAGTGGCTGGATTACGCCAGGCAATGGCTCGGCTACGCGGGATTCGGCGCGGCGGACAACGGCGTTCTGGTTGGCCTTGCCTTCATGTTCCTCGTCGTCTGTCTGGTTAACATGATGGGCCTGCTGCTCGCCAAGTTTCTTGGCCGCGCCGCGCAAAGCGGCGTGCGCCGCGCCCTCGGCGCCACCCGGGCGATGATCTTTTACCAACACCTGGTCGAAGTGGCGGTCATTGGTATCGGCGGCGGACTCCTTGGTCTCGGCCTGACATGGCTCGGCCTGCGCCTCGTCAGTGCGCTCTACAGAAACTACGAACGACTGACGCAGCTCGACCCGACGCTGGCCGGCATCGCCATCGGCATCGCGCTGGTATCGGCCGTTATCGCAGGCGTCTATCCGGCCTGGCGGATCTGCCGCACCAGCGTCGCGATGCACCTGAAAACGCAGTAGCGAGGAGGAGCACACTATGAGACCGATTTTAAGCGCGCTGCTGCGCAACAAGACCGGTGCGGTGCTGGTCGTGATACAGATCGCAATCACTCTGGCCATCGTTGCCAACGCCCTTTTTATCGTCAATCAGAGGCTGGCGCTGATCGGTCGGCCGACCGGCATGGATGCAGCGAATATCTTTTCCTTTTTCAGTTTCGGATTTACGCCGGACTATAAAGCCGTACCCACGATCCGGCAGGACTTGCGAATGCTGCGGGAGACGCCCGGCGTAGTGGATGCCACGCCCATTAATCTGATTCCGATGACCAGCAGCGGCAGTAACTCGGGTTTGAGCCTGGAGCGCGGTGAGAACGTCCCTGTCGCCGTTACCGGCCTCTATGAGGTGGACGAACACGGGCTGAACGCACTGGGGCTCAAGCTGATAGCGGGCCGCAATTTCACCCACGAGGAAGTCGACTATGTCGATCCCGAAAAGGACTACACGCCGCCGATCATTATCGTCACACAAAGCTTGGCTAAAGAGCTATTTCCGGGCGGCGACGCGTTGGGCAAAACAGTCTACTGGAACGGCAAGGAGTCATCACGGATCATCGGTATCGTCCAGCGTTTTTATGGCAGCAAATACTCCGGCAAGATCGGCTGGAGCGCGTTGTTGCCGGTCGTATCGACCGGCAACCGAACCGGCTACATTGTGCGGACACAGCCCGGGTCCCGAGACCGCTTGATGCCGAAGATCGAAAAGAAGCTGAGCGAGAGTAACCGTGACCGGACTATCTTCGGTTTGAATTCGATGGCAAAAACGGTTTCGGAATTCTACCGCCGAGATCGCGCCATGGCTGTCATTCTAACGATCGTCATCGTCCTGTTGGTCGCCGTCACCGCGCTCGGCATCTTTGGCCTCGCAGTATTCAACGTGAACCGGCGTCGCAAGCAGATTGGCACTCGGCGCGCGCTGGGCGCGCGCAAGCTGGATATAATTAACTACTTTATGATCGAGAGTTGGCTGATGACAACGATCGGCGTCGTCGTAGGTAGCGCCCTGGCGGTCGCGCTGAATTACTGGCTGGCAATGAATTATTCGATTCCGCGCCTGGCTTGGTACTATGTCCCCGCCGGCATTGGCTTGTTATGGGCGCTGGGCGCGGTGGCGGTGCTGATGCCTGCCTTGCGCGCGGCCTCGATTCCGCCGGCGGTGGCTACCCGTACCGTGTAAAGCGAAATCACATGCCGACCATTCTGGTCATCGACGACAACCAGGCGATTTGCAACGCGCTGCGCGTACTGTTCTCGCTGCGCGATATCGATACGCGCTGCGCCTCGTCGCCGGATGAGGGTCTCGCGGCGCTGGCGCGCGAGCCGGTCGATCTCGTCGTCCAGGACATGAATTTTTCGACCGACACCACCTCCGGCGACGAAGGCGTGGTTCTGTTTCGACGCATTCGCGAACGGTACCCGGATTTGCCGGTCATCCTGCTGACGGCCTGGACACACCTCGAAACTGCCGTCGAACTCGTACGCGGGGGCGCGGCGGATTATCTGGCGAAGCCGTGGGACGACAACAAGCTGCTGACCTCGGCCGAAAACCTGATCGCGCTGCACGCGGCGAGGCAGGAACGGCAGCGCTTGCGGGAGCGGCGGGAACTCGCACGCAACAAGCTCGCGCAAAAATATGACCTGGGTGGACTGATTTACGCCAGCGACGCGATGGGAGAGATTGTTTCCATCGCAGCACAAGTGGCGCATGCCGACGTCCCGGTGTTGATTACCGGCCCGAACGGCGTCGGCAAGGAAAGGATCGCCGACCTGATTCAAGCCAATTCGGCTGTGCGCAACGGTCCATACGTCAAGCTCAATGTGGGCGCGCTGCCGGCCGAGTTGATGGAAAGCGAACTTTTCGGCGCTGAAGCCGGCGCCTTTACGGGCGCCACCCGCAGCCGCGCCGGGCGTTTCGAAGCTGCGGACGGCGGGACACTGTTTCTGGACGAGATCGGCGAGTTGCCGTTAAGTGGCCAGGTCAAGTTGTTGCGGGTGCTGCAGACCGGTGAGTTCTCGCGCCTGGGCAGCAACGAAACGCGACGCGTGCGGGTTCGCATCATCAGTGCGACCAACAGCGACCTGGGCGCCGCGATCGAAGCCGGGACGTTCCGTGAAGATCTTTATTACCGCCTGAATGTCATCGAACTGGCCGTTCCGCCGCTGACCGAACGACGCGAAGACATCATCCCGCTGGCCCATGCGTTGCTGCCGGCGGGAACCGTCATCAGCCGAAGTCTCGAGCAGTCGCTGGTGGCGTATTCGTGGCCGGGCAATGTGCGCGAATTGCAAAACCGGCTGGCACGCGCGAAGCTGTTGGCAGGCGATCGGGCGATCACCGCGGCGGATTTCGGACTGCCGCAGCGGGGAGAGGAGCGGACCGCGTCCGCCGAGCCTGATCGCGCCGCGATCGCAGACGCCCTAGACCGTAGTGGCTGGGTCATCGCGGAGGCGGCGGAAGAGCTGGGGCTCAGCCGTCAGGCCCTGTATCGACGGATCGAAAAGTACGGTTTGCAAAAGACATAGGGTCCCCTATGAAACTGCGCTTGTCGCTTGAGGCGAGGCTGATTTTGTTCGTGAGCCTGGCGGCGGCAGCGGGTGCAGCGCTGACGCTTGCGATTCTGCAGCTCGCTGCGCCGGGATGGATGGCTTACGCGGCCGCGGCGGTTGTCGGTTTCGCCTCTGTCCTCTACGCCGTGCACCGATTCATGAAGCCGGTGAACCGTCTGATCAGCGCGCTGAACGACGGCGTCGCCAGCTTTCACGACAACGATTTCAGCGTCAACATTGCCGTGACGCGAAACGATGCGCTGGGCGAACTGGTTGAACATTACAACCGGGTCGGCGATGCGCTTCGTGAAGAACGTCGCAACCTGTTCCAGCGGGAATTGCTGCTCGACACCGTCATCCAGAGCACGCCGCTGGCATTGCTGTTGGTAGGACGCGGCGGACAGGTGGTTTACAGCAACGTCGCTGCGCGCCGGTTTCTGAACAACGGGCGGCCGCTGCAAGGCGAGAAGCTTGCGGCACTGCTGGAGCGCGCGCCGCGAGAAATTCGCGAAGCGGTTGAGCGCGAACGCGATGGCTTATTCAGCATCGAGATCGGGGACCGGCAGGAAATATATCATTTGTCGCAGCGCCACTTCCGGTTGAACGCGCAGGAGCACAAGCTCTATCTCTTCAAGATGCTGACGCGGGAATTGACGCGCCAGGAAGTCGACATCTGGAAAAAAGTCATTCGCGTCATCAGCCACGAGATCAACAATTCGCTGGCGCCGATTTCTTCGCTCGCCCATTCGGGGCAGGCCTTGTCGAACGACGAGAAGATTCAATCGATTCTCGCGGCAATCGAGGAGCGTTCGGTTCACTTGACGACGTTCATCAGCGGGTACGCGCGTTTCGCCAAGCTTCCGCCGCCGAATCCCGGCTTCGTGGACTGGCACGAGTTCGTCAACGGGCTTGCCGCCACAATGCGTTTTCGAGTCAACGGCGAATTGCCCGATCTTCCGGGCTATTTCGACCTGGCGCAAATTCAGCAGGTCATGATCAACTTGCTGAAAAACGCCGCGGAATCCGGTTCGCCCGTCGAGGCCATAGAACTTTCCGTGGAGCAAAATGAAGCTGGATCGCGCCTGCGCATCGCCGACCGTGGCGCGGGAATGGGCGACGCCGTCCTGAAGAACGCGCTATTGCCGTTTTACTCAACGAAACAGGGCGGAACCGGCCTGGGGCTGACGTTGTGTCGGGAAATCATCGAAGCGCATGAAGGCCGCCTGACGATTGCGAATCGTACCGGTGACGGCGTCGTGGTCGAGATATGGCTTCCGGGACGCGCCCGCTGGCGCGCCCCGGCCGCGAATAAGCTTTGACGGTTTAGCTTTTTCGAGCGGCGGTCTTGCGCCGCGTAGTCTTTTTACGCGGTGCTGCACGAGCCGTCTTCTTGCGAACCGTACTGCGCTTCCTCGCCGCGCTCTTGCGCGCAGCCGTCTTCTTTCGCGCAACCTTCTTGCGAGCTGGACGTCCCGGGCGCTTTTTGGTCGTCACTTTACGAGTTGCAGTCTTTCCCGTCGCAGCTTTCTTTTTCGTCCGGCGCTTCTTGCGCGGCTTGCCGGCTTTCTTTTTCCATGCTTTTTCGGCTTTGCCCAGCGCCTGGTCGAATGCCTTCGCCTTTTGCAGCAGCGTTTTGGCCTGTTTCTTCTCGTCCTTGAGCGGCTTGATTTCTTCGCGCAATACGCGTGCCTGGGCGCGACTGTCGATCAAATCCGTTTTGATGGTCTCCAGTTTTTTGGCAGCGGCGACGGAATGCGTGCGATCGAATTGCTCTTTCGCCGTTGCAAGTTGTGCCTTGAGTTTCTTGGTCTTCGAATTGGCAGTTTTAAGCTGCCGCTCGAGTTTTTTCAATTGGCCGCCGGTTTGCGTATCGACCGTTTTTGCAGTCGACAGCAGCTCCTTGCGGGCATGATTAAACGTTCTTTCTACTTCGAACAATTGCGAAGGCATCAGCGTCTCCTTTTTGTGGGACGGGCGTAGTATATCGGCTTCGCGACAATAGGTAAAAAAAAGGTCAGGGCGCTTTTACGCCATTCGCCTGCACGAGCTTGCGAATTTCCTGCAACGCAACCGCAAGCGTCGGAAAATCCGCATTTGCGGCAGCCGCTTTCATGTCGCCGACGACGCGCTGCGTGTGTTGCACCCTGTCGCCGTGCGACACGATCCATTTCTCGACGCAGTTTTCGATGCCTTCGCTTTTGCTGCAGCCATTCAAGACCTGCGCGGTCAACTGGCGCTGTTGCGTATACAGATCTTCGCGCAGAGAGCCGCGGGCGACAGCCTGCCAGTGGCCGCGTGCCTGCAGCCTTTCGACCTGTTCGTGCAACCAGTCGATGTCGAGCCGCGCGCCGAGCTGGAACCACGCACGCGCCACCGTCTCGACGGCAAGTTTGTCCGAAGCGGCTACTTCGACGATGTCCATACCTGCATACAGCGGATTCAGCGCGGCAATCTTGCGTGCCAGCTCTTCGGGCACGTCGTCGCGCAGTAGTTTTTCGCGCTCGTTGTTGAACGATTCGAGATCGTGCTCGGGCAGCACGGTATGAATAATGTTCATCAGTGTCGTGATGCCGGGCTGCAGTTCGGCCACCTGTGCGGCGATGTCGAGATGGCGGCGCTTGTGGTCGAGCAACCACCGGGTTGCATGCCGAAGCAGCCTTGCCGTGCGCGTGATCATCGTCGTCTGCACGTCGGCCGGCACCTTGTTGTCGAGCGATTCAATGGCAGCCCAGATCTCACGCATACCGTAGGTCTCGCGCGCAATCGTGTAGGCGCGGGCGACCGCCGAAGCATTGGCGCCGGTTTCTTCGCGCATCCTGTGGGCGAACGTCGGACCCATGCGATTGACGATGCTGTTGGTGGTGGCCGTGGCGATAATTTCGCGGCGCAGCCGGTGTTTGTCCATCAGTACGCGATAGTCGCGGCGCAGAGGCGTCGGGAAATAGTCCTCGAGTTCCTGGCCGAGGTACTTGTCCTCCGGCACGTCCGAATCGACCAGATCGGTGTAGATCGTGATCTTGCTGTATGCGAGCAGTACCGAAAGCTCCGGTCGCGTCAGCCCCTTGGCGGCGGCACGGCGTTCAATCAGCTCTTCCTCGCTCGGCAGGTATTCGAGGCCGCGATTGAGCGAGCCGCTGCGCTCCAGCAGGCGGATCAGGTAGGCGTGCTCCTCGATTCGCTGCGGGGCCTGCGATTCAGCCACGGTGATCGCCTGGCTCTGCAGGTAATTGTTGCGCAGCACCAGCGCCGCGATTTCATCGGTCATTGTCGCCAGCAGTGCGTTACGCCGCTCGACGCTGAATTTCGGGCCGAGCGCCATATTGAGCAGAATCTTGATATTGACTTCGTGGTCCGACGTATCGACGCCGGCCGAGTTGTCGACAAAGTCGGTGTTGAGCCGGCCGCCGTTCAGCGCGTATTCGATGCGGCCAAGTTGCGTGAAGCCGAGGTTACCGCCTTCGCCAACCACCTGGCAGCGCAGCTCGCGGCCGTTGATGCGTAGTGCGTCGTTGGCACGATCGCCGACGTCGGCGCTGCCTTCATGGATCGCCTTGACGTAGGTGCCGATGCCGCCATTCCACAATAAATCGACTGGTGCCTTGAGAATGGCGCGAATCAACTCAGTCGGGGTCAGCGAGTCGGCCTCGATGTCCAGTGCGGTCTGAACTTCGTCGCTGAGCGAAATCTGCTTCGCACTGCGCGAATAGACACCACCACCGGTGGAAATCACGCTCGCGTCGTAGTCTTCCCAGGTCGAGCGGGGCAGGTTGAACAGCCGCTCGCGCTCCTTGAAGCTGGTCTCCGGATCCGGGTTCGGGTCCAGGAAAATGTGCATGTGGTTGAATGCGGCGATCAGCTTGATGTGCCTGGATAGCAGCATCCCGTTGCCGAACACGTCACCGGCCATATCGCCGATGCCGACCGCGGTGAAGTCGGTCGTCTGTATGTCGGTGCCCATTTCGCGGAAATGGCGCTTGACCGATTCCCAGCCGCCGCGCGCGGTGATGCCCATCTTCTTATGGTCGTAGCCGGCAGAACCGCCGGATGCAAAAGCGTCGCCGAGCCAGTAGTCGTATTCGGCGGCGACGCCGTTGGCGATATCCGAAAACGTGGCCGTGCCCTTGTCGGCCGCGACGACGAGATACGGGTCGTCCGGATCGTGACGCACGACGTCGCGCGGCGGCTGCACGCTGCCGTCCACGAGGTTGTCCGTCAGGTCCAGCATGCCGCGCATGAAGTTCTGGTAGCAGGCGACGACCTCGCGCATCAGCTTGTCGCGATCGCCATCCGTCGGCGGATGCTTGACGAAGAAACCGCCCTTCGAGCCGACCGGCACGATGACAGTGTTCTTGACCATTTGCGCCTTCATCAGGCCGAGCACCTCGGTGCGGAAATCCTCGCGCCGGTCCGACCAGCGAATGCCGCCGCGCGCGACCTTGCCGCCGCGCAGGTGCACGGCCTCGAAACGCGACGAGTAGACGAAGATTTCGAACATCGGCCGCGGCAGCGGCAGTTCCGGGATCTTGCTCGGGTCGAACTTGAGCGAAATGTAAGGCTTGGGCTGCTTGTTCGCATCGAACTGGAAATAGTTCGTACGCAGCGTCGCGCGAATCACGTTAATGAAGCTGCGCAGGATGCGGTCGTCGTCGAGGCTGCTGACTGAATCGAGTTTTTCGTGCAGCCGGTCGAGACATTCCTGTGCGCGCTTGTCGCGATTGCGTGCGACACCGGCCGGATCGAAACGAATATCGAACAGTTCGATCATCAGCTTGGCGATATCGGCGTTGGCGGCGAGCGTCTGTTCCATGTACGTCTGGCTGAACGGCGCGCCGGTTTGCAGCAGGTATTTGCAGTACGCCCGCAGCAGCGTCGTTTCGCGCCAGGTCAGTTCCGCGGCCAATACCAGCTTGTTGAAGCCGTCGTTTTCGGCCTCGCCGCTCCAGATGCGCGCGAACGCGTCCTGGAAGATGCCCTTGACGTCGTCCGGATCGATGTCCGCACGGCGCGCGTAGATCATCTCGAAATCCTGGATCCAGATCATCGAGCCGTCGGCCAGTTCCATCTCGTAGGGTCGCTCGCTGATCACGTTCATGCCGAGATTTTCGAGCATCGGCAGCGCCGTCGAGATCGAAATCGGCTGTTCGCGGCGGAACAGTTTGAACCGCAGCAGGCTCTTCGGGTTGTAGGTCGGCCGGTAGAGGCTCATCCGCAGGCTGTCGTCGTCGGTCAGATCGTCGATCTGCTCGATGTCGTAAACCGCCGCCTTGGGCTTCACGTCTTCCTGGTAGGAGGCGTGGAAATATTCGCCGTAGCGGTTGAACAGCTTGACGCCGCGCGCTTCGCCGAACTTGGCAACCAGCGCATCGTGCAGCTGGTCTTCCCACGAGCGCACGGCCAGCCTGATCTGGTCTTCGATGTCGTTCTGCTCGAATTTCGGGAACTGCCACGGCGTCGTGCGCACGATGATGTGCAGGCGCGCGAGCCTGGATTCGGATAACTGCACGGCCGATTCCACGTCCTTGCCGTGCAGGTGCTCGCGCAGCACGTCCTGGATGCGCATGCGCACGCGCGTGTTGTAGCGGTCGCGCGGCACGTACACCAGGCACGAATAAAAGCGGCCGAACGCGTCGCGGCGAATGAACAGCTTGACGCGCTGGCGTTCCTGCAGCGCCAGTACGCCCGTCGCGATCTCGTACAGTTCATCGACGGTGCTCTGGAACAGCTCGTCGCGCGGGAAGGTCTCGAGGATGTGCAGCAGCGCCTTGCCGCCGTGGCTGCTTGCGGGCAGACCGGAGCGGCGCATGACGGTGTCGACCTTGTGGCGCAGCAGCGGGATGTTGCGCGCGGTCAGGCTGTAGGCGGTCGACGTGAACAGGCCGAGGAAGCGCCGCTCGCCGATGACTTCGCCGGCGTCGTTGAAGCGCTTGACGCCGATGTAGTCCATGTAGCCGGGCCGATGTACCGTGGCAATCGAGTTGGCCTTGGTGATGATCAGCAGTTCCTTGGCGCGCGCGCGGCGGCGCACGTCCTTGGGCAGCACCAGGAAGCTTTTCGAGACCGTATCGGGGCCGGTGTCGCGCAGGATGCCGAGGCCGGAATCCGGGATGATCTGCAGGATGTCTTCGCCGTTCTCGCGCACCAGGTCGTATTCGCGATAGCCGAGAAAGGTGAAGTGGTTGGCGGTGAGCCAGTGCAGAAACTGCTTGCCTTCCTCGACTTCGCCTTCGGGAAGCGGGAGCTTGTTCGCGTCGAGCCGGGCGGCAATGGTCGCCGCCATGTCCCGCATCGCGCCCCAGTCGTTGACCGACGCACGCACATCGGCCAGCGCGGTGTTGATGTCGGCCTCCAGTGCCTTGAGCAGTTGCGCGTCGGTCTGGCGATCGACCTCCATGTGAACGAAGGATTCAAGTTCCGCCTTGCCCTTGGCGCCTGCGGTGGCCGGTGCCACCTTGCTTATTTCCCGTTTTTTGTCGCGGGTGACGGCGAGGATCGGGTGCACAGTCAGGTGAATGCCGATGCCGTGTTTGGCAAATGCCATCGACAGCGAGTCGACCAGGAACGGCATGTCGTCGTTGACGATTTCGCAGACGGTGTGGGTCGATTTCCAGCCGTGGCGCTGCACGCTCGGGTTGTAGAGCCGGATGAGCGGGGTGCCGGTCTCGCGCGTGCGGGCGAGTTGCCAATGGGCGAAAGCCGCCCCGAATAAATTCTGCGGGGTCCGTTCCAGCAGGTCTTCCTCTGCGATGCCGCCGTAGTACAGCCGGATGAAGGTTTCGATCAGCGGCAGTTCCGCCGCATCCACTTTCTTTTCCGCCTCGGCCAACACACGGTCGATATGGTGGGTCTTCGGATCCTGCTTGGTCTGCGGCATGGAAATCTCGATTGTCGATTATGAGATGAAAAAGGGCGCGGGCAGGCGTCGGCGGCCGGAACGGCAGACAGGTACAAGGCTGGATTGTCGGAAACGAGTCGTTGCCAAACTAAAACGCCCGCCTTTGGGGGCGAGCGACCTTGGACGCCAAATTGGATTGGCTTTATTTTAACGCTATTCGGCTTGTGGTGCGAAGGGTTTGGGTGTTTGTCTGGGGGCGATGCGATAGTGTCTTCCCGGAACGCCGTGAATACATCCCTGTAGGCTTCGGTGCCGACATCCTGTCGCCAACGGTCCGGGAAAACACTACCGCACCGCCTCGCGACGTTGCGGTAATTGAGAAAAGGGTCGTTATTGCGCTCTGCGCAGGTCCTTGATCATCGCGCCGAAGAAGCGGCAGGCTTCGCCGCCGGTGATGCAGCGGTGATCGAACGTCAGCGACAGCGGGATGCGCTTGTGGACTTCGATGCCGCCCATGACCGGCACGACGTCGTGCTGGATGCCGCCGGTGCCGATGATCGCGACGGCCGGCGGCACGATGACAGGCGTCGCGTAGCGGCCCGCGAGCATGCCGAAGTTCGACAGCATGATGGTGTAATCACGCATATCTTCCGGTGCGACGGTGCGGTTGCGGGTGGCTTCCTTGAGCTGGTTCAGCGCGAAGCGTAGCGCGGCGCCGTCCTTGTTGCCCACGTCGCGCAGCACCGGGACGATCAGGCCGTCCGGCGTGTCGACGGCCATGGCGACATCGATGCGCGTCATGATCTGGCGGGTCAGGCTGGCGCCGTCGAAGAAGCCGTTCAAGCCCGGTTCGGCGTGGCAGCCGGCGACGATGCCGCGAATGACGCGGGCGGTGATGTCCTGGCCCGGTAGCCAGTCGTTGATGTCGGCGTCGTCGAACAGCGTGCAGGGCATGACTTCGTCGCGTGAGCGCGACATCGACTGCGCCATCGCGCGGCGCGGGCCGCGGAGCTGTTCCTTGATACCGCCCGCGGGCAGTTTGTGCGGCTGCGGCGCGGCGGCGCGAGCGCCGGTTCCAGCGGCGGCCGGGGCGGCCTGGCCGGATTGCATGTGACGCTGCACGTCGTCGGCCGTGATCAGGCCGTTCTTGCCGGTGCCTTCGATCTGGTTGAGATTGACGCCTTGTTTCTTGGCCAGCGCGCGAACGGCCGGTGCGGCCTTCGGGCGCGCGGCGGCTTTCTGGTGTTTCTTCTTGCGAACGACGGCGGTTTCTTCCAGCACCTCGTCGCTCGACATCATCTGGCCGACGACCGTGCCGGAGTCTTCGCGCACGGCGTCGCTCGCCTTCTCGGGCGGCGCTTCCTTCGCGGTTTCGTTTTGATCCGCGGCCGCGGCCTCGCCGTCGCCCAGGTCGAAGTCGACCAGCGGCTTGTGCGTCTCGACAATGTCGCCTTCGCCGGCGTAGAGCTTGGCGATCTTGCCGGAGTACGGCGACGGCACGTCAACGACAGCCTTTGCCGTTTCGACCGACGCCAGTGGCGCGTCTGCTTCGATGGTGTCGCCTTCCTTGACGTGCCATTTGACGATCTCGGCTTCCGGCAGGCCTTCGCCCAGGTCGGGCAGGTTGAAGGTTTTCATGATTCTTAATCCTCCAGGGTCTTCTTGACCGCCGCGACGACGCGCGCCGTGCTCGGCAGATAATCCATTTCCCGCCGGAACAGCGGCATGACGGTGTCGTAACCGGTGACGCGCTGGATCGGCGCGAGCAGCGAGTAGATCGCCTTCTCGGCCACTTCGGCGGCGATTTCGGCGCCGACGCCCACATTGCGCGGCGCTTCGTGCACGACCACCAGCCGGCCGGTTTTTTCGACCGACTCGAGAATCGTCTCGTAGTCGATCGGCGAGATGGTGGCGAGGTCGATCACTTCGCAGCTCACGCCTTCCTTGGCCATCGCTTCGGCGGCCTTCAGCGTTTCGTGCACCATCGCGCCCCAGGTGACCATCGTCACGTCTTCGCCTTCGCGGAGCACGAAGCAGGTGTCGAGCGGCAGCGCATCGCCGTTATCCGGCACTTCCTGCTTGACCAGGCGGTAAATGCGCTTGGGCTCCAGGAACACGACCGGGTCCGGGTCGCGAATCGACGCCAGCAGCAGGCCATAGGCGCGGGCGGGCGAGGAGGGCATGACGCATCGCAGGCCCGGCGTATGCGCGTAAATCGCCTCCATGCTTTCGGAATGATGTTCCGGCGCGTGAATGCCGCCGCCGGACGGCGCGCGAATCACCATCGGGCAATGCAGCCGGCCGCGGGTGCGGTGGCGCATGCGCGCGGCATGGCTGATGAGCTGGTCGAACGCGGGATAAGCGAAACCGGAAAACTGGATTTCACCGATCGGCTTCATGCCTTGCGCGGACATGCCGACGGCGAGGCCGGCGATCATCGACTCGGCCAGCGGCGTGTCGAACACGCGCTCCTTGCCGAATCGCTCCTGCAGCCCGGCCGTGGCGCGGAACACGCCGCCGTTGGGGCCGACATCTTCGCCGAACACCACGACGCTGTCATCGTGTTCCAGCTCATACGCCATCGCCATCGTGACGGCTTCGATCAGAGTGATTTTAGCCATGCGCGCTCTCCGTCTCGCCGGCAGCGAGGGCCGCGGCGCGTTGTTCTTCGAGCGCTTCGGGCAACTCGGCATACATATAGTCGAACATCGATTCGAGCGATGGCTTGGGCGTGTTCTCGTATTCCTTGACGGCGTCTGCGACCTGCTGCTTGCATTCGTCGATCAGCGCCTTTTCCTTGTCGTCGTCCCATTCGCCGAGCGCGGTCAGGTACTGGCGCAGACGCAGCAGCGGCTCTTTCTTCTCGGCCGCTTCGACTTCGTCATTGGGCCGGTAACGGGTCGCATCATCGGCGGTGGTGTGGTCGGAAAGGCGATAGGTCAGCGCCTCGATCAGCGTCGGACCGCCGCCCTTGCGGGCTTTCGCCAGCGCGTTTTCCATCGCATTGCGGACGGCGACGATGTCGTTGCCGTCAACCTGCGTGCCCTCGAAGCCGCCGGCAAGCGCCTTCTGGGCCAGCGTTTCGCACGCGGTCTGTTGCGCCAGCGGCACGGAAATGGCCCACTGGTTGTTGGAGACCACGAACACGATCGGCAACTGGAAAGCACCGGCCGCGTTGATCGCTTCGTAAAAATCGCCTTCGGAGGTGCCGCCGTCGCCGACGACCGCCACCGCACAGCGTTTTTCCTTGCGAAGCTTGAACGCCATCGCGGCGCCCGCGCCGTGCAGGCACTGCGTCGCAATCGGTACGCACCAGGCGAAATCGTGCGCCGGGCCGGAGAAATCGCTGCCGCGCTCGTCGCCGCCCCAGTAGAGCAGCACTTCGGACGGCTTTACGCCACGCCAGAACTGGGCGCCGTACTCGCGATACATCGGCGCCAGCACGTCTTCCTCCTTCATCGCCGCGCCGATGCCGACGTGGATGGCCTCATGGCCGAGGCTGGAAGCATAGGTGCCGAGTTTGCCCGTGCGCTGGAGCGCAATCGCGCGGGTGTCGAACAGCCGCGTCAGGGTCATCATCCGGTACATTTTGATGAGTTCGGCCGGCTTGTCGGCGAACTTCGGCAGTTTCTGTACGGCTTTGCCGCTCTCGTCGATGAACTGCTCGAAGCCGATCTCGAATTTGGCAACGGTCTTCAAGGGATCCTCTCCTCACGTGGCCGCCCGAAGCATCGACGACGCCGGAGCGGGCGGCCGCCGAACATCGCATCCTGTAGAATAAGGAATTCCGGCCGGGCGGCCGAATGTTGTTCGGTAAAAATCCTGGCAATTCTAGCAAATCCACTTCCCGGAGTAACGCAGGCGGGCGCTATGGCAGAACGCGAACTCGAATCGGACCTTCATCTGGACCTCGAAAACCGGCTGACGTACTCCGGATATCTGTCCCTCGACCGGCTATTGAGCGCGCAGCATCCGCTCAGCGACCCGCCGCATCACGATGAACTGCTGTTTATCATCCAGCACCAGACTTCCGAGCTGTGGATCAAGCTGATGCTGCACGAACTGGCGGCGGCGCGGGGTTATATTCGCGCCGACCAGCTTGAGCCCTGCTTCAAGATCCTGGCACGCGTCAAGCTGATCCAGGAGCAGCTGTTCAACCAGTGGGCGGTGCTGGAGACGCTGACGCCCAGCGAGTACGCGGAGTTTCGCGGCGTGCTGAGCACGGCGTCCGGGTTCCAGTCGCCGCAATACCGCGCGCTCGAGTTCATGCTCGGCAACAAGAACCGGACGCTGCTGAAGATGTTCGAGCATGACCGGCCGACGTACGATTGGCTGACGGAACTGGCGCGCGAGCCGAGCCTTTACGACGAATTCCTGCGCTATCTCGCGCGTCACGGCCATCCGGTGCCGGCCGAGCGCGTCGAACGGGATTTTTCGCAAAATTACGAAGCGCATCCGGGCGTAACAGCGGTATTCAAGACGATCTACGAGGATCGCGACACCTACTGGGACGCCTACGAGATGTGCGAGAAGCTCGTCGATCTCGACAACAACTTCCAGCTTTGGCGGTTCCGCCACATGAAGACGGTCGAGCGCATCATCGGCCACAAGCGCGGCACCGGCGGCTCGTCAGGGGTGGCTTTCCTGAAAAAAGCGGTCGATACGATATTGTTCCCGGAGCTGATCGACGTTCGCACGGAGCTGGGTCGACCGGGCTAAGCTCCTGATCCGTAGGAGAATTCGGCCTCGGCGTCCGAATTTGCTTATAATGGCGCGACGGAATTCATATTTCGGGACGGGTACCTGTCGCCCGCGCCCGGCACAAGATCATTGAGGTGTGTCATGGCAGAAATGTTCGATAATCCGATGGGGACCGACGGCTTTGAATTCATCGAATTCACCGCACCCGATGTCACCCTGCTGCACGACCTGTTCACCCGCATGGGCTTTGAAGCGGTCGCGCGCCATAAAAACAGGGCCGTGACCCTTTACCGCCAGAATGGCGTCAACTTCCTCGTCAACGGCGAGCCGAACAGCTTTGCCGCCGATTTCGCCGCCAAGCATGGCCCGTCCGCGTGCGGTTTCGCGATTCGCGTCAAGGATGCCGCCAATGCTTACGATCGCGCGCTGGAGAAAGGTGCGGATGCGATCACCAACAAGCCGGACACGGTCGCGATGGATGTGCCGAAGATCGAAGGGATCGGCGGCAGCATCCTTTACATGGTCGACCGCTACGGCGACCAGGACACGTACGCGGACGAGTTCGAGCCAATCGATGGCGTCGACCAGCATCCGAAGGGCGTGGGCCTCAAGTTCATCGATCACCTGACGCACAACGTCGAGCGCGGCGAGATGCGGACGTGGTCCGGCTACTACGAGCGCCTGTTCAATTTCCGCGAAATCCGCTATTTCGACATCAAGGGCAGCAAGACCGGCCTGTTTTCGCAGGCGATGACCAGCCCTGACGGCAAAGTCCGCATTCCGCTGAACGAGTCGGCCGACGACAAGTCGCAGATCGCGGAATTCCTGAAGGAATACAACGGCGAAGGCATCCAGCACATCGCGCTCTACACCGATAACGTGTACGAAACGGTGGAAGCCATGCGCGAGCGCGGCGTCGGCTTCCTCGACACGCCTGAGACGTATTACGACATGATCGACGAGCGCGTGCCGGGGCACCACGAAGATCTGGAACGGATGCGCAAAAACCGTATCCTGATCGACGCCGATGAAGAAACCCACCAGCAGTTGCTGCTGCAGATTTTCACCGAAAACTGCATCGGCCCGATTTTCTTCGAAATCATTCAGCGCAAGGGCAATGAAGGCTTCGGGGAGGGCAACTTCCGCGCGCTGTTCGAAGCCATCGAGCGGGACCAGGAAAAGCGCGGCGTTCTTTAAGAGCGCCGCCTTCCCTCCAATTCCCCTCTCCCTTCGGGAGAGGGGCCAGGGGTGAGGGTGCCAAGTTGCAACAACACCTCAATCCGCCGCTGCCAACCAGATCAAGAGCACGCGCACGCGGCCTGAGACAACAATCAACGGACGCTGAAATACGACTCTGGTACCACCTACGCGCCGGCCGTCTGAACGGCTATAAATTCAGGCGCCAGCACCCAGTCCCACCATACGTCGTGGACTTTTACTGCGATTCCGCGAAGCTCGTGGTGGAACTTGACGGTTCGCAGCACGATGGCGATTCGGACGCGGTCCGGACTCGTCACCTTGAGCAGCAGGGTTTGAAGGTAATTCGATTTTGGGATAATGAGGTTTTGGCGCAGACTGAGATCGTGATGGAGGCAATTTTAAACGTTGCGCAAGGCCGAACCCTCACCCCCAGCCCCTCTCCCGAGGGGAGAGGGGAGTAAGGAAGTATGGATCAACAAGCCAAACAACTAAAGCCGCAGGCGGAAACGGAGTCGGAACCCCAATACCAATCCGGCTTCGGCAACGAATTTGCGACCGAGGCATTGCCGGGCGTGTTGCCTGCGGGGCAGAATTCGCCCCAGAACGTTCCTTATGGCCTCTACGCCGAGCAGCTGTCCGGCACCGCTTTCACCGTACCGCGGCACGCGAACCGGCGCAGCTGGCTGTACCGCATCCGTCCCGCGGCGATGCACGGCTCGTTTACGGCGTTGGCGGACGGACGATTCCATAATCGTTTTGACGAAGTGCCGCCGTCGCCGAACCAGTTGCGCTGGGATCCGTTGGCGATGCCGGACGGGCCGACCGATTTCATTGACGGCCTGATGACCATCGCCGGCAACGGCTCTCCCGCCACGCAATCCGGTTTCGCCGCGCACATCTATACCGCCAACCGCTCGATGCGGGACCGGTATTTCTATGACGCCGACGGCGAGCTGCTGATCGTGCCGCAGCACGGTCGGCTGCGTATCGCGACGGAACTGGGCGTGTTGCAGGTGGCGCCGCTGGAGATCGTCGTGATCCCGCGCGGCGTGCGCTTCCGGGTCGAGCTGCTCGACGATGCCGCACGCGGTTACGTCGCCGAGAACTTCGGCGCATTGCTGCGCCTGCCGGAGCTCGGGCCAATCGGCTCCAACTCGCTCGCCAATGCGCGCGATTTTTTATATCCGGTCGCGGCGTACGAAGACGTCGAGGGTGCCGCCGAACTGATCGGCAAGTTTCAGGGCCGGCTATGGTCGGCGGAGCTCGACCATTCACCGCTGGACGTGGTCGGCTGGCACGGCAATTACGCGCCATACAAGTACGACCTCACCCGCTTCAACACCATTGGTTCGATCAGCTACGATCACCCGGACCCGTCGATTTTCACGGTGCTGACCTCGACGAGCGACACGCCTGGCACCGCCAACATGGACTTCGTGATCTTCCCGCCGCGCTGGCTGGTGGCGGAGAACACGTTCCGGCCGCCGTGGTTCCACCGCAACATCATGTCCGAGTTCATGGGCCTGATTCACGGCGAGTACGACGCCAAGGCCGGCGGCTTCGTCCCCGGCGGCATGAGCCTGCACAACTCGATGAGCGGCCACGGCCCCGACGCCGGCAGCTACGAAAAAGCGATCTCGACCGACACCTCGAAGCCGCAGCATGTGACCGACACGATGGCGTTCATGTTCGAAGCGCGCGCCGTCATCCGTCCCACCCGCCAGGCGCTCGAAGCGCCGGAGCTGCAAGCCGACTACCAGCAGTGCTGGCAAGGCCTCAAGAAACATTTCAACGGTAAAAGGTAAGTGGTCAGTGGTTAGCGGTCGAAAAATAAAGTTTGCCCTTGCCGCTTACCTCTAACCACTGGCCTGCTCGACGAAGGAGAGCTATTCATGAAACTCGCCACCCTCAAGGAAGGCGGCCGCGACGGTACGCTGGTCGTTGTCGACCGGGAATTGCAGCACTACGCTGCCGCACCGGAAATCGCGCCGACGTTGCAGGACGCCGTGGAGCGGTGGAACGAGACGGAAGGCTTGCTGCGCGCGGTGTACGACGATCTGAATCAGGGCAGGGCGCGCGGCGCGCGGCCGTTGCAGGCCGAAATGCTGGCCTCGCCGTTGCCGCGTGCGTACCAGTTTCTCGACGGCAGTGCGTATCTTGCCCACGTCGAGCGTGTGCGCAAGGCGCGTGGCGCGGAAATGCCGCCGAGCTTCAAGGAAGACCCGCTGATGTACCAAGCCGTCAGCGACGGCTTTCTCGCCCCGACCGAGCCGGTGCGCGTGGCGAGCACCGACTACGGCATCGACTTCGAATCCGAAATCGGCGTGATTACCGGCGACATTCCGCAGGGCGCTACGGCTGACGAATGTGCAAAGCACATTCGTCTTCTTGTGCTGATCAACGACGTTTCGCTGCGCAACCTGATACCGGCTGAACTCAAAAAGAACTTCGGCTTCCTGCAAAGCAAGCCGCGTTCGGCCTTGTCGCCCGTCGCGGCGACGCCGGACGAACTGGGCGACGCCTGGCGCGGCGGCAAGCTGCACCTGCCGCTGATTACGCACCTCAACGGCAAGTTGTTCGGCGAGCCGAACGCGGGTGACGACATGCAGTTCAGCTTCCCGCAACTGCTCGCGCACGCGGCGAAGACACGGCCGTTGTCGGCCGGCACTTTGCTGGGCTCGGGCACGATCGCCAATCACGACATTTCGCGCGGCTCGTCATGTCTCGCCGAACGGCGCATGCTCGAGATCATCGATTCGGGCGAAGCGAAGACGCAGTTCCTGCAATACGGCGACCGCGTGCGCATCGAGATGAACTACGGCGACGGCCGCTCGATCTTCGGCGCGATCGACCAGACGATCGAGCCGTATAAATAATCGAAATACGCCATGCAGCTTTACACGTACTTTCGCAGCACCGCGGCCTACCGGGTGCGTATTGCGCTGAACCTGAAAGAGCTGGAAGCGGAACAGCGGTTCGTTCATCTCGTCCGCGACGGCGGTGAGCAGCACGGCGCCGGCTATCGGCAGTTGAACCCGCAGGGGCTGGTGCCGACGTTCGTTAACGGCGGCGCGCCGATTACGCAGTCGCTGGCGATCATCGAATACCTGGAAGAAAAATATCCGCAGTCGCCCTTGCTGCCGAAAGATCCTGCCGGCCGCGCAAGAGTGCGGGCGCTCGCCCAGACGGTCGCCTGCGATATCCACCCGTTGAACAACTTGCGTGTGCTGCAGTACCTCGAGCGCGAGCTGGGCGCGGACAAACCGGCACGCGATCAATGGTATCGGCACTGGATCAAGGAAGGCTTCGACGCGCTGGAGTCGATGCTGGCCTCCAGCCCGGCGACCGGCCGTTATTGTCACGGCGACACGCCAGGGCTCGCCGACATCTGCCTGGTGCCGCAGGTCTTCAACGCCCGGCGCTTCGAGTGCGACCTCGGGCCGTTCCCGACGATCACGCGTATCGAACGGGCGTGCCTGGAACTGGAGGAGTTCGCCAAAGCCGCGCCGGAAAACCAGCCCGACGCACCATAACTGAGAGCCGTCCGTGACTCCCATCTACGCCAATCCGATCCTCTGGGCCTTCATCTGCCTTGTCGCCGTCTTCGGCGTCGCCTACACCGGCGCTTCGCGCCGCACCTGGATTCCGGTGCTGGCGGTTGTGCTCGTCGCAATGACGTGGGTCGGCGGCGCCGGCATCATCGCGCTGATCGTGCTCTGGGTCGTGCTGGCGGCGGCCGCCGTGATTGCGACCGTCAGTGCCGTTCGCCGCCGGCTGCTGAGCGACCGGATGCTCGCGTTCTACAGGAAGGCGATGCCGGACATCTCGCCGACCGAGCGCGATGCGCTGGAAGCCGGGACTGTCTGGTGGGAGGCGGAGATGTTTCGCGGCCGGCCGCGCTGGCAGCCGCTGCTGGGCTTCCCGCCGCCGCGGCTGTCTGCCGAGGAACGCGCGTTCCTCGACGGGCCGGTCGAGCGCCTCTGCGAGATGCTCGACGACTGGCAGATCAATTACGAACTGAACGACCTGCCGCCGAAAGTCTGGCAATTCATCAAGGACCAAGGCTTCTTCGGCATGATCATTCCGCGCGGCTACGGCGGCAAGGAATTTTCCAACTTCGGCCACGCCTCCGTCGTGATGAAGATCGCGACACGCAGCATCAGTGCCGCGCTGACGGTGATGATTCCGAATTCCGTGGGCCCGGGAAAGCTGCTGCTGAAATACGGCACCGAGGAGCAGAAGAATCATTACCTGCCGCGGCTCGCGCGTGGCGAGGAGGTGCCGTGCTTCGCGCTTACCGGCCAGAACGCCGGCAGCGACGCGAGCGGCATTTCCGACCGCGGCGTCGTCTGCCGCCAAGAGTACGAGGGCCGCGAAAATGTGCTCGGCATTCGCCTCAACTTCGACAAGCGCTACATCACGCTGGGACCGATAGCGACCGTGCTCGGTCTCGCCTTCAAGCTTGAAGACCCGAACCACCTGCTCGGCGAGCGGGAAAACGTTGGCATTACGCTCGCGCTGGTGCCGGCGAACGCGCCGGGCATCACGCAGGGCGAGCGTCACCGGCCTTACGGCATGGCCTTCCAGAACGGCCCGCTGCACGGCCGCGACGTGTTCGTGCCCATAGAGCAGGTCATCGGCGGCGCGGAGTACGCCGGCAAGGGCTGGCGGATGCTGATGGAATCGCTGACTGACGGTCGCGCGATTTCGCTGCCGGCGCTGAGCACCGCAGCGGCCAAGGTATCGACGCGCGTCACCGGCGCCTATGCGCGGCTGCGCAGCCAGTTCAAGGTGCCGATCGGGCGCTTCGAAGGTGTCGAGGAAAAGCTGGCGCGAATCGCCGCGAACACGTACCTGATGGATGCAGCGCGGCAGGTCACGCTGTCGGCGCTAGACCAGGGCCACAAGCCGTCGGTCGTGTCCGCAATCATGAAATACAACCTGACCGAGCGCGCGCGCCAGGTGGTGACGGATGCGCTGGACATTCATGCCGGCGCGGGTGTCTGTCTCGGCCCGAACAACCTGTTGAGCCAGCTCGACGCCTACACGACCGTCGGCGTGACTGTCGAAGGCGCGAACATCCTCACCCGCAACCTGATCACATTCGGGCAGGGCGCGTTGCGCTGCCATCCGTTTCTGATCGACGAACTCACGGCCGCCAACGACGAAGACGCGGAAGCCGGCGCACAAGCTTTCGACGGCGCGCTGCTCGGACATATCGGCTACGCCATTCGCAACGGTGCCCGCGCACTGGTGCTGGGCCTGAGTGGCAGCCGGCTGGCACGCGCACCGGAAGGCACCGATCCGGCGCTGGCATCATACTGGCGCGGCTTCGAACGCATGAGCGCGGCTTTCGCCATTACGACCGACCTGCTGTTGCTCAGCCTGCGCGGCGAGATCAAGCGCCGCGAGCGCATTTCGGGACGCATGGCGGACGCCATCAGCCAACTCTACCTCGGCACCGTTACGCTCAAGCATTACGAACAGGCGGGCGCATTGCCGGAAGATCGGGCGCTGGTGGAGTGGACGTGCGCGGATTGCCTGCATACGATTCAGGAAAGCCTCTACGAGGTGACGGCGAACCTGGCTAATCGTCCGATCGCCTGGCTGATCCGCATCCTTGCGCTGCCGCTCGGGCGGCGCCTGAAGCGGCCGGCCGACCGACTCGACCGGGCCATCGCGTCGCTGATCATGCAGCCGACCGGCAGTCGCGACCGGCTGGCGGAAGGGATGTTTCTGTCGCAGACAGAAGGTGACCGGCTGAAGACGATCGACGACGCCCTGCGCAAGGCGATGGAAGCCGAGCCGCTGGTACGCAAGCTCGGCAAGCAGGTTCGCCTCGACGCCGTAGCGAACGAGGAACTCGAACCACGATTGGCGGAATGCGTCTCCGCAGGCCTGCTAAGCGATCAGGACATGCAGGTAGTGCTTATGGCGGAACGTCTTCGGCGGAAAGTTATTGCCGTCGATGCATTCGGCGATGGCGCTACGGCGCGTGCGGCCGAGCCAGATATTCTTTACTCTGCATCTCGGTGAGGCGGCTGCGGGTGCGGGTGAATTCCATCCGCAGCCGCTGCCCCTCGTATAGTTCGTCAATCGGCGCAGCGGCTGAGATGATCAGCTTGACGCCGCGATCATAAAACTCGTCCACCAGCGCGATCAGACGCCGCGCTTCATCTTCCCGATCCGATCCCAGTCGCGGAACGTCGGACACGATCACCGTGTGAAACAGGCGCGCGATCTCGATGTAGTCGTTCGCCGACCGCGGGCCGCCGCAAAGCCTGTCGAAGTCGAACCAGACGACTCCATCGCCGGTGCGGCGCGCGCTGATTTCACGCCCCTCGATGGTCAACAACTGATCGGCTTCGCCGTCCGTGCCGGCGATGGCATCGAAGCACTCGCGCAACGCCCGGTCGGCCGTCAAGTCGCCCGGCGAGTAATAAAGCTTTGCCTGGCTCAGTTGGCGCAGCCGGTAATCGTCGCCGTTGTCGCAGTGAATGACGCGCGTGTGCTTCTTCAGCAGCGCAATGGCCGGCAGGAACAGATCGCGCTTGAGGCCGTTTTTGTAGAGCTGGTCCGGTTCGATATTTGAAGTAGCGACCAGCGTGACGCGCTGCGCAAAAAGGTGATGCAGCAGCCTGCCCAGTATCGTCGCATCGGCGATATCGGTGACGGCAAATTCATCGAAGCAGATCACCCGCGCCGTTTCCGCCCAGCGAGCCGCAACCGTGGCCAATGGGTCTTCTTGATCGCGCAACGTTTTCAACTCGTGGTGCACGGCACGCATGAAGCGATGAAAGTGCAGCCGCCGCTTGTCGACGAACGGCAACGACTGGTAGAAGCAGTCCATCAGGTAGGTTTTGCCGCGACCGACTTCGCCCCAGATGTAGAGGCCGCGGACGGGCCGAGCATCTCTCTTGACGCGCGCCAGCAGGCGCTGCCAGGAATTGCCTGGCAATGTCGCTACAAGTTCGCGATACAGCCGGTCGAGCGCTTCGACCACGCGCGCCTGCGCCGGATCGCGCACAAAGCCGGGCTTGTTCATATCCCGCCGGTAGCGATCGGCAGGGCTCAAAGGCAACGCTTCGGCAATCAATCCGTATCGAGCTCGGGAAGATTGCGGTAAAGCGCCAGCGCCTCTGGATTCGCCAGCGCGTCGGTATTTTTTACCGGCCGGCCATGAATCACATGCGTGACGGCCAGCTCAACGATCTTGCCGCTGATCGTGCGCGGGATATCCGCCACCGCGATGATCTTCGCAGGCACATGGCGGGGCGACGTGTTGTCGCGAATGATCTTGCGAATGCGCGCGCGCAGCTCATCGTCCAGTTCGACGCCCGACCGCAGTTTCACGAACAGGACGACGCGCGTGTCGTCGTCCCATTCCTGGCCGACGGCGATGCTTTCCAGCACCTCGTCGAGCTTTTCCACCTGCCGGTAAATCTCAGCGGTGCCGATGCGAACACCGCCGGGGTTCAGCACGGCATCTGAGCGCCCGTAGATGATCACGCCATCATGCTCGGTCAGCTCGGCGTAATCGCCGTGGCACCAGACACCCGGGAACCGCTCGAAGTAGGCACCGCGATAGCGCTTGCCATCCGGGTCGTTCCAGAACTGCACCGGCATGACCGGGAACGGCTTGACACATACCAGCTCGCCTTTTTCATTGCGCACCGGTTGGCCGTCTTCGTTAAAAATCTCCACCGCCATGCCGAGACCGCGGCATTGCAGCTCACCACGCCAGACCGGCAGGATCGGGTTGCCCAGCGCGAAACAGGACACGATGTCGGTACCGCCGGAAATCGACGACAGTTGCACGTCCTGCTTCAGATCGCGGTAGACGTAGTCGAAACTTTCCTGCGCCAGCGGCGAGCCGGTCGACAGGATGGCCTTCAGTGCATCCAGCGTGAAGCCATTGCCGCTTTTGACGCCGGCTTTTTCCAACGCTGCAATGTACTTGGCGCTGGTGCCGAAAATCGTGATGCCGATTTCATCCGCCAGTTTCAGCAGCGAGTTGGGCTGCGGATGAAATGGCGAACCGTCATAAAGGACGACCGTCGCGCCGAGCGCCAGACTGCTCACCAGCCAGTTCCACATCATCCAGCCGCAGGTGGTGAAGTAGAAGATCTTGTCGTCGCGCTTGAGATCCGTATGCAGCGCCAATTCCTTCAGGTGCTGCAGCAGCACGCCGCCGGCGCCGTGCACGATGCACTTCGGAACGCCGGTCGTGCCGGACGAATACATGATGTAAATCGGGTGGTCGAACGGCAGTTGCGCAAATTCGATTTCATCGGTCGCCTCGCCGAAGTCGGCGAACAGGGCAGGGCGAGGGAGGCCGCGCGTATCCGGCGACTCATCGACATAAGGCACGACGACGACCTGTTTCACCGACGGCAGCTTGCCGAGAATGTCACGCACCCGGCCGAGCGAGTCGATCGTCTTGCCGTTGTAGAAATAGCCGTCCGCGGTGAACAGCACTGTCGGCTCGATTTGGCCGAAGCGGTCCAGCACGCCGTTGATGCCGAAGTCCGGCGAGCACGACGACCATATCGCGCCGAGGCTGGTGGTGGCCAGCATCGCAATCACCGTCTCCGGCCGGTTGGGCATGAAGGCGGCGACGCGGTCGCCGACGCCGACACCGGCGGCTTTCAGTCCGGCCGCGACACGGGCAACCGCTTCATAAAGCTCGCCGTAGCTGTAACGGACGTCGTGGCCCTGCTCGCCGCGAAACCACAACGCGGTGCGCTCGTCGCGAAAGCGCAGCAGGTTCTCGGCGAAGTTGAGCCGGCTGCCGGTAAACCATTTCGCGCCGGGCATCCGGTCGCCATCGATCAGCACCTCGTCCCAACGCTTGCTCGCGCGTACGCCGAACGTGTCCCAGACTTCCGGCCAGAACTGCTCCGGGTGCTCGATCGACCAGCGATACAGATCGCTGTAGTCATTCAGCTCGGCATTGTGCTTGCTGCGCACGCCGGCCATGAAGCAGGCCAGGTTCGAGCGTGACGTGCGTTCCTCGCCGGGTTTCCAGATAGGCTCGCTCATGCGCGCGCGTCCAGCGCCTTTTCCAGTTCCGGCAGCACCTCGAACAGGTCTCCGACCAGGCCGATGTCCGCCATTTCAAAAATTGGCGCGTCCGGATCCTTGTTGATCGCAACGATCGTGCCAGCGTCCTTGATACCGGTGCAGTGCTGGATCGCGCCGGAGATGCCGACGGCAACGTAAAGCTCGGGCGCTATGATCTTGCCGGTCTGGCCAACCTGCATTTCGTTCGGCACGAAACCGGCATCGACAGCCGCGCGCGACGCGCCGACGGCGGCGTTCAGCTTGTCGGCCAGCTTGTAGATAATCTGGAAGTTCTCTTCACTGCCGACGCCGCGGCCGCCCGACACGACGCGGGAGGCCGATTGCAGGTCGGGGCGGTCACCGCCGCCGCTTTTCAGTCCGACGTAGCGGGTATGCGTCGGCAGTTCGACATCCAGTTGCTTTGCCACAATGTCGGCGGACCCGCCTTCGGCGGCCGGCTGGAAGGAGGCCGTCCGCGCGGTACCCAATACCAGCGGTTCCGCCGGCGCTTTCACGGTGACGATGGCGTTGCCGGCGTAGATCGGCCGCTTGAAAGTCGTCGGATCGATTACCGTCATGATGTCGCTGATCGGCGCGACGCCAAGCAGGGCGGCAACACGCGGCATGACGTCCTTGCCGAACGTGGTCGACGGCAACAGGACATGCGTGTAATCGGCGGCAAGCGCGGCAATTTGCGGCGCCAGCACGCTCGCGAGCGGGGCTTCGTTCTCCGGCCGCTCGACCGTCAGCACGCGCGCGACGCCTTCAAACTTGCTCGCCTTTTCCGCGACTGCGCCGGCACTCGACGCAAACACGGCGATATCGAGATCTCCGCCGATGGCTTGCGCGCAGGAGACGGCTTTGGCAGTCGCCGGATTAAGCGACTGTCCGTCGTGCTCCGCGATCAGTAGTATCTTCGCCATCAGAGCACCCCCCGTTCCTTCAAAGCAGCAACGAGTTCGGCTGCATTTCCGACCTTTTTGCCGCCGCCGGCGCGACCCTGCGGCGCTTCATACGCGGTGATTTCAAGCTTGGGCAATTCGGGCGTGCCCAGCTCGGTCAATCCGATTGTATCGAGCGGTTTGCGCTTGGCTTTCATGATATCCGGCATCTTGACGTAGCGCGGCTGGTTGAGGCGCAAGTCCGTGGTCACGACCGCCGGCAGATCGACTTCGATCGTTTCCAGCCCGGCATCGACTTCCCGCGTGCAGCTTGCCTTGTCGCTGTCGAGATCCAGCTTGGAGGTGAACGTCGCCTGCGGCCGTTGCCATAACGCGGCGAGCATCTGGCCAGTCTGATTGCTGTCGTCGTCGATTGCCTGCTTGCCCATCAGCACCAGGTCGGGCTGTTCCTTCCGGATAACCGCAAGCAGAGTGTGCGCGGCGTGCAGTGGCTGGACTTCGCCGTCCGTTTTGACCAGCAGCGCGCGATCGGCGCCCATCGCAAGCGCAGTGCGCAATTGTTGCTGGGATGCATCGCTGCCGATCGAAACAGCGACAATTTCGGCATCCTTGCCGCTTTCACGAATGCGCAAGGCTTCTTCGAGCGCAATTTCGTCGAACGGATTGATGCTCATCTTGACGCCGTCGGTGACGATGCCGGAGCCATCGCGCTTCAGTTGAACGCGAACGTTGGCATCGATGACGCGCTTGATGGCTACCAAAATTTTCATTTGTTCCTCCGCCATTTCGTAGGAGCGAGCGCCGCTCGCGATTTAATTTAATCGCGGCCGGCGGCCGCTCCTACAATTTTTGATAATTCGGTCCGGAGCCGCCCTCCGGCACGGTCCAGTTGATGATTTCATACGGGTCCTTGATGTCGCAGGCCTTGCAGTGCACGCAATTCGCCGCGTTGATCTGCAAACGCCGCGCGCCGTCTTCCTCGACCATTTCATACACATGCGCAGGGCAGAACCGCATGCATGGGTTGCCGTACTCTTCGGTGCAGCGCGACGTGCAGATGTCCGGCTCCAGAATATGCAGGTGCACCGGCTGGTTTTCGTCGTGCGACGTCGCGGCAAAATAGACCGACGACAGCCGGTCGCGCGGCGGCAGGTCGCGCTCGACGTACGCCGGTTGCGCCTGAACCGGCTCGTCCAGGCGCCGCATGTTCGACCAGTCGGCATGGTTCTTCAAGGTCCACGGCGTCTTGCCGCGCGTAACGGTTTCCAGCGCCGCGTTGGCCAGCCCGGCCCACAATCCGCCGTTGAATCCGGGCCGCATGTTCCGTACCCGGCGCAATTCTGCCGCGGCCGGCGAGGCTCTGAAGCGTTCGTCGAAGCCGTCGCTCGCACCGGTTTCCACCAGGTGATCGGCAGCCTGCGTGGCGGAGGCAATTGCCATGTGTACGCCCTTGATCTTCGGCACGTTCAACGTTCCGGCCGCATCGCCGATCAGCAGCGCGCCGGGCATGTCGAGGGTCGGCAGCGACTGCCAGCCGCCTTCGATGATACTGCGCGCGCCCGCAGAGACGATCTCACCACCCTCGAGCAGCGGTTTCACCGTCGGGTGATGCTTGAACTGCTGGAAGGCCTCGAACGGCTTGAAGTCCGGATCCCGGTAATCGAGGCCGGCGACGAAGCCGACGTATACCCGGTCCTCATCGAGATGATAAAGGAAGCTGCCGCCATAGGTGCCGGTATTCAGCGGCCAGCCGAGTGTGTGCTGTACCAGTCCCGGCGTCGTGCGGCCCGGCGGCAGTTGCCAAAGTTCCTTCAGCCCCAGCCCGTAAGTCTGCGGTGAGTGGCCATCCTGCAGTCCGAACTGCTTGATGAGCTGCTTGCTGATGCTGCCACGGCAGCCTTCGGCGAGAATCGTGACGCCGGCGCGAATATCGACGCCCGGCGCATAATTCGGCCCCGGCGTACCATCCTTCTGAACGCCCATGTCGGCGCAGCGCACGCCCACCACACGATCGTTTTCGATCAGCGCCTCGGCTGCGGGGAAGCCCGGGAACACGTCCACGCCCAGGGCTTCGGCCTGCTGCGCCATCCACGCACATAGGCTGCCGAGCGAAATAATGAAATTGCCGCGGTTGTGCATCTGCGGCGGCGTCGGCATCTTGTATCGCTTCGTGCGGGTCAGCAGCGCGAACTCGTCCCGTTCGGCCGGCACACAGATCGCCGGCGGCGTCTGGCGCCATTCGGGCAGCAATTCGTCCAGCGGTCCCGGCTCCATCACGCAGCCGGACAGGATATGAGAACCGACTTCCGCGCCCTTCTCCAGCACGCAAATCGTCTTGTCCGCATCGCGCTGCTTCAGGCGGATCGCCGCAGCAAGCCCGGCAGGGCCGGCGCCGACGACGACCGCGTCGTATTCCATCGTGTCGCGTTCGACTGACACAAGTCTTCTTTATTGAGTGAAATAAGCCGCCATTTTAACGGACTTGGCGCCTTTGACCTACCGCACCCGACTTCGTCGTGCCCAAGCACACGTCCTAGGGTCTGGTTCCGTTTGCCGGCGCAGGCGGGAAGGGGGCGGCACCGAATGCGCGACCAGTCGCTAGTCGCCAGGACGATCTGCTTCTCTTGACTCAGCACTAGCGACTCAGCACTAGCGACTTATTTAGGCTGCATCCGGATCGCGCCGTCGAGACGAATTGTCTCGCCGTTCAGCATCGCGTTCTCGCAAATGTGCGCCACCAGCGCGGCGTACTCGTCCGGTTTGCCGAGGCGTGACGGGAACGGGACCATCTTGCCGAGCGATTCCTTCACTTCCTCCGGCATCTGCGCGACCATCGGCGTTTCGAACGTGCCGGGCGCGATCGTCATCACGCGGACGCCGAAGCGGGCGAACTCGCGCGCCAATGGCAGCGCCATCGCCGCGACGCCGCCCTTGGATGCAGAATAGGCCGCCTGGCCGATCTGTCCTTCGAACGCAGCGACCGATGCGGTATTGACGATCAGGCCGCGCTCGCCATCGTCATTCGGTGCGTTCTCCTGCATGGCTTCGGCCGCCGCTTTGGCGACATTGAACGTGCCGATCAGGTTGACGTGGATGACCTTGGCGAAAAAGTCGCTCGGCATCGGCCCTTTGCGGCCCAGCACGCGGGCGGCGCCGAGGATGCCGGCGCAGCTTACGGCCAGGCGAATCTCGCCGAAAGCGCCGCGCGCCTGCGCTACGGCCGCATTGACGGCCTCTTCAGACGAGACTTCCGTGTTGATGAACAGTGCGCGCTCGCCGAGTTCGGACACCGCCTGCTTGCCTTGTTCATCGTTCACATCAAGCAGTGCCGCACGGCCGCCGGCGGCGATGATGCGGCGGGCCACGGCGAGCCCCAGGCCCGAGGCGCCGCCGGTGACGATGGCATTGATTTTCTCGAATTGCATCCACAAGCTCCTTTGCGCGCGTAACTACGATAAAACGCCCAGTATAACGCGAGGCAGCTCCGACAGCCGAACCGGCTACAGGGCTCGCGGCCTTTTCCCGTGGCAATAAAATGTACTAAACTTTGACATAGTCTCGAAAAGCCATGGATCCGGCGCGTCCGGACGACAGGGAAGGCGAAATCATGAAAACATCTCGAATCTGCCTCGTCGGCATTTTTTCGGCCGGACTGGTATTGGCCGGTTGCAGCAGTCAGAACAGCGACTGGCAGCACGCCGAGCAGAAAAACACGATTGCCGCGTACCAGCAGTTCATCAAGAAGTATCCCGACAGCAAACACGTCGCGGACGCCAAACAGCAAATCGCCCATATCAAGCAACAACGCGAAATGCAGCAGGCACGGGCGGACTGGCAGCGGACCCAGAAGCTGGACTCCGCTCCGGCTTACCGGAAGTTTCTGCAGGATCATCCCAACAGCCAGTACGCCGACCAGGCGCATCAGCGCATTAACGACATTCAGCGGATGAACCAGTGGGCGTACGCGCGCTCGTCGAACAACGTTCAGGCGCTGCAGGAGTTCATCTCGCAGTATCCGAACAGCCCGCAGGCGGCGCAGGCGCACCAGGAACTTCAGAAATTGCAGGCGGCGCAGGCGAAGCAGCAGCAACAGGTGGCCGCGGCCAAAAAGGCTCAGGAGCAGAAGCAGAAGGCGGCTGCTGCGCAGGCGCAAGGCAATTACCAGGTCCAGTTGGGCGCCTTCACGCGGCAGTCAACGGCCGACACGGCGCTGAAGCAGCTTCAAGCCCGGGTAGGGAACCAGTTGAACGGCGCGTCGATCAAGGTATATCCACCGCCCAGCGGCAGCTCGCTCTATCGTGTCAAGACGACGCCGATGAGCCAGCAGGACGCGGCTTCATTGTGCCAGTCGCTGCAGAAGAACGGCACCGATTGCTTCGTCGTGAAGCGGCCGGAGTCCGGCAGCGAGTCCATCTCGAAGTAGGTTTCTTGGCGGCAGGTCGCTGTACGGCCTTAATGCCGTGCTAGTGATTGACGTTAAACCGCTCCGGCCGCTGGCGATTCTTCGGCGGAATCGACCCGATGCGGCTGGTTGTCGTACGGTTCAGCACGCCGTTGATGAAGTCGCCGACTTCGAGCAGCTTGAGGAAATCGACGCCGGTTTCGATACCCATGCCGTGCAGCATGTAGATGACGTCTTCGGTGGCAACGTTGCCGGCCGAGCCCTTGGCATACGGGCAGCCGCCAAGGCCGGAGACGGACGCGTCGATCGTGCTGACGCCGAGTTCGAGGCAGGCGAAGATGTTGGCGAGCGCCTGGCTGTAGGTGTTGTGAAAATGGACTGCGAGGCGATCCATCCCGGCGCGTTCGGCGGCGGCTTCCAGCATCCGCTGTGCGCGTAGCGGGGTGCCGACGCCGATCGTGTCGCCCAGGGAGATTTCGTAGCATCCGAGATCGGCCAGGCGGGAGACGACATCTGCGACCTGTTTCGGGGTGATCGGGCCCTCGTACGGACAGCCCAACACACACGAAATATAGCCGCGTACGCGCATGTTGTGCTGCGCGGCGATCTCGACGACAGGCTTGAATCGCTCGATCGACTCGGCGATGGAGGCGTTGATGTTTTTGCGGTTGAACGTTTCCGAGGCGGCCGTGAAGACGGAGATTTCCTTTACGCCGCAGGCAATGGCACGCTCGATTCCCTTTTCGTTCGGCACCAGGCAGGGGTAGGCGACACCGTCCACCTTGTCGATTTTTCGGTAAACCTCTTCGGCATCGGCGAGCTGGGGGATCCAGTCGGGGCTGACGAAGCTGGTCGCTTCGATGGTCGCCAGGCCGCAACGCGACAGCCGGTTGATGAAATCGACCTTGACGTCGGTGGAGACCGGCGTCTTCTCATTCTGCAGGCCGTCGCGGGCGCCAACCTCGACCAATCTGACTCGTTTCGGAAAGCTCATGCCTCATTGTCGGACGTTACCGCGTCGATTTCCACCAGTGGCGCTTCGGCTTCCACCATGTCGCCCTCCGCGCACAGCAGTTTGGCGATTGTGCCGGCGGTGGCGGTCTTCAACGTGTATTCCATCTTCATGCCTTCGAGCACCAGTAGCGCCTGGCCCCGTTCGACCGCATCCCCTTCGGCGACATTGACCGCGACCACGCGACCCGGCATCGGGCTGATTGGGCGCGTATCTTCATTAGCGGCCGTAGCGCCAGCCGCCAGCGGGCCGATCCAGGCCAACGCATGCCGCTCGTTCCCGATCGCGACGTGTACCGTCCTGTCGTGCCCCAGCACCCATGCGCGCTCGACCCGGTCATCCAGCGTAACAGACCAGGCGCCGCTGTCTTCCCGCTTCGCCGACGCCGCGTGATGCTCCTCGCCGACCTGCAGGTCGAACGCGCTTGTCGTACCCGAGACACGAACCGTGACGTCCCCGGCGCCGCTGAAGACAAGTTTCATGCCCGGGCCGCCGTTGAGCTGCCAGCCGTCGTGCTGCGCCCACGGTGAATGCGGATCAGCCGCATCATGGACCCCCAGCCGGTCCAGTACCCAGGCCGAAGCCGCGGCGAGCGCGACAGGTGAGGGCGGCGGCATGTGCAGCAGCGCGTCCAGTTTGTTTTCGATGAAACCGGTGTCGAAGGCGCCGGCCGCGAAATCCGGATGCGCCGCGATCCCCTGCAGCAGGTCGAGATTGGTGACCAAACCGAATACGGCGGTGCGATTCAAAGCTTCCTGCAGGCGCTTGACGGCTGTCATCCTGTCGCGGTCCCAGACGCTCAGCTTGGCGATCATCGGATCGTAATGAATGCTGATTTCGTCGCCATCGCCAACGCCGGTGTCGACGCGGAAGTGGGTATCCGGCACGGGGTGGATGAATCGCTGGATGTGGCCGGTGGCGGGCAGAAACCCGCGCCCGACGTTTTCGGCGTACAGCCGCACCTCGATCGCGTGCCCGTGCTGTGTGATTGCCGCCTGTTCGAGCGGCAGCGGCTCGCCGGCGGCGACCCGCAGCTGCCATTCGACGAGGTCGAGGCCCGTCGTCATTTCGGTGACCGGATGCTCGACCTGCAGGCGCGTATTCATTTCCATGAAATAGAAGCCGCGGTCGGCACCGACGATGAACTCGATCGTGCCGGCGTTGACGTAGCCGACGGCGCGCGCGGCATTGACCGCAGCGGTGGCCATCTTCTCGCGCGTCGCGTCATCCAGAAATGGCGAGGGCGTTTCCTCGACGACCTTCTGGTAGCGTCGCTGCAGCGTACATTCGCGTTCGAACAAGTGCACCGCGTTGCCGTGGCTGTCGCCGAAAATCTGCATTTCGATGTGGCGCGGTTGCTCGACGTACTTTTCCAGCAAAACCTCGTCGTCGCCGAATGCACCCTTCGCTTCGCGCTTGGCGCCTTCGAGTGCATCCACGAATTCCACCGCTTTGCGTACGATGCGCATGCCCTTGCCGCCGCCACCGGCGACCGCCTTGATCATCAGCGGCCAGCCGACCTTTTCTGCCTGCTCCTTGAGAAATTCGGCGTCCTGGTTGTCGCCGTGATAACCCGGCACGACCGGCACGTCGGCGTCTTCCATCAGCGCCTTGGCACGGCTCTTCGAGCCCATCACTTCGATGGTGTCCGGTTTCGGACCAATGAACACCAACCCGGCATCGGCGACAGCGCGGGCAAACGGGGCGTTTTCCGACAGGAATCCATAGCCTGGATGAATCGCCTCGGCACCGGCTGTCTTGGCCGCTTCAAGAATACGCGCCGTGTTCAGGTAGGAATCCGCCGCGCGTGCCGGGCCAATATGAAAGGCTTCGTCGGCTAGATGGACGTGTCGCGCATCCGCATCGGCATCCGAATAAACGGCTACAGTGTGAACACCGAGTCGTCGGCAGGTCTCGATAACGCGGCAGGCAATTTCGCCACGATTCGCGATGAGAATTTTGCTGAACATCACTCGGCCTTCGCTTGTTTGTCCCAACTCGGTGGACGCTTGTCCAGAAATGCGCTGATGCCGCGTTGTCCCTCTTCGGACACGCGCAGGCGGGCGATCAATTCGGCATTGGCTGCGTCGGTCTGCTGCGCGCGTGGCTCGGTCATGCCGGCCATGGCGAGTGCCAATTGCTTGGCTTCGCGTTGCGCGACGGGGCCGCCCTTGGCGAGATAGTGCAGGCTGCGGTCGACAGCGTCGTCCAGTTCACCGGCCGGCACGAAATGGTGGAGGAGGCCGAGCCGCGCGGCCTCGGCGGCATAGATGACTTCGCCGCTGATGAACAGCCGTCGCGCATGGCGCGCTCCGATGGCGGCGACGACGTAAGGGGCAATGACTGCCGGCACCAGGCCGAGCTTGACTTCCGAGAGCGCGAACTTGGCGCCCTCGATACCAATGGCGATATCGCAGCATGCAACCAGGCCGACGCCGCCGCCGAAGGCGGCGCCGTTGACGCGCGCAATGGTCGGCTTGGACAGGAAGTTGAGCGTGCGCATCAGCGCCGCGAGACGCAGCGAGTCTTCCCGGTTTTCCTGTTCGCTTGCCGCGGCCATGCCGCGCATCCAGTTGAGGTCGGCGCCGGCGGAAAAGGACTTGCCGGCGCCGGTGAGGACGACGGCGCGGATGTCGTCGCGGCCGTTCAGCTCGGCGAGGTATTCGGTCAGTTGCGCGATTAATGCGTCGTCGAACGCGTTATGGATGTTGGGCCGGTTGAGCGTCAGCGTCGCGATACCGCGAGAGTTGATTTGTTTTAGCACGCTGTCCGTCATGATTGGAAACTACATCCTGAAAATGCCGTAGGGCTGTTGCGTTTCATAGGGTGCATTGAACGCGGCGGAAATCGCCAGGCTCAACACGCGCCGCGTATCGGCGGGGTCAATAATGCCGTCATCCCACAGCCGTGCCGTCGCGTAGTACGGGTTGCCCTGCGTTTCGTACTGGCCGCGGATTTCATCCTTGAACGATGCTTCGTCCGATTCGGGCCAGTCCTTGCCGCGGGCCTCCAGGCTGTCGCGCCTGACGGTTGCCAGCACCGAGGCGGCCTGTTCGCCGCCCATGACGGAAATCCGCGAGTTCGGCCAGGTCCACAAAAAGCGCGCGCCGTAAGCGCGGCCGCACATGGCGTAATTGCCGGCACCGAACGAGCCGCCGATGATGACGGTGAACTTCGGTACCGTAGTCGAGGCCACCGCGTTGACCATCTTGGCGCCGTCCTTGGCGATGCCGCCGGCCTCGTATTTCTGCCCGACCATGAAGCCGGTGATGTTCTGCAAAAACACCAGCGGCACGCCGCGGCGCTCGCAGAGCTGGATGAAGTGCGCGCCCTTGAGCGCAGACTCGGAGAACAGGATGCCGTTGTTGGCGATGATGCCGACGGGGTAGCCGTTCAGGTGCGCGAACCCGCATACCAGTGTCTTGCCGTACAGCGCCTTGAACTCGTGGAATTCGGAGCCGTCGACGAGGCGGGCGATGATTTCGTGCACGTCGTACGGGTAGCGCGTGTCGCGCGGTACGATGCCGTAGAGTTCTTCGGCCGCGAATTTCGGCTCGGCCGGTTCGCGCGTGGCGACCTGCAGCGACTTGCGCAAATTCAGGTTCGCGACGATGTCGCGTGCGATGGACAACGCGTGGGCGTCGTTTTCCGCGAGATGATCGGTCACGCCGGAGGTGCGGCTGTGGACGTCGCCGCCGCCGAGGGTTTCGGCATCGACTTCTTCGCCGGTGGCGGCTTTGACCAGCGGCGGGCCGCCGAGGAAGATCGTGCCCTGGTTGCGGACGATGATCGCCTCGTCGCACATGGCCGGCACATAGGCGCCGCCGGCGGTGCAGGAACCCATCACGACGGCGATCTGGGCGATACCGGCTGCGGACATGCGCGCCTGGTTGTAGAAAATGCGGCCGAAGTGCTCCTTGTCCGGGAACACCTCGTCCTGCAGCGGCAGGAACGCGCCGCCGGAGTCGACCAGGTAAATGCACGGCAGATTGTTCTCGAGCGCGACTTCCTGCGCGCGCAAATGCTTTTTGACCGTCAGCGGGAAATAGGTGCCGCCTTTGACGGTCGCGTCATTGGCGACCACCATGACTTCGCGGCCGTGAATCTGGCCGATGCCGGCGACCACGCCGGCCGCGGGCGCCTGATCGTCATAGAGACCGTTCGCGGCCAGCGGCGACAGCTCGAGGAACGGACTGCCGGTATCGAGCAGCGTTTCGATGCGGTCGCGTGGCAGCAGCTTGCCGCGGTCGGTGTGCTTTTTACGTGCCCGCTCGCTGCCGCCGAGTGCGGCTTCGCCCTGGCGGGCTTTCAGTTCGTCGACCAGGCCGCGCATGTGCGCGGCGTTGGCTTTGAACTCGGCGTCGTGCTTGTTGATTTGTGTTTTGAGGATTGGCATAAACTCCCCTCACCCTAACCCTCTCCCCGAGGGAGAAGGGATTAAACCGTTTCCACCGCAATCGCCGTGGCTTCGCCGCCACCCAGGCACAACGAAGCGATGCCGCGCTTGCCGCCGCGAGCCCGCAGCGCGTGAATCAGCGTTACCAGGATGCGCGCGCCGCTGCAGCCGATCGGGTGCCCTAGCGCGCAGGCACCGCCGTTGACGTTGAGCTGGTCGCGGTCGAGCTTGAGGTCGTGCATCGCCGCCATCGCGACCGCGGCAAAGGCCTCGTTGATTTCGTACAAATCGACATTGTCCGGCGCCCAGCCGAGCTTGTCCTGCAGCTTCTTGACGGCGCCGATCGGCGCGGTCGTGAACCATTCCGGTTCGTGCGCAAACCCGCCATGCGCGACGATGCGCGCGAGCGGCGTCAGGCCGCGCTTGTCGGCTTCGCTGGCGCGCATCAGCACGACGGCGGCCGCGCCGTCGGAGATCGACGACGAGCTGGCCGCGGTCACGGTGCCGCCTTCGCGGCGGAACGCCGGCTTCAGCTTCGGGATCTTCGCGATGTCGAGCTTGAACGGCTCTTCATCCTTGTCCACGGTATCTTCGCCCTTGCGCGTCTTGACCGTCACCGGCGTAATCTCGTCGTCAAACGCGCCGTTCTCGTTCGCGGCGCGGGCGCGCTTGGTGGACTCGATCGCAAACTCGTCCTGGTCTTCGCGCGTGAAGCCGTACTTGTCGGCGCACATCTCGCCGAAGTTGCCCATCATTTCGCCGTCGGCCGGGTTCTGCAGACCGTCGTAGAACATGTGATCGAGGACGCGCTGGTGGCCCATGCGGTAGCCCTGGCGGGCCTTCGGCAGCAGGTACGGGGCGTTGCTCATCGACTCCATGCCGCCGGCAACAATCACATCGGCCGAGCCCGCCGCGATCATGTCGTGGCCGAACATGATCGCTTTCATGCCCGATCCGCATACCTTGTTGAGCGTGGTTGCGCCGGTCGAAGTCGGCAGGCCCGCCTTGAGCGCCGCCTGGCGTGCGGGGGCCTGGCCGAGGCCGGCCGGCAGCACGCAACCCATCAGCACCTCGCCGACATCTTCACCGGCAACTTTGCTGTCGGCGAGGGCGGCCTTGATGGCCGCGGCGCCGAGCTCGGGCGTCGCGAGCGGCAGAAGAGCGCCCTGGAACGCACCGATCGGGGTGCGGCGGGCGGATACGATTACGATTGGGTCAGTTGGCATTTCGTCGCTCCATGTCTAGTTAGGACTGAGTGCTAAGTGCTTAGGACTAAGTAAAGAGCAAGAAGGCGATTCTTGTTACTCAGTCCTCAGCACTTAGTCCTCAGCACTCAATAAGTTCCCGGCCGATCAGCATCCGCCGGATTTCATTCGTGCCGGCGCCGATGTCGTACAACTTGGCGTCGCGCAACAGCCGGCCCGTAGGGTATTCATTGATGTAGCCGTTGCCGCCGAGTGACTGGATCGCGTCCAGCGCCACCTTGACGGCCGATTCCGACGCCAGCAGCAGACAGGCGGCGGCATCCTGGCGCGTCGGCTGGCCTTCGTCGAAGGCTTGCGCGACACGGTACGAGAACGCGCGCGCCGACTGCAGCGCGGTAAACATATCGGCTATCTTGGCCTGCATGATCTCGAACGAGCCGATCGGCCGGCCGAACTGCTTGCGCTCGCGCAGGTACGGCAGCACCACATCGAGCGCCGCCTGCATGATCCCGACCGGGCCGCCGGACAGTACCAGCCGCTCCGAATCGAGGCCACTCATTAATATATAAACGCCCTGGTTGACCTCGCCGAGCACGTTCTCGTCCGGAATCTCGCAGTCCTCGAATACCAGCTCACAGGTGTCGGAGCCGCGCATGCCCAGCTTGTCGAGTTTCTGTGCGGTCGTGAAGCCCTTCATGCCTTTTTCGATGAGGAAGGCCGTGATGCATTGGGAACCGGCATCCTTGCCGGCGGTGCGCATGTAAACCAGCAGCACGTCGGCGCGCGGGCCGTTCGTGATCCACATCTTCGAGCCGTTGGCGATCCAGACATCGCCCCGCTTTTCGGCGCTGCACGTCATCGAACCGACCACGTCGGAGCCGGCGCCGGGCTCGGACATCGCCAGCGCGCCGACGAATTCGCCGCTACACAACTTCGGCACGTATTTCCGCCGCTGCGCCTCGGTGCCGTGGCGGAACAGGTTGTTCAGGCAGAGGTTGGAATGAGCGGCGTAGGACAAGCCGACCGAGCCGGACGCGCGGGAGATTTCCTCCATCGCGACGACATGGGCCAGGTAGCTCAGGCCCGAGCCACCGTACTCCTCCGGAATCGTGATGCCGAGCAGGCCCATCTCACCGAGCGCCGGCCACAGATCGTACGGCGCCTTGTTGCTGGCATCGATTTCGGCGGCGCGCGGCGCAATGTCGGCCGCCGCAAAGCGGGCGACCGACTCGCGCAGCATGTCGAGCTCGTCATTGATGCGAGTGTTGAAAAGACTCAACGATCGCTCCTTGACCGGTTGTTATTTTATCCACGGCTGCGATTGTACAACCGCGTAAAGTCCTGTTTCACGAACGGCAGCTTGACCTTGCCGAGCGCGTGGATGCGCTTCTCGGCGAGCCGATCAGCGGCCTGCCAGCTGGGAATATTTTCCTGTTCGGCAAGGCTGTAGATATTCATCATAATGTCATAAATGCCATTGACCATGCGCCCGGCGCGCTCCTGGTCGTAGCCCTGCAGCTCGATCGCCACGTTCATCACGCCGCCGGCGTTGATCGCGTAGTCCGGCGCGTACAGCACGCCGCGCTTGTGCAGTTCGGTGCCGCAGTCGGTCGTCTGCAACTGGTTGTTGGCCGCGCCGGCGACAATCTCGCACTTCAGCCGCGGCAGCGTCTTTTCGTTGATGGAGGCGCCCAGCGCGCACGGCGAAAATACCTTGGCGTCGCAGTCGTAGATGTCATCCATCAATACGGCTTCGGCGCCCAGTTCGACCATCTCGTTGACGCGCTCTTCGTTCAGGTCGCACACGAATACCTTCGCGCCTTCGTCGCGCAGATGCTTGATCAGGTGGCCGCCGACGTGGCCCGCGCCCTGCACCGCGAAGCTCAGCTTGCCGAGATCGGTGTGGCCGTATTTTTTCTGCACCGAAGCGCGAATGCCCTGCAAGGTGCCGAAAGCCGTGAACGGGGAGGGGTCGCCGCTGCCGCCGTGCACCGGGTGCACGCCGACGACATAATCTGTTTCCTGGAAGATGTAGTCCATGTCCTGGACGTTTGTGTTGACGTCCTCGGCGGTGATGTAGCGCCCGCTCAGCGACTCGATGAAACGGCCCAGCGCGCGGAAGAACGCCTCGCTTTTGTCCTTTTTCGGGTCGCCGATGATGACTGCCTTGCCACCGCCCAGATTCAGGCCGGCGATCGCAGATTTGTACGTCATGCCCTGCGACAGCCGCAGCACGTCGGTCAGCGCGTCCTGTTCGTTCTCGTACGGCCACATCCGCAAGCCGCCCAGTGCGGGGCCGAGAACCGTGTTGTGGATCGCGATGATCGCCTTCAGGCCGGTTTCTTTCGAGTGGAAGAACACGACCTGTTCGTGCTCCATCTGCTCAACGGTAGCAAAAAGCTCCATGATTTCCTCCTAGGTGGGAATAGCTTTGTTACAGCGCGTTCTGGCGGCGCTATATGTCGAATTCTGGCGCGATGCGACGGGAATACGTCCACTGCGAACGGGCCATTATAGCCCGACAGGGTGGTCCCGGTCAGCAGCGGGGTTTCTGGCTCCGGCGGCCGAGGCGGTATACTAGAAGTATGAGTACAGCAGCCAAGCATCTCCATTCCGTCCCGGCGCAAGACGCCGCCGCCCCGTTGCGCTTCATCAGCGCGGCGTCCCTGTTCGACGGCCACGACGCCGCCATCAACATCATCCGCCGGCTGCTGCTGCAGGAAGGGGCGGAAGTCGTGCACCTGGGACATAACCGCAGCGTCGCCGAAATCGTCGATGCCGCGCTGCAGGAAGACGCCGACGGCATCGCGGTCAGCTCCTATCAGGGCGGCCACATGGAATACTTCAAGTACATGGTCGACATGTTGCGCGAGCGTGGGGCCGAACATATTCGCGTCGTCGTCGGCGGCGGCGGCACCATCGTGCCGGCCGAGCGCGCCGAACTGGAAGCGCACGGTGTCGAAAAAGTCTACGGCCCCGAAGACGGCATGGAAATGGGGCTCAAGGGCATGATCCAGGACGTCTTCAGGCGCGTCCGTGCCTGGCAGAAGCCCGATTTTGACCCCGCCGAATGCAGTCCCGGGAATCCGGCCGTTGTCGGTCGCACCATTTCCATGCTTGAACTCGCCAAACCGGGCGACAAGCAGGTCTCGTCGCTGGTCGCCGACTGGTCGAAGCGGGCGCGCGACAGCCGCGCCCCGGTGGTCGGCCTGACCGGTACCGGCGGCTCCGGCAAGAGCAGCCTCACCGACGAACTGCTCAACCGCTTCAAGGCGAGTTTCCCCGACCTCGCCATCGCCGTGCTGGCGGTCGATCCGACCCGGCGGCGCACCGGCGGTGCGCTGCTCGGCGATCGCATTCGCATGAACAGCCTGACCAACTCCTCTATATATATGCGTTCGCTCGCGACCCGGCGCGCGCATGTCGCGACCAGCGAAATTCTGACGGAGACAATCGATCTTCTGAAGGCCGCCGGGTACGGCCTGATCCTGCTCGAAACCGCCGGCATCGGCCAGAGCGACAGCGAAGTCGTCGATCTGGTCGATTTCTCGATGTATGTCATGACCAGCGACTACGGCGCGGCGAGCCAGCTGGAAAAGATCGACATGCTCGATTTCGCCGACATGATCGCGCTCAACAAGTTCGAAAAGCGTGGCGCCGAAGATGCGCTGCGCGACATCAGGAAGCAGTGGCGGCGCAATCATGTCGCCTTCGATGTCGACGAAGCCGACATTCCGGTCTACCCGACCATCGCCAGCCAGTTCAACGACCCCGGCGTCAACCACCTGTTCCAGGCGCTGGTCAGGCGACTGGTCGCCAAGCTCGATCTGAATGCGGAAAAGTGGCGGGTGCCCGAACACCTGGCTGAAATGGAGCGCGAAAAGCACGCCCTGATTCCGCCGTCGCGCGAGCGCTACCTGGCGGAAATAGCCGAGGCCGGACGCGGTACGCACGGCGACATTAATACGCGCGCCGAAGCCGCATCGCTGGCGCAAAGCTATTACGACGCGCTCAAGGCGCTCGACGATGCCAAGCTGCCGGAACCGCTGCAGAGTTACGATCCCGCCGCTGCGCTCGGCGAAGACGGTAACGCCGTCACCGTGCTGCGGCAGCGATATAACGCGGCGCTCGATGAAGTTGGCCCGGACGCGCTCAAGCTGCTCCGCAACTGGCCGGCGCTGAAGGCGGCGGTCCAGGCGGATACGTATTCATACAAGGTGCGGGGGCGTGAAATTACCGGCGAGAACTACACCGAATCGCTCTCCGGTACGAAGGTGCCCAAAATCGCCGCGCCGCGTTTCCATGACTGGGGCGAAATCCTGCGCTTCCTGATGGAAGAAAACCTGCCGGGCGCGTATCCGTACACGGCGGGCGTGTATCCATATCGGCGGGCGGCGGAAGACCCGACGCGCCAGTTCGCCGGCGAAGGTACGCCGGAGCGCACCAATCGGCGCTTTCACTACCTGTCGCAGGGCCTGCCGGCGACGCGACTGTCCACGGCCTTCGACTCCGTCACGCTGTACGGCGAAGACCCGGACGAGCGGCCGGACATCTACGGCCGCATCGGCAACTCGGGCGTCTCGATCGCGACGGTCGACGACATGAAGAAGCTGTACTCGGGCTTCGATCTTGTCGCGTGCAACACCTCCGTATCGATGACGATCAACGGCCCGGCGCCGATGATTCTGGCGATGTTCATGAACGCCGCCATCGACCAGCAGGTCGAGCGCCACCTGCGCGAAACTGGCGGCTGGGACGACGCGCAAAAGAAGATACAGCAGCTTTATCGTGGCAGTACGCCGCCAATGTATGAGGGCGACCTGCCGGAGGGCCACGATGGCTTCGGGCTCGGGACCATCGGCGTCAGCGGCGACCAGCTCGTCGACGCCGAAACCTACGGCCGTATCAGGGAAGCCACGCTGAAGCAGGTGCGCGGCACCGTGCAGGCCGACATCTTGAAAGAGGACCAGGCACAGAATACCTGCATCTTCTCGACCGACTTCGCGCTCCGGATGATGGGCGACGTCCAGGCGCATTTCATCGAGCACGGCGTGCGCAACTTCTATAGTGTGTCGATCAGCGGCTACCACATCGCGGAAGCCGGCGCGAACCCGATCAGCCAGCTTGCTTTTACGCTTGCCAACGGCTTCACGATCGTCGAGTACTACCTCGCGCGTGGCATGAAGATCGACAACTTCGCGCCCAACCTGAGCTTTTTCTTCAGTAACGGCATGGATCCCGAGTACGCGGTCATCGGTCGTGTGGCGAGGCGCATCTGGGCGCGTGCGATGCGCGAACGCTACGGCGCCAACGCCCGCAGCCAGATGCTGAAGTATCACATCCAGACATCGGGCCGCAGCCTGCATGCGCAGGAAATCCAGTTCAACGACATCCGCACGACGCTGCAGGCGCTGTATGCGCTTTACGACAACTGCAACAGCCTGCATACCAATGCCTATGACGAAGCCATCACGACGCCGACGGAAGAGTCGGTTCGTCGCGCGATGGCCATCCAGCTCATCATTAACAAGGAGCTGGGCCTCAATAAGAATGAAAATCCGTTGCAAGGCGCATTTATCATCCAGGAATTGACGGACCTCGTCGAAGAAGCCGTATACCGCGAGTTCGAGCGGATTTCGGAGCGCGGCGGCGTGCTCGGAGCAATGGAAACCATGTACCAGCGCGGCAAGATTCAGGAAGAAAGCCTGATCTACGAGCGTCGCAAGCACGACGGCAGCCTGCCGATCATCGGCGTCAACACCTTCCTGCCGGAGGACGGCGAGGAGTCGGGGCGCGAGCTGGCGCTGATCCGTTCCACGGAGGCGGAAAAGCAGGCGCAGATCACCGGTATCAATCGCTTTCGCGAACTGCACAAGGACGCGGCGCCGGCTGCACTGGCGGCCCTGCAGCAGACGGCGCGAACCGGCGGCAACCTGTTCGGCCGCCTGATGGAAACGGTCAAAGTCTGTTCGCTGGGCCAGATCTCGGGCGCCTTGTACGAAGTCGGCGGCCGTTACCGGAGAAACATGTGAACTGGTTCATGGAACTCGCTTTTCTTTTCAGGGGTTCTTTGCTAGAGTCCCAAAGCTGTCCGCAGGGGGCGCCCTGTGAACATATCGAATTCCCATTCAAGCCGAGGCAGATATCGGGTTAGCCATGCAATATTCGATGCGATATTTTTCAGCGTTAATTATCGGCTTCATTATCGCCGGCTGCCTGTTTTTGATCATGCGCGGCTTTATTTCCGGTGGGAGCACCGTGACCCAGACGGCGCGGTCCGTCCAGCTGGCCAAGTTCGTGTCGACGCCGCACATCGAAAAGGTTCAGCGCAAGCAGCACCGGATTCCGAAGAAGCCCAAGCCGCAGAAGGTACCGACCACTCAGCCGAAGGTGACGGTGTCCCACAAGCAGAATGTGCAAAGGACGCTCGTCAAGTTCAACGTTCCGAACATTGGCGTTCCGAGTATCGGCGGTAACGGCCTCTATCTCCAGGGAGGCGGCTACAACGTCAGCAACCTGTCGGCCAATGGCCAGGCCATTCCGATTGTGCCTGTCCAGCCGCAGTACCCGGCCAAGGCGCTGTTCGGTAACATCGAAGGCTATGTGACGCTTGAGTTTACGATCCAGCCTGACGGCTCCGCGACCGACCCGCAAGTGATTGATTCCAAACCGCGTCGAGTGTTCGACAAGGCTGCGATCAATGCGCTCCTACGATCGAAATTCAAGCCGAAAGTCGTGAACGGCAAGCCGGTCGCGAGCCGCGCGACATTCAAATACACGTTCCAGTTGCCAAAGAATCGCAGGTAATTTATGAACAGGACATTTTTCGCTGCAGCCATTGCCGGCGTATTGGTGCTGGCAGGGGCGAACCCGCCGGCGCAGGCAGCCCAGTCCGGTCAAAATCGGAATGTCAAGGCGCTGGATCAGTATACCGCGGCCAAGCTTCAAAACGCGCAAAAGGAACTGAAAGACAAGAAGTACGCGGAGGCGCTTTCGGATCTGCAGGATCTGGCGAACGATGTTAAGGACAAGCCGTACGCGCTGGCGCTCACCGAGCGCATGATTGCGTACGTTTACATCGAGCAAAAGGAATACAAGAAGGCGTTGCCTTACTTCCAGAAGGCCGTGGACCTGAAATCGCTGCCGGATCAGCAGCAGCATCAGGCGTTGATGGCGCTCGCGCAGCTTTACGTGGCTACGGAACAATATCGCAACGCAATCGGCGTTCTGGAAAAGTGGTTCGCAGAAGAAAGGAAGGCGCAGCAGAAGCCCGATGCCGATGCTTATATTCTTGCGGCGCAAGCTTATTATCAGGTCAAGGATTTGAAAAAGGCCCGCTACTACGCCAAAAAGGCAATAGCGGAGTCTGACGAGCCACAACAGGGCTGGTATACCTTGCTGGTCGGCGTGGATTACCGCCTGAAGAACTTCGACGAAGCGGTCGATTTGCTCAAGAAGATGATTTCATACTGGCCGGACAAGGCGGAATACTGGCACAACCTGTATGGCATCTATCTCCAGCAAGACAAGGAAACGGACGCATTGAGTGTAATGCGCCTGGCCTATAGCAAGGGAATGATGGACGACGAGGGCGACCTGCTTAACCTGGCCCGCCTCGAAATCACGCATGACATGCCTTATTACGCAGGTGAAGTGATTTCCAAAGGCATGAAGGATAACAAGATCAAGACCAACATCGACAACCTCCGGTTGCTGGTGACGGCCTGGACGTCGGCCCAGGAAACGGACAAGGCGCTTGATACGCTCGACCAGGCAGCCAAGCTTTCCAAAGATGGCCAGTTGTACCTGAAGAAGGCACAGCTTTGCTATGTGCAGACCGACTGGGATTGCACAGTGAAGGCGGCCGACGATGCCCTCGCCAAGGGCGGCCTCGACAAGCCGGGCAATGCCTACATTTTCAAGGGCGAGGCGCTGATGCAGAACAAGAAATACGACAAGGCAGAAGCCGCGTTCGTAAAGGCGGAGCGTTACGATGAAAGCAAGACAACGGCGCGCCAGTGGCTCGACTATCTCCGCAGGTTGAGGTCAACCAGCTGACGGTTCAGATCATCTGATCTTTTCAGATATCCGGCTCGCCGCAGTGATCGACAATCGCGCGGCGAGCCGTTTTTCTTAATAATTCCGCGGCTTCCCGATCGGGCGCTGCCGGCACGATAGCCGGAAGCACTGTCACCCGTATCGGTCCCTGTCGCAGATAGCGATTGCCGGCAGGCAGGATATAGCGCGTTCCCCGGATGGTTACCGGTGCAACAGGCAGACCGGTACGCGCGGCAGCCAGGAACGCGCCGAGGCGAAAGCTCCGGAGGCCCGGTTCACGCCGGAACGTGCCTTCCGGAAATACGCCGATAGCGTTGCCCTTTTTTGCAGCACGAATCAACCGTGCTGCGGCGCCCGCTGCCGCTTTTGGATCAGTTCGTGACACGAAAGCCATCCCCAGCCGCCGCAGCAACAGCCCGACGAGCGGCACGGCGTTGATCTCCTCCTTGATCAAAAACGTGAAGCGCGGGGGAAGCGCGGCCATCAAGACGACGCCGTCAAGGTAACTGGAATGGTTGGCGACGATGACGCAAGGGCCCGGTGGCAGCCGATCGAGATGTTCAACCGTTAATGGCATACCGGCGAGCGTAAAAACCACACGGGCCGCACGGCGTGCAAATGCGCGGCGGTGACGCAGCTTCGGCAGGCAAATCGATATCCACGCCGCGGGTACGGCGACGGTCGCGATGACCAAAAGTGGGCGAATTTGCGCCAGGCATAGCCTTAATCCCATAGTGACAACTTTATCGCCTTAAATTAACATAATGGTTTTGTGAACGGTGTCACGGCGCTCGCCCCGCAACTCGGTCAAGCTGACTCGCAGAGAGTAAAGGTAAGTGGATTGAACAACAACAAAAACAAGGACTCTAAACGATGAGGAGTAAATAATGGTTGCTAATGCCGGGCGGGTTCGCGATGCCGCGGCCACTGATGATTTCGGATATGTCGAGCGCTTCCTCGATACTGCCTGGATGGAGCGCGGGCTATCCGCCAATACGCTGATGGCCTATCGGACGGATCTCGTATCCTTGGGCCGGTGGCTCGCGAGCCGCGGGATTGCGCTGGAGCATGCGACGACGGCCGATCTGCAGGCGTTTTTGGCGCACCGGACGGAGAAGGGCGGCAGCCCGCGTTCGACTGCGCGCCAGCTTTCGACGATCCGGCGGTTTTACCGCTATCTGGTGCGCGAAGGCGTCAATTCCGAGGATCCGAGCGCGTCGATCGCACGGCCCAAGCTGGGCCGTCCGTTGCCCAAGTCGATGACTGAAGCGGAAGTCGAGGCGCTGCTTGCCGCGCCGGATACGCGTAAGCCGTTGGGCGTGCGCGACCGCGCGATGCTCGAGTTGCTGTATGCGACAGGATTGCGTGTGTCTGAGCTGGTGACGTTGCGCCGCGAACAGCTCAATTTGCAGCAGGGCACGGTCCGGGTGACCGGCAAGGGCGACCGGCAGCGTCTGATTCCGCTGGGCGAGGAGGCGATCGTCTGGCTTGAGCGCCATCTGGCCGAAGCGCGGCCTGATATCTTGAACGGCCGTGAGACGCCGTACCTGTTTCCAACGTCGCGTTCGGAATGCATGACACGCCAGGCGTTCTGGCATCTGATCAAGCGCTACGCGAACAAGGCACGTATCAAGCAGGATTTGTCGCCGCACACGTTGCGTCACGCGTTCGCGACGCACCTGTTGAACCATGGTGCCGATTTGCGTGTGGTGCAGATGTTGCTGGGGCACAGCGATCTGTCAACGACGCAGATATATACGCACGTGGCCAAGCAGCGGTTGCAGGAGGTCCATGCGGAGCATCATCCGCGAGGATAGAAAGAGTCGCTAGTCCAAGCGGGAGACCCCCCAGCTCTGCTGGGGAGGCAGTCGGAGTTTGACAATTCCGGACGCCTCATAGTAACTCCAAAGCGTGAGCCGCCAAGCAACACGCTAAGGAGAAACTATGAGACAAGTAGGCAGT
>DASSNE010000025.1:0-34473 GCA_035688265.1 Gammaproteobacteria bacterium
TCGCCGAATGGGCCGAGAACAACGTGCCGGAATCGCTGACCGTCTTCCAGTTCCCGGAGGCGCATTGGCGTCGGCTGCGCACGAGTAATGTCTGCGAACGGCTCAACAAGGAAATCCGGCGGCGCACGCGCGTCGCCACTATATTCTCCAATGAGAAAGCTTGTCTGCGGCTGGTGAGCGCCGTGGTCATGGAAATCTCGGAGGAGTGGGAGACCGGCCGGGTTTACCTGGCCGTCTGATACGCGCCATCAAAGGGTGCGCCGAATTTACAGAAGAGATGTTGCTTTATCGTTCTCGCCGACAGCAACGGCGACTTTGTGCGGATATTCTTCGTCGGGGCCGGCGAAAAGAACCTGTCCCTGCAATACGTTCAACCGATCAAGGTCCCCAGCGACGAGGCGGCGCACCCGGTTCTGGATAATTTAAAGATCAAAAAGTCAACTGCAGGTATCAAGTATCAGAGCCTTGCGCAGTCCATCGAATTTTTTCTGGAAGCCTTTCCCGGTGGCCTCTACGGCGATAAGTTCAATCGGCACGAGCGGGAGTATAAAGACCAAGCGCACGTTCTTGGGCAAACGTTGCTGGGGCAAAAGGCCTTCTCAACCTTGCTGGAAGCCCACGAATACGCTGAGATCGGAAAGCGCGCCCTAAAGTCGGCCAATGCTACGAATCTGATTTTTCCAAACGAAAACATGGCGCTAAAGGACGGCTTAGCGACAGAAGGCGCGCCGCGGGCATTTGCAACTTCTCTTTATCAACTACTGCATGGAGAAGGTGCTCTGGATGAACGATTTCTCGCATTTGCGGACGTCCTGGAAGAGCTGGGCGCCGCAAAGTGGACAACGGCGACGTACTTCATATTCATATGCAAGCCGGCCGAATATATGTTCGTAAAGCCGACAATCACGCAGTACGCCGCAGAGTTATGTGGCTTCGAGATCAATTACAAGCCGCAGTTGAATTGGCTGACGTACAAATCGGTATTGGAGTTTTCGAAGTACCTGTTCTCCGAAATCGCCGCACTCAAGCCGCGTGACATGATTGACGTGCAGTCCTTCATGTGGTGCATCGCTCCAGGTACATATGCATAACGCGCTGCGACCCCAGGCTGCCGCTTTCGTGACGCTGCAAGAGGGTTATGCCCATGTCTAGCCTCGCCTGGATTGATTTTGACGAAGCGGAGCGCCAGCGCGCGCAGCGGATCATGCGATTCTTCAATGGGCGCGAGAGCCGCGATGAACTCGGACTGGGTGCGATACGTGATTCCATTGCCGACCATCTCTTCCCGGGCACCAGTACTATCCAGACCCGGCTTCGCTACATGCTGTTCATCCCGTGGTTGTTCCAGATGTTGGAGCAGCGCGGCGGATCGGAGAGCGAAATCCGTGCTGAAGCACGGCGGCTTGAGGTTAAACTTGCAAAGGCCTTGGAAGCGGCCGGTGAAAGAAACAAAGGCATCATCGGCGGCGATGCGGGGGAGCGCCTACAACGTTTGCCGAGTTCGGTTTACTGGGCAGGCCTCGGCAGTTGGGGTATCCGTCGTTTTCCAGGATCCGTCAGCAGCCTGTTCGCGACGTTATGCCATCGGGGAAGCTCGTTTGCATTAGCATCCGGCGGAGATGTCGGGCGGGGACGAAGGGAGTCGCTTTGGGTCGCAACCCTGCCCAAGGCTCCAGATGAGCTGCTCGATCGGATTGGTTTCAATCTGCGTCAAGATGAGGCCGAGTTTATCGTCGATCGTCTCATCGCGACTCACCGAGGTTCGTTGCTGACATGGCTTGCCCGAAAACGGAGTGCTGCGGAGTGTGACTTCATCTGGACGCATCCCAAGCTGGCGGAGTTTCCGCTGGATGCTCAGCACCTGCTTGGCCACGCGGAAATATTTTCCGAAGTCATGCATGGCGCGGCGCTTATTTACAATCTCGCATTGAGTGAATTGCGCGAGCGAGACGATTGGGCGGCTGATTATCGCGAGAGGCTCGAGGAGTGGCGGGCGGAACTTGACCTCGCCGGACTCGAAGCGTGGTCGCTTGATGGATTTTGGGCCATAGTGGCGCACCCGGAGCATCGCATACAGCCGGCGGCGAAGCGTTTTGTCGCCGAGTGGTGTGATCTTCTGAAGGCCGGCACGCCGCATCTGGCGCTCTCGCCGGTTGCACGAAACCTTGTCGAGATACGCGAACGGCGTCTGAAGAAGAGCCAGTCACGCTACGCCAATCGTGCCGTACTTGACCGGTGGAGTGGTGCGTCGGGCGTCAATCGACTTGGCTTTCGCTGGAGCCAGGCACAATCTCACTTGAAGGACTTGGCGAATGCCCGGTAAACGAAGTCTTGACCCCGAGGATCGTACGCTATACGGCGCGAACCTGCGGCCGCCGCCCGGCTACACCTTCGACGCCGCGGTCGCGAGCACGTTTTCGCTTGACTTTGAAACGATGCTGGCGGTGCCAGTGAGTCTGGCGCTGTTCGCAGCCGAGAATCGGGATGACATTGTTGCCAATCCGCTGGCCTTGCTCGAAGGGGTCCAACGCATCGCCGGACGCCTGGCTGTTTTCAGCGATGCCGGCCGCATCCAAGCACAGACGCATCCGCAGTCCCGGCTTTGTTCTTTACTGGAGAAGATTGTTGTGGAAGTCGCCGCCCCTGGCGGCGGCGCCTTCCATCCAAAGTTGTGGGTGCTCAGGTTCCAACCAATGCACGCCGGGGATCCGGTCCGCCTGCGCCTCCTGATACTGTCGCGCAACCTGACGCGGGATCGCTCATGGGATACCGCACTGACGCTGGACGGCCATATCAGCGGCCGACGACCGGTCGCGAATCGACCCTTGGTTAATTTGATCCGTCGATTACCGGGTCTTGCGACCGCGGGCGTCCCCGAAGGCACGCGTGAGCTGGTTACTGAAATCAGCGAGGACCTTCGCCGTGTCGAGTGGCGCGTTCCTGAACCGTTCGACAACGTTTCGTTCGCCGTGAACGGTCTGGGCGGCAAGCTATGGAAACCGGAGGGCTGCGCTCGACTCGGCGTGATTTCGCCTTTCTGCGATGAGGCGACGCTCCGGATGCTCGCTCAACTCCCGGCAGCAGATAAGCCTGTTTTCGTGGGCCGGTCGGATGAACTGGCGGCGTTGTCGCCTGCAGCCCTGGAGCAATTCGAACGCGTGGCGGTACTGGATGAAATGGCCACCACGGAGGACGGGGAGGAGGGCGAAGAGGGTGTTCATTACGGGCTTCATGCGAAGGTTTATGTTGCGGAGTCCGGCTGGAATACCATCATCACTGTCGGGTCTGGAAATGCTACGAGGCCCGCTCTGTCGGGACGTAATGTCGAACTCTTCGCCACGCTTACCGGCAAGCGCTCACGGGTCGGCAGCGTAGAGGAAATCCTTGGCGAAGCTGGATTTGGCCGCCTGACGCGCCCTTTTATTGCGGGCGAAGTTGCGGCGGCCGATCCCGTGCAGCGTGACGCCGAGGCGCGTCTTGATGTAGCGAGAAACGAACTGTGCGGTGCAGGGTTGAGGCTCCGTTGCGAACGAGAGCCGACCGCTAACGGTGGCGCCTCGCTATGGCGAATGCGGCTCACGTCGCCGTCGCGCGTTGCGCTGGCTGGTGTCGGAAAACTGCGCATCTGGCCCATTACGCGCGGTGAAGGTCACGGCCGCGATGTGCTTGAGGCACTTCGGTGCGGCGAGTCGATCGATCTGGGCGCCATGGCGCTCGTGGATGTTACGCGATTCATGGCATTCCAGTTGACGGACGACGGTGAGCGCGCCTCACTGCTGTTCAGCACAGGACTTGCCCTGGATGGACTACCGGCACAGCGGCAGGCAGCTCTGTTGCGCCTGGTGATCGACAACAACGACGCATTCTTTCGCTATCTGCGGCTGCTTCTTTCAGGGGTGGATGATCCGTTTGCCGCGGCGCTTGCCGCGCGAGGAGATTCGAGTCGCGGCAACTGGCGCGGCGCGGAAGACGATGTGCCGCTGCTTGAGGAAATGGTGCGTGCGTTCTGCCGCGGTGGCGAAAAGCTTCGGGCGATTAAACGGCTGATCGAACAGCTCGGCCCGCCGGAGTCCGGGCAAGCCGATCCCGTACCACCGGAGTTTCGGCTTTTGTGGGATACATTCCGTGCCGCACTCAACGCCCAGGAGCCCGCGCATGCGGAATGATCGATTTCGCGCCGATCGGGCGCTCCGGCCGCTCAAGCCCTTTCAGCGCCGCACAGTTGAATATGTCTTCAACCGGTTATATGGAAGCGAAGACCCGATCCGCCAGTTTCTCGTTGCCGATGAAGTCGGCCTTGGCAAGACCATGGTGGCGCGCGGCCTTATTGCTCGAACCATCGAACATCTTTGGGACACGACGCGGCGAATCGATGTTCTCTACATCTGCTCGAATCAGGCGATAGCCGCCCAAAACATCAATCGCTTGAACGTGCTCGGTCATCGGAGCTTCGCTCTGCCGACGCGCATGACGCTGGTTCCGTTACAGCTGCAGGGGCGTGAAGGTCTTAATGCGAATAAAGTGAATTTCATCAGCCTGACTCCCGGTACCACGTTTGACCTTCGTTCGGCGACCGGCGTGGCGCAGGAGCGGGCATTTCTGAGACATTTGCTGACGGAATTGGTCTCGCGGCCGCGCGGCCTGCATAACCTGTTGCAGGTTTCGTCTGGCGCCGCCGGATGGAACCGCACCGTTGACGACTTTGATATGAAGGCAGTTGACCATGGCATCATCGACCGCTTCCGCAACAACGTGCGAACCGACGAAACGTTGTTCGAAGAACTGGAGCGTGTATGCGACCTGTTTCCGCGCCGCCGCGAGAGCTATCCGCCGGAGATGGCGGCGGCGCGCAATGCACTCATCGCAAGGCTGCGCGCCAAGCTCTCGCATGCCTGTGTGGACGCCCTTGAGCCGGACCTCATCATCATGGACGAGTTCCAGCGTTTTCGCTCGCTGCTTCACGACGACAGCGATGCGGCGATACTGGCGAGAGAACTATTCGACTATTCGGACGATCAGGGACATGCAGCGCGAACATTGCTGTTGTCCGCGACGCCCTATCGAATGCTTACTCTGTCGGGCGATGATCCGGAGGAGGGCGATCATTATCAGGATTTCCTCGAAACGCTGAGCTTCCTTTACGGCCACGAGACGGGGAAGGACGTGGCAGCGACGCTGGCACGGGAGATGCGCGCATTCCGGGATTTCCTGCACGGGCTACCGGCGTCGCGTCCCGATGCGGTCGCAGCACGCATAACCATCGAAGAGCAGCTACGCAAGGTCATCGCGCGCACCGAGCGCGTCGGGAGTACGCAGGATCGCGACTCGATGGTGGCGGAACCGCCCGTCCCGGTTTCGTTAGCAACGGCGGATCTTATCCAGGCTGCAGCGGTTGCGAGTGTCGCCGGCGCGCTTGATGCGCCCGAGATCATTGAATACTGGAAGTCGGCGCCGTATCTGCTCAACTTTATGCGCGAGTACAAATTGAAGCGCCTTTTGGAAAACCAGGCTGAGGCACTATCACCTGCGCTCCATGATGCCCTGCTGGCGGCGCGGCCGGCGATGCTGAACCGCCAGGATATTGATGCTTATGCTCACGTTGAGCCGGCCAACGGACGGATGCGGGCGGTGATGGATGAAGTATTCAGTGAAGGCCTCGAACAGCATCTGTGGATAGCGCCTGCTTTGCCGTACTACGGTGAGGCGCGATCTAATCCACCGCTCACGAAGGCGCTCATTTTCTCAGCGTGGGCGATGGTTCCCGACGCCATCTCGGCCCTGCTTTCGTATGAAGCCGAGCGACGGATGGGCGCGGGCAATGACGACGGACGATATTTTGCGCAGCATCGGACGCGGCCGCTGCAGTTTCGCCGCGATCAAGGCCGCCTGACCGGACTCCGGGCGCTACTGCTGCTTTACCCCTCGCCAACCCTTGCCAAGCTGGGCGATCCGCTCGCCGTCCTCAGCTCCCAAGATGAGGCATTGTCGCTGGATGCAATGCGGCACGCCGCGGCCGACCGCCTCGCGCCAGCGCTCACAGCGCTGAGGCAATCATCTGTCGGTAATGCCGAGGAGGCGGATATTGCGGAATGGGCTGCTCCCGCTGTCATTGATTCGCTTCTGGGCTCGGCGGCCTCGGATTGGCTGCAATCGCCCACGGGAATGAGTGCGCTGCCCGGTGAGGAAGGATTCCACGACCATGTCGCCGAATTGGCTCGAGTGGCCACAGACCGCCATTTTGCTAGCGTCGGCGAAGATCTTCGCGACTTGCTTGTCGATGTTGCGTTAGGCAGCCCGGCTGTCTGCGCGCTACGCGCCCTGCGGCGAATTGCGCCTGAGCTTGCGTGGGACGACGAACATCTTCTCGCCGCTGCTGCAGAGGTGGCTTGGGCATTTCGGACGCTCTTCAATCAGCACGACGCCGTAGCCTTGCTTCGCCGAGGTGCCGAAGGCCGCTATTGGCGCCACGTGTTGACGTACAGCGTCCAAAACAACTTGCAGGCTGTGCTGGATGAATACGCTCACTATCTTCAAGATGCCGAAGGACTCGTCGATGCTGCCGCGGAAGAACGCGTCGAAAGCATCGGTCGAGCTATGGCGAGCGCTTTATCCATCCGTCCCTCCCAGATTGACGTTGACGACCCGCAGATTACGGAGGCTGGCCTGACGATCGGTAAGTTCCAAATGCGCGGCCGGTTCGCGATGCGCCTGGCTGACTATCGCGACGAGGAAGGTGCAGTCGCCCGGCTCGGCGGTGTGAGAGATGCCTTCAATTCGCCGTTTCGGCCGTTCGTTCTGGCGACCACATCCATCGGCCAGGAAGGGCTAGATTTTCATCCTTATTGTTACCGTGTCTATCATTGGAATCTTCCTGACAACCCGGTTGACCTTGAGCAGCGTGAAGGGCGCGTGCATCGATATAAAGGGCACGCTATCCGTCTGAATATTGCCGAACGGCAAAGCGCGATTCTTCGTGCCCGCCAAACGGCGCCTGACGATCCATGGGCACTTATGTTTGAGGATGCCCGCGTAGAAACGAGTACGGACTCGGGCCTCATCCCCTATTGGATATACGAGGGCGCGGTCCGCGTGGAGCGTCGCGTTCCAATGCTGCCTTTCAGTCGCGAGACTACGCGTCTGAAGTGGCTCAAACGCAGCCTCACGGTCTATCGTCTCGCCTTCGGTCAGCCACGTCAGGATGATCTGCTGAATTATCTGCAGAGCGTGATAGGCGATGCAATGTCAGAGGCCGAGCTGGCCGAATTGCAAATCAGCTTGGAGCCGGACATCGCGATCTCAGGGCAACGGGCGGTCCATGAAAAGCCATCAGAGCGCATTTGAAGGCGGTAGAGCACTCAGCGGAGTCAGTCAGGGCTACCGAATGCTGCTGGACGTCGTGAGACTTAGAGATGGTGCCGGGAGCGAGACTCGAACTCGCACTCTGTTGCCAGAACCGGATTTTGAGTCCGGCGCGTCTACCAGTTCCGCCACCCCGGCAGCGGGAGCCGCATTATAGCAAAGGCACCAGCGTATTCACGGATGTTCCAGCCGGTGGAGGTTGAGTTCGGCGGCGGTGTATTTCGACGCCGGGGCGAACTGCGCGAGCGCCTGCGTGAACGGCTTGAGCGAGGTGGCGTTCCCGCTGGTCGGCACTAAGCCTTTCAGCGCTTCTTGCGGAAGGACGTTCTGGCCGTATATCTGCCGGTTCTCCGTGGCGGCGATGCCGTTGGTTGAAATGGTCGAATCGGCGATATCCTGCCTGGAATAGCCGGTTCCCGGATTCAAACGCCAAGCCTGTACTATGATGGGTGGCGGTCCGTTTCTGGGAGGCACAGTGCCGACTTTGGGAGGCCGCTTGCCGATCGTCGACGGGGCGCGAGGAGTCGCCTCATTCGCTTGTGGAGTGATAAACAGCACTATCAAACGGCTGCCTGCCGTAGGATGTTCCTGACCAGACGGCCGGTTGCTGCCGGGCGTAAGCGGCGTATTCAAATCCCGGATCGTGACAAAAACCGGCGAGCTCAATTGCCACTGGCCGTTATTGCGGCGACAGGCCTTCAGGCCGAGGCTGGTTCGCGAGCTGTTTTCATTGATCGATTCGTTCGGCCCATGGTTTGATGGGTTCAATCTCTGGCCGGAGGCGTTTCCTGCGGCAACGTAATTCGGGAAAACGGCAATACAGCTCGCCCGGTTGATATATCGTGGGGGGATGCGCTTTCCGGGCGGCGCCTGGTTCTCAAGTGCGGCCGCCGCTTCCTTGGCGAATGCGTGCGGATTTATGGTCGTTTGAATCGGTGGTCTCGGAATTTGCGGTCCCAAGTGCGGTACCGCCGCCACTGCCGTAACCGACATGGCCGCAAGCAGACAGACGCTCAGGGCGGATAATCGCATGATGAACCCTCCGTGGATCAGGTAACTGCCCCCACTTTAACCCGTCGCGCGAGCCGGCGAAATCGGTAATAACGCGCATTTTCACGTGGGGCGGACTCTCCTGCGACCTTTTCCGCGCTTGCCGCATCTATACAGGTGACCATGCCAAATCTGTTCGACCAATGCATCGACGAGACCATCGTGCAGCGCGCCCGCCGCGGCGACCGCGACGCGCACGAGGCGCTCTACCACGCCTTCGCGACGCCGGTGCACACGCTGGCCTGGCGGCTGACGACGCGCCGGGAGGTGGCGGAGGAGGTGATGCAGGAGACCTTCATCGAAATGATCCGCAGCATGGCCGATTATCGCGGCGACGGCGCGATTGGACCATGGATCCGGCGCATCGCCGTCAGTAAGTGCCTGATGCACTTTCGCTCGGCGTGGCAGCAACGACGTGACGATCGCGAGCCGGTCGAGCTGGACCAGTTCGCCGGGACATCGGCGGATGGCGCGGCCGAACTGGAACTGGAGCGACTGCTGGCGCGCCTGCCGGAAACGCCGCGCGCGGTGGTCTGGCTGCATGACGTCGAAGGTTACACGCATCGGGAAATCGGCGAGTTGATGAACAAGACGGCCAGTTTTTCCAAGTCGCAATTGGCGCGCGCGCACGCGGTGCTGCGAAGCGCGGTCGCGCCGCAGAATGATCAGGAGGTGCAGACATGCACGCCACAATCGCTGAGCTACTGAGCCTGCGCGACGGCGAGCCGGTGGCGGTGGACGTTCGCGGCCATGTCGAGTGCTGCGAGCCCTGCCTTGAGCAGCTTGAACATCTGAGGGCGGTGCGTGCCGGATTGCAGGCACTGCCGCTGGTGCCGCCGGCATCCGATCGATGGGCCGGGATCGCTGCCGCGGCGGACGCCGTCTCGCCGAACCGCCACAAGCCGGCACGGTGGCATCTTTGGGCGCCCGGCCTGGCGGCGGCGATGGCAATCGCCGTCGGCGCGGCCTGGCTGACGATGAGCGGGTCGCAATCGCTGCCGACCGCGCAGCAAACGCAGATTGCCACGGCCGCGCCGAGCACGCCGCCGGCCGACATTGCCGCCTTGCGGCGTCAGTCGTCGCAGCTTGAAATGACATTGCGCGCGCTGCGGCGCCGCGACGCGATGATGAGCGTGCGCGCCGCCAACACGATCGCCAATCTGGAAGACGGCGTTGCCGCAATCGATTACCGCCTCAACCAGGGCGCCCTCCAAGGTATGTCGCCGGCCCAGGCCGAACGCCTGTGGCGTCAGCGCGTCGGCCTGATGCGTTCGCTGGTGACTGTCCGCTACGTGCAGGCATCCGCACGGGAATAAGCAGGAGATTGGATCATGAAAGTACGCAACTGGATTGTCGCCGCTATGCTTGCGGGCGCGCCAATGGCCGCTATGGCCGGCACCGGGCAGGTGCCAGTGACGCCGCCGAACCCGGCGCAGCCGCCCGACGTGAGCGCGCAACTCGAACAGGCGCAGCAGGCGCTGCAGGCCGCGGCGGCCCGGGTGGCGGCGTTGTCGCTGGCGACGTTCGATAACCGGTTTCACCATGGCCTGTGGCAGATGAACATGAGCCTTGGCTGGGCACGACTCGGTATTAATGTCGGGGAGCCGGCCAAGGACGGCCTGTCCGTGGAGGCGGTGACGCCGGGTGGCGCGGCCGACAAGGCCGGTATCCAGGCCGGCGACACGCTGCAGTCGATCGCCGGCATTCCGCTGAGCGCGGAAAAAGACAACCGGCACAAGCTTGCGGACGCCTTGGACAACCTTAATCCAGGCGATCGGGTGAAGGTCGCATGGGCGCACGCGGGCAAGATACGTCATGCCGAATTGACCGCGCAGGATCTGTTCGCGTCGGTACGGCACTGGGCCGACCGCGAACGCGACCTGGCGAAGCAGAGTGCAGTCGCAGCGCAGACCGTTGCGTCTACGCTGGCTAATTCCATGCCGCAATATTTCCGATTCTCCCTGCCGAACCGCTGGGGCGACATGGAACTCGCGACCCTGACGCCGCAGTTGGGGCAATATTTCGGGGCGAACTCCGGCCTGCTTGTCGTTCGCGCGCCGCATGACGACGCGCTCCAGCTGCAGGACGGCGACGTCATTCTGAAGATTGGGGCGCGCCAGCCGGGCAGCCCGACTCAGGCCATGCGGATATTGCACTCCTACATGCCCGGCGACACGCTCAAGCTGACGATATTGCGCGATCACAAGCAGCGCGAGTTGAAGATCAAGCTGAAACCGCGGCATGAATTCAAGGTTATGCCGGTGGACGGCTGACTCCCCCGTTCAGCGCCGACGCATGGCGCGACCGTAGCTGCTTAGCGAGCCCAACAACCCCCTCCCGGCTCGTCACCTGGCGGTCAAGCTGCTACCATCGCGCGCCATGCGCCGGCGCGACTTTTATTACGACCTTCCCGACGAACTGATCGCTCACTATCCGCTCCCCGAGCGCAGCGCGAGCCGCCTGCTGTGCCTCGACGGCGCGAGCGGCGCGTTCGCCGACCGGCATTTCACCGATCTGGTCGAGCTGTTGCAGCCGGGCGACCTGCTCGTGCTCAACGACACCAAGGTCATTCCGGCCAGGCTGCTGGGCCGCAAGGCCGAAACCGGCGGCGCGGTGGAAATTCTCATCGAGCGCATTGTCTCCAGCCGCCAGTTCCTCGCTCACGCGCGCGTCAGCAAGCCGCTCAGGACGGGCGGCCGCGTGGCGCTTGAAGGCGGTGGAGAAGTGGCCGTCGCCGCACGCGAGGGCGAGCTGTACCGGTTCGAGGCCGAGGACGTCGCCGCTCTAATTGAGCGCTCCGGCCACGTGCCGCTGCCGCCTTATATCGGCCGCGCCGACGAGGCGCTCGACCGCGAGCGCTACCAGACGGTTTACGCGCGCGAAGCGGGCGCGGTGGCGGCGCCGACCGCCGGGCTGCATTTCGACCAGGCGTTGCTGGATGCGCTCGCCGCGCGCGGGGTCGAACGGACATTCGTGACGCTGCACGTCGGTGCCGGCACGTTCCAGCCGGTGCGCGAGGACGACGTGCGCGACCATCGCATGCACGCCGAATACGCGGTGGTGCCGGAAGCCGTCTGCAACGCCGCGGCCGCGGCGCGTGCCCGCGGCGGGCGCGTGGTCGCTGTCGGCACCACGGCGGTCCGCAGCCTCGAAACCGCTGCGCGCGATGGCGAACTCGTGCCGTTCGCGGGCGACACGAAGCTGTTCATTTATCCCGGTTTCCGATTCAACGTCGTCGACGCGATGATCACCAATTTCCACCTGCCCGAATCGACGCTGCTGATGCTGGTGTCGGCCTTCGCCGGCCGCGAGCACGTGCTGGCGGCATATCGCCATGCGGTCGCCGAGCGCTACCGCTTCTTCAGCTACGGCGACGCGATGTTCGTGACGCCGCAATGAAATTCACGCTCGACAAAACGGATGGCCGCGCCCGCCGCGGCCGGCTCATCTTCGACCGCGGCACGGTTGAAACGCCGGCATTCATGCCGGTCGGCACCTACGGCACCGTGAAGGCGATGACGCCCGAGGAGCTGCACGCGGTCGGCGCCGAGATCATCCTCGGCAACACGTTTCACCTGATGCTCCGGCCGGGCACCGGAATCATCGCGCGCCACGGCGACCTGCACGACTTCATGCACTGGGACGGTCCGATCCTGACCGACTCCGGCGGGTTCCAGGTGTTCAGCCTCGCCGAGTTGCGCAAGATCACGGAAGAGGGCGTGCGCTTCCGCTCGCCGGTCAACGGCGATCCGATTTTCCTCGGCCCGGAGGAGTCGATGGCGGTGCAGCGCGCGCTGGGTTCGGACACCGTGATGATTTTCGACGAGTGCACGCCGTATCCGGCCACCGAGGCGGAGGCCCGTGCGTCAATGGAATTGTCGCTGCGCTGGGCGGGGCGCTGTCGCGAGGCCCACGGCGACAACCCGGCGGCGCTGTTCGGTATCGTGCAGGGTGGCATGTACCCGGAACTGCGCGCGGAATCCCTCGCCGGCCTCACCGGCATCGGCTTCGACGGCTATGCGCTCGGTGGGCTGTCGGTAGGCGAGAGCGCGGCGGAACGCCGGGCGGTGCTCGACGCGGTGGCCATGCCGCCTGACAAGCCGCGCTACCTGATGGGCGTCGGCACGCCGGAAGATATTGTCGATGCGGTCTGCCGCGGCATCGATATGTTCGATTGCGTGCTGCCGACACGCAACGCGCGCAACGGCTATCTTTATACCTCGCGCGGCGTCGTCAAAATCCGCAACAGCCGTTATCGCGATGACATAAATCCGGTCGATCCCGATTGCGATTGCTACACCTGCCGCCACTACAGCGCGGCCTATCTCGCGCATCTCGACCGTTGCGGCGAAATTCTGGCACCGCAGCTGGCGACGATTCACAACCTGCATTACTACCAGACGCTGATGCGCGGGCTGCGCGAAGCAATCGCAGGGGGCAGGCTTGCGACTTTTGCCGCGGATTTTTATCAAAAGCTCGGGAAATCACCAGTACCTGTGCCATAATAGCCCGCTTTGCCAGGGAGGCAGCGGTTTTGGATTTGCAGCCGTGCGGCTGTGTTATTCGAGGGTCGTATGACTTTAGCTTTTATGAATGAAGCGTTCGCGGCGACGGCCGGCGGCGCAGGCGCAGGCGCACAACACGCGGGTGCCGGCGGCTTGATCAACATCGGCTTGCTGGTCCTGATCTTTGTCGCGTTTTATTTTCTGTTGCTGCGACCGCAGTCGAAGCGCCAGAAGGAACACCGCAAGATGGTCGAGGCGCTCTCCAAGGGCGACGAGGTCGTCGTCAGCGGCGGCGTGCTGGGGCGCATCACCCAGGTGGGCGAGCAGTTCATCAAGGTGGAAGTGGCCGACGGTGTCGAGCTGACGGTGCAGCGCTCTTCGGTATCCGGGCTGATGCCGAAAGGAACGATGAAAAACGCTTGATTGATTAGATGCTGATTTAAGGGGCTCGCGCTTCTCATGAACCAATACCCGGCCTGGAAATACATCCTGCTGATATGCGTCGTGGCCGCCGGCCTTTTGTTCGCGCTGCCGAACATTTACGGCGAGGATCCGGCGGTGCAGGTGGCGATGGCGAACTCGGCGGCGACGCTGCCGAAGGACACCGCCGCGAAAGTCAGGAAGGCCCTGACTTCCCACAATCTGCCCTTCAAGTCGGTCGACCGCGAGGGGGACCACGTCCTGGCTCGCTTCGATGACACCGAAACGCAGCTCAAGGCAGAAGCGGCGGTCAAGGCGGCATTGGGCGACCACTACTCGGTCGCGGTGAATCTCGCGCCGCGTACGCCCGAGTGGCTGCGCGCGATGGGCTTGCAGCCGATGAATCGCGGCCTCGACCTGCAGGGCGGCGTGCATTTCCTGCTGCAGGTGGATATTCAGGCAGCGGTCGAGCAGGCGCTGACCAACTACCGCGCGGACATCCAGGACTGGCTGCGGGAAAAGCTCGGTCCGGCACAAGCGTCGGTGCAACGCGTCGGCGACCAGATCAACATCCGTTTTCATGACGATGCGACCCGGAGCCGCGGCGAATCGATCATCAACGATCGGCTGCGTAACGACGTGACCATGAGCCACACGCTGATCAAGGGCGATCCGGCGCTGGTCGTGCGTATTCCGGAAAGCAAGATTGCCGACCTCAAAACCGGGGCGGTGGATCAGAACATCGCCGCGCTGCGCAACCGCCTGAACGATCTCGGCGTCGCCGAGCCGCTGATTCAGCGTCAGGGCCGCAACCAGATCGTGGTCGAGCTGCCGGGTGTACAGGACATTGCCCAGGCCAAGGACCGCCTGCATGCGAAGGCGACCATCCAGTTTCGGCTGGTCGACATGACCGACAACGCGCAACTGGCGGCGCGCACCGGTCACGTGCCGCTGAATGCGCAGCTTTACACGAAGACGCCGACCGGTCAGCCGCTGCTGCTGAAGCGCGGCGTGATCGCGAGCGGCAAGGGCCTTGCCGGCGCGAGCCCGGCGCCGAACCCGCAGGGCGCGGGCTGGGTCGTCAATGTCAACCTGAATTCCGAAGCCGCGTCGCGCATGCTGGATGCGACCCGCAAGAACGTCGGCAAGAACATGGCCGTGGTGCTGATCCAGGACAAGACCACGCTCAAAAAAGTGAACGGCAAGACGGTGCGCGAGCACCACAAGGTCGAAAGCGTCATCAATAACGCAGTCATCCAGGGCGTGTTCAGCAACCGCTTTCAGATCGAGGGGCTGTCGCAGGCCGAGGCGACGCAACTCGCGACGCAGTTGAAGTTCGCGCTGGCGGTGCCGATGGATATCGTCGGCCAGCGGGTCGTCGGTCCGAGCCAGGGCGCGCAGAACATCAAGCGCGGCATGCAGTCGCTGGTGATCGGCTTCATCGCCGTGGTCCTGTTCATGGCGCTGTATTACAAGTCGTTCGGGCTGATGGCGGACGTCGCGCTGCTGATGAACGTCGTGCTGATCGTCGCGCTGCTGTCGATTCTGCAGGCGACGCTGACACTGCCCGGCATCGCCGGTATCGTGTTGACGGTCGGCATGGCCGTGGATGCCAACGTGCTGATTTACGAACACATACGCGAGGAGCTACGCAACGGCGCGACGCCGCAGGCTGCGATCTACGCGGGCTATGAACGCGCGTTCCTGGTCATCGCGGACGCCAACATCACCACGCTGATCGCCGGCGTCGTCCTGTTCATGTTCGGCAGCGGCCCGGTCAAGGGATTCGCGGTCACGTTGTCTCTCGGCATCCTGACCTCGATGTTCACCTCCATTGTCGGCACGCGCGCGATCGTCAACCTGACGTACGGCCGCAAAAAGCACGTCAAGAAACTCCTGGTGTAATCATGGAATTTTTCCACGGCATTCCACACATCAACTTCATGGCCGCGCGCAAACCGGCCATGATCGGCTCGATTATCGTGCTGATTATCGCGATCGGCTCGCTGTCGATTCAGGCATTGAACCTCGGCATCGACTTTACCGGCGGCATCGTCACCGAAGTGCATTTCCCGAATAACGCCAATGTCACGCAGGTGCGTGACGCGTTGCACAAGGGCGGTTTCCCGGATGCGACCGTGCAGCAGTTCGGTACGCCGAAGGATGTGCGCATCCAGATGCGCGCGCACGGCAAAACGACAGCCGCCGATACCACCGCCATCGGCAACCAGGTCATGTCCGTCTTGCATCAGGTTGCACCGGACGCGAAGCTGAGTGCGGCGCCGACGTTCGTCGGAGCGCAGGTCGGCAGTTCACTTGCGCGCAAGGGCGCAATCGCGATCCTGGTGACGCTCGCGCTGATCCTGATTTATCTGTGGTTCCGGTTCGAGTGGCGCCTGGCGGTCGGCGCCGTCGCCGCAACGCTGCACGACATCGTGTTCGTGATCGGCTTCTTTTCGATATTCCAGTTCCAGTTCGACCTGACGGTGCTGGCGGCGGTGCTCGCGGTAATGGGTTATTCCGTCAACGACACGGTCGTCGTGTTCGACCGTATTCGCGAGGATTTTCGCAAGAAGCGGAAGGCGACTTCGTTCGAAGTCGTCAACGCGGCGATCAACGAGACCCTGTCGCGCACCATCATGACATCGGGCCTGACCCTGCTGGTAGTGATCGCGATGCTGGCGGTCGGCGGGCCTGTCCTGTTCGGCTTTGCGCTCTGCCTGCTCGTCGGTATCTTAATCGGCACCTACTCGTCGATCTTCATCGCCAGCGCGACCGCGCTGATGCTCGGCGTCAGCAAGCAGGACCTGATGGTGAAGAAGAAAGAAGAGCTGGTCGACGATCGGCCCTGAAGAAAGGACTGAGTGTTGAGGACTTAGGACTGAGCTAAGAAAAAATAGCTCTTAGTCCTTAGTCCTCAGTTCTCTATAATCCGCTCGCAACGCCTGCGCCAGCGCTTTGAACAATCGCGGATTCGCGGCCATGATGTCGCCTTTCCCGGTCATCTCGGCGCCGCCGTCAGGCGCGCCGACGAGGCCGCCGGCTTCCTGGATCAGCAGCGTACCGGCCGCGACATCCCATTCCTTGAGTCCCAGCTCGAAAAATCCGTCCAGCCGCCCCGCCGCGACGTAGGCGAGATCGAGGGCCGCGGCGCCCGCGCGCCGCACGCCGGCAGTGCGGCGAATGACGGTGTTCAGCATCGAGAAGTAGCCGTCGAGATCATCGAGGTTGCGGAACGGAAAGCCGGTGCCGATCAGCGCGCCGTCGAGCGCGCGCCGGTTGCCGACGCGAATGCGCTTGCCGTCGAGTTGCGCGCCGCCGCCGCGGCTGGCGGTAAACAGTTCCTGGCGCATCGGATCGTAGATGACACCGTGTTCGAGCCGGCCGCGCACCTTGAGCGCGATCGACACCGCGAACACCGGGAAGCCGTGCAGGAAATTGGTGGTGCCGTCGAGCGGGTCGATTACCCAGACGTATTCGGAGTCGGCCTGGTCGCGGCCGCTTTCCTCCGCGAGAATCGCGTGATCCGGATGGTTGCGATGAATGGTTTCGATAATGTCGCGCTCGGCCGCGCGGTCGACTTCGCTGACGAAGTCGTTGTGGCCTTTGGTTTCGACGTTCAGGTTGTCGAGGCGGTCGACGTGACGGACGATCAGGTCGCCGGCACGCCGCGCGGCATGCACGGCGATGTTCAATAATGGCGGGAGGGCCATGGGATTCCGAATGAGGTGTGGATAGTGGAAGGTGCAAGGATAACAAATCCGGCGGACCGGGTCCGCATTGTGCTGGTCGGCACGACGCATGCCGGCAACGTCGGCGCGACCGCGCGCGCAATGAAGACGATGGGGCTCTCCCGGCTGTGGCTGGTTGCGCCGGGCTGCGAAATCGACGATCAGGCGGTGGCCCGGGCGTCCGGCGCGACCGACGTGCTCGCGGCGGCGCAGCAGGTCGCGACGCTCGACGAAGCGCTCGGCGGCTGCCGCCTGGTGATGGGGACGACCGCGCGCCTGCGGACGCTCGACCTGCCGGCGCTCGCGCCGCACGCGGCGGCGGAACGGCTCGCGGACGAGGCGAGGGCGGGCGACGTGGCGCTCATTTTCGGCCCCGAGCGGACGGGTCTTGCCAACGACGATCTCGATCGTTGCCATTTCCGCGTCACGATTCCCGCCAATCCCGATTACAGCTCGCTCAATCTCGCCGCCGCGGTACAGGTGCTGTGTTACGAACTGCAGCTTGCATTGAACGAAACCGGCGAGCCCGGGTCCGACCATGAAGAAGCGCCGCCGGCGGGCGCTGACGAGATGGAGCGCTTTTACGCGCATCTCGAAAGTGTTTTGCTCGCGAGCAAGTTTCTCGACCCGGACAATCCGCGCCACCTGATGCGCCGCCTGAGGCGCTTGTTCAATCGCGCGCGGCCGGACCGGAACGAGGTCAACATTCTGCGGGGAATACTGACGGCGGTCGCGCCTGATTCGCGCGGCGACCGGCATGTATAATTACAAGGTTTACTTGAAACAAAATACGGGCTGAATAATGGCGGAATCCGACATCATTTACATGGATTATGCAGCGACCACGCCGGTCGATCCGCGCGTGGCGGCGCGCATGGCCGAATGCCTGACCGCCGAGGGACTGTTCGGCAACCCGGCGTCGATTCATCACGACGCGGGTCGCGCGGCGCGCGCGGCGGTCGAAAAGGCGCGCGGCGAAGTCGCGGCGCTGATCGGCGCGACGCCGCCGGAAATTATCTTTACGTCCGGCGCGACCGAGTCCATCAATCTCGCCTTGCGCGGTGTCGCAGCTGCGCACGACGGCCGCCACATCGTCACCTCGCGTATTGAGCACGCCGCGGTGCTCGATACGTGCCGCGCGCTCGAGCGCCGCGGCTACGAGATCACCTACATCGAGCCGAACCCGGACGGCGTGCTGGAGCCCGAGCGGTTCGCGGCCGCGTTCCGGGACGACACCGTGCTGTGCTCGGTGATGCACGTCAACAACGAGATCGGCGTTTACAACGATATCGCCGCGATCGGCGCCGCCGCCCGCGAGCGCGGCATCCTGATGCACGTCGATGGCGCGCAAAGTCTCGGCAAGCTGCCGATCAACCTCGCCGAGTTGCCGGTCGACCTGATGTCGTTCTCCGCGCACAAGATTTACGGTCCGAAAGGCGCGGGGGCGCTGTACGTGCAGCAGCGTCCGCAGACGCGCATCGCGCCGATCATGTTCGGCGGCGGCCAGGAGCGCGGCATGCGCTCGGGTACGCTCGCGACCCACCAGATCGTCGGCATGGGCGCGGCCTGCGCACTGGCAGCGGCCGATCTCGAAGCCGAAGCGGCGCACATCGCCGCGCTGCGTGAGCGCCTGTGGGCGGGGCTGTCGAAGTTGCCGGGCACGCAGGTCAACGGGCACCCGACGCAGCGCGTCTGCGGCATCCTCAACGTCAGCTTCGACGGCGTCGAGGGCGAGAGCCTGCTGCTGGCGCTCCAGGGCTTGGCCGTGTCCACCGGCTCGGCGTGCAGTTCGGCAAAGCGGCAGCCATCGTATGTGCTGCGCGCGCTGGGGCGGGATTCCGCGCTCGCGGAGAGCAGCTTGCGGTTCAGCCTCGGCCGCTTCTCGACCGAAGCCGACGTGGATGCGGCGATCGGCATCGTCGGCAAGGCCGTGGCCGATCTCCGGGCGTTGTCGCCGCTCGCCGAAGAAGCGTAAAAGTTTGTTAAAATAAGGACTTGCAGCCGCCGTGGCCTACAGCGAACAGGTTCTGGCGCATTTCCGGCACCCGCGGCATGCGGGTCCGCTCGGTGGGCCGAACGTCCGCACCGGCACGGCGGGCTCGCGGCGCCAGGGCGTGTTCGTGCGGTTTCAGGTGGCGATCGCGGACGGCCGCATTGCCGATGCGGGCTACCGCGTTTACGGCTCGCCATACGCGATTGCGGCGTGTTCGCTGGCAGCGGAGTCGATCATCGGCCGCGCGGCTGACGCGGGCTCGCTGCCGCCGGGTCGCGAACTGGCGGACGCGCTCGAATTTCCGGTCGAGCAGACCGGGGTCGCGCTGATCGTCGAAGACGCGATTCGCGCGGCGCTCTTGTCCCCTCTCCCTTCGGAAGAGGGTTAGGGTGAGGGTCGGGGCCTCGGAAGCGTATGGTATAGGGTGAGCTTGTTGTTACCGGGCACCCGGTTGCGAGAGAGATTATGGCCATCACATTAACGGAATCCGCCGCGGAGCGCGTCCGCAGCTACATCGCCGGCCGGCCCGAGGCAGTCGGGCTGCGCCTGGGTGTCCGCAAAACCGGTTGCTCCGGATTTGCCTACGCGATCGACTTTGCCCACGAGACCGGCGCTGACGACACCGTTTTCGAGGAACGGGGCGTGCGCATCGTCGTGGATCGGAAGAGCCTGCCGATGCTGGAGGGTGTCGAAGTCGATTTCGTGCGCGAAGGTCTCAATCAGGCGTTCAAATTCCACAACCCGAACGTCAAGGACGAATGCGGCTGCGGGGAAAGCTTCAGCGTCTGATTTTGCGCGAAAACTGCCCGAAAGCGTTTGCCAGCCAGAGCCCGCGCCAGTAAACTTGGCGGTTTATTTTCTCCTGCATCAGCGGGTTTTCCCCATCTCTTCCAACGGGAGCATTCATGGCCATCGAACGGACCTTGTCGATCATCAAGCCGGACGGCGTAGCCAAGAACATTATCGGCGAGGTGTATTCGCGCTTCGAAAAGAACGGTTTGAGGATCATTGCGGCGAAAATGCTGCACCTGTCGCGCCGCGAGGCCGAGCAGTTCTACGCCGTGCACAAGGAGCGCCCGTTCTTCACCGCGCTGGTCGAATTCATGACCTCGGGGCCGGTCCTCGTGCAGGTGTTGGAAGGCGACAACGCGATCGCGAAAAACCGCGAGGTGATGGGCGCGACCAATCCGGCCGAGGCCGATGCCGGCACGATTCGCGCCGATTTCGCCGAGACGATCGACGAGAACGTCGTGCATGGCTCGGACGGGCCGGACACCGCGCGCACCGAAATCGCCTTCTTCTTCGCCGCCACGGAGATTTGCGCCCGGACGCGCTGAACTCCGGATGACGCACGACGCCAAAACCAATCTGCTGGGCCTGGACCGCAACGGGCTGGAAGCGTTTTTCGTCACGCTGGGCGAGAAGCCGTTTCGCGCGCGCCAGGTCATGAAGTGGATGTACGACCGCGGCGTCGACGACTTCGAGGCGATGACGGATCTCGGCAAGGCGCTGCGCGCGAAGCTTGCCGACTGCGCCGAAATCCGCGGACTTGAAGTCGCGTCCGAACAGCGTTCGGAAGATGGGACGCACAAGTGGCTGTTCGCGATGGACGCGACCAACGGCATCGAGACGGTCTTCATCCCGGAGCCGGATCGCGGCACGCTGTGCATTTCCTCGCAGGTCGGCTGCGCGCTCGACTGCGCGTTCTGTTCGACGGCGCAGCAGGGCTTCAACCGGAACTTGGAGACGGCCGAAATCATCGGCCAGGTCTGGACCGCGAACCGCCTGCTCGGACGCAGGCCCGACGGCGGCTGGCCGGTCACCAATATCGTGTTCATGGGCATGGGCGAGCCGCTTGCCAATTACCGGAAACTGGTGCCGGCGTTGCGCATTCTGCTCGACGATCTGGGCTACGGATTGTCCAAGCGCCGCGTCACCGTCAGCACGTCCGGCCTCGTGCCCGCGCTCGACCGTCTGACCAACGATTGTGATGTGGCGCTGGCGTTGTCGCTGCACGCGCCGAACGACGCACTGCGCGACGTACTGGTGCCGATCAACAAAAAGTATCCGATTGCCGAACTGATGGCGGCCGCGCATCGCTACGTCGCCGCGCAGCCGCACCGCCACGTGACGATCGAATACGTGATGCTCGACGGTGTCAACGACAGCGAGAGGCATGCACAGGAACTGGCGGCGTTACTGGCCGGTCTGCCGTGCAAGGTCAACCTGATTCCGTTCAACCCGTTCCCGGAAACGCGCTACCGGCGCTCGCCGCGGCCGGTCATCGACCGGTTCCGCGACGTGCTGATGGCGCGCGGCGTATTGACGATCACGCGCCGCACGCGTGGCGACGACATCGACGCCGCCTGCGGTCAGCTGGCCGGCCGCGTGGACGACAAGAGCCGGCGGCGGGAACGGCATCTGGCTGCAGCGGCGGGGGCGGGCGCATGAAAACTCTATCGATCGGTATGGCAATAGCGGCCGCCTGGCTGCTCGCCGGTTGCGTCAGCACGGGCGCACCGCAGTCCCAGGCGCAGCCGAAGCTGGCGGCGAAGTACAACGTCCAGTTGGGCGTGGCCTACATGCAGCAGGGCCGCCTCGATCTCGCGCTCAAGAAACTGCAGCGGGCATTGAAGCAGGATCCGGATCTGGCCGAGGCGCATACGGCTATTGCGCTGGTATATGAAAAGCGCGGCGACATCGGCCTTGCCGACCAGCATTACCGCCGCGCGCTCGATATCGCGCCGCACGACCCGAAAACGCTGAACGCCTATGGCGTGTTTCTGTGCCGGCATAACAAGGTCGACCAATCCGAACAATATTTTCTCGCCGCGGCGGCCAATCCCGATTACGACACGCCGGAAGCAGCCTACACCAATGCCGGCGTCTGCCTGCTCAAGATCGGCAAGCAGGATCGTGCCGAGGCCGATTTTCGTCTGGCGCTGAAGGCGCAACCGGATTATCCCGACGCGCTGTGGCAACTCGCCCGGCTGAGCTTCGACGAAGGCAAGCACTTGCCTGCACGCGCCTTCCTGCAGCGATTCATGGCGCACAACCGGCAGCCGCACGCCGAGGTATTGTGGCTCGCCGCACGCAACGAGCGGGCGCTGGGCGATCGGGATCAGGCGCGGAAATTCGCGGCTGAACTGATTGCAAAATTCCCGCGCTCGGCCGAAGCGCGCCTCGCACGGAAAATGACCGGCAATGGCGGCTGACGAACCCGGACGCGCGCCCGAAGACAACGGCGGCGTTGAGTCGCTGCCGATCGGCCAGCGCCTGCGCGCCGGCCGCGAACGCGTCGGCCTGAGTGAGGCGCAAATCGCGCAGTCGCTGAATCTCGATCAGTCGGTCGTGATTGCGCTCGAAGCCGGCGATTTCGATTCGCTCGGCGCGCCGATTTTCGTCAAGGGTCACCTGCGCAATTACGCGCGCCTGGTGAAGCTTGATCCGGTCGCCATCGTCGCCGATTACGAAGCGCTGGAAAGGGGCGCGGCGCCGGCATTGCAGACGCAGGTGCATCACGGCGTCAGGATGGACGAAAGCAGCGGCTGGGGTTCGCGGATCGCCTGGCTGGTGCTGGCGCTGATCGTCGCGGCGATCGGCTGGTGGCTGTACCAGAACCACGAGCTGTCCGGTTTGCGGCAGATCGCGCACCAGCCGCAACAAGGGGGCACGGTGCAACCGTTGCCATCGACACTCAACGCGGCGCCGGCGGCGCAAAGCCATGCGATCGTGCCGCTGGCGCAGTCGAAGACGACCGCCGCGCAAGGTGCGCGGGCCGGCGTCGGTCAGCCGGCGACGCAAGCGCCGCCGACGATCGCCGGCAGCGCCGCCGGCAAGTCGTCGACGAATGCGGTCACGCAGTCCCCGGCCGCGAAGCAGCCGGCGAAGGCGGCGGTCACGCCGACGCCGGAGAACCGGAAAGCGCAAGCCCCGGCGGCGGACGTGCCCAACGGTCTGCCGCTCGCGTTGCGGCTGACCGGCGATTCGTGGGTCGAAGTTGACGATGCCAATGGCAAGCGGCTGTATTACGGCCTCGCCCACGGCGGCCAAACCCTGTACCTGAACGGCGAGCCGCCGCTGCACGTATTTCTCGGCAACGCACCGAACGTGCGCGTGCTGACCGCCGGCAATGTCATCGACACGAAGGACTACACCCGCTCCGACGACACCGCGCGATTCACGATTCGCAAGCTCGGCGACAATCCGCCGTTTGCCGATAATCCTTCGTCCCCGTAATGGCTGAACGCATCCAACCCGTCCGCGGCATGAACGACATTCTGCCGGACGAGAGCCACGTCTGGCAGTACGTCGAGGATACGATTCGCGCGGTGCTCGAAAACCACGGCTATCGCGAGATTCGCGTGCCGGTGGTCGAAAGCACGGAATTGTTCGCGCGTTCGATCGGCGCGGCGACCGATATCGTCTCCAAGGAGATGTACACCTTCGAGGATCGCAACGGCGCCTCGCTGAGCCTGCGCCCGGAAGCGACCGCGGGCTGCGTGCGCGCGGCGCTGACGCACGGCCTGACCTACAACCAGACGCAGCGGCTCTGGTACGCCGGCCCGATGTTCCGCCACGAGCGGCCGCAGAAAGGGCGCTATCGCCAGTTCTACCAGATCGGCGCCGAGGCCTACGGGTTCGAAGGGCCGGACATCGACGCCGAGCTGATCGCGATGTCGGCGCGCATGTGGGCGCGGCTCGGCATCCGTCACGCGCGCCTGCAGTTGAACTCGCTCGGTACCAGCGAGGCGCGCGCCGCCTATCGCCACGTGCTGGTCGAGTATTTTGGCGACCACCGCGACCAGCTGGACGCGGAGGCGCAAAGGCGTCTTGAGATCAATCCATTGCGGCTGCTGGACAGCAAGGATCCGGCGCTCGCGCCGTTGATCGCCGCCGCGCCCAGCCTGCAGGACCATCTGGACGCGGAGTCGCGGGCGCACTTCGAAGCGCTGTGTCGTCTGCTGGACGAGATTGGCATCGCCTACGACATCAACCCGCGCCTGGTGCGCGGGCTCGACTACTACAGCCGCACCGTATTCGAGTGGGTGACGGACCGCCTCGGCGCACAGGATGCGATCTGCTCCGGCGGCCGCTATGATGCGCTCGTCGAGCAGCTTGGCGGGCGGCCGACCCCGGCGATTGGCTGGGCGCTCGGCGTCGAGCGGCTGATCGCGCTGCTGGCCGAAGAGGGCGTCGAGACGCCGCCGCGCGCGCCGGACGTCTATCTGGTGCGGGTGGGCGAAGCGGCCGAACGCGCCGGCTTCAGGCTGGCGGCGCAGTTGCGCGATGCGGTGCCGGATCTGGCGCTGATACTGAATTGCGGCGGCGGCTCGTTCAAGTCGCAGCTCAAGAAGGCCGACCGGAGCGGCGCAGGGTTTGCGCTGATACTCGGCGATGATGAAGTAGCGAATGAATCTGCGACGCTCAAGCCGCTGCGCACCGACGAGGCGCAGCGGCCGGTTGCCTGGGCGGCGCTGGCGGACGAACTCAAGAGACTCAGGAGTAACGACTCGTGACAGACGGTTACATTTCCGACGACGAACAGTGGGAAAAATTCAAAGCCTGGTGGAAGGCCAACGGCACGTTCATCATTGTCGGCCTGGCGATCGGTCTCGCGATCATCGGCGGCTGGCGCTGGTGGGAGCATTACCAGGCGCAGCGCGACTACAATGCATCGGCGCTTTACGCGCAGTTCGAGCAGGCGCTGAACAAGCCGGCCGCCGACAACGACAAGAACAAAAACGGGAACGGCGAGGCCGAGGCCATCGGCAAAAACCTGATCGCCAATTACGACGATACGCCATATGCGGCGCAGGCAGCGCTCGGTCTGGCCGGTGCGGAAGTGACGGCGAACAAGCCTGATCAGGCGATTCAGCATCTGCAATGGGTTGTGCAGAACAGCGACGACGGCAGCCTGAAATTGCTGGCCCGGCTGCGGCTTGCGCGCGTGCAGATCGCGAACAAGCAGGCCCGGGCTGCGCTGCAGACGCTGTCGGTGAAGGATGCCGGCGGGTTTGCGTCGCTGTATGCCGAGGTGCGCGGCGATGCGTATCGGGCGCTGGGCGAGACCGCCAAGGCGCATCAAGCCTACCAGGCCGCTCTCGCAGCGCAGGCCGACGGGACAGGGAGCGATCCGTTGCTCAAGCTGAAGCTGCAGCACACCGCGGGGGCCAAGCCGGCGCCGGCGGACAAGTCATGAGGCGGCTGCTAATCGTCCTGGCCGCGGCGCTGTTTCTGGCGGCGTGCGGCGCGAAGGATAATACCGAGCCGCCGGCACCGCTGGTCAAATTCACGCCGAAGGTCAAGGTCAGCCAGGTCTGGAGCGCGGACGCCGGCTCGGGCGAAGACGGCATTCTGCTCGGCCTCGTGCCGGCGGTGGACGGCAACAGCGTGTTCGTCGGCGGCCGCGATGGCAGCGTCAGTGCCTGGAACGTGCAGTCCGGCTCGCGGTTGTGGCACACCGATACCGGTCTCACGGTCGGCGGCGGTCCCGGCGTCGGCGATCACGTCGTCGTGGTCGGATCGACCGAGGGCTACGTCGAGGCGTTGAGTGCTGACGACGGGCACGAGATGTGGAAGCATTACGTGGACAGCATCGTCATCGCCGCGCCGGCGGTGGGTGATGGCGTCGTCGTGGTGCGCACCGGCGACGGCCATCTGATCGGCCTGTCGGCCGCGGACGGTCACCAGCTCTGGACCCTGTCGCGCGACGTGCCGCGCCTGAGCCTGCGCGGCGACGCGACCCCCGTGATCGACCGCGGCGTTGTCTATGCCGGTTTCGACAATGGCACACTGCTCGCGGTGTCGCTCAAGGACGGCAAGGTGCTCTGGGAAGCGCCGATCGGCCAACCGAGCGGCGAAAACGAACTGCAGCAACTGATCGATCTGGACGGTCGGCCGGTTGTCGGTCTCGGTTTCGTTTACGCGGTAACGTACCACGGCGAGTTGGCGGCCCTCAGCGCAACCGGTGGTCAGCCGTTCTGGAGCATCCCGATGTCGAGCTACACCGGGGTCAGCTACGGTGACGAGCAGCTTTACGTGACGGATTCGGACAGCGTGGTGCACGCGGTTAATGCGGCGAGCGGCGATCCGGCCTGGAAGCAGGCTGCAATGCGGGCGCGGTCGCTGACCCGGCCGACGCCGTTTCACGGTACGGTCGCTATGGGCGACTTTGCCGGGTATGTGCATTTTCTGTCGCAGAAAAGCGGGGAACTGGTTGCTCGCGTGCAGGCGGGTTCCGCCGGGATTTCGGCTGCGCCGGTTGTGGCTGGGGATACGCTTTTGGTTTTGACTGATGATGGTGAGCTTGTTGCTTACCGATTCCCGGCGGCTCAATAGAAAGGTTTTGTGCCGCCTGCGGCGGCGGGCTGATTGGTGCCGGTATCCGGCCCGGCAGCCGGCCTACTTTTGTTTCGGCAAAAGTAGGCAAAACCATGCGACTGTCGCTTGGTCCGCAGCACATCCTGTGCTGCGGACTTCCCGAAGATCGGGCTGAAAAAGGGGGCCGGAACAGAACTCAGCCATCCATGGCTTCGGACAATGTTCCTTGTTTCCCCCTTTTTCAGCCCGATCTTCGGCTGCGCTCTATGTCGCGGGAGAAGAGGCCGGCCGTCGTGGCCGGCTAAGAGAAGAAGGGGTCCTTTCGGTTAACCTGATACTTATGCTTCCCGTAATCGCCCTCGTCGGCCGGCCCAACGTCGGCAAATCCACGCTGTTCAACGTGCTGACGCGCAGTCGGGATGCGCTTGTCGCCGACGAGCCCGGGCTGACGCGCGATCGGCAGTACGGCTACGGGCTTGTCGGCTCGCGGCGCTATGTCGTGATCGACACCGGCGGGCTGGAAGCCGAGGCGGATACGCTGGCGGAGCTGATGGCGCGGCAGACGCGGCGGGCGGTGGCCGAGGCGGATTCGGTGGTGTTTCTGGTCGACGGCCGCGCCGGGCTGACGCCGGCGGATGAGCGGATTGCGGCGGAGTTGCGGCGGGCCGGCAAGAGCGTTTTTCTGGCGGTGAACAAGACGGAGGGGGTTGCCCCGGACCTGGCCGTCGCGGAGTTTCATGCGCTGGGATTGGGTTCGCCGTGGGCGATTGCCGCCGCGCATGGTCGCGGCGTCGAGGCTTTGGTGGACGCAGTGCTCGCCGGGCTGCCGGAGTCCGAGGCGGAGTCCGAGTATGAAGCGGCGCCGGCGATCGCGATTATCGGCCGCCCCAACGTCGGCAAATCCACGCTCATTAATCGGCTTCTCGGCGACGAACGAGTGGTCGCGTCCGCCGAGCCCGGCACTACGCGCGACAGCATTGCCATCGAGCTTGAGCGCGGCGGGCAGCGTTACACGCTGATCGATACCGCGGGCGTCCGGCGGCGCAGCCGGGTGCAGGCGGCGATCGAGAAGTTCAGTATCGTCAAGACGTTGCAGGCGATCGATCGGGCCGCGGTGGTGATCGCGCTGATCGATGCGCAGGAAGGCGTGACGGACCAGGATGTGTCGCTGCTGGGGCTGGCGCTGGATCGCGGCCGGGCGGCGGTGATCGGCATCAACAAGTGGGACGGGCTCGACACAAACCAGCGCAACGAGGTTCGCCGGCTGATCGACGTCAAGCTGCCGTTTCTGAACTTCGCGCGCATTCATTTCATCTCAGCGCTGCATGGCAGCGGGATCAGCGACTTGTTCGGCTCGGTCGACGAGGCGCGCCGGGCGGCCGAGGCCGATCTCAACACCAACGAACTGACGCAGGTGCTGGCCGAGGCGGTCGCGGCGCATCCGCCGCCGCTGATTCGCGGGCGCCGGATCAAGCTGCGTTACGCGCACCAGGGCGGCCGCCGTCCGCCATTGATCGTCGTGCACGGCAACCAGACGGGCGCGGTGCCGGACACTTATCGGCGCTACCTGGTCAACGCGTTTCGCGAGCACTTCAGGCTCTTCGGCACGCCGGTGCGAATCGAGTTTCGCAGCGGCGACAACCCGTATGCGGGCAGGCGCAACAAGCTGACGCCGCGCCAGATCGAAAAGAAAAAGCGCCTCAAGCGGCACGTGAGGCGGACGAAAAAGAGCTGAGTCTTGCCACGCTCCCCTCTCCCCTCGGGAGAGGGGCCGGGGGGGAGGGTCGGGATCACATAAGCGGTTGTATTACAAACCGTTGCTTAGCTCGGGCACCCTCACCCCAACCCCTCTCCCGGAGGGAGAAGGGCCAAGAGAGTGGCAATTGCGCGGGCTTTTCAGCACAATCTTCCACTTTTATCGGCCCAGGGAACCGAGTGAACAAAAATCGCCAAACTATCGCTCTCGATGAACCCTTTCAACTGCGTCGCGGCGGCACGCTGCCCACTGTCGACATCGCCTACGAAACCTGGGGCGAGCTGAACGCCGATCGGAGCAACGCGATTCTGATCCTGACCGGCCTGTCGCCGAATGCGCATGCCGCCTCGGCGCCGGCCGATCCTGCGCCAGGCTGGTGGGAGCCGATGGTGGGGCCGGGGAAGCCGATCGACAGCGACCGGTTTTTCGTGATTTGTGTCAACTCGCTCGGCAGCTGCTTCGGCTCGACCGGCGCCGCGTCGGTCAATCCGGCGACGGGCAAGCCGTGGCAACTCGATTTCCCCGAACTCACGATCGAGGACATCGCCGCAACTGCCCATGCCGCGCTGGCGAAGCTTGGCGTAAACCATCTGCACGCGCTCGTCGGCCCGTCGCTCGGCGGCATGTCGGCGCTCGCTTTCGCACTGCAGTTTCCCGGCACGAGCGATCATCTGATCCTGATTTCGACCGGCCCGTATTCGGTGCCGATGACGATCGCGATGCACTCGCTGCAGCGCGAGATGATCCGCAGCGATCCGGCCTGGCGCGGCGGGTATTATCCGCCCGCCGAGCAGCCGATCGCGGGCATGCGCGATGCGCGCAAGCTCGGCATGCTGTCGTATCGTTCGGCGGCGGAATGGAAGGAGCGTTTCGGCCGCCGGCGCACGAAGAAGCCGCCGACGGAGCCATTCGGGATCGAGTTCGAGGTCGAGGCGTATCTCGAGGCGCGCGCGCGCGATTTCATCGGTGGCTTCGATGCCAATTGCTACCTGTACCTGTCGCGCGCGATGGATCTTTTTGACGTGCGCGAACACGGCACCGCCGCCGAACTTGCGCGCAAGCTCCACTGCGAGGGTGCATTGGTCATCGGCGTTAAGACCGATTTCCTGTACCCGATCGAGCAGCAGCATGCACTGGCCGGCCTGATGAAGCGCGCCGGGGCGATCGTGCGCTACGAGGCTTTCGATTCGCTGCAGGGGCACGACGCTTTCCTGGTCGATTACGATCGGTTCGCCGCCGCGGTCGGAAGTTATCTGTAGTCGGTGCCGTTATCGGGCTATACTCCGCCCATGGCCGTCTCCCAGACAACTACATTTTCCGCGGGTTTTCCCGGGAGCGCCCGGCTGGTCGATGCGCTCGATGAAGCGATGGCAGGTTCGAATGCGACCGTCGTCACGGGCGCTGTCAAGCGGGTGCTGAGCAGCCTGATCGGTAATGGCGATTTCGATCTGCCGGCGGTCTGCTACCGGCCTTCCGCCGACCACTATCAGCGTCACGAACTGTATCGCAGCGAGCGCTACGGCTACTCGGTCGTGGCGATGACATGGGCGCCGGAACAAGGCACGGCGCTGCACGATCACGCCGGTCTATGGTGCGTCGAAGGCGTCTGCGCCGGCTGCATCAGGGTTGAGCAGTACGAGCGGGTCGATCGCGAGGCGCCGGATCGCTACCGTTTCGTACGCCGCGGAAACCATATCGCGCGCACCGGCACCGCGGGCTCGCTGATCCCGCCCTACGAATACCATCGCATTGTCAACGGCAGCGCGTCGGAGCCGGCAGTATCGCTGCATATTTACGAGCGCACGATGACGGAGTGTCACGTTTTCGAGCCGCTGGGCGATGGCTGGTTCCGCCGCAGTTGGCGGCAATTGTGTTTCGACGGCTGATGGGAGAGGGGCGATGATCGACTGGGACGGGCCGGCCGGCGGCACTGGCTTCCACAGTGAAGACGTGGAGACCTTCGATATTCAGGACGAGGATCTCGACGCAAGCGATTTCGAGGCGCCGGCGCCGGCGGCGCTGCCGGCATCGCGGCAGGAAGTGCTCGATCGGGTACACGACGAAATTTTGCGCTATTGGCGCCAGGGCGATCTGCTGTTCGAGGTATTCGAACTGGACGCGGGCGGCGCGAGCCATGCGACGCCGGCCGATGCGCTGGCCGCGCTCTGGGATATCGCCGCGAACGGTGATTTGCCGGCGCCGATTGCGGGCTGTTCACTGGCGTACCTGATGGAGGAGGGGATCTGGCACGAGGACGTGCAGCAGTTCCTGGACGCGATTAATTTTGCGTTGACCTCGGCCGGATTCGGCGGTGCCGGTGCGGAGGCCGATCAGGCCGCTGAGCTGGTGCGCGATTACGCGGACGCGTTATTCGAGGATGCCGAGCCGGACGAGGTCTGGCTGTTTGGGCTGGATCCGGGCTTTTCGTGCTGGTTCGCCGGTGCCGGCTGCGACCTGGCTTACTTTTTCGTCAATTTGCACGAGTCGCGGTGCGGGTTGTTGCTGGCGACTGATACTGACTAAAAGACTAAGTGCTCAGTGCTAAGTGCTCAGTGCTCAGTGCTAAGTGCTAAGGACGGTTTCTTCACTCAGTCCTCAGCACTTAGTCCTCAGCACTTTTCCCCTGATTCTAAAGCCAACCCTTTTGTCGCGCGATTCGCGCCGCCTCGATCCGATTCGTCGCGCCCAGCTTGCCGATTGCTTCAGACAGATAATTGCGGACGGTGCCTTCCGACAGGTGCAGTTGTTCTGCGATGCCGCCGCTGCTCATGCCGTCGCCGGCGAGGCGCAGCACCTGCCGCTCGCGGTCGCTCAATGGATCGTCTGCCTCCCAGGCTTCCGCGGCCAGTTCCGGTGCGATGACTTTGCCGCCGGCGTGGACGGTGCGGATTGCGTCGGCCAGTTGCTTTGCCGGGGCATCCTTGAGCAGGTAGCCGCGCACGCCCGCGTCGAGCGCGCGGCGCAGGTATCCCGGGCGGGCGAAAGTTGTCACGATGATGACTTTGGCGCGTTTGCCGCGCAACGCGCGCGCGAGTTCCAGACCGGTCATGGCCGGCATTTCGATATCGGTGACGACGACGTCGGGGTCTTGTTCGGCAACCAGGGCCAGCGCTGCTTTGCCGTCGGCCGCGCGGCCGGCGACTTCGATGTCGGCTTCCATGTCCAGCAGCGCCGCGAGCGCCCCGAGGATCATCGACTGATCCTCGGCGATCAGCACGCGGATCAAGTGAACGCCTCCGCTTTCCCAGAGCAAACTCGTTGCGGGCTGAAGGTCTCGGCTTCCTGTACGGGAATCGCCGCATAAAGGGACGTTCCCGTCGCACCGAATTCCACCGCCAGTGTTCCGCCGAGCGCTTGCAGGCGCTCCCGCATGCCCCGAATGCCGTTGCCTTCGTCGTGCCGGCCTTCCGAGCCATCGTCGCTGATTTCCAGTGTCGCCCAGCCGTCGTCGCGCCGAAACGACAGCCGGCACGCTCTCGCGCCGGCATGGCGCACGATGTTGGTAACGGCTTCGCGCACGACCATTGCGAGCGCCGCATCCTGCTCAGCTCCGCCAGCGTCGGCGGTCGCGGTTTCCGCCTCGTAGGCGATGCCGGCCGCGCGCAAGGCAACGCCGGCATTGGCAATTTCTCCCGCGAGATCGCCGCGGTAGCCACCGACTGCCTGGCGCACCTGTGCAAGTGCATCGCGCGCAATGGCTTCGAGTTCCCGGATTTCTTCCGCCGCACGCGGCAAATCCCGGGCGGCGAGGGTGCCCGCCAGTTCCGCCTTGACTGTAATCAGGGTCAGGGTATGGCCCAGCAGGTCGTGCAGGTCACGTGCAATGCGTTCACGCTCGGCCGTAGCCGCCAACCGACGTACCTCTTCCCGAGACTGGCGCAGCAGGCAATTTTGCCGTTCTCGTTCCCCTGCCCAAATGTTCGCCAGTCCCGCCATGAGGATGAATGTCGGCACCCAGATCCACTGGCCCAGCGGAACGTCCAGCCACAGGTATTCGATAACGGCTATAACGATGAGGGCCGCCAGCGCCGCCAGCGCCTTGCGCGGTTTGAAGCTGTAGCCTGCAAACGAACCTGCGTATATCAGCAAGCCACCGCCGATGGCGTTCAAAGGCGTCAGTGCGACACCGAGCACAGCGATCAGGACGATGATCAGGCGCCGTTCCCGACTGTCGGCCCAGTAGTAGCGAAAGTAAAGCGGAAAGAACGCTGTGAGTGCAGCCAGCGTTGCGATACGTACGGTCGTGGTGGTCGGCGGAATCAGCGAGACGAAATAGAATCCCGCCCATGTCAGCCACAGGTAAGGAAGCCAGCCTGTGTCGTAATTCGGCGGCAGCAGCCGGTGGTGGATGCCGAGCACGATCGACTTGAGCAGGCGAAGCGTTTTCGCGGCAGTACGCATCATCTCGTTATCTTATCGCTTCCGCGCAAGTTATTGTTTCTCGTGGGAACCGTACACGATCACGCCGTGCCAGTAGGGCTTGTTCGGCGGGCCCACCGTCAGCGTCACGGTCACGTCGCGCTTGTGCGATTCCGGCCCCGCTGCAAAGTCCTTGCCGTCGATCGTCGTGACGGTCATTTGCGGGCTCTTGCCCGAGGACGGAACGTGCATTTGCCAGATTGACAGGTCCGCCGATTGATTCCGATACACCAGCGAATAGTCATCGGCACTTCCGTCGCGCACCGTCCGCATGTACGGGGTGCCGTCCGCCTTGTTTCCCAGAATCAGGAGGCTTTTATGAACCGCTGCCGGCTGCGAGTCTGAAGCCGGGTAACGGTCGGTCATGTGACCGACGATGAAGGTCTCCCCCGTGCCGACGTTCTCGAGACAATCTTTGGCCTGATACGACACGACACTGTGGTAAGGGCGAAAGATTCTGCTTTTTCCGGAATTCTTTCGCGACAGGGACTGAAAGTCGCCTGCCCACGTCCCGAGGAACGCCCGGTATTTTTTGCTGCATGGAACCTGGACACAAGTTGCAGGTTTGCCGCCATAGGCGCGCGAGCAGTCACGGTTTTGAGTTGTGGCGACCATGCTCCCGGCTTCGTGCTCCTTCGCACTCGGATGTGCCGCGTTACCGGCGCCTGGCGTCGGCAGCAGCATGAATATCACGACCGCCGCGATGACGATGCCGAGCATTGCCGAGCCGGCGCGATTGAAGAAATTGCCTTTCATGCTTGTCCCTCCGCTTCAGCGGTCCTGAATCCGGCGCCAGCCCCGGAGCGCGATCAACAAAAAGACGATGGTGAAAACGATGAGATAGCCGATGTGTGTCCAGATACTGTCGCCGTCCGCGCGGCCGACGACGGCGAGCGCAAGCTGGCCCAGGTGATAGGCGGGCAACGCGCGGGCGAAATGCTGCAGAAAATCGGGCAGTTGCTGGATGGGCACCCACAGTCCGGACAGGAATGACATCGGCAGATAAATCAGATTGACGATCGCAGCCGATGCCTGGCCGTTGACGTAGAAACCGATCGTGAGGCCGAGCGCGCAGAATGGCAGCGTGCCGGCCACCAGTACGCCGGCGAGCACAAACCAGTTCGCGCGGGGCAGCACGACCCCGGTAGTGGCGGCGGCGAGAATCGACAGGATGACCGTGATGATGAGCGCGAACAGTGCGCTCATCGCGAGCTTGGCACAGAAATAGGCCAGTGGCGGCAACGGAAACACGCGTTTGAGCGACAAAACGCCGTGCTCGCGCTCCATTGCGACGCCGACGCCGAAGCCGAACAAGGCCGGGCCCATGACGCCGAAGGTTGCGTAGGTGGCGAGAAAGTAGGCGCCATATTGCCGGCCGCCGAAGAGTGCGCCGAAGAACAGGTAAAACATGGCCGGGAACAGCAGCGTCGGCAGCGCGAAGCCGGGCATGCGTACCAGCCCCCAGAACTGGTAGGCCGCTTCGCGGCCATAGATGCCGAGGGTGTCGCGGACGCGCCAGCGCACCTGGTCGCCGACGCTCGCGGGGGCGGTTTCGGCCGCCAGAGCCTTGCCATCATTCATGCCGCAATCTCCTCTTCCCGCGTCAGTTCCACGAACGCGTCTTCAAGCCGCGCGCCCGTCACTTCGAGATCCGTCAGCTCCGGGTCTTGCCAAAGCATTTCGCGCAGCACCTCTTCGGGACTCACGGTCGTGATTTCCAGCCGCGCGCCGTCCGCGCGGACCGCCTTGACCGCGGCCAGGCTTTCGACCTGCGCGATCGACAGGTGCGTGCTGCAGCGAATACGCACGAGTGCTGCGCGCGCCTTGATTTCGGCGGGACTGCCTTCGGCGATGACGCGGCCATGATTGACGACGACGATGCGGTCGGCGAGCGCATCGGCTTCCTCGAGGTAATGC
>DASSNE010000059.1:0-51399 GCA_035688265.1 Gammaproteobacteria bacterium
CCGGGAAGTCCGAAGTACAGGATGTACTTCGGACCAAGCGATACGTCGCAGTGGCTTTGGTTACTTTCCCCGTAAGGAAAGTAACTCGCCGTAGGGGGTCGACACCCCCGCCCAATCAGCCCGTCGCCGCAGGCGACACAAAACCAATGCTAAAATTCGCGCATGACCGAAAGCCACCGCTTTTCAATAGCCCCCATGATGGACTGCACGGACCGCCACTTCCGCTACCTGGCGCGCCTGCTGTCGCGCCACACGCTGCTATACACCGAAATGGTAACGACAGGCGCGCTGCTGCACGGTGACATCGCGCGCCATCTCGCGTTCGACGCGGCGGAACACCCGCTGGCGCTGCAAATCGGCGGCAGCGACCCAATCGAGCTCGCGCAGGCCGCGCGCCTCGCCGAAGAATGGGGCTACGACGAAATCAACGTGAACGTCGGTTGCCCCAGCGACCGCGTCCAGTCCGGCCGTTTCGGCGCCTGCCTGATGCGGGAGCCGCAATTGGTGGCCGACGGCGTCGCCGCAATGCAGGCAGCCTGCCGGCTGCCGGTCACCGTCAAGACCCGCATCGGCATCGACCGCGATCAGGATGGTGAGCGGCTGTTCGAGTTCGTCGACACCGTGGCGGCGGCCGGCTGCGACACATTTATCGTGCATGCCAGGAACGCCTGGCTGAAGGGCCTGAGCCCCAAGCAGAACCGCGAGATTCCGCCGTTGCGCTACGACGTCGTTTACCGGCTGAAGCAGGAACGCCCGGACCTGACAATCGCGATTAATGGCGGTATCAAAAGTCTTGAGGCGGCGCGTACGCACCTGGAGCAAGTCGATGGCGTGATGGTCGGACGGGAGGCATATTCGCAGCCGTACTTCCTGGCGGCGGTCGACGGCGAAATTTTCGGCGACCGTGCCGCGGCACCCGACCGGGACGCGGTATTGGAAGCCTATCTGCCATACGTCTCGCGGCAACGCGCCGACGGCGTCCCGTTCAACCGCGTGGTCAAGCCGCTGTTCGGGCTCTACCAGGGTTGCCCGGGCGCACGGCGCTGGCGGCGACATCTGAGCGGACACGCGTCGAAGCAAAACAGCGACGAGCGGGTTATCATGGCCGCGCGGGAGACAGTGGCGGCCGCGTAGCAATGTAGGAGCGGCCGCTGGCCGCGATTAATTGAATCGCGAGCAGCGCTCGCTCCTACACGAATTCCGACGAGTAAAACCCTTTATATATGCCCCAGAAAAAAATGGCCCAACGGCGGGACCGGCACCGCCTGTACGAAAAAGCCGTGCAGGCCGTCGATGTCGAATGCGATTTCGTGCTTGAAACGTTCACCGATCTGCGCGGTCGCAAGCCGCGCGTGCTGCGAGAAGATTTCTGCGGCACCGCCGCCGCGGCCTGCGAATGGGTCAAACGCGGGCCGCGCCAGCGCGCGATCGGCGTCGATATCGATCCGGAGGTGCTCGAGTGGGGCCGGCAAAATCATGTCGCCAAACTGCAGCCGGGCGCGCGCAAGCGCATCGAGCTGATCGAGGCCGACGTGTGCAAGGCCGCGACCGATCCGGCCGACGTGGCCGTCGCGATGAATTTCAGCTACTGGATTTTCAAGGAGCGGCGCACGCTCAAGCGCTACTTCCGCCGCGTACGCGAAAGCCTCGTTGATGACGGCGTGTTCATGCTCGACGCATTCGGCGGCCATGACGCGTTCAAGGTCATGCGCGAGCGCCGCGACTGCGGCGGCTACACCTACATCTGGGATCAGGCCGACTACGATCCGATCAGCGGCGAGATGACCTGCCACATCCATTTCAAGTTCCCGGATGGCTCCCGAATGCGCGAGGCGTTCACCTATACGTGGCGGCTGTGGACGCTGCCGGAGATTCGCGAGTTGCTGAGCGAGGCCGGCTTCAAGCGCGTCACGGTCTACTGGCAGGGCACGGACGAGGAGACAGGCGAGGGCAACGGCGAATTTGTGCCGGTGGAGCGGGGCGATCCCGATCCGGCGTGGATCGCCTACCTGGTGGCGGAAAAATGACGCGTGCATCCATAACGGTTCTGTTTTCCGACATTGCCGACAGCACCAGCCTTTACGCGGCTCTCGGCGACGTGCCCGGGCGCGAGACGGTCGGCCAGGCGCTGCGGCTGATGGAGGCAGTGATCGAGGCAGCCGACGGGCGAGTCATCAAGACCCTCGGCGACGAGATCATGGCGGTCTTCGACGCCGCCCCGCAGGCGGCACGCGCGGCGACGACAATGCAGGAGCGCATCACCGAACGAAAAAGCAAAATGCAGCCGCCGCTGGCGATCCGGGTCGGCATGCACACCGGCATGGCGCTGGTCGAGGAGGGTGACGTCTACGGCGATGTCGTCAATACCGCCGCACGCATCACGTCATTGGCCAAGCCCGAGCAGATCCTGGCGACCGACGCGACGGTCGCGGCGCTCGATGACAGCTGGCGTGACCATATTCACGAGCTCGGCCCGCACACGATTCGCGGCAAGCGGGGTCCGGTCGAGCTGTGCGAAATCGTCTGGAGCCGCGCCGACATGACTGTCATCGTCGCGCCGCCGGAGGAATTTGGCGGGACACCGCCCACTGGCCCGACGCTGGTGCTTAAGCTCGGTTCGTCCCAGTGCACGGTCAGCAGCGAGCGGCCGCGCTGTACGGCCGGCCGCTCGGCGCGCAACGATCTGGTGATCAGCGACCACTACGCGTCGCGGCTGCACGCCGAAATCGAATACCGAGCCGGCAAGTTCATCCTCACCGACCGCAGCACCAACGGCACGTATGTACAGATAAAAGAAGGCGACGAAATCGTGCTGCGCCGTGACCGTACGACACTCGAAAAGGGCGGCACGATCGGCCTCGGCCGACCGCCCGACGCCGAACCCGATCTCGCGATCGAGTTTCGGCTGGAAGGAATCGAAGAAGCCGATCAAATGTAGGCCGGCAACGGGGCGCTTATGCCGGCCTATATCAAGCTAGGCGTTGGCTGCCTTCTTGCTGACCGCCTCGCTGACGCGCCGATGTTCCTCTTTCAGCGCTTCGGGCAAACGGTCGCCGTAGCTGTCGAAATACTCGCCGATCGCCTCATATTCCTTCTGCCATTGTTCGTCGCTGATCGCGAGCAGCGCTTCGAGCGTTGCCTGGTCGATGTCGAGCCCGGCGGTGTCGATCGCTTCCGGCGTCGGCAGATAGCCGATGGCGGTTTCGACGGCATCGGCCTTGCCCTCGGCGCGATCGAGAATCCAGCGCAGCACGCGCAGGTTCTCGCCAAAGCCGGGCCACAGGAAATCGCCGTCCGAATCCTGGCGGAACCAGTTGACGTGGAAGATTGCCGGCAGCTTGTCGGACTTGCCTTCGAAGCTCAGCCAGTGGCTCCAGTAGTCGGCGAAGTTGTAGCCGCAGAACGGCTTCATCGCCATCGGGTCGCGACGCACGACACCGACCTTGCCGGTCGCGGCGGCGGTGGTTTCGGAACCCATGCCGGCGCCGACGAATACGCCGTGCGCCCAGTCCTTCGCCTGGAAAACCAGCGGGGCGAGCGCCTTGCGGCGGCCGCCGAAGATGATCGCGGAGATCGGCACGCCTTGCGGCGCTTCGGCCTTTTCGGAATAGCCGGGATTCTGTTTCGCGCTCACCGTGAACCGCGAGTTCGGATGCGCGGCGGTGCCGTTGGCCGGATCGTACTTGCGGCCCTGCCAGTCGACGTCCGGATCGCCTTCCTTTTTGCCTTCCCACCACGGCTCGTTATCCGCCGTCACTGCCACGTTGGTGAAAATCGTGTCGTGCGTGATCATGTCGAACGCGTTGCGATTGGTCTTGCGGTTCGTGCCCGGCACCACGCCGAAATAGCCGGCTTCCGGATTGATCGCCCACAACCGGCCGTCGTCGCCGAGATGCAGCCAGGCAATGTCATCGCCGACCGTCCAGACTTTCCAGCCCTTGTGCGATTCCGGCGGAATCAGCATCGCGAGGTTGGTCTTGCCGCAGGCCGACGGGAAGGCCGCGGCGACGTAGCGCGTTTCGCCTTCGGGATTCTGGATGCCGACGATCAGCATGTGCTCGGCCAACCAGCCTTCGCGGCGCGCCTGCCAGCTCGCGATGCGCAACGCGTGGCACTTCTTGCCGAGCAGCGCGTTGCCGCCGTAGCCCGAGCCGATGCTCTTGATCAGTTCTTCCTCGGGGAAGTGCATGATGAACCGATGATCGGGATTCAGATCGCCGGTCGAATGCAGACCGCGCACGAACTTGCCCTCGCGCTCGATGCGCTTGAGCGCCTGGTCGCCCATACGCGTCATGATTTTCATGTTGGCGACGACATACGGGCTGTCGGTAATTTCAACGCCGCAGCGCGAGTGCGGCGAGTCGATCGGGCCCATGCAATACGGAATCACGTACATCGTGCGACCGCGCATCGCGCCCTTGAACAGACCATCGATTTTGTAGTGCGCTTCTTTCGGCTCCATCCAGTGATTGTTCGGGCCGGCATCCTGTTCGTTGCGGCTGCAGATGAGAGTCCGATTTTCGACGCGGGCGACGTCCTTCGGGTCCGAGCGGTGCAAATAGCAGTTCGGGTAGGTCTGCTGGTTGAGCTCCAGCAGATCGCCGTTGTCGAGCATCAGATCGATCAGTTGGCGGTACTCTTCGTCCGAGCCGGTACACCAGTGGATTTCGTCGGGCTGGGTGAGGGCGGCGACCTCGTCGACCCAATCGGAGAGGGCTTTATTCGTTGTGCTCATGGCGGTTCCTGATTCAAAAGAAAACGCTGCATCCGGCGCACGAACGGCAGCACGGTACAGCAGAAGGCGCGGTTTGCCGGTATTATAACGGATTGGACCTCTGCCGGCCGAATTTCTCTTTGACAACGAGCTATTCAGAACTCATGGACGGCGACGGCGCGCTCGCGAGCGCAATCGTTGGTTTCCAGCCGCGCCGCGAACAGATGGTGCTCGCCGAGGCAATCGGCCGCGCGCTGGATCACGCCGGGCTGCTGGCGGCCGAGGCGGGCACCGGCGTCGGCAAGACCTTCGCCTACCTCGCCCCGGTGCTGCAGGCCGGCCGCAAGGCGCTGATTTCGACGGGTACCCGCACGCTCCAGGACCAGATTTTTCATCGCGATCTGCCGGTCGTGCGCCGCGCACTGGGCCAGCCGGTCAAGGTCGCGCTGCTCAAGGGGCGCAGCAATTACCTGTGCCGCCACCGGCTCGATCTGGCGCAGGGCGAACGCAATCTCCAGCACGCCGACGCGCGCGACCTGATGGCGGTGCAAACCTGGGCCGGGCGCACTACGAGCGGCGATCGCGCAGAACTCGAGGCGGTGCCGGAAACGTCGCGCATCTGGCCCCGCGTCACCTCGACCACCGACAACTGCCTCGGCACCGAATGCCCGGCATTTTCGAACTGCTGGGTGGTCAAGGCGCGGCGCGAGGCGCAGCAGGCCGACGTCGTGGTCGTCAATCATCACCTGCTGCTCGCCGACATGGCGCTCAAGGACGAGGGTTTCGGCGAGCTGCTGCCGAACGTCGACGCGGTGATCGTCGACGAGGCGCACCAGTTCCCGGACGTGGCCGGCCAGTATTTCGGCGAATCGGTATCGGCACGGCAACTGCGCGAGCTGTCGCGCGACACGCTGGCGGAGTATCTGAAGAGCGCCGGCGATATGCCGGAGCTGCGGCCGTGCCTCGACCATATGGAAACGGCGCTGTCGCAATTGCGCCTGAGTCTCGGGGAGGCCAACACCCGGCTCGACTGGAGCGAATGCCGCAACGGGGACGAGTTTGCCGAGCGGCTCGAAACGCTGACGGCGGCGCTGGCCGACGTGCGCGACCGGCTCGACGTGCTGGCCGAGCGCTCGCGCGGCCTCGACAATTGCTTCCAGCGCGCGCAGCGCTTCGCCGGCCGCCTTGCGGCCCTCGGGGAGGTCGACGACGACGCCAATATCCGCTGGGCGGAAACCTGGAATCGCAACGTCACGTTTCACCTGACGCCGCACGACGTCGCGCCGCGTCTCGCCGAGCACATCCATGCCGGCGAAACTGCCTGGATATTCACCTCGGCGACGCTTGCGGTGGCGGATAGCCTCGATCACTTCTGCGCGCGCATCGGCGTGGAAAAGGCCGAGCGCCTGATCCTCGGCAGCCCGTTCGACTACGCGCACAACGCGTTGCTATATACGCCGGCGGGACTGCCGCAGACGAATGCGCCGGGTTATACGGAAGCCGTCATCGACGCGGCACTGCCGCTGATCGAAGCCAACAACGGCCGCGCGTTCCTGCTGTTTACCAGCCACCGCGCGCTGCGTCGCGCGGCCGGTTACCTGGCCGATCGCTGCGACTTCGAACTGCTGGTGCAGGGCGACGCGCCGCGCTCCAGGCTGATCGAGCGCTTCCGCGACTCCGGCGAAGCAGTGCTGCTCGGCACCAGCAGCTTCTGGGAAGGCGTGGACGTCAAGGGCGCCGCGCTCAGCCTCGTCGTCATCGACAAACTGCCGTTTGCGGCGCCCAACGATCCGGTGTTGAAAGCGCGGCTGGCCGCGCTCGCCGAAGCCGGCGGCAATCCGTTCATGGATATCCAGTTGCCGCAGGCTGTGATCGCGCTGAAGCAGGGCGTCGGCCGGCTGATTCGCGACGCCGCCGACACCGGAGTGATGATGCTCTGCGATCCGCGCCTGTCGACACGTCACTACGGGAAGGTGTTCCTCGCCAGCCTGCCGCCGATGCGGCGCACGGCTGCGCGAGGCGAAGCGTTGGCGTTCATTGATGAGCGGGTGGCGCCTGCGGAGGCATCCTGATGTCCGGATCTACGCAGCGAATGAAATTACTCGCAATCGATACCGCCACCGAACTGTGCTCGGTCGCGCTCTACGTGGACGGCGAAGTGGCTGATCGAGCCGTCAGCGAACCACGCGCCCACGCGGATAACGTGCTGCCGATGGTGTCCGACCTGCTGGCGGAAGCGGACCTGGCGCTGACGCAACTCGACGGCATCGCCTTCGGCCGCGGTCCGGGCGGCTTCACCGGCCTGCGCGTTGCTGCTGCCGTGACACAGGGTCTCGCGCTCGGCGCCGACCTGCCGATAGCCGCCATTTCCGATCTCGCCGCACTCGCTTACGGCGCGTTCATCAGGCATGGCTGGCGCGACGTCGCAGCCGCGCTCGATGCCCGCATGGGGGAAATCTATTACGGCGTGTATCGCTGCAGCGAAGACGGGGCGTCGTCGCTGGCCGAAGATACACTCGCACCGCCGGGCGACGTAACGCTGCCGACAATCGATGGCGCTGCCGGTCCTGGCTGGCAGGCCCATCATTCCGCACTACCGGAGTCGGTCGGAGCCCACGTTGAAAAGGCAGACGACAAGCCGCCGCACGCGCGTACGATCGCGCTACTGGGCGCCATTGAACTGGCGGCAGGGCGGGGCGCCGGGGCCGAATCGGCCATTCCCGTGTACCTGCGCGACAAGGTGGCTCAAAAACGGCGCCAACCTTGAGCCGTACTCGACGCTCACGGTAAAATTATCTTTTTCAAAATTCCACCCGTTCTCCGGATACCTTTCATGCAGTTGACCGTACTCAAAGCCAAGCTCCACCGCGCCTGCGTCACTCACGCCAACAAGGATTACGAAGGCTCCTGCGCCATCGATGCCGAGTTGCTCGACGCGGCGGGCATTCATGAATACGAGCAGATCCAGATCTACAACGTCGCCAACGGCAACCGGCTGACGACGTACGCGATCCTGGCCGAGGCGGGGTCGCGCATCATTTCGGTCAACGGCGCCGCGGCGCATCTGGCCTCGCCGGGCGACCGGGTCATCATTTGCGCTTACGTCAATGTCGACGCGGCGGAAGTTCGCCGCCACAAGCCGCGGCTGATTTACCTCAACGAGCAGAATAATATCGAGCGCACGGCGAATACGACGCCGGTGCAGGCGGCCTAGGAGGCTCAATCGTGCCGAGAAACAAGGACGTCATCTCGGAAACCGGACGCGCGCTGGCGGCGCATCGCGACCGCATCAGATCGCTGCATTTGCGCGAGCTGTTTGCGCAGGACAAGGACCGCTTCGACGCCTTGTCGCGCCAGCTGCCGGGCCTGCTGCTCGACATCTCGCGCCAGCGCGTGACGACGGACACGCTCGAACTGCTGTACCGGCTGGCCGAGGATTACGATCTCGGCGGCTGGATTGAGCGCCTGTTCGCCGGCGCCGAAGTCAACAACACCGAGCAGCGCGCCGCGCTGCATACCTTGTTGCGCCAACAGGACGGCGCACCGCTGAACCCGGACCTCGCCGAGCGGTTTGGCGCCGTCGCGGCGATGCGAGAGCGCATCCGTTCATTCGCCAATGCCGTGCGCCACGGCGACTGGCGCGGCGTCGGGAATCAGCCGATCACCGACGTCATCAACATCGGCATCGGCGGCTCGCATCTCGGCCCGCAGATGGTAGTGGAGGCGCTGGCGCCGCTGACCGGTGCGCAGCCCCGCGTGCATTTCCTCGCCAACGTCGATCCAGCCGCGGCCGCGCGGCTGCTGCACGATCTCGACCCGGCGACGACGCTGGTCATTGTCGTCTCCAAAACATTCACGACGCAGGAAACGCTGGCGAACGCGGAGTCGGTGCGCCAATGGTGGCTGGATGCGACGGGCGAGCCGGGCGCGCTGGCCCGGCATTTCGTCGCCGTCACGGCCAATCCCGACAAGGCTGCCGAGTTCGGTATTCCAGGCGACAACATTTTCGAATTCTGGGACTGGGTCGGCGGGCGCTACTCGATGTGGTCGGCAGTCGGTCTCGCCATCGCGGTCGGGCCCGGACCGGACAAGTTCGATGCGCTGCTGGCGGGCGCGCACCGGATGGACCGCCACTTCGCCGAGACGCCGTTCGCCGCCAATCTGCCGGTTCTGTTCGGCCTGATCGACATCTGGAACACCAACTTTCTCGACTTTACGAGCCGCGCGGTCGTGCCGTACCGCGACAGCCTGCGTTACCTGCCGGCGTACCTGCAGCAGCTCGAAATGGAAAGCAACGGCAAGCGGATGGGACGCGACGGCAACGCGGTGCGATGGCACACGCAGCCGGTCGTCTGGGGCAACGTCGGCACCAACGGCCAGCACGCGTTCTTCCAGATGCTGCACCAGGGCACTCAGATCGTGCCGGTCGATTTCATCGTCGCGTTCGAAGACGATGCCGGCAACCGCCGCCAGCAGGACATGCTGATCGCCAACTGCCTGGCGCAGACGCAGGCGCTGGCGTTCGGGCGCACCGAAGCGGAAACGCGCAAGAAGCTCGGCGGCGGACCGGACGCGACGCGTCTCGCGCCGCACCAGACATTTCCCGGCAACCGCCCGAGCAGCGTGATCGCGCTTGACCGGCTCGACGCCGAAAGTCTCGGCATGCTGGTCGCGCTGTATGAGCACAAGGTGTTCGTCACCGGCTGCATCTGGGGCATCAACTCGTTCGACCAGATGGGCGTCGAACTGGGCAAGACGCTCACCGGCCGTATCCTCGAACAAATGGCGCAGGGCAGAAGCGACGACCCGTTGATCACGCGCTACCGCGAAATCGTCGACCGCGGTTAGCCCTGCCATAATCACCCGAAGAACAAGGACAATCGCATGCCAATGGAATACCGCCGCCTCGGCCGCTCCGGCCTCAAACTAAGCTGCCTGTCGCTGGGTTCGTGGGTCACGTTCGGCAACCAGGTCGATCGCACCGCCGCCGAAGAAATGCTGAGGTACGCCTACGAGGCGGGCGTGAATTTCTTCGACAGCGCCGAGTCCTACGGCCGCGGCGCCGCCGAGACGATCCTCGGCGAAGTGCTGAAAAAGCTCGACTGGCCGCGCGATACGTGGTGCGTGTCGAGCAAGGTCTATTTCGGCCGCGTGTCGGACCCGATGCCGACGCAGCGGGGCCTGAGCCGCAAGCATGTCGTCGAAGCCTGCCACGAGGCGCTGCGCCGGCTGCAGGTGGATTACCTCGATCTCTACTTCTGCCACCGGCCGGATCCGGACACGCCGATCGAGGAAACCGTGCGCGCGATGGACGAACTGGTACGCCAGGGCAAGGTGCTGTACTGGGGCACGTCGGAATGGCCGGCCGATTCGATCGCCGAAGCTTACCGGCTCGCGCGCGAAAACTGCCTGACGCCGCCGACGATGGAGCAGCCCGAATACAACCTGTTCGCGCGCGACCGCGTCGAGCGCGAATACGCGCCACTGTACGAGGAGTTCGGCCTGGGTACGACGATCTGGTCGCCGCTCAAATCCGGCCTGCTGACCGGCAAGTACAACAACGGCATTCCTGATGATTCACGCCTCAACCTCGCGTCGTTTTCGTGGCTCAAGGAAAGCGTGCTGGGACCCGACGCGGATGCGCGGATCGCCAGTGTGCAGAAGCTCGCGGACATTGCCAGGCGCCTCGGCGTCAGCATGACGCAGCTCGCGATCGCCTGGTGCCTGGCGAACCCGAACGTCAGCACCGTTATCCTCGGCGCTTCGCGGCTGGAGCAATTGAAGGAGAATCTCGGCGCGATCAACGTCAGGATCGACGACGAGTCGCTGAAGGAAATCGACAGCGCCATCGCTTGACTTGACAGCGCTCAACCATGGGAAGGAGCCCGATATGAAAACCGCATCGATTGTTGCCGCCATCGCCCTCGCAAGCAGCGCCTTCGCGGCAACTGCCGCCGTGCCGCCTCCCGCCGCGATTTCCCACTTCCACGCCCAGTGCGCACCGGACAACGGCGGCATCCACCTGCCTGAGGGCTTCTGCGCGATAGTCGTCGCCGACGGCGTCGGCGGAGCCCGCCATCTGACGGTCAACACCAATGGCGATATCTACGTTGCCCTCAGCCGGGAGCACAACGGCGGCGGCATCGCCGCGTTGCGCGACACCGACGGCGACGGCGAGGCCGACGTCATCCAGTACTTCGGCGACCATACCGGCACCGGCATCCGCATTCACAAGGGTTACCTGTACTTCGCGCCGGACCGCTCCGTGTTGCGCTACCCGCTGAAACAGAGCGAACTCGTGCCGAAAAGCCAGCCGCAAAAGGTCGTCGAGAACCTGCCGGAGCAGCACGAACATTCCGCCAAGACGTTCGCGTTCGATGAGAGCGGTCATCTGTACGTCAACATTGGGGCGCCCTCGAATGCCTGCCAGAAGCAGGACCGAGCGCCGCATTCGCCCGGTATCAAGCCCTGTCCGCTGCTCAAGCAGCACGGCGGTATCTGGCGCTTTCAGGCCGACAAGCTGAACCAGACCCAGAGCGACGGCATGCGCTTCGCCACCGGCATCCGCAACGCCGTCGCGATCAGCTGGAACCCGCTCGTCAACCATCTCTATGTCGTGCAGATGGGCCGCGACCAGTTGCACGACCTGTGGCCGAAGCAGTTCACGGTCGACCAGAGCGCCGAATTGCCTGGAGAAGAATTCTTCGAGGTGAACAAGGGCGATAATTTCGGCTGGCCGTACTGCTACTACGATCAGATTCAGGGCAAGAAAGTCCACGCGCCGGAATACGGCGGCGATGGCAAGGACGTCGGGCCGTGTGCGAAGTACAAACAGCCGATCATGGCGTTCCCCGGCCATTGGGCGCCGGAGGCGCTGCTGTTTTACACCGGCGACGAGTACCCGCAGCGTTACCACGGCGGCGCCTTCATCGCCTTCCACGGCTCGTGGAATCGTGCGCCGCGGCCGCAGGAGGGCTACAACGTCGTCTTCGTGCCATTCAAAAACGGCAAGCCGGCCGGCAAATACCAGATCTTCGCGAGCGGCTTCAAAGGCACCGAGACGCTGAATTCTCCTGACCATGCCACCTACCGCCCGGTAGGGCTCGCCCAGGGCCCGGATGGGTCGCTCTACGTCTCCGATTCGCAACAGGGCCGCATCTGGCGCATCATCTATGTCGGCGGTCATGATTGAGCTTGACACCCGGCGCTTCGCCGCTACAATGTCACGTCCCGGGCGGGAATAGCTCAGCTGGTAGAGCGCAACCTTGCCAAGGTTGAGGTCGCGAGTTCGAACCTCGTTTCCCGCTCCAGATTCGCTTCGTGCGCAGCCCCGGTTCGCCGGGGCTTTTTGTTTACGCCCCCGGCAGCGCCGGCGCAAATGTGCTAGATTTCGCCGCCTATAGACGGCCAAGTGGCAGAGTGGTTATGCAGCGGCCTGCAAAGCCGTGTACGCCGGTTCGATTCCGACCTTGGCCTCCAAATTCCCCTTCCTCGCGTCCAGCGCGAATGCCCGGGTGGCGGAACAGGTAGACGCAAGGGACTTAAAATCCCTCGGCCGCAAGGCCATGCCGGTTCGATTCCGGCTCCGGGCACCATCAACCCACCTGCAAAAGGACATTGCAATGACACAACCTCTTGAAATCAATCGCCTCGGCTTCGGCGCAATGCGCATCACCGGCCCGGGAATTTGGGGGCCACCGGAGGATCGGGCGGAGGCGCTGAGGGTGTTGCGGCGTCTTCCCGAACTCGACGTCAACTTTATCGATACCGCCGATTCCTACGGCCCTGACGTTTCCGAGCCGCTGATACGCGAAGCGCTGCATCCCTACGACGGCATGCTTGTGGCCACCAAGGCCGGTTTGACGCGTAGCGGCCCGAACAAATGGGAGCCGCTCGGGCGGCCGGAGTATCTGCGCCAGCAGGCGTTGATGAGTCTGCGCCGGCTGGGAGTCGATCAGATTGGATTGTGGCAGTTGCACCGGATCGACCCGAAAGTGCCGCGCGACGAGCAGTTCGACGCGGTCAAGTCGTTGCTCGACGACGGAATCATCGCGCGCGCCGGCCTGAGCGAAGTCACGGTCGCGGATATCGAAGAGGCGTCGAAGCACTTCCCCGTGGCAACCGTGCAGAACCGCTACAACGTGCTCGACCGCAAGTACGAGGATGTGCTCGAATACTGCGAGCAGCGCAACATCGGCTTTATTCCCTGGTTTCCGCTCGGGGCCGGCAAGCTGGGAGAAGAGGGGTCCGCGCTTGAGCAGGTCGCCGAGGCGCATGGTGCCACTGTACGGCAGATTGCGCTCGCCTGGCTGCTCGCGCGCAGCCCGGTGATGCTGCCGATTCCGGGGACGTCCAAGGTTTCCCATTTGGAGGAAAACGTCGCGTCGGAAGACATCAAACTTTCCAGCGAGGAGATGGACTCGCTGGATGGCGGCCGGACCCAGGCCTGAATCAACCGCTTTTGACGCTCGCGGCCGCCTTTTGCAGTTCCAGCGCCGCTTTGTGGGCCGATCGCTGCGCCGTCTTCAGGTTGTCGTCCTTGACGCCGGCGCGCGCGGTTGCCAGCGCCTTCTTCAATGCACTGTGCAGCTTCGACTGACCGGCGGCATCGGGCAATGCGCCCGAACCCATACCCTTGCAGGGATCGGCGGCAGAGGAGTCGAACGCTGCGCCGCTCGGGCCGACCAGGCAGTTGATGACGTGATGCAGGTGAGCGTGCGTCATCTTGAGCGAACTCGCACCAGCGGCCATTAGGGCGTGGGCGTGCGCCGTCATAACTTGCTGCTTGACGGAATTGTTGCCGGCGAGCGCGGTAAAGGACAGGGCCGCGAGTGAGAGCGCCATTGCGGCGAACACGGACGATTTTTTCATTGCTGTACCTCCATGCGGTATGCGAGCGTTGGTAGCCCGCGTTGCTACTATAACGCGAACGGGCAATCCGGCTGATTTACAGGTAAGATTCGGCCCCGGCCAAGGTTTCTCGTCCGGACTGCTCAATGCCCGTTTCGCAGCATGTTTCGACAGCCAGAACGCCGTTTGCGGCGGATGCGCGCTTTGAAGCCCGCAAGCTCGAAGTCTGGCGCGGCGAGCGGCGGCTGCTGCGCGATTTTGGGTTCTCGCTCGCGGCCGGGCAATTGGGGCGGCTGACGGGGCCGAACGGCAGCGGCAAAACCTCGCTGATCCGCGTCCTGCTGGGCCTGTCGCTGCCGGAGATCGGCACGATCGAATGGTGCGGCGAAAGCATCCGTCGCAGCGCCGGCTATCGGGACGCGATCGCCTATGTCGGCCATGTCAGCGGCGTTACCGATAACCTCAGCGCGCGCGAAAACCTGCGCTATGCGACGAGCCTGATGCCGACGAAGCCGCGCGTTGCGATTGACGAGGCGCTTGCCGAAGTCGAATTGAAGCGGGTCGGCGAGCGCCCGGCGGCGACGTTTTCCGCGGGGCAGCGCCGCCGGCTGGCGCTGGCGCGGCTGCTGATGTCGCCGGCGCAGTTGTGGTTTCTGGACGAGCCGCTGACCAATCTCGATACCGCCGGCACGGTGCTGATCGGCAAGCTGTTGCGCGCGCACCTCGCCGCCGGCGGCATGGCGGTCGTGGCGAGCCATCAGGCGATCGACTGCGACCCGCAAGCGGTGGTCGAACTGGATCTCGCCAAATGATCGCCGTGGCCTGCCGGGAGCTGCTGCGCCGCGATCTCATGCTGGCGTACCGCCGCCGCGGCGAAATCCTGACGCCGCTGATCTTCTTCGTGATCGTCACGGCGCTGTTTCCGCTCGCGCTCAATCCGACGCCACAGTTGCTGAGCGTGATCGCGCCCGCCGTGGTGTGGGTCGCGGCGCTGCTGGCTAGCCTGCTCGCGCAGTCGGCGCTATTCGGCCACGACTACGAGGACGGCACGCTCGAACAGCTGGTGCTGAGTCCGCAGCCGCTGGAGCTGCTGGTGCTGGTGCGCGTGCTGGCGCACTGGCTGGTGACGGGGCTGCCGCTGGTGATCCTGTCGCCGCTGATGGGCACGATGCTGGCGTTTCCGGCCGATGCAATGTGGGCACTGGTTTCCGGCCTCGCTCTCGGTACACCGGTGTTGAGCATGCTCGGCGCGATCGGGTCGTCGGTGACGGTCGGCCTGAGGCGCAGCGGCATGCTGCTGCCGATCCTGGTGCTGCCGCTGTGCGTTCCGGTGCTGGTCTTCGGCGCGCGCGGCGCGGCGCTGGCGGCGGAGGGCGCGCCGATCACCGGGCCATTGTATCTGCTGGGGGCGCTGCTGGCGTTGAGTCTGACGTTGGGGCCACTCGCAGTGGCGGCCGGATTGCGGGTCAGCATGGAAACTTAATAAGTAGCTAGTAGCTAGTAGCTAGTCGCTAGTCGCTAGAACTGAGTTGGCATTTCTTATACTAGCTACTAGCGACTCAGCACTAGCGACTTTCGTCCCTTGATATTGCTCAAGACAAACGGCGGCGCAGGGCGTAAAATACCGCTGTTTGATTCGCCTCTGGTCGCACGGATGCGCCCCGCCGCTGACATCGATGCCGAAATTTTTCCATCAACTCGCTTCGCCGCCGCATTTCTACCGCATCGCAGGGCCGTGGGCCCGCTGGTTCGGCTGGATCGCGCTGGTGCTGATCCTCGCCGGGCTGTACGGCGGCCTTTGGTGGGCGCCGCCGGATTACCAGCAGGGGGACGGCTTTCGCATTATCTATATCCATGTCCCGAGCGCCTGGATGTCGCTGTTCATCTACGTGACGATGGCGATCAGCGCCGGCATCGGCCTGATCTGGCGCATCAAGCTGGCTCACATCGTGGCCGCGGCAGCGGCGCCGATCGGCGCCTCGTTCACGTTTCTCGCGCTGGTGACGGGCTCGCTGTGGGGCAAGCCGATGTGGGGCACGTACTGGGTCTGGGACGCGCGCCTGACGTCGGAACTTTTACTGCTGTTCCTGTATCTTGGTTATATATCGCTGAACCGCGCGTTTCCCGACCAGCGTACCGGCGATCGCGCCAGCGCCATTCTCGCGCTGGTGGGCGTGATCAATGTGCCGATCATTCACTATTCGGTGCAGTGGTGGAACACGCTGCACCAGGGGCCGACCGTGTTCAAGGCGGGCGGCCCGTCAATCGCGCCCGACATGCTGATTCCGCTGCTGGTCATGGCGCTGGGCTTCATGGCGTACTTCGGATCGGTGCTGCTGATCCGCGTTCGGACGGACGTGCTCGAGCGCGAAAGGCACAAGAATTGGGCTCAATTAGTCGTGGAAAATGAATAGCTTACACGAGTTTCTTACCATGGGAGGTTACGCGGCTTTCGTGTGGCCGGCCTACGGGGTGGTCGCCGTCGTGATGATCGCCAACGTCGTGATTGCGCGGCGCCGCCACCGTCGGGTGCTCGAGGCCCTGCAGCGGCGCGTCGAACTCGACGGCCGGGAGGTCGCATGACGCCGCGGCGCAAGCGGATGATGTTTGTCGCCGCGATCGTGCTTGGCGTCGGCGCGGCCACCGCGCTCGGACTTCAGGCATTTCGCGGCAACCTGCTGTATTACTTCACGCCGACCCAGATCGCAGCCGGCAAGGCGCCGATCGGCCAGCGCTTTCGCATGGGCGGACTGGTGGTGCCGGGCAGCATTCATCGCAAGCCCGGCAGCATGACGGTGCACTTCACGCTGACCGACAACCACGACAAGGTGCCGGTCACCTACACCGGGATTCTGCCGGACCTGTTTCGTGAGGGGCAGGGGATAGTGGTGCACGGGAAGTTGCTCCCCGATCATCAATTCATCGCCGACCAGGTGCTCGCCAAGCACAGCGCCGATTACATGCCGCCGGCCGTCGCGGCCGAGCTGAAAGCCCACAAGGGCGCCAAGGCGCTCGCCGCCACCAACGAGTTCAAATGATCCCCGAAATCGGCCACCTTGCCCTGATTCTGGCGCTGGCGCTCGCGCTCGCGCAAGGCGTTTTCGGACTTGCCGGCGCGCACCGGCGCGACCTGTCATGGATGGGCAGCGTGCGCACGATCGCCTACGGCCAGTTCGCGTTTGTGCTGATTTCGTTCGGCTGTCTGATGTACTCGTTCGCAATCAGCGACTTCACCGTCCGCTACGTCGCGGAGAACTCCAACACGCAACTGCCGCTGGTGTACAAGCTGACGGCCGTGTGGGGCGCACACGAAGGCTCGCTGCTGTTGTGGATCCTGATTCTGACCATCTGGACCGCGGGGGTCGCACGCTTCAGTCGCAGGTTGCCGCTCGAATTCGTCAGCCGCGTGCTCGGCGTGATGGGCCTGATCAGCGTCGGTTTCCTGCTGTTCAGCCTGACGACGTCCAATCCGTTCGTGCGCCTGCTGCCGGCGCCGTTGCAGGGCCGCGACCTCAACCCGATCCTGCAGGATCCAATGCTCGCCGCGCATCCGCCGATGCTGTACATGGGCTACGTCGGCATGTCGGTCGCGTTTGCGTTCGCGGTCGCCGCGCTGATCGGCGGCAAGATGGACGCGGTCTGGGCGCGCTGGTCGCGGCCGTGGACGACGGCGGCGTGGCTGTTTTTGACCGTCGGCATCACGCTCGGCAGCTGGTGGGCCTACTACGAACTCGGCTGGGGCGGCTGGTGGTTCTGGGACCCGGTCGAAAACGCGTCGTTCATGCCGTGGCTCGCCGGGACGGCCCTGATTCACTCGCTCGCGGTGACCGAAAAGCGTGGCGCGTTCAAGAGCTGGACGGCGCTGCTCGCGATCATCACGTTTGCGTTGAGCCTGCTCGGCACGTTCCTGGTGCGCTCCGGCGTGCTGGTGTCCGTGCACGCGTTCGCAATCAGCCCGACGCGCGGCATTTTCGTGCTCGGCCTGATCGGCGTGGTACTGGGAACGGCGCTTGCGCTGTACGCGTGGCGCGCGCCGTCGCTGTCCGGCAGCGGCGGCGGTTTCAAATGGTTCTCGCGTGAGACGTTCCTGCTGCTCAATAACGTGCTGCTGACGGTTGCCGCGGCCGCCGTACTGCTCGGGACGCTGTACCCGCTGATTCTGGCAGCGCTGGGTCTCGGCAAGATTTCGGTCGGCCCGCCGTACTTCAACCGGGTGTTTTTCCCACTGATCGTGCCGCTGTTCGTCGTGATCGGCATCGGCCCCTACGTCAACTGGAAGCGCGGGCAGGGCAAACGCGTCGGGCGACGTGTTGCGGCACCGGCAGCCGTTGCGATCGGCGCCGGCATCCTCGCCGCGATCGTGGGCTGGTCGAGCATTCCGTGGCCGGCGCTCGCCGGCGGCACACTGGGCCTGTGGGTGCTGGCGAGTGCGCTGATCGAACCGATTTCCCGTCTGCGCCAGCGCCGCGCGGCCGGCCGCAGCCTGAAGGTGCCGCGCCACGTGCTCGGCATGAGCATGGCGCACTTCGGCGCCGGCCTGCTGGTGCTGGGTGTGACCGTATCGAGCACGATGAGCATCGCGAAAAATGTCAGCGTGACGCCGGGACAGGTCGTTCGCGCGGGCAGCTACGCGTTTACGTTTCACGGCGTGCATGATGTCAAAGGTCCCAATTACAGCGCCAAGCAGGCGCTGGTGACTGCCAGCAAGAATGGTGAACCCGCGGCAGTTCTGCGTCCGGAAAAACGCATATTCAGCCACGATGGCACCACGACCACCGAAGCGGCGGTGGACGCCGGGGTGTTTCGCGACTTGTACGTTGCGATCGGCAAGCCGCTGGGCGGCAACGCGTGGAGCCTGCGCGTGCAGTACAAGCCGATGGTGCACTTCATCTGGTTCGGCGGCGTCGTGATGGCACTGGGTGGATTGCTGGCCTTGAGTGATCGACGCTACCGGGTGCGGCGCAAGGCGGAGGCGACGGCGGACGATGCTCTCGCCGGCGCAACGCCGCCGGCGGGGCGTCTGGACACACCAGCGCCGGTGCTGGCCGAGGAGCGGCGCTGATGTGGCGTTACCTGCTGCCGCTGGTTCTGCTCGTCGGATTCATCGGCGTCTTCTGGCACGGCCTGCACTCGGATCCGTCGCGCGTGCCGTCGCCGCTGATCGGCAAGCACGTCCCGACATTCACGCTGCCTGCGCTGGAACAGCCGTCGAAGACCATCAGCAACAAGGAATTCAACGGGCAGATATCGCTGCTGAATGTCTGGGCGACGTGGTGCTTCGAGTGCAAGGCGGAACACCCGACGCTGGTGCAATTTTCCAAGCGCCACAACATTCCGTTGTACGGTCTCGACTACCGCGACAACCGCGGCAAGGCGCTCGCCTGGCTCAAGAAGGCGGGCAATCCCTACGACAAGGTGGCTTTCGACGCGACCGGGGCGGTGGCGATCAACTGGGGCGTGTACGGCGCACCGGAAACCTACCTGATCGACTCGCACGGCATCATTCGCCACAAGTACATCGGCCCGCTGACTCCGAAGCAGATCAAGGACGATCTGCTACCGCGGATCGCGAAGCTGCGCGCCGAACAATGAAGACCTTCTCGTTGATATTCGCGCTGCTGCTGATGGCGGCAAACGCGTGGGCAATCGACACGAACCATCTGCCGACGCCGGCGCTGCAAGCGCGTTACGAAACGCTGACGCACCAGTTCCGCTGCCTCGTCTGCCAGGACGAGGACATCTATACGTCCAACGCCGACCTCGCCGTGCAGTTGCGCGACAAGGTGCGCGACATGCTCGTCGCCGGCAAGACCAACCAGCAGATCATCGACTACATGGTCGATCGCTACGGCAACTTCGTGCTGTACAAGCCGCCGGTGGAGGGCAACACGCTGCTGCTGTGGTTCGGGCCGTTCGCGCTGCTGCTGATTGCGCTGGGCGGAGTCGCCCGGATCGTCAGGCGGCGCTCGGCCATGACGACAGACGACGTACCGGAGCGGCCATGAGTTTCATCATTATCGGAGCGGCCATGCTGCTGGTCGCGGTCGGCATCATGGCCTTGCCGCTGCTGCGGCAACGGCAAGCGGCCCCGTTGGAAGCCGCGGCCGCCAATCGCGAGCTTTACGTAGCGCGCCTGGACGAATTGCGTGTCGATCTCGAAACCGGTTCGCTCGCCGCAGAGGATTTCGAATCCGCGCGGCGCGATCTGGAAGCCGATCTTCAGGCCGACGATGCAGCGCCGAAGCCGGCGGGCCGGCGCCGCGGCTGGTGGGCGGCGATTGCCGTCGCGGCGATCGTGCCCATCGCGACGGCGGTGCTGTATCTGCAATGGGGCAACTGGCAAAGCGCGCTCTACGGCGACGGGTCGATGCAGGCGGTGGTGGCGAACGTTCAGGATCGGCTGCAACAGTCGCCGAACGATCCCGAGGGCTGGGCGTTCCTGGGGCGCATCTACTCGACTTCCCTCCATTATGACAAGGCCCTGCACGCGTTCCATCGCGCGGTCGCGCTGACCGGCGGCAACAATGCGGCCATGCTGGCGGCACTCGGCTCGACCGAAATGCTCGCCAACAACATGCAGACGACGCCGGCGACGGCGGCGCTGTTCGACAAGGTGCTCAAGCTCGATCCCGACAACACCCGCGGCCTGTTGTTCGGCGGTATCGTCGCGATGCAGCAGGGCGACAAGACGACTGCCGTCAAGCGCTGGCAGCGACTTTTGAGCCAGAATCCGCCGGCGCCATTGCGCCGGATACTGACGGCGCGTATCAAAGCCGCCGGCGGTGTCGTAGCGGGAGCCGGCACCGCTGCAGCAGCGGCCGCGCCGGCGCGGTCGATTCAGGTTGACGTCAAGCTGGCCGCGGCGCTGAAGGCCAAGGTGCCGGCGCACGCGACGTTATTCGTGTTCGTGCGTCCGGTCGGTTCGAAGAGCGGGCCTCCGCTCGCCGTACGACGGCTGAGCGTCGATCAGTTCCCGGTCACGGTGAAGCTGTCCGACGCCAACGCGATGATTCCGGGTCGGCATCTCGAGGACTACAAGAACCTGCGGGTGGTCGCGCGAATCTCGAAATCGGGCGCGCCGCTTCAACAAGCCGGCGACGTTTATGGCAGCGCGAAGTTTGCGTGGAGCGACAAAAGCGCACCGCTCAACATCGTGCTGAACCAAGTCGTGTCGGACTAAGAACTAAGGCGGCGTGCTCGTCGTCCGCGGCGTCGGCAGCGGCGCATTTTCAGCAGGGGCGGGCGCCATCTGGTGCTCGTGCCCATGCTCATTCATTTCCATTTCTTCGCCGCCGGCGCTCAATTGCTTGTAGCGTTCCGGCGTCATCCCCGGCAGCGCCTTCAGAAACGCCACGATCGCCCACAGTTCATGCTCACTGTGCGTCGGACCCCAGGCCGGCATCGCCGTCATGCGAATGCCGTTCTTGACGATCCAGTACGCCTCGTTCGGCTCGATGTATTTGGCGATGCGCGGCAGATTCGGCGGGCGGGGATTCAGGCCGGCGCGGGTTTCGGAATCTTTCTCGCCCGGCGCGAGATGGCAGACGGCGCACATGCCGGCGTAATGCTTCGCGCCCAGTGCGATCATTTGCGGGCTGTCCAGGTTGACGTTGGACGGCACCTTCACGTCATCGACGCGCGATTCGATCGAATGCTCGCGCGTGGTGCGAATGATCCAGTCTACCCAGCCGGGATTGTCCTGCGTCGCGGCGACGTTGAACGCGCCGGAATAAATGTAGGCGAGGAAGCCGCCCACGATCAGCAGGATCACTATAATGAAGGCTTGCAGGCATCTCACGGCGCGCTCCTTTTTGTCAGGTCACTACGTCTCGCTTGGCATCATCCTACCATCCGCGGCGCTAGTTTCCACGCGCCGACGCAACGCCTCGTTCATGGCGGCGAACCCGCGTTCGATGCGGTGCTTGAGAAAAGGCCACAGGAACGGGACCAGAATGCCCCTGAAGATTTCCTGATGGACAACGCGGGTCCGGCCGCCTTCTTCCGGTTCCAGCGCAAGACTGTGCTCGCCGTCGAACAGCCCGGCGAAACCGGCATGCCCGATCCACCGCAGTTCCCGCCCGTCGATGACACGCACCACGACCGGCCGGAAGCGTAGCTGCCTGTCGGGCTTGAGGGCCAGAGTTGCATCGAGGCGCTGGCCCAGTTCCAGGCGACCTTCCAGCCGCACGATAAACGGGTTCCACTCAGCGTAGCGTGCCGTATTCGTCAGAACCTTCCACACGTCCGCCGGGGGTGCGGCGATGACGATTTCCGACCAGACTGTTTTTTTCATCAGACTCCCTCTCTGTATCCAGCGGCAAGCTGATCGTCGCCCGCAAACCGGGATGGTTATCCTCCAGATCGACCCGGCCGCCGTGCAGCCGGACGATGGCGCGCACCAGGCTCAGGCCGAGGCCGTTGCCGCGCAGGCTGCGGCTGCGATCGAGACGCGCGAAACGCTGGAAAACGTGGTCGCGTTCGTCCGCGGGGATACCGGGGCCGGAATCGGCCAGCGTCAGCACGGCATGGCTGTCGCTTGTCTTGAGGGTCAAGCCGATGCGACCGCCCGCGGGCGTATATTTCACCGCGTTGTCGAGCAGATTTCCAACCGCCTGCGCCAGCAGCCGGCGGTGGCCGCGCACGCGCGCCGGCGCAATCGCGCACGTCAGCGTCAACTGCTTGTCTTCCGCAAGCGGCTCGTAGACTGAGACGACATCGTCGCACAAGGAATGAAAATCGATCGGCTGGCGCGGCTCACGACTCACGCCGGCTTCCAGTTCAGCCAGGTTCAGCATCGCGTTGAACGTCTGCAGCAGCTCGTCGGCATCGGCGAGGGCGCGCGTCATCGCGGCGCGGTATTCATCCGGTTCGCGCGCCTGCGCAAGCGTCACGTCGAGCCGGCCGCGCAGCCGGTTGAGCGGGCTGCGCAAATCGTGGGCGACGTTGTCGGTCACCTGCCGCAGGCCGTTCATCAGCTCCTCGATGCGCCCCAGCATCGCGTTCAGCGTCAGCGCCAGGTTGTCGAATTCGTCCTGGCGCGAACCGACCGGCAGGCGCCGGCTGAGGTCGCCGGCCATGATCGCGGTCGCCGCACCGCGCACCGATTCGAGCCGTGTGACGACGTGACGCCCCATCCAGATGCCGCCCGCCAGGCCGAAGATCAATATGACGCCGATCGCCGCCAGCAGTGAATACAGAATGTAATCGCTCAACTCCTCGGCTTCGTCGAGCGTTTCAACCACCAGCAGGCGCTGACCGCCCGGAAGTGCGGTGGCGAGGCCGCGTACCTCAATGTTGTCATCGGCATCGAAATCTGCGGGCTTTTCAAGCCCGGCACGCACCGCCGCATGGGCGCCGATCGTATAGCTGATCCAGTCTTCCGAAGCGTTGTCGCTGCTACTGTCGGCATCGATTTCGGGCCATGCCGGCAAGTCTCCGGCCAGCCGCTTGCCATTCGCATCGACGAGCAGGTAATAGCGCATTCCGGAGTCGCGCACGTCGCTGAAATGGCGCGCCTCCGGACTGCTGCGTTTGGCGACGGCTTTGCGCAGCGCGGGGATGCCCTGGGCGCGGTACAACGTGACCAGCGCGTCGGTTTCGGCCTTGAGGCCGGCGTCCATTTGCGCGCCGATTTCGGAGGTCGTCGCGCCATAGACGATGCCGAGGATAACGGCGGTCAGTAGCGCGTAAACGCCGGCGTATGTCAGCGTCAGACGGAAAGCGGTAGTGCGGCGCAGCTCGCCGCTGAAAATCGTCACTCGACCGTGTCACCCGCACGCAAAGCGTAACCTGTTCCGCGCACAGTATGCAGCAGCGGCGGCGAAAAGTCCTTGTCGATTTTGGCACGCAGGCGACTGATATGAACGTCGATGACGTTCGTCTGCGGGTCGAAATGATAATCCCAGACGTTTTCCAGCAGCATGCTGCGGGTCACGGCCTGATCGGCGTGCATCATCAGGAATTCGAGCAGCCGGAATTCGCGCGGTTGCAAGTTGATATTCTGGCCGGCGCGGCTGACGCGCCGCTTGATGCGGTTAAGCTTCAGATCGGCGACCTGCAGTACCTTTTCGACCAGTTCCGGCCGGCGCCGCCGCACCAGCGCTTCGAGGCGCGCAAGCAGTTCGGCGAACGCGAATGGCTTGACGAGATAGTCGTCGCCGCCGGCACGCAGGCCGGTGACGCGCTCGTCGGTGTCGCTTAACGCGCTCAGGATCAGGATCGGGATCGCGACGTGCTGTTCACGCAGTTTGGCGATCACCGCCAGGCCGTCCAACTCCGGCAGCATGCGATCGAGGACAATGCTGTCGAATGATCCCTCGAGCGCCAGGCGCAAGCCCTCGCGGCCGTCGTAAGCGCACTGCGCCAGATGGCCGCTTTCCTTCAGGCCCTGGGCGACGAAAGCAGCGGCTTCACGGTCGTCTTCGACTACCAATACACGCATGAAACTGTCCTTGGTGTTGGTAAAGACTCTCTCAGAGCGACCGAGAAGTTCGCATGCAAGGCGCGTTCGCGCCGGCGTAGCCATCTACGTCAAGCGGACGCAACGCGGCAGGCGGACTTCTCGGGCGCTCCCTCCGGGCGGGCCCCTGCCGGGCCATCTGCCGCGTTGCACATCCTTGAAATAGGCGGCTATTCCTGCGAATGTGCGCCTTGCGGCTGACCCGGCAGAGACCCGCTGAGAGAGCCTTTACCAGCGCCAAGGACAGTCATTGTGCCCGTTCAGCGGGCGGCGCGCATTGCCGTTTGGTAATCGCGGCGGCGGATTTTGGTGCGATAAGCTAATGGCGGCCAATTCCTTCTATATGAACCATAAATGTGCGGTATCAGCGGCATCGTGACTTCACCCGGCGCGCGCGGCGCGTCGCTGGGCGAGCTTGTCAGCCGGATGATTCCGCATCTCGCGCATCGCGGCCCCGACGACCGCGGCATCTGGGCCGACAGCCGCTCGGGTGTGGCGCTTGGACATCGCCGCCTGTCGATCATCGACCGGTCTGCGGCCGGGCACCAGCCGATGCTGTCGCGTTGCGGCCGCTACTTGCTCGTCTATAACGGCGAAATCTACAATTTCCGCCAGTTGCGTCGCGAGCTGGAAGCCGCTGGCGAGACGTTTACCAGCCATACCGATACCGAGGTTCTGCTTGCAGCGATCGTGCATTTTGGCCTCGAGCCGGCGTTGCGGCGCCTGGTCGGCATGTTCGCGTTCGGCCTTTGGGACCGGCGCGAGCGGACCCTGTACCTTGCCCGCGACCGGATGGGGCAAAAGCCGTTGTATTACGGCCGCATCGACGACCGGTTCCTGTTCATGTCCGAGCTGAAAGCGCTCGCCGGGCTGCACGTGCCGTTGCCGGCTATCGATGACAACGCGCTGCATGGCTTTTTGCGTTACGGCTATGTGCCGGGTCCCGGCACCATCTACCGCGGCTTTTCGAAGCTGCCGGCCGGGGCCTATCTGCGCGTGCGCGCGAACGAGGAGCCGCTGCTGCGCGTCTGGTGGTCGGTGGTCGACGCCGCGCGCAACGGCCGCTCATCACCCATCGACCGTGCCGACGAGGCGGCCGCGGCGCTCAACGACACGCTCAGGACGGCCGTCGGAGACCGGCTGGTCGCAGATGTCCCGCTGGGCGTGTTTCTGTCCGGCGGCATCGATTCGTCGCTCGTGGCGGCGCTGGCGCAGGCGCAATCATCCCGGCCGGTCAAGACGTTCTCGATCGGCTTCGACGATCCCCATTTCGATGAAGCGCATTATGCGCGTGCAGTTGCCGCGCATCTGGGCACGGAACATACCGAACTGACGGTGGGGCCGGACGATGTGCTCGAGGCCGTGCCGCAGATGGCGGACGTTTATGACGAGCCGTTCGCCGACAATTCGCAGGTGCCGACCTGGCTGCTGTGCACGCTGGCGCGCCGCCACGTCACAGCGGCGCTGACCGGCGACGGCGGTGATGAACTGTTTTTCGGCTACCGCCGTTATTTCCGCGCGCGGCGCGTCGCGCTGTGGTGGCCGTTCGTGCCGCGCCTGCTCAAATCCGGCCTTGCTCATTACATCGACGACGCCGGCAACGAAGGCCGCCGGCAACGGCTCGTCGCGGACCTGGCGGCAGCCTCGCCGCTCGCGATGTACCGCAACCGTGTTACCAAATGGCAGCACCCGGAGGCCGTGCTGGTCCATCCCGGCGTGGCCGTTGAAGCAATCGCGCCGGTGAGTGGAAAACTGGGCTTTGAAGCCGAGATGCTGCTGTTCGATCAGCGCCAGGGCCTCGCCGACGGGATGCTGGTGAAGGTCGATCGCGCCAGCATGGCCGCGGGTCTCGAAGCGCGCGCGCCGCTGCTCGATCATCGCGTGGTGGAGCTGGCCTGGCGGCTGCCGAAGCGCTTTCAGCATCGCAGCGGGCAGGGTAAATGGCTGCTGCGGCAGGTGTTGGCGCAGTACGTGCCGCAGACGCTGACCGATCGCCCGAAGCAGGGCTTCGGCGCACCCGTCGGCACCTGGTTGCGCTCGCCGGCATTGCGCGACTGGGCGGAAGATTTGCTGGCCCCCGCGCGGCTTGAACGGGACGGCATTTTCAACGCGCCGCCGATCCGCTCGATGTGGGCCGACCTGCAAAAGGGCGACGGGCGCTGGCGTCTGCACTTGTGGTATGTGCTGATGTTCCAGGCGTGGTACGCGGCACAGCGCGCGCGGAGTCGTATCAGTTCGATGGCGGCGGCATGAAGCGTGCCGCCGCTGCAATCGGCGCCGCGTCGGCGTTGCTGGCCGGCTGCGCAACCTATCATCCGCTGCCGCTGCCGACGGCGCCGGATTCGAAACATTCGGTCGCGGAACTCACGGTGCCTGCCGCGCGCCTGCAGTTGCCGGGACTGTCGCCGCACAAGTTCGATGCGACTGACGGACTCGATCCGTTCGAACTGGCGACGCTTGCGGTGATCAATGATCCGCAACTCAGGGCCGAGCGGGCGCAGGCCGACGTCGCGCACGCGCAGTTGTTCAATGCGAAACTGCTGCCGGATCCGCAAGTCGGTTTGAGCTACGCGAAGACAACCACAACGGAAACGCCGGCCACAGGGCCGTTGACCAATGAATGGAACGCGTCGCTGAGCGAGCAGATCAACGAGCTGGTCAGCCGCGGCGCGACGATCAGCGGAGAGCGCGCGGCGCTGCAGCAAGTGAACCTGCAGATTCTGTGGAAGGAATGGCAGGTCGCGCAGCAGGCGCGCCAGCTTTTTATCGAGAAGCGCGGCAACGAGCGACTGCTCAAGATCGTGGTGGCGACACGCAAGGCGGAAATGAAGCGCCTCGACCGTGCCCGCCAGGCACTCGCGAAACATGACGTCACTCTCGATACCTACGGCAGCGATCTGGCCGTGCTGCTGAACACGCGTGCGCAGGAACGCGGCATTCGCGATCAGCTCAACACGATCGACCACAACCTCGATCGCCTGTTGGGCCTGGCGCCCGACACGCCGCTCAAGCTGACCGGCAAAATTCCGGCAACGCCGCCGGATGCGGAAACCTATCGGCAGGCGGTGCAGCATCTCGCGACGCGCCGACCCGATTTGCTCGCGCTCACTGCCGGCTACAAGAGCCAGGATGCAGCGGTGCGCAAGGCGATCCTGGAGCAGTTTCCATCGCTCAGCATCGGTATCAACCGCGCCCGGGACAACTCCGATATTTACTCGACCGGCTTCAGTATTTCGCTGAACCTGCCTTTTCTGAACGGCAATCGCGGCCAGATCGCGATCGCCCGCGCGACGCGCAAACAACTGCACGCGGACTACCAGGCGCGCCTGGATGAAGCGCGTGGCAGTGCCGACGAACTGTGGGACAGCATCCGGCTGATGCGCACCGAACTTGACCACCTCGACCAGTCGCTGCCGGAATTGCGCAGGACCGCTGCCGCCGCGAAGCGCGCATTTGCCGCCGGCAACTTCAGTGCGGCAAGTTTCTTCAACCTGCAAAGCACGCTGCTTTCGAGCGAGGCCGCGCGCGAGAATCTGGTCGTGAATCTGGGAAGGTCGCTGGTGGCTCTGCAAACGATGCTGGGCTACCCGTTCCTGGCCGACACGGGGAACGGGTCATGATGTACAAGGCGGGTTTGCTTTTATTGTGCGTGCCATTGCTGTTGAGCACCGCCACGGTTGCGCACGCAGACGACACGGGCCAGCCGCAACCAAGCGTGCTGGTCAAGACGATCACGCTCAAGCCCCGCAAGCTGACTGATACGATAATTGCGTACGGCCGCGTCGAACCTGATCCCGCCGCCGTTCAAGGCATCAGCGTCGCGCACAGCGGCCGCGTGGAGGCGTTGCTGGTCGCCGTCGGGCAGACGGTCGACGCGGGGCAGGCATTACTGAAACTCGCGGCGAGCCCGCAGGCGCGGCTGGCCTATTCGCAGGCTACGGCACAGCTTGAATATGCGAAGCAGAATCTGGCGCACGTGAAAGCGCTGTATGCACAGCAACTCGCGACCAACGACGAACTGGCGGCAGCCAAAAAGCAACTGGCCACCGCGAAGGCTGAACTGGCTGCGGCGAAAGCGCAGGGCAGCGACCAGTCAGCTGCCGTCATTCGCGCGCCATTTCACGGTGTCGTCGGTGCGATTAAAGTGTCGCCGGGCGATCGTGTGGCGGCGGATACGGTGCTGCTGACATTGTTCAACCCGGCCCGCTTGCGCGTGCCACTGGGCGTATCGCCGACCGATCTTGCCCGCCTCAAACCGGGGCTGCCGGTGACGCTGGCGCCGGTATTCGATGATTCGCTCAATGTCGCCGCGCACCTGGATCAGCTGCAGGCTATCGTCAATCCGAACACGCACCTGATGGACGCGCTCGTCGCGCTGAAGGGCGAGCAGGCCGATGGCCTCAAACCCGGCATGTGGGTCAGAGGCCTGATCGCGGTGCGCGAAGCCAGCGAACTCGCCGTGCCGCGGCAGGCGGTGTTGCGCGACACGCGGGGCAGCTACATTTTCGTCATCACGCACAACAAGGCACGGCAGGTGTACGTTCAGACCGATTTCGCCGGTAGCGCGGCTGGAAGCTGGATTGGTGTGCGGGCGACAGGACTGCAGCCGGGCGACACCGTGGTAGTCCTGGGGAATTACGAACTGCACGACGGAATGACGGTACGGGAGCAGGCAGCCCAGTGAGTGCCGTTGCGTGGGCTCGACGCCATGCACGGTCGGTTCTGTTTCTCACGGCGATTCTTGCCATCGGCGGTGGGTTCAGCGCGTTCAACATGCCGGTGTCGTTGTTCCCGCGAATCTCTTTTCCGCGTATTCGCATCGAGTTGAGCGCCGGCGAACGGCCGGCGACGCAAATGGAATTGCTGGTCACGCGGCCGATGGAAATCGCGGTGCGCAGCGTGCCGGGCGTGCGTGCTATTCACTCGACCACCAGCCGCGGCACGACCGACATCATCGCCGATTTCGGCTGGGGCACTGACATGACATCGGCCATGCTGCGCGTCGAATCGGCGGTGTCCGAAGCGGCGCCGCAGGTGCCGTCCGACACCGCTTTCAGCGTTGCGAAGATGGAGCCGACCACGCTGTATCCGGTGACCGCCTACAGTCTCACGTCGACCCAGGAAACGCCGGTCGAGTTGCGCGATCTCGCCTTGTACGAGCTGCGTCCGCTGCTGTCGACGATCAACGGCGTGCGGAGCGTCGGCGTGCAGGGCGGCAAGCAGGCCGAATACCAGGTCAGCATCAAGCCGGGTCGGCTTGCAGCGCTGGGCTTGTCGGTGGCCGATGTCGCCAAAGCGCTGGCGGCATCGAATGTACTCAATGCGGTCGGGCGGCTGACGGACCATTTCCAGCTTTATCTCGGCGTCGCCGACAGCCGTTTCAACAGCATCGACGATATCCGCCAGGTCATTGTCAAAACCGGCGCATCCGGCGCGGTGCGTCTCGGGCAGATCGCCACGGTGACGCTTGCGACCGTGCCGCAGTGGGTGTACATCGCGGCCGACAAGCAGCCGGCGGTGCTGCTCAACGTCTTTCAGCAGCCGGGCGGCAACACCGTTGACATCAACCGCCAGGTTGCCGCCAAACTGGCCGCGTATCGCTCACACCTTCCGCCCGACGTGCACCTCAAAAGATGGTACGACCAGAGTCAGCTCGTCAGCGCATCGGAAGGCAGCGTCCGCGATGCGATGATCATCGGCGTCGTCATTGCGGGACTGGTGCTGCTGGTGTTTCTGCGCAGCCTGAAAATTTCGGCCATCGCGATCGTTGCCGTACCGCTGGTGCTCGGGATTACGATCCTGATCCTGCGTGCGCTCAACCAGAGTTTCAATATCATGACGCTGGGCGGCATGGCGGCGGCGATCGGGCTGATCATCGACGACATGGTGGTGATGTCGGAGCACATCATCCGCCGGCTGCGCGAGCGAAAAAACGACGCGGCCGAACGGTCGGTGCTGGCAGCCGCGCGGGAGTTTACACGGCCGCTTGCGGGCTCCTCGGCGGCGACGATCGTCATCTTTTTGCCGCTGGCGTTTCTGGGAGGCGTGACCGGCGCGTTCTTCAAGTCGCTGTCCATCACGATGGCGAGCGCGCTGATCGTGTCGTTCGCAATGGCCTGGCTGGCCGTGCCGATCGTCGCATCCGGCTGGCTCGGCGAAAAAGATGCCACGAAAGAGGAGAGCGGGCGGATCGGTCATCGGGTCAACGCCGCCTATCGCCACCTGATGACCCGACTGCTGCGTCGTCCGCTATGGCTGCTGGCGATACTGATTCCGATCGTGGTACTCGGTTACCTCGGTTACCGGCAGGTCGGCTCCGGTTTCCTGCCGCAAATGGACGAGGGCGGTTTCGTACTCGATTTCGTTTCCGCGCCGGGGATGTCGTTGCAGGAAACGCGGCGGCTGCTGCACCAGGTCGGGGCGATACTCGATGCCGACCCTGCCGTGGCGACCTATTCGGTGCGCGACGGCGCGCAGTTGGGCGGCGGCATTACCGAAGCCAACAGCGGCGATTTCTTCATTCAGCTCAAGCCGTTCCCGCGTCCGCCGCTGAGCGAGGTCATGGATCGAATTCGCCGGGCGGTGGAAGCGAAAGTGCCAAGTCTGGATATCGAGACCTTTCAGCTCATGGAAGACATCATCGGCGATCTGACGGCGGTGCCGGAGCCGGTGGATATCAAGCTGTTCGGCAACGACGATCAGCAGCTGCTGGCGCTGGCGCCGAAGGTCGCCGCGGCAATCGGCAAGGTCGACGGCATCGTCGAGGTGCACAACGGTATCGTCGTCGCCGGCAATTCGGTGAACATTCGAATCGATCGTGCCAAGGCGGCACTCGAAGGCATGACGCCCGATGCTGTCAGCAGCCAGGTGCAAGGCTACCTGCAAGGACGCGTTGCGACACAGGTAAGACGTGGCATCAAGTTTATCGGCGTGCGGGCATGGGTGCCGAAACAGTTCCGCGATACGGTCGATCAGATCGGCCAGTTCCTGATTCGCGCGCCGGACGGGCACGAGTTTCCGCTAAAACGCGTTGCGAAGATCGGCATCATCAAGGGCGAGCCGCAGATCACGCGCGAAGACCTCAAGCGCTACGTCGCCGTCACTGCGCGCATCAGCGGCCGTGACCTCGGTTCGACGATTGCCGCGGTCAAACAGGTGCTGCAGAAACCGGGCCTGATTCCGGAAAATGTGTCCTACACCCTGGGCGGGCTGTACAAACAGCAGCAAATCGCGTTCGTCGGCCTGGCCAGGGTATTTGTCAGCGCATTCGCGTTGATCTTCGTGCTGCTGCTGTTTCTCTACGAGCGTTTCAGCGTCGTGATTGCAATCATTATTGCACCGCTGCTCGCGGTGCTGGTGGTGTTTTTCGGATTGTGGATTACCGGCATCGAACTCAACATCACCGCGATCATGGGTATGACGATGATCCTCGGCATCGTGACCGAAATCGCGATTTTTTATTTCACCGAATTTTATGAGCTCGAAAACGACCTGCCATTCGAGGAATCTCTGATTCAGGCGGGCTGGAACCGCATGCGGCCGATTTTTTTAACGACGCTGGCATTCATTCTCGCCCTCGTGCCGCTGGCGATGAACATCGGGCAGGGCGCCGCCATGCTGCAGCCGCTCGCGGTCGCGATTATCTTCGGCCTGCTCGCGCAGATGGGCCTTGTGCTGGTGATTATGCCGGTGATTTATTCTCTGTTTCGAAGGACGATTCGCGCAGCGGGACACGCTTAGAATGCTACTTTAGCCGCGACGCCAATCTCCGCTGTTTTCAGCTGGCTGCTATTGCTGCTCCGCGTCTCGTGCTTGTAGACCAGCGCGATGTCGAAATTCGTGCGTGCCTGCCACGCGACGCCGAAATTGTAATATTCGTCCGCGAGGGACGGATCGAGGCTCCTGCTCAGGTTGGCGCGATCGTAGCGGCCAAAGACGCTCAGGTTCCGCCCGACTGCAAAGCTTGCAAAGACGGAATAGCCGTTGGCGGAATCGGGCATCGCTGACGTCACATCGTTCCAGTTGCTCGCACGAAAATATTCGGCGCCGATTCGCAACGCCTTTTGCACGTAGGCCGCCAGCGCATCGACGCGCTTTGCCGTGTGATTCGCCGGCGCATCGGCGAAATCCATGCCGCGATGGCCGCTATAACCGCCCAAAGCGAAGATCAGCCCTTCGACCGGTTGCACACTGACGCGCGCGGCGACATCCATGCCGTGGCTGCGCGTCGGGTTCTTGTAACCGCCGCCATTGACCAGTGCCGTCTGGTAGCTGAGGATGCCGGCGGTCTCGCCACCCAGATGCACGCCCCAGTCGTAGGAGTTGCCGAAATCCAGCCGATCGACGATCACTTTCTCGACGTAGCGATAGCCATAGATATGCTCTACGAACGGAATCCACGGCATCGCCACGGAGCCGGCGCGAAATATGGCAGCGGGGCTGAAGTTCGCCTGAACGTAAGCTTTCTTGACGTAAACCTGCGTTTCGCCATCCTGCCGCTTATAGTTGAAATCAGCCGTAATATCGGCTGACCAGGTATCGTCGAAGATGTGCTCAGCACCCAGGTAGAACCGCTTGACGTCGAGACCGTAACCCGACAGGTTCGTATCCTGCCCGTCCTGCTGCTGTTCCAGCCAGCTGAAGTCGGTGAACATTTCCCCGTGAACAGTCGTGGAATCTGCCAGCGCCGGGAAGCTGGAGCCGGCGGCCATGGTCAAGGCTGCCGCGAAGGCAACCGCTTTTTTGTCTGTCATCGATCCTCAAAAATACGTTCAGGTGGAAATCGGCAACTGAAAACAGTACCGGCGCCCGGCTGGCTCTCGATGTCCAGGCGGCTGTCGTGGCGTTCAAGCGCGTGCTTGACGATGGCAAGCCCCAGGCCGGTGCCGCCTGTTGCGCGTGAGCGAGCGACGTTGACCCGATAGAAGCGCTCCGTCAGGCGCGGAATGTCCTCGGCTGGAATGCCTTGCCCATTATCGCGAACTTCGAAGACGGCCTGGCTGTCCTGACGATGCCAGCTCACTTCGACGCGCGTACCCGGAGGAGTGTGTTGTATTGCGTTGAACACGAGGTTCGAAAAAGCATTTTCAAGTTCGGCAGCCTGGCCGCGCAAACCCACGTCGTCCTGCACATCGATTTGAATAATGTGACTGCCTTGTGACATCGATTCGGCCTGCCGCATGATCTTGTCGATCATGATGGCAACATTTACATGCTCCTCGTTGCGCGCCGATCCCTCTACCTCCAGCCGTGCCAGTGTCAACATGTCGCCAATAATCCGCTCCATGCGTTCCGCTTGCTGCCCCATGTTTTCGAGCGGATCGCGCCAGGGCTCAAGCGCACCGCCGGCAACGGCTTCTTCATTCATCATGTCGAGATAACCGCGCAATACCGTCAGCGGCGTTCGCAGTTCGTGCGAGGCATTGGCGACAAAGTCGCGCCGGATCTGGTCGATACGTTCGAGATCGCTGCCGGCCCGCTTGTCAGTCATGGTGAGAAAGTCTGTACCCGCTGCCGCGGACAGTTTGTATCAGGCGGTCGTAGCCGTAAGGCGCAAGCGCCTTGCGCAACCGGCGGATGTGCACGTCGACCGTTCGTTCGTCGATGTACACGTTGCGCCCCCAGACCCGATCCAGCAGTTGTTCGCGGCTGTAGACACGCTCCGGGTGGCCCGCCAGGAATGTCAGCAATCGATATTCCGTCGGCCCCAACGCAATGGCGTGGCCGTCGGCACTGATGCGTTGGCCGGCGCCGTCGATCATCAGGCCACCCAGCTCCATGCGCTGCTCGGCGCCGCCCGGCACAGTTCGCCGCAGCACGGCGCGGATGCGGGCTACGAGTTCCGACGGCGAAAAAGGCTTGGTGATGTAGTCGTCGCAGCCAAGATCAAGGCCGCGGACGCGGTCTTCTTCCTCGACGCGTGCCGTCACCATGATGATGGGAAGGTCATGGGTTGCCGCGTCCGCGCGCAGTTCTCGTGCCAGCTCAAGTCCGCTCATCCCCGGCAACATCCAGTCGAGGAGTACCAGATCGGGGCGTGCATTGGCGATCGCAAGACGCGCTGCGGCAGCATCGGCCGCATCGCTGACCCGAAATTCGGCCCGCTCCAGGCTGAACCGGATCATTCGGCTGATCGGCTCCTCATCCTCAACCACCAGTATGTGCTTGTCTTGCATGGTTCTTTCTCATCCGCGTAGCGGGATGCGAGTCTATTGCCGCAATGTGACAATCGTATGACGGTTCATCACGCCATTTTTACGTCAGATTAGCACTATCGGCCGATGTTGCCGGAAGATTACACAATCGTAAGTTGATCGGGCGAAGGCGCGTCTTTAGTCTGCAAACGAGTCCCCGCCGCGTAGCCGCCCTTGCAAATCCGCGATTTAAGCCCGCCGCAGACCGGTACAAGAACCAGCGTTGGCGTCTGGCATGAACTGCTCGCGTGGAGTGCAGAACATCCCCTCGCTGTCCTGCTGACCGCCGTCGGCACGATTTTTGCCTTCGCGCTGTTCAATCATGCGCCGGTACCGTCGATGGAGCCGCGGTTCGCCGAAGTCATTCGCGAGATGACGGCGCAGGGGCAGTACCTGATTCCGATCAAGAACGGCGTGCCGTATATCGAGTACCCGCCGCTGTATTTCTGGCTGGGACTCGTGGGGCACCTGGCGGGGCTGCCGATACCCGCCGCCATCCGCCTGCCGGGCTACCTCGCGCTGCTGCTGTGGATCGGGTGGCTGCCGAGGCTGCAACGCCGACTGTTCCCGAACTGGCCGCTGATTCTACTGCCGCTGACGGCGGCCGCGCTGCCGGGCATCCTCTACGGCTTCTTCACCGCCCAATCCGACAGCGTGCTGATCCTCGGCACGCTGATCGCGTTCAGCGGCTACGTCAGCGGCCGCCGCGGCTTCAACTGGGAGTTGTGGGGCGGGGTGGCGCTCGCAACACTTGCGAAGGGGCCGGTGGGCCTGGCGATTACGCTGCCGGTCTTTGGGCTCGACATGCTGGTTGCCAACAGCCTCGATCACGGCGGAGTTGCGGGTCTCTGGCGGCGCATTGCCGCGATCAAGCCGTTTCAAGGTCTTGGGTTCGTGTTGCTGGTCAACGCGCCGTGGTATATCGCGGCCGGCTTCGTTGTGGGGTGGGACTTCGTACGTGCGGTAGTCGTGTATCAAAACGTCGTCCGCTTCCTGGTCGGCTTCGATCACCTGCAGCCCTGGTGGTATTACTGCAAAACGATCTTCTACGATTTGTTCCCGCTCGCGTTCCTGTTCCCGATCGGCATCGTGTTCGCGCTCCGGCGCGTGCGGCGGACCGAGTGGCGGCTGCCGCTGCTATGGGCGCTGTGGACGTTGCTGTTTTTCTCGCTGTCGCAATCCAAGCAGGGCAAATATATGCTTCCGGCCGCGCCCGCGATCGCGATGCTGGCGCTGGCCGTGCCGGGGTGCGTTTTGCACCGCATCAGCACCGACCGGGTTCATGTGTGGCTGCGGCGGTGCGCGGTGGGAATTCTGGCGGTGTTTGCGGCGCTGGTAATCGTCGTTCTGCCGATTGCCGGGCCGCGTTTGCTGGACATGACGGCTTACGGGAAGCTGCAAGCGACGATCGACGCGCACCCCGGCAAGCTGATCACGTACCAATGGCCGCGCTCGATGGAGCTGTATGAACTTGGTGCGCCGTTGCCGTACGTCAGATCCGCGCGCGCGCTCTATCGAGACATACACGACGGCCGCATCAAAGCCGGCGACTACGTGCTGGTGAATCGCGAATACCTTCCGGACGGGCATAGCGACGACGCCAATCAACGGCTTTCGCCGGCACCGGCGCCGCCTTATTTCGAGAAGATCAAAACGTTCAAGGCGGAGGGTGGCCTGACGCTGTTCCGCGTCCTGCCGGGTGCAAACCGTTTACCGATCCCGCCGACGCCTGAACCGCCGGCGCATCATTGGTGGGATCAATTCGACACGGACTGACAACATGAAACACAACAAAAAGGTGCTCGCTGCGGGCAGGATGTCGATCCTGCTGCTTGTCGCATTCTATTTGGCTGGCGGCATCGCCGATGCGCATCAACTGGTGCATTCCCCGAGTGCAGTGCTCACGATGCCCGGTGGGTCGCACGGCATCGGCTTTGACGACCTTGGCTTTTCGTCGCGGCTCGATCGTGTTCTGGTGCCGGCCGGCGCAACCGGCGACCTCGATCTGATCAATCCAGCGACGCTATCCATCGCAACAATTGGACCGCTGGCCCGCGGATCCCGGTATCGGGGCGGACACGGCGAAGGCGTTACGTCGGTCGCCGAGGACGGCAAGCTGCTGTTCGCTACCGATCGTACCAATCAGCAGGTCATTGTCGTTGACGCCGCCGACCACAAGGTTTTGCTGCGCCAACCGCTGCAGTCCGAACCCGACTATGTCCGCTATCTCGCCGCCGGGCATGAAGTGTGGGTCACGGAACCAGACAAGAAGCAGATTGAAGTGTTCGCTCTGACCTCGCACAACGGCAAGCCGGTATTGCGGCACGACACGGACATCGCGATTCCCGGCGGCCCCGAAGCGCTGGTGTTTGATCATGCGCGGCAGCGCGCCTACACCAATCTGTGGCACAGCGCGACAGTAGCTATTAACACGCGCACGAAAAAAGTGGTGGCACGATGGCATAACACCTGCCAGGGTTCGCGCGGCCTGGCGCTCGCCGGCCATAGCCACCTGCTGGTCGCCTGCACCGAAGGCAAGGTGGCCGAACTGTCGACCGCAACCGGCAGGGTTATTGCGACAATCAAGGCGCCGGCCGGCATCGACATCATCGCGTATAGCACGCGGCTGCATCATCTGTATGTGCCGGGCGCAAAGCAGGGGAGGCTGGCCGTCATTGCCGTAAGCGGCAGCGGGAAATTGCACCGCATCAGCCTTTGGCGCACCGCGAAAGGCGCTCATTGCGTGGCTACCAATGGCAGTAAGGCGTTTGTCTGCGACCCGTCGCACGGCAAAATCCTCGTGATCGACGACCACGACGGCAATGGCACGGGAGGTTAATAAATCGTAATTCTGCGCCGCCACTGACCGTGATAGCTTTCGCTTGCAATCGCGTCCGCGCATGCAAAGTTCAGTCGAAGGCGCTAGATAGCATGACTCCCAGAAAATGTTTCCCGGCGCGAGCTGCCTCATGCATGCTATGTCTTTTTGTGCTGATTGCACCAGCGGCATGGGCGGCCGGCGGTCCTCTCGGTATCGATCATCGCGTGAATTACGACAATAGCGGCATCTGGCATCGCAGCATTCAGCTCGACGTCGTGCGCGGTGTGCTGGCGGCGGAAATTGCCGGAGCGCTCTGGGAAGGTGGCGAAAACCGCGTCGGTAAAACGTTCTGGCAGTCGATCGACGCCTCCGTCATGGCCGGCGGTTCGACATTCATCCTGAAACGCGTCTTTCAGAGGGCGCGACCGGAACAGATCAACGACCCCGATAAATTCTTCCAGGGCTGTTGCAGCTATCTCAGCTTTCCCAGCGGCGAAGTTTCTGCGATTACCGCATCGATTACACCCTTCGTGCTGGAATATGGCCATGACAATCCATGGGTCTATGCGCTTGAAATCCTGCCGGCTTACGACATGGTCGCGCGAGTAAAAACCTGGGGACATTGGCAAACTGATGTTTTGGCGGGCTACGCAGTGGGATTCCTGGCGGGCTGGTACGCGCACCAGCTCAAAGCGCCGCTGGTACTGAGCATCATGCCGCATGGAATCTATGTAGGTTTGAAGATGGATTTCTGACCTAATCCCTTATGACATAATATACATTATGCGAAGTACCGACTGGTACGGCAAACCGGCCTGCTACGATTCTGTATCGTTCAGAGCCTGTTCAGGTTGTTGCTTCGCGTAGGTCATCGCCTTGGCGATAATCTCGCCTGGGAAGCCCATCTCCTTGAGCAGCCGGATCGCATTGCGTTTAGTGGTGGCGCCGCGGCGCAGCTTGTAATCGAAAAAACCATCCACATCAGGGCTTTCCTGAAAGTGATAAAGATCATAATGGTCTTTCAGGACCGCCTGCAATTCAACGTCATGGGTAGTCGCCAAGACCAGAGATAACTCGCTGAGCGACTCGAGTACCGCGCGTGCGATCGCCACCCGTTCCACGGTGTTGGTGCCGCTGAAGAGCTCGTCGACGACAAAAATCGCGCAATCACCTTGCTCCTTTTGTGCAAGTAACGATTGAATCGTCTCGACTTCGGAAAAATAGTGACTCTTTCCCGATCCCACAGAGTGCCTGGCCTGAATAGAAGCCATGATACGGGCGCGAGGAATCGTCGCCTTGGAAGCGAGACAGAACCCCAGCGTTTGAGCCAACAAGGCGTTGACGCCGATCATCTTGATGAAGGTCGTCTTGCCCGCCATATTGGATCCTGTGACCAGTATCGACCGTTGATCCAACAGGATCGAATTTGCGACGCCGTTCGTGAGTAACGGGTGCCGTCCGTCGCTGATCTCCAGCACCGGCTCGTTAATCAGCGTCGGACGACAATGCTTCGGGCAATAGTCGAGCCATGAGGCAACGGCGATTGCTGCGTCTATTTCCCCGACCAGCTTGAACGACGCAGCAAGCTTGTGGCGGACTCGCGCAAATTGTTTCATGGCGCGAAAATGCACAAGTAGGTCCACGAGAAACGCCGCGTTCAACAAGGCGACAGCCGGTTCTACAAACGGGATCTTGAAAATTGAACGCCACCACCGCAACGTCCGTACCACATCGTTTCGGTTCCGCCGTTCATCGCAAAGCTCGGTCAATTGTGGAAGCCACGAATTCCGTTGGCTCGATGCAAGGTCATCCGCCACTTTCACCAATCGCAGACAGCCCGTCAGCGTTTCTCCATCACGCAGCGTGCGCGAATAAACACGATACATGACAGCTACATTGACAAAGACCACCGCTATCCATATCCAAACCGACCAGGACAATACAATTACGGCCGCCAGTACGACGATTGACAACAGGCTCCATAAAAACAGCCAGCTCTGATATTTTGGAGTCGGCGGCAACTCACCGAAGATGAAATCGGCAATACAAGCATTCGATTCATCTTTCAGCCGCAGCATCCTGAGTTGAAGTTCTTCCCGCAACGCCACATCGGATTGAAGTCTTGTGTAGACCGAATACCTTGCCGCCAACTCATCCGGAAGATCATAAGTACGCAACCGCCTGAAAAGCACCTGACTTCCCACCGGCGTCACGGTGGCGTCAAGGCTGGAAAAAATCGCCGCCATCTCCAGGTCGGCATACGTCTTGTCGTCGACCCGAACCGATGCATCGCCGTGTCGGAGAAGATCAAAATATTCGCTAGCGAGCCAACGCTCGCTGGTGCCCGGCTTTCCCCACTGTGCGCGCAACTCAGCCAGCGCTTTACGCCGCGGAAGTACGATATTCAGAAGCTCCGCGATACTGAACTTGGCAAAGTGCTCGAGAAAACCGCGACACATCGCGAAAGACTGTTTCATTTCTATCCGTGCCTGCCCACGTTGTCGCCCTATTCTTTCGCATCATTCGGCCCAACGTCCAGCAGCGAGCGCCGGCCGTACTGGCCGGAGGCGAACGAACGCTAGATGTTCGACTGCTCTCCGTCCCCATCGTTGAGTGGCAGCGCGCCACGCTCGATTTCCGAGTGCAGGTCGGGATGCGCACCCAGCGCGTAAGCCGTCATCGACAGCGAGCCCATCGCGTAGCCGCTGATAAGCGTTTTCGCCGGTTCGCCGGCGGCAGCCGCCAAGCCCGCGAGATATAGCAGCGGAATGAAATGATCCGGGGTCGGGACGGCCGCACGAAAATCGGGATGCTCCGACAGGCCCAGGATGTCCTCCGGCCGGCCCTCCATGATCGTCATGGCCGCTTCGTCGAAACGCCGGTTCCAGTCGAACGCGGCGTCTGTTTGCGTCCATTCGACCCGGCGCAGATTATGCACGACGTTGCCACTGCACAGGATCAATATGTTTTTGTCACGCAGCGGCGCAAGTCGCCTGCCCAGATCAAAGTGATAGTCGAACGGCTTCAGCGCATTGATCGCCAGTTGTACAACCGGAACGTCGGCGTTCGGAAACATGTGCACCAGCACCGACCAGGTGCCGTGATCAATGCCCCAACTGTCGTGGTCGAGCCCGGCAGTTACCGGCTTGAGGGTTTCGGCGACTTCGGCGGCAACATCCTGTGAGCCCGGCGCCGGATATTCCACGTCGAACAGTGGCTGCGGAAAGCCATAAAAGTCATGGATGGTTCGCGGCTTGGCCATCGCCGTGACGGCAGTCGCATTGATGTACCAGTGCGCCGAAATCGCGAGGATGGCTCTCGGCCGGGGCACGCCTGCGCCCACCAGCCGCCAGGCCTCCGTGTACCGGTTTCGATCGAGCGCATTCATCGGCGTGCCATGACCGATGAAGATTGCGGGCATGGCTTTAATGACCGCCCTCCCCCCGCGCTTCACGACCGCATATCAGACGCGCTCCCCGCTCAAGACCGAGCTTCGCCGCGCGTCCTGCTGCGACCTCGAGCGCGGCGGCGTAAGGTTGGTCCGGACGATACAGCTTTCGGCCGGGCACCATGCGCAGCACGGCGAGCACGCGCCCGTCCGCATTCATAAAGGCGATGTCCAGCGGCGCGAGCATGTGTCGCATGTTGAAATACCAGTCGACGCTCGCCGACGGCGGATGATTCGCCCCGCCCCCGAACGAAAACGTCAAACCTGAAACGCGCACACCTTTCGACGGGAAAACGAACAGGATTGCGGCATGTTGAATGAGCGCCGGCGGCGCTTCGCCGAAGCCTTTCGCGCGCTCGGCGACGGTGGCGGCGATGTGGACCGGGAACGAATGAGTACCTATGACACAATGCGTTTCCGTGGGCGGCAAGTGATACGGTGCCGCCTGGGCGGTGGCTGCGGCAAGAATACCGGCGAAAATCCATTTGCCGCGCATGCTAGTGAGACTGCGGCTCAGCCGCCGTCCTTTTCCCCTTCACTCGTAAGCAGCACGATCTTGCCATGGCTGTTCGATTCCATCACCGCCCGGTGCGCCTCGGCGGCATCGGCCAGTACAAAGCGTCGCCCGATGACCGGCGAGAGGCTGCCGTTCGCGAGACCGGCGCCGAGGCCGGCATGAATGCTGCGGGTTTCCTTTTCGCTGGCGTTGAACAGCGTCATACCGAAGATCGCGGTTTCCTTCTGCATCGTCCGGCGCGGATCGATCTCGATCCTCCCGCGGCTGCCGATCACGACGACGCGGCCGCCCGGCGCAAGTACCTCAAGATCGTGATCGAGATTGACGTTGGCAAGCATTTCCAGCACGAGATCGATACCACCGCTGTGGGCCTGGATGCGCTCGAGATAATCGTCGGCGTGATGGTCGAAGACTTCGTGGGCGCCCTGCTTCAGCACCAGCTCGCGGCCTTCATCGCTGCCACCGGTGGCGAAGATGCGCAGACCGGCCGCCGCGGCGAGTTGTACCGCGGCCAGCCCCACGCCGCCGGTGGCGCCATGCACCAGCACGGTTTCGCCGGCAACCGCACGGCCGCGCTGGAACAACGCGCGCCAGGCGGTCGCGTACGGGGTACCGAGCGCGGCGCCCTGGGTGAATTCAGTATGAACCGGCAAGCGGAACACCTGCCGGTCGTTGCAGATCGCGTAATCGGCGTAGCTGCCTGATACCGTGCCCGACGTGTAGACACGATCGCCGACGGCAAGACCTTCGACATCGCGGCCGAGGGCTGCAACGATGCCTGCGGCATCGGAGCCGGGCGTGTATGGGAGATCAGGTTTGCGGGCGTAGGTACCGGTACGGATGTACGTATCGACCGGATTGACACCCGCGGCATGTACCTGCACCAGCACCTGCCGCGGTTCCGGCGACGGAATCGGCACGTCTTCGCAGCACAGCACCTCGGGCCCGCCGAACCGGCGGACCCGAATCGCTTGCATCAGGCGCTCGGCCATGATGACTCAAGCCGCCTGTTGTTCATGCCGATGTCCGTATCGTTCCATTGGCGGATCCTTCCGTGTCGCACCTACCAGTTGCTCGGAGTCCAGTGCTGTTCGGAACCGTCCTTGAGCTGGCCGACCATGATTTCCTTGTCGTTGATGAAATAATACGGGGGCACGGGCAAATTGGCCGGCGCCGGGGAGCCCTGGAACACCCGGCCGGCCAGATCGTAGCGCGAGCCGTGACAGGGACAATGATATCCGCCTTCCCAGCGAGGACTCACCGAGCCCGGCTTCGGCTTGTAGTCCGGAATACAGCCGAGGTGCGTGCAGATGCCCACCACGACAAAGATGTGCGGCCGCAGCGAGCGCGTCGGGTTGGCGTATTGCGGCAACTGCTGCGCGGCAGTCGATTTCGGGTCCTTGAGCTGGTTGTCACGCTTTTGCAACGTCGCAAGCTGCTCGTCTGTGCGATGCAGCACCCAGACGGGCTTGTGCTGCCACATCACCTGAATCTGCCGGCCGGGCTCGATTTTGCTGATGTCGATCTTCACCGGCTGCGCTTCGGCGACCGCCTTGCGGCTGGGGAACATCGTCTCGACGAACGGATAAACCACGCCGGCAAATCCGGCGGCCCCGACGACCGAAGTCGCACTGATCAGAAACTTGCGGCGGTTGGCGTCGATTTGTTCGGCCGACGGAGCGGTCTCTTTGCGCATTCGTGACTCCTGAATCTGCAAACTGACAAAACCCTGCCCGAACAGAGCCGCCCTGCCCGCCGCGCAGAATATTTCATATTTATGAAAAGGCCGTCTAAAGCCGAAGAATTATACTATAGCCAGCGTCGGCCCAGCCACCCGATGAATTCCGTCACCCGATCCGGCAGACCCCGCCGGACCCAATGGTCGAGCCGGACCTCCTCCGCTTCCCGAATATCCTTCAGGAACTGCTTTTCAAGTACGGACGCCAGCCGCCGATCTGCGGTCACCAGGTTCAGTTCATAATTGAGGAAAAAGCTGCGGTAGTCGAGGTTTGCCGTTCCGACGGTGCTCCAATGGCCGTCGACGACCGCGGTTTTTGCATGCAGCACGCGCGGCAGGTACTCGTAAATCCGCACGCCCTTGCGGAGCAGACTCTCGTACGCGGCGTGCGCCGCCCATTGCGCCAGCAGGCTGTCGCTGTGGCGCGGCACCAGCAGGCGCACATCCACCCCGCGTTGCGCCGCGGCCGTCATTCCGTGCTGGATGCGCAGGTCCGGCACCAGGTACGGCGTGGTAAGATAGATCGTGCTTTTCGCGGCCGCGAAGGCATTGCCGTAAAGCTGCCTGAGCAGGTGTTTCCAGCGCCGCGGCCGGTTGGTAATCAGCGCCGTGTGGTGCAGCGTGATGTCCGCGCACGGCGGCTCGCGATGGTGGCGCCACAGTGCATCGAACAGGTCTATCGCCTGCTGCACGAGTGGTCCGCGCAGCGCGAAATGTGTATCGCGCCAGCGTTTCTGCCCGAACACGCTAAGGGAGTTTTCGCGATGCACGTTCATGCCGCCGAGATAGACGACGGTGTCGTCGACGATCAGCATTTTCCGGTGGTTGCGGCGGTTGTAGCGGACCGGACTCCAGCCGATCCGGTGGTACCACTGGACCCGGACGCCATGCTGCTGCAAGTGCCGCGGCAGGCGCCGCGACAGCCAGAAGAGCGACCCCGCCGCGTCGATGTGCACGCGTACGTCCACGCCGCGATCGGCCTGCTTCGCCAGTGCTTCGGCGAAGCGCCAGCCGACTTCATCGTCGGCCAGGATGTAGGCTTCCAGGCGGATCGTGCGGCGCGCGCCCGCAATGGCGGCCAGCATCGCGTCGTAGGCGGTATCGCCTTCGATAAAGCAATCAAAGTCGAGAGCGTCGCTTGCCGCGATGGTGGATTGTTCGGCGGTCATGGGAGCTATGATATACAAAGCGGTGTGCTGACGAAGCGATGCGATTTCTCTTGTACAACATGCGCTATGCCACGGGATCCGGCCTGGCATTCAACTGGCCGCTGCCGGGTATCGGCTACATCAAGGATACCGCCCATAATCTGCGCCGGATCACGAAGTTTATCGTTGAAATGCAGCCGGATATCGCCGGACTGATCGAGGTCGATACCGGCTCGCTGCGCTCCCGGACCGTCAACCAGGCCGACGCGATTGCGGCGGCGCTCGGCCACGCCAGTTCTTACCAGACGAAGTACGGCGTCAAGTCGTTCGGCAACCATTTGCCAATCATGCGCAAGCAGGGCAACGCCTTCATCACCGGCAGCCACATCAGCAGCGAGCATATCCATTATTTCGACGCCGGCATCAAACGGCTGATCCTTGAACTCGAACTCGACAACCTGAGCGTGTTCCTGGTGCATTTGTCGCTGAAATACCGCCACCGCCACTACCAGCTCCGGCATTTGCACACGCTCGTCCAGACGACTGACAAGCCGCTGATTGTCGCGGGCGACTTCAACACATTGCGCGGCGATTACGAGATCGAGCTGTTCATGGCCGCCACCGGGCTGAAGAGCGCCAACCGGCTGGCCGAGCCGTCGTATCCCAGCCACTCGCCGCGCAAGCAGCTCGACTTCATCCTGTACGGCAAGGGCATCCGCGTGACCGACTTTCACATTCCGAAAGTCCCTTATTCCGATCATTTGCCGCTGGTGTGCGACTTTGAAATCGAAGCCGACGCGGCACCGCGCGTCGTTCAGTCGACCGGCACGGAGCCGCGGTGAACGGCGTCCCCGTCTCGGCCGTCATCATTTCGATCGTGATCGGCGCGATGGCCGGCGGCGCCGTATTCGCCGCGCTGTTTCTGACCTTGCGCGCCTCGATGCGCCGGCGCCTGAAGCCGGCGCCGCCGCCCGATTCCGCCGCGGTCTCCATCGACGATATCTGGCAGGCCTGGCGCCAGGGCGTGCTTGCGCCGGCCGCCGCGTTTGCCGACGAGACACCGGCAACGACGCTTGACGATGCGGCGCTCGCGGCCGTGCGCAATGAACTTCTCGAGACCGAGCGCCGCGTGCTGGAGCAGCCGCAGCCGCTGACGGCGTTGCGCGAGGAAATCATGGCGGCCATTGACCGCAGGATGTTACTGCTGGAAAGTCCGGCGGCGCACGGCGAGACCGGCGCAAAGCCGGCGCCGGACGCCATCCATCACGATCTGGCCGCGAACACGCTGCGTACGCGGCTGTTACGCTATTATGGCGCCGCGAAATTCGGCGATCGTGCCGAGCACGACTGGTATGATGTTTACCGGCAGGCCGCGCAGCTCAAGCGGAAAAGCTTTCGCAACTTCGTAGCGCAGCCCGCGGCGGATCCCGGCAACGGCCGCTATCGCACCGCGGTCATCGTCGGCGAGCACATCCGCCAGCAACTGCTCACGACGCCGCCGGGCACAAGCTTTATCGACCGCCCCGCACACACGGAGAATAATCATGGCTGACAGCGATCGACAACCACCCGCGCACAACGCAGACCGGCACTGGCGCCTCGAGGACGGCGGCCACGGCCTCGTCTGGCTGTGCTTCGACAAGGCCGGTTCCGGCACCAACGTACTGGCCGCCGACGTCATTGCCGAGTTGAACGACAAGCTGGTGCAGATCGAGGCGATGAATCCGAAGGCCGTCGTCATCTATTCGGCCAAAAAGAACGGCTTTATCGCCGGCGCGGATATCAAGGAGTTCACGGCGCTGCAAAACCCGGAGCAGGCGTTCGAGCACATCCGCCAGGGCCAGAAGGTCTTCGCGCGGCTCGAAGCCCTGCCCTGCACCACCGTGGCGATGATTCACGGCTTCGCGCTCGGCGGCGGTCTGGAGCTGGCGCTCGCCTGCGATTACCGCGTCGCCGCCGACGATCCGCGCACGGTGCTCGGCTTCCCCGAAGTGCAGCTCGGCATTCATCCCGGCTTCGGCGGCACCGTGCGCTCGGTCGCCGTCACCGGCGTCTTCGCCGCCATGGACCTGATGCTGACCGGCCGCAATGTAAACGCGCGCAAAGCGAAGGAGATCGGGCTGGTCGATCAGCTCGCCGGACCCGAGCAGCTCAAGGATGTTGCCAGCAAGCTGGCGCTCAACCCGCCGCCGACAACGCAGCCGTCGCCGTGGCTCAAATTGCTCCAGTTCGCGCCGTTCCGGCCAATCGTCGCCGGCGGCCTGCGAAAGCGCGTCGCGGCGCGGGTGAAGCGGGAGCATTACCCGGCGCCCTACGCGATCATCGACCTCTGGCAGCACCACGCCGGCACGTCCGAAGCCAGCTATATCGCGGAAGCGCGCTCGATTGCCGAGCTGATGTGCGGCGAAACCGCGCGCAACCTGGTGCGCGTATTCCTGCTGCGCGACCGGCTGAAATCGCTCGGCAAACAGTCCGATGCGACGTTCAACCACGTCCACGTGATCGGCGCCGGCACCATGGGCGGCGACATCGCCTCGTGGTGCGCGCTGCAAGGTCTCAACGTGACCCTGCAGGATCGCGAGCAGCGTTACATCGACCCGGCGCTGGAACGCGGCCGCAAGCTGTTCGAAAAGAAGCTGAAAAGCGACGCAAAGATCAAGGACGCGCAGCAGCGACTGCAGTCTGATCTCGAAGGCAACGGTATCAGCAAGGCCGACGTCATCATCGAGGCGATCATCGAAGATGCGGACGCCAAGGAAAGCCTGTACCGCGAAGTCGAGCCGAAGATGGGCGCGCAAGCGCTGCTGGCGACCAACACGTCCAGCATCCGCCTGGAAACGCTTGAAACCGCGCTGCAGCATCCGGACCGTTTCGCCGGGCTGCATTTCTTCAACCCGGTCGCGAAAATGCAGCTTGTTGAAGTCATTCACGCGGATTCGACGACGCAAACCGCGATTGACACGGCGCTTGCGTTCGCACGCCGCATCAACCGCCTGCCGGTACCGGTGAAAAGCTCGCCGGGCTTTCTCGTCAACCGCATCCTGATGCCGTACCTGATGGAAGCGCTGGAAGCGGTCGGCGAAGGCGTCGCGCCGGAAGCGGTCGACAAGGCCGCCACCAACTTTGGCATGCCGATGGGACCGGTCGAACTCGCCGACACGGTCGGTTTGGATATTTGCCTGTCTGTCGGCAAGATTCTCGCCCAGGCCTACGACAAGCCGGTACCGCGGCAACTCGAGGACAAGGTCAAGGCGAAGCAACTGGGCCGCAAGACCGGCCAGGGCTTTTATCGCTACGAAGACGGCAAACCCGACAAGGACAGGAGCAAGGCGCGCAACCGTCCGGACGACCTGACCGACCGGCTGATTCTGCCGATGGTCAATGAAGCGGTCGCCTGCCTGCGCGAAGGCATCGTCGCCGACGGCGACCTGATCGACGCCGGCGTCATCTTCGGTACCGGCTTCGCACCTTTCCGCGGCGGCCCGATACAATATGCACGCAGCGCCGGCGCGGCAAATCTGCGTGACCGGTTACAGCAACTGGAATCGCGTTACGGCGACCGGTTCAAGCCCGACGCCGGCTGGGAAACATTGTAAGAGCATTTATGTATTTCGATCATCCGCCTGTCGATCAGGAGGCGATGGTACGCACCCTCGCCATGCCCAAGGACACCAACAGCCTCGGCGATATCTTCGGCGGCTGGCTGATGGCGCACGCGGACATGGCGGCCGCCATCCCCGCGTACCGACGTGCCGGCGGCCGCGTCGTCACGGTCTCGGTGAACGAGTTCCAGTTCCTGAACCCGGTGTATGTCGGTGACGTGGTCAGCTTCTACGCCAACGTCAGTCGCATCGGCAACACGTCGCTGACCGTCGATGTGACTGTCTTCGCCAGCCAGACCGGCGAAGCGGAACGTAGCCGCAGGGTTGCCACGGCGCAGTTGACTTACGTGCATGTCGGCGAGGACCGGCGCCCCTGCCCCATCGAAAAAAGGCAGACTGATGAGTCATGACGGACTGTGTCAACGCAGACCAGCTTGCGGAGCGCATTAGGGCGCACGGCCATTCGCTGGGTTTTCAGCAGATCGGCATTGCCGATGTCGATCTCGACGTCGAAGAGGCGCGCCTGATCACCTGGCTGCGCGAGCAGCGCCACGGCTCCATGCATTACATGGCGCGCCACGGGCGGCGCCGTACGCACCCCTCCGAACTCGTACCCGGCACGCTGCGTGTCATTTCGGCGCGCATGGATTACTGGCCGGCCGACGCCGCGGACGCCGACGAAAATCTGACCGATGGCCGCCGTGCCTATATCTCCCGCTACGCACTCGGCCGCGACTACCACAAGCTGCTGCGCAAGCGCCTGCAGCAACTCGTCGACCTGGTCAGGGAAGACAGCGGCGTATTCGGCTACCGCGTTTTCACCGACAGTGCGCCGGTTATGGAAAAGCCGCTCGCGCGCAACGCCGGCCTCGGCTGGATCGGCAAGCACACCAACCTGATCAACCGCCGCGCCGGCTCGTGGTTTTTTCTCGGCGAAATCTACACCGATCTGCCGCTGCCGGTCGATGCTCCGGAAACCGATCATTGCGGTTCCTGCCACGCCTGCATCGACGTCTGCCCGACGCAGGCGATCACGGGGCCGTACCAACTCGACGCCCGCCGCTGCATTTCCTACCTGACGATAGAAAACCGCGACGCCATTCCGACTGAATTTCGCAAGGCGATCGGCAACCGCATCTACGGCTGCGACGATTGCCAGTTGGTCTGCCCGTGGAACAAGTTCGCCCACCCCACGGCGGAAGCCGATTTCGCCCCGCGCCACGACCTCGACAACGCGACGCTGGTAGAGCTGTTCAACTGGGACGAAGCGACTTTTCTCAAGAATACCGAAGGCAGCGCAATCCGCCGTATCGGCTACGAAGGCTGGCTGCGCAATTGCGCAGTGGCACTGGGAAATGCGCCGTCGGACCCCGAAGTAACCGCCGCTCTGGCGCGGCGTCGAACCCATCCATCAGCGCTCGTGCGCGAGCATGTTGAGTGGGCGCTGGCCCAGCATTAGGACGCCTTGTTCTCGGCCTCCACCGCCCGCGCGACGTTGGATTTCCGCCAGCTGCTCAAGCACAGCCGCAGTTCGCGCGCCATCGCGGCGCCGCTCTGGTAGCGCTCGCCCGGTGCTTTTTGCAGCGCCTTGTCGATGATGCGGGCGAGGCATAGGGGCACGTCGCTGCGTACCGAGCGCACCGGCGGATGCGGTTCGGTCGCGATGCGGTACATCAGCGTCGCAATAGGCTGGCCGTTGAATGGCAGTTCGCCCGTCGCCAGTTGAAACAGCGTTACGCCGAGCGAGAAGATATCCGAGCGCCCGTCGAGCGGCTTGCCCTGCACCTGTTCCGGCGACATGTACGACGGGCTGCCGAGGACGGCCGCCGAGCGTGTGGCGTTACCGTCGGCCAGGAATGCTACGCCGAAGTCGGTAACCTTGACGCGGCCGGTCTCGGCCTCGTAGACGATGTTGCCCGGCTTGATGTCGCGGTGCACAACCTGGTTGGCGTGTGCATAGTCGAGCGCATCTGCCACGCGTGAGCCGATCTTCATGATCTCGTCGAAGTCCAGCAGATTATTCGGCTGGCAGCGCGACTTGAGATCTTCACCATACAGATAGTCCATTGCGATGTAGGCGACGCCCTGGTCCTCGCCGACGTCGTAAATCGTGACGATGTTTGGATGACTGAGGCGGCCCGCGGCTTTGGCCTCCTGGAAGAAGCGCCGGCTGACTTCGCGCGGATCGGTATCGTCCTCGCGCGCCAGCGTCATCGTCTTGATCGCGACGGTCCGGCCGATGCGCGGGTCCTTGCCGAGATAGACGATGCCCATCGAGCCGCGGCCGATCTGCTCTTCGATCGAATAGCGCCCCAGCATCGGCTTGCTGATGCCTTCCGAATCGATGATCAGCCCTTCAACCGGCTGCGTCGCCGTGCCGCCCAGCACCATCCGGTTTTCGATGTCGTTGAGCCGTTCCAGGCGCCGTTCGACGTCGAGATAATTCGGATCGATTTTGCGCACGGCCCGGAAACTGGTGGCGGCCTTGGCGAACTGGCGCTTGCTCTCGTAGCTCAGGCCCAGGTCGTAATAGTCGGCCGCCAGCCGCGGCGACGGCAGGCAATGTTGATAACGCGCCAGTGCCAGATCGAGCTGTCCCTGCTCCTGGTAGCTCTGCCCCAGCAGCCGGTTGGTCTCCGACAGGTCGGACTGGAAGCGGACGATGCGCATGTCGAGGAAGCGCTTGAAGCCGAGCACGATATGCGTCAGCACCAGGGCGATGATCGGCGCCGCGAACGGCAGCCACAGCGTCTGTCCGATGATCAGCAGCAGCTCGGCGTTAAGCAGCACCAGCGCGAACACGACGCTGATGGCGACCGCCGTCGGATACCGCAGGCGCGGCACGATAAAGACGAAATACAGCGCAATGAGGAACAGCAGCCCGGCGCTCAGCCCGACCCCCCAGGCCGGTACCGAATACAGCTCGCCCTTGAGGATGCTGGAGATGACGTTGGCCTGGAAAATCACCGGCGTCATCGCGTCGCCCTGCGGCGTCGCCTGCCCCGTCACGGCCGCCGGCGCAGTGACGCCGACCAGCACGATCTTGTTGCGGAACGTATCCTGGGGCAGCGAGCCCGCGATGACCGTATCGGCCGGGTAGACCGGAAACGACGCAAGGCCTCCGCCATAGAAATACGGGTACAGCCGAAAGCGCGAGTCGGTGGGCAGCACGCGCTCGCCGAAGTCGATCGCGCGGCCGTTGCCGCGAACGATGTCGAGATTGTTCAGATTAAGCGCGCGTGCGGCCACTTCGACCGCAAAGTCGGGCATGATCGCGTCGCCCGTGCGCAGCACCGCGGGCTCGGCGCCCGTCAGCGCGGATGAATCGGTGAGCACGCCGACGCCCACTGCCGCTGAGGCCAGCGGCGCCGGCGGCACGTTGAGCTGAACGCGCAGCGCGCGCACCGGCATGAAGCGCGACAGCAGATCGTTGCGAGGTTGCGGGTTGCCGAAGCGCGGCAGCGCGTTCAGCGCGATGCTATCCGGCAGCTCGGTGGCCCCGCCCGACGCCGAATCGTCGTCCGCGGCACCCGCGACGGTCGCGGCGAGCACGACATTATGCGCGGCGGCAATACTGGCAAGGAACGTTGCCTGGTCGTCGTCGGGCGGGTTCAGGGAAGCGGTTGAACCCTTGGCGGATGTCGTGGTCAAGGTGCCGGCAGGATCGCCGAAATCGCCGGCAGCGGCGAGCTGGTCCGGTGGCAGCACAAAACCGATCACGCCGGCACCGGCGGCGTCGAGCTTTGCGGTCACACCGGTCAGCGTCTGGTTCAGCTTGTCCGAGGATGCGGCGACCGCGGGATCGACACTGACTACCGCGACTCGATCGGTGGGTTCGCGGGCAGCAGAGAATCTCATGCCCCACGCATAAACGCTGTTATCGAAGGCGGCAAGATTGCCGGTCGCACC
>DASSNE010000028.1:0-9028 GCA_035688265.1 Gammaproteobacteria bacterium
TGATCAGAGCCACATCGAAACGATGCGCCACGCGTTCAAGAAACGCCATGATTATGTCGTCGGCGCGCTGAACGATCTGCCCGGCGTTCGTTGTCTGCCCGGCGACGGCGCCTTCTATGCCTTCGCCGACTGCCGCGAAGCCATCGATAAGGTCAGTGGCGTCGCCGACGACGTCGGCTTCAGCGAACGGCTGATCGAGCAGTGCGGTGTCGCGCTGGTCCCCGGCTCCGCGTTTGGCGCACCCGGCTACATCCGGCTGTCCTTCGCGGCCGACATGTCGCAGTTGAAAGAAGCGATGAAGCGGCTGGCCGGCGCATTGGGCTGACGTTGCGTTACATGCGGGAGCTACGCGAGCGGGCGGAATCTAATTTTTTCGGGCTGGACGACTGTGAACGAATTCTCAAGACGGCGGGAATGATTCTCGAGCACGATTTGAAGGCGCGCCCATTGATTGCGCCACGAACCCTCCGGCAAGCGCAAGAGCAGAATTCCGGCGGTAGGTCGTTTGAGACGTAAAACCAATTCTCCGAAATCTTTATCTTCTGTAAGGAGGACTCGGCGCTCATCACACGCCCACCGGAGAACCTCATCATCGGATATGCCGCTTCGAGACTCCGCGACATAGGCGGTATCGCAGCCGGCCTCCCGCAACGCACCAACGACAGGTGCCGCTATGTTTTCATCTGCGAGAAAGCGCGGAGTGCTCACCCAAAAGCAACTTCTTCATCCGCCATGTAATCGGCGGCGAATGCTTCCGCTGCCCGGATATCGGCCTCTGTGAGATGAGGATGATCTTCAAGGATTTGTTCGGCCGCCATTCCCGCAGCGAGCTTCCGCAAAATCTGCTCTACCGTAATGCGGGTACCCTTAACGACAGGCTTACCAAACATGACGTCCGGATTGGTTTCAATTCTGTCGTGGTGAGCCATAGAATCCCCTCATCAAACGCTTCAACACATTGGCGTAAGCGCTTGATTTAAGTGGCTCCCCGGGACGGGCTCGAACCGCCGACCTAGTGATTAACAGTCACCCGCTCTACCGACTGAGCTACCGGGGAATAGGAATCGTGCAAGCCGCGAATTGTAAAGAACCGGCCTATTCCGGTCAAGCCAAACCCGCCCCAAAACCGGCTATTCGGCGTGCAATGCATCAACCGGGTCCGACCGCGCCGCCCGCCGCGCCGGCAGATAGCAGGCCAGCAGCGTTGCCACCGAAAGGACAATGGCTACACCCGCGAGCGTCGCTGGATCGAATGGTGCGATGCCGAACAGCTGCGACGAAGCCAGGTAACCGAGCGCGACCGCGACCACAAGGCCGATTCCGAGACCGAATACGAGCAAAGTCAGCCCGTCGCGGAATATCAACCACAGCAGATCGCGCGGCACGGCACCGAGCGCGAGACGCACCCCGCACTCGTTTGCCCGTTGTCGGACGCTGTAACTCAATACGCCATACACGCCGACAAACGCGAGCGCCAGCGCGATCCCGCCGAAGACCAGCACCAGGCTCATCGTCGCTTCACGCTGATCGAGGGTCTCCAGCATGCGCTGATGGATCGGCTTGACGTTATATAACACCACGGACGAGTCCATCTGCTCAAAAGCCTCGTGCAACGGGCCGATCACCCCGGCTGCCGGCCCGGTGGTTTCTAACGTCAATCCCATGGAGCGCATCGGCTCTCCCTGCGCCAATGGCAGATAGGCCGTGCCTCGATCGATCGGCCTTGAAAGCGAGTTGGTTTTGACCGTCGGCACGACGCCAACCACCGTGCGCCACGCGTTGTCGCCAACCTGAATTTGTTGACCCAGCGGATCGGCGTTCCCGAACGCGGCCTGGGCAAGCTTCCTGTTGATCACGACGACCGGTCGGCTGTCGGCCGTTTCGCGCCCGTCAAAGCCACGGCCGCGCAAAAGCGGAATGTTCAGCGAGTTGAATAAGTTCTTGTTTACGGTCTGGATGTAGACACTCGGGTTTCCTTGCCGCGAGCCGTGTACCGCAAACTCCGAAACATGAGAGGGATTTTCGAATGGCAACACGCTCGTCAGCCCCACGGTCTTGACCCCGGGAAGCGCCGCCAGTCGCCGCTGCACCTCATGATAAAAAGCGACGCGCGCGGCGGGGGTTTCATATTCATTGGACGGCACGCCGATATCGGCCAGCAAGACATTCTCAAGTTGATACCCGGGATCGATTGCCTCCACCCGCACCAGGCCATGCAGCAACAGGCCCGACCCTACCAGCAGCACGGTCGCAAGACCCAGCTCCGTCACCGCTAACACCTGGCGCACGCGCCGCGCACCGCGGCCGGCGCTCATCCGGGCGCCTTCCTGCAGCGCCCCCTGTAAATCCGTGCGGCCCAAATGCCAAAGCGGCAGCAGACTAACGATCAGGCCGGTGAGCGCAACGACTACGACGGCGAATCCCGCCACACGCCAATCCGGTGCAATGCTGAATATGGCATTGCCTGGCCCGATTGCGGAACCGGCAAAGAAGCTCAGGCTCCACCAGCCCAGCGCAATGCCAAACAGGCCGCCGGGCAGTGCCAGGCACAGACCCTCTATCACCAGTTGGCGCGCCAGCCGCCACCGGCTTGCGCCAAGCGCGGCGCGCAGCGCCATTTCGTGCGTGCGACCGAGGATGCGTGCGAGCAGCAGATTGGCGACGTTGACGCAAGTAATCAACAACAGAAAAAGCACGGCTGTCTGCAGCAGCAGGACAGTCGTACTCTTGTCGCCGCCAATGATTTGCCGCCACGGCGTCAGTGTGAACGCGATGATGCCCGCTTTCGCCTGCCGCGCCGGTTCAGGCCCGAGCGCCGCCCACACCTCGTTGAGCTGGCGATAAGCGGTGGCAGCGTTAACGCCCGGGCGATAGCGGGCAATCATGTGCGGACTGAAGCTGAAGACGTTTTCCATCGAGCGGTCCGCCGCCGCTATCGTCCACGGCTTCCAGAAGGCGACCGATTGATCCGGAAAGGCAAAACCTTTCGGCATCACGCCGACGACGCGGTACGCCTCGCCCGCGATTCGAATGGTCGCGCCGAGAATGTTGGAGTCGCCGCCAAACCGCCGTTGCCAGAACGCGTAGCTCAGCACCAGTTCATCGCCGCGCCCTGGCTCCGTCGCCGTTGTGGCAAATGTTCGGCCAAGCAACGGCTCGACACCCAATACCGCAAAAACCGACGGCGTCACCTGCGCCCCTGTGACCCGCGCCGACGCACCTTTCGATTCGATCACGTACGAGTGCGCCTTAAAGAGGCCGCTGCTGGTGAAGGCGGTCACGTTCTCGCGAATGCCGAAGTAAATCGGAATCGACATCTGCCCATAGACCAGCCCTGATTTTGGCTCGCTCTCGTCGACCTGAACGAGTTGCTCACCATCCGGATACGGAAGCGGTTTCAACAGGTAGCCGTTCAGCACGCTGAACACGGCGGTATTTGAGCCAATACCGAGAGCAAGCGTGAGAATGGCCGCGGCGGTAAAGCCGGGTCGCGACGCCAGCAGCTTGAGGCCGAAACGGATGTCAGTCCGTAGTCCATTCATGTCACACCTCCAGTGTCACTGCTCGATCATCGCAGTGGCCGGGTCAAGTGTTGCCGCACGACGAGCCGGAATATAACAAGCGGCAAGCGTCGTCCCTGCCAGCACCAGCGCCGTTCCGGCCAATGTCAGCAGATCAAACGGCACGACGCCGAACAAGCGCGAAGACAAGACATAGCCAAGTGCCACCGCCAGCGCCAGTCCCACGACCAATCCGGCTGTCAGCAGCTTCAAACCGTCGCGAATGATCAACCACAACAGATCGGTCGGGAGCGCACCGAGCGCCAGGCGAACGCCACATTCCGAGACTCTTTGCCGCACGGCGTAATTCAACACGCCGTAGATGCCTACGACCGCCAGCGCCAACGCAATTCCGCCGAAGACCAGCAGCAAGGTCATCGTCCGCTGCTTGTCGCCGAGCGATCGGACGATCCGGTCATGCATGGATTCAATGCCATACACTGCCACCGATGGATTGACTGCTGCGATCGTCTTTCGCAGCGGTTCGGCGAATAAATCTGGCGAAATGGCCGTATAGATCACCAGGTGCATGAGCGTTCCCGGTGCCTGCGCGGCGTTCAGATAAACGGTTCCCCGCCCCTGCTTCGTCAAATCGAACGGCTTGATGCCCGGTACCACGCCTATGATGGTGTACCACTGTTCGGAGAACTGGACTTGCTGACCAATGGGATTGGTATTATCGAAATACTTGTGCGCTAGCGTGCTGTCGATAATCGCCACTGGGCGGCTGCCGGACGTGTCGCGCGAATCGAAATTGCGCCCGCGGAGAATCGGCAGGCCAATCGCCCGGAAATAATCGCCATCGACGGCATCTTGCAACGCCTGCGGCTTGGCGTTCCCAGCCGACCGCTCGCGCCCGCGTATTGTGAAACCGCCGCTCCGCGAGCTATTACCCATTGGCGCCCAGCCTGCGAGACCCGCAGCTTCAACGCCCGGTAGTGCCCGCACGCGCGTGAGCAAATCCCCGAATAGATTGTTCAGCGCGCCGTTGTTCGTTCGCGCATCGCGGGGCGCGAGCAGTCCGGCGATCAAGATGTTATCCGTGCGATAGCCGGGATCGACCGCTTGCAGATTAACGAAGCTGTGCAGCAGCAGTCCTGAAGCTGCCAGCAGCATAGTCGCTAGCGTCATTTCAATCGTGACCAGCGCGCTGCGGACACGCCGCGCACCCCCACTGGCAACTGCGCCGCGCCCGCCCTGTTGCAAGAGCTGCTGCAAATCCACTTTCGCGAGATACCGTATTGGCAACACGCTGACAATGATCACGGTGATGCCGACCATAGCCAATGCGGCCAGACCAACGCGCCAATCCAGCGCCTTGTTGAACAGGCCGCCGACGCCGCCCCACGCCAGCGCCGCGTAATAATGCAGGCCGAGCCAGCCCAGCCCCACGCCGACTAATCCGCCGGGAATCGCGAGACACAAACTCTCGATTAACAGTTGCCGGGACAAGATCGCCCGTCTCGCGCCCAGCGCGCTCCGCATTGCAATTTCATGGCTACGCCCGAGTATGCGCGACAGCAGCAAGTTCGCGACGTTGACGCAAGTCATCAGCAGCACCAGCAGCACGGCGCCCTGTAGCAAGAGGAGCGTCTGCGTACGGCCTCGCAACTGTGCCTGTCGCCACGTCTTGGCATGGACGAAGAAGCCAGCATCCGTCAACTCTTGGCGCGTATCGGCGGATACCACCCGGCCGACGTGCGCGCGAACTGCGTCAAGCTGTGTTTGCAATGCCTCCAGGCTGGCGTCCGGCTTGAGGCGGCCGATGAGCCTGGGGCTCAGCATGAACATTCGGTCCAAGGCGCGATCCTCGGGCGAAATCGTCAGCGGCGTCCAGATTTCGATGCCGCGGTCAGGAAAGATAAAACCCTTCGGCATGACGCCGATAATGCGGACCGGCTTGCCGTCCAATTGAATCATTTGGCCGATGATGTCGCGATCAGCGCTGAAGCTGTCGCGCCACAAGTGATGGCTGATGACGGCCACGCTACCCTTACCCGGTTCGCTCGCGGCCGAAGAAAATTCATGCCCGAGAGCGGGCTTCACACCAAGCGTTTTAAACAACGACCCTGTCGCCACCACGCCCGGCAGAACCGTCGAGCCGCCACCGATCCTGGCATTGACGTAGTTGTAGTTGTATATCGCGGTGCTGGAAAGCGCCGTCGCATTCTCGCGGATCAATTCATAAAGCGGCACCGACATACTGAAATGGCCGGTGCCGATGGCCTTGTAATCGACCCCGACTTTCACTAGCCGGTCGCTTTGCGGATACGGCAGCGGCTTCAGCAGGTAGCCGTTGAGAACGCTGAATACTGCTGTGTTCGCGCCGATTCCCAGCGCCAGCGTGATAATCGCGGCGGCGGTAAAACCGGGTTTGGCTGCCAGTTGGCGTAACCCGAAACGCAGATCCTGAAGAAGGCCGTGCATATCAACTACCTCCAATTCTCCGTCATTCCTGCGTAGGCAGGCATGACAGAGAGAAATCATTGCTCCATCATCGCCACGGCCGGGTCGAGCTTTGCTGCTCGTCGTGCCGGCAGGTAGCAGGCAGCCCATGTAACTGCGGCCAATACGACGACGGTTGTGCCCAGCGTCAACGGATCGTAAGGCTCCACGCCGAATAATCGTGACGATAGAACGAAACCGAAAATCACTGCGAGCCCCAGCCCGGTGGTCAAACCAATGCCGAACAGTCGCAAGCCGTCCTTCAGCACCAGCCAGGACAAATCTTCCGGCAGCGCCCCAAGCGCGAGCCGCACGCCGCATTCGGTCCGGCGCTGGCCGACGGCATAGCTCATCACGCCATAGACGCCAACCAGTGCAAGCGCCAGCGCGATGCCAGCGAACGCCAGCAGCAGCGCCATCGTCGTCTGTTTGTTTCGCAGCGTTGCCGATAATCGCTGGCGCATTGTTTGGATATCATCGACGGCGACCGCGGGCGCCGCCGCGGCGAGCGCTTTGCGCAACGGTTCGATCAAACGGCCCGGCGGTATCGATGTGTTGAGAACAAGATCCATCTCTTCCTCGGCGAATTGCGATGCGCTCGCGTACACCGTGCCGGCACGCGTCGCCTTCGCCAACGATTCCACCTTGACGCTCGGTACGACGCCGATGATCGTGAAAGGTTCGTCGCCCATCGATAGCGGTAGCCGGACCTGGCGGCCGATGGGGTCGGCGCCATGAAAATACGTTTGCGCAATCCTGGTATCGATAATGATGGCGCGACGGCTGTCAGGATCGTCCTGCGGCTCGAAACCACGCCCCTGCAAAATCGGGATCGCGAATGCGTCGAAGTAGTCTTGGGTCACGATATTCGGCGTCACCGACGGAATAGGCGCGTCGGGCGGACGCTGGTAGCCGGGGATTTTCAATACGGTATGGCTGTAACCGCCGCCAAAAGGCGTATTCGATGCCAGCGCCGCATGCACCACCCCGGGTATGGCGCGAACCTGCTTGATAATCTCGTCGTATGCCGCGTGGACGGGCCAGTCGTCATCGTCATCCGGGAATATCAGGCGTGCCATCAGCACGTCGTTCTTTCTGAACCCGGCATTCACCGACGTCAGGTTAACGAAGCTGTGCAGCAACAATCCGGAACCCGCCAACAGCGCCGTGGCGAGCGTGATCTCCGAAACGACCAGGGCGTTGCGGATCGCCCGCCCTCCGCGCCCGCCGCCCGTTGCGCGGCCACCGCCTTCCTGCAGCACACGCTGCATGTCGGTTTTCGACAGGTGATAAAGCGGCAGCAGGCTCACCAGCAGCGCCGTCACCACCGCCGCACCTAGCGCGAACAAGCCCACGCGCCAATCGAAACCGATATCGAATATGCTGAGGCCGGTTCCGAGCGACGAGATCGACAAATACCGCAAACCCAGCCAGCCCAAACCGACGCCGACCGCCCCGCCGGGCGCCGCCAGGCAAAGCCCCTCCACCAGCAGTTGGCGGGCCAGCGCCATACGTGTCGCGCCAAGCGCCGCGCGCATTGCGATTTCATGGCCCCGGCCGAGAATGCGCGACAACAGCAGGTTGGCGACATTGACGCAGGTGATCAAAAGAATCAGCAGTACCGCGCCCTGAAGCAGTAGCAGCGTCGAGGAGATGCCGCCGACGAGGTACGCGTGGTAGTCGCGAATCAGTACCTGGGAACCCTGCTCTTGCCATTTCGCGCAGACCGCGGCGGGCAACGCGCCGCACATGCGTGCCATGGCGGCATCCACTTGTTGCCGCAGAACACTTTGACCGACGCGGGGCTTCAGCCGCCCGAGAACCGCCAAGTGGAGGTCCGTGATATTGCGTACGGTCAGCTCCAGGTCGGCGGGTGAGATCATTAGCGGCTGCCACAAATCCACGTCGTGGTCGGGAAAAGCGAAACCTTCGGGCATCACGCCGATAATTTCGAACGGCGTCCCGCTCAGCAGCACGCTCCGCCCAATGACGTCGGCGTTACCGCCGAAGACGCGCTGCCAATAGCCATAACTCAGGACGATTTCATGGCCGTGCCCGGGTTGGCTCGATTCGGAGCCGAACGTGCGCCCCAACAGCGGACGCGCGCTCAGAACATCGAAGAGCGGCGCCGTCGCCTGGACGCCCGTCACCTCCTCGGCGCGCCCGCGAACCTTCAGCGTCGATATTTCGTAGTCGTACGCAGCGACACCGGAAAAGGCAGTCGTCTCCGCCTTGATCGCCTCGAACATCGGCACCGAAAAGCCGAAATCGCCAGCGCTGTATTTGGGCATATACAGCCGCAGCTCCCTCAAACGTTCCGCGTGTGGATACGGCAGCGGCTTCAACAGATACCCGTTCAGCAAGCTGAAGACGGCCGTATTGGCGCCGATCCCGAGCGCCAGTGTCAGAATCGCGGCGGTGGTAAAGCCGGGCTTGGCGGCGAGTTGCCGAAAGCCGAACCGGATATCCGACAGGATTCCCGTCATGAAGCTTCACCTCCTTTTCCGGAAGTTCCTGTGACCGACGGCTGCTGATTACCGCCTGTTGGCAACTCGGTGAAGTACTCACTCATCGCCTTTACATCCTCCGGCCCCAGCGTGCCGGCATCCTGCTTGAGCTTCAGCATCGACAACAGATAGGCGTAGCGCGCTTGGGCGTAGGCCGTTTGGGCGTTGAGCAGATTGTCGCGCGCGCGCAGGACATCCAATGTAGTCGACGAGCCGACCTTGAAGGCCTCTTCGGTGGCATGTAATGAGGCGGCGTTGGACTTCACCGACTCGCGCAGCGCCTTCACGCTTGCGATGCCGGACAACACGTCGCTGAAGTCGTTGACGGTGTTGCTGCGCACGAGCAGCGCCTGCTGTTGCCGCGCGGCTTCGGCAGACACGTGTTGATATTTCGCCTGCTGGCTGCGTGCGGCTATGGCCCCGCCGGAGAAGATCGGCAGCGAAACCTGGATACCTACGGCATTGACTGCCAGGTTTTGTCTCTGGAGGGCATTGCCCGTGGACACGTTATCGATG
>DASSNE010000034.1:0-96127 GCA_035688265.1 Gammaproteobacteria bacterium
AATCGAAGCCGGGCCGGTCAGTCATCGGCCGCGGCAGCTTGAAGCGCGCCGGGTCGCCGGCCTCGGCGAGCCTGGCCAAGGCCGGGCCGCCGGGATACGGCAGCCCGAGGAGTTTCGCGGTCTTGTCGAAGGCCTCGCCCACCGCATCGTCGATCGACTCGCCCAGAATCCGGTATTGGCCGAGGCCTGCAACCTCGACCAGCAGCGTGTGGCCGCCCGACACCAAGAGCGCGAGAAATGGAAACTGCGGCGCGGGCGATTCGAGCATCGGCGCCAGCAGGTGGCCTTCCATATGGTGCACGCCGAGCGCCGGCTTCTGCCACGCAAAGGCGAGCGAACGCGCCAGGCAGATCCCGACCAGCAGCGCGCCGGCGAGGCCGGGCCCGGCGGTATAGGCGATGCCGTCGATTTCGGCAGGCGTGCTGCCGGATTCGGCCAGCGCCGTGCGGATCAGCGGTGCGAGCTTGCGGATGTGATCGCGCGACGCCAGCTCCGGCACGACGCCGCCGTACTCGGCGTGCATTTTGACCTGGCTGTAGAGCGCGTGCGCAAGCAGGCCGCGCTCGCCGTCGTAAACGGCGGCGGCGGTTTCATCGCATGAAGTTTCAATTCCGAGGATTCTCATGGTTGCGTAATGATGAACCAATGACAGTCGTTCTGCTATCGGTCCAGAGGCTAGTAGCTAGTACTGGAGTCAAGAATGATCTTCTTCACCAGGTACTAGCGGCTCAGCACTAGCGACTTTGCATTTCCAAATGCGCACGCGTAGAATTCCCGCTCTTCACTCTCGATCAAGGGCCAATGGATGCCAAGCGTACGGGTTAAAGAACACGAGCATTTCGACGCCGCTCTGCGGCGCTTCAAGCGCGCCTGCGAAAAGGCCGGGATTCTGACCGAAGTTCGCCGCCGCGAGTTTTACGAAAAGCCGACCCAGGAACGCAAGCGCAAGCAGGCCGCGGCCGTCAAGCGTCACATGAAGAAGCTGTCGCGCGAACAGGCCCGCCGCACGCGTTTATATTAAGCGTCCCCACCCCCCTCCAATGTCAGTCAAGGATTCGCTGACCGCCGACATGAAAACCGCCATGAGGGCGGGCGACAAGGACACGCTCGGCGTCATCCGCATGGCCCTCGCCGCCATCAAGCAGCGCGAAATCGACAGCCAGTCGAGCCTCAACGACGGCGAGGCGATCGCGGTGCTCGACAAGATGGTCAAGCAGCGCCGCGAGTCGATCGACCAGTTCACCGCTGCCGGCCGCAACGATCTCGCCGAGCGCGAGAGCCGCGAAGTCGACATCCTGCAACGCTATCTGCCGCAGCCGCTGCCGGAAGGCGAGATCGACGCAATGATCGAGCGCGCCGTCGCCGCCTCCGGCGCCACGTCCATGAAAGACATGGGCCGCGTGATGGCCTCGCTCAAGGATCAAATGCAGGGACGCGCGGACATGAGCGCTGTCAGCGCCAAGGTTAAAGCAAAGCTTTCCGCCTGACACCCTGGCGATAGACTATGCTTGTCGCATGATCTTGACGACGGGATTCGGGATTCGGGGTTCGGGGTTCGGGCGAAGAAATCCCCCTCTAGCTCCCCCTTCCGGCCTGCGGCCGCAAAGGGGAGGACAAGAATGGAGCGATCCGGTCCTGCGCGTTCTGCCCCGATTCCCGAACCCCGAATCCCGAACCCCGCTCTTCTCCCCATGATCCCGCAGTCCTTCATAGACGAGCTGATCGCCCGCGCGGATATCGTCGAGGTCGTCGGCAACCGCGTCCAGCTCAAAAAAGCCGGCCGCGAATTCAGCGCCTGCTGCCCGTTTCACAGCGAAAAAACGCCATCGTTCACGGTGAGCCCGCAAAAGCAGTTCTACCACTGCTTCGGTTGCGGCGCGCACGGCACCGCGCTCGGCTTCCTGATGGACTACGACCATCTCGAGTTCGTCGAGGCGGTCAGGCAGCTTGCCGCGCAGTTCGGCCTCGAAGTGCCAACCGAGGCCGGCACCGAGAAGCCGAAAGACGCCGGGCTGGCGGAACTGATGAGCGAAGCGGCCAACTTCTACCGCGAGCAGCTCAAGAGCCACCCGCCGGCAATCGACTACCTCAAGGGCCGCGGCATCGACGGCAAAATCGCCGCCGAATTCGGCCTCGGCTACGCGCCCGGCGGCTGGGATACGCTCGCGGCGCGCTTCGGCCGCGACGCCAAGGTGCAAAAGCAACTCGCCGCCGCCGGCCTCGTGATCCAGAAAGAGGCCGGCGGCTTCTACGACCGCTTTCGCGAACGGGTCATGTTCCCGATCCGTGACCGGCGCGGGCGCACGATCGGCTTCGGCGGCCGGGTGCTCGACAAAGGCGAGCCGAAATACCTCAACTCGCCCGAAACGGAGCTGTTTCACAAGGGCAGCGAACTCTACGGCCTGTTCGAGGCGCGCCAGGCGCTGCGCGATATCCCGCGCCTGCTGGTCGTCGAAGGCTATATGGACGTGATCGCGCTCGCCCAGCACGACATTCGCTACGCGGTGGCGACGCTCGGCACGGCGACGACGCCGTACCACCTGCAGCGCCTGTTTCGTATCACCCGCGAGGTCGTGTTTTGCTTCGACGGCGACCGCGCCGGCCGCGCCGCCGCCTGGCGGGCGCTGGAGACGACGCTGCCGGAAGTGCGCGAAGGCCGCCAGGTCCGCTTCCTGTTCCTGCCGGACGGCGAGGACCCGGATTCGCTGGTGCGCGGCGAAGGCGCGGCAGCGTTCGAGGCACGGATACAAACGGCCGATCCGCTGTCCAAGTTCCTGCTCGACCGCCTCGCCGCCGACAGCGATCTTGCCAGCATCGACGGCCGCGCCCGCCTGGTCGCCGCCGCAAAACCGCTGATCGCGCGGATTCCCGACCCGGTTTACCGGCAGATGCTGCTCGACGAACTGGCGAAAATATCCCGTCTGAGTGCGGAAAGATTGGCTATGCTTATGGAGCCGGGCGAGGCGGCACCGCGCGCGCGCCGGCGGCGAATGCAGCGCGCCGGCGCGAGGACGCCGATGCAGCACGTCATCGCCCTGCTGCTCCAGCACCCGGAGCTGGCGGAGCTGGCCGACGACAGCGCCGACCTCGCCCGGGTCGAGCTGCCGGGAATGGGCTTATTCATTGAATTACTTGAGTTTATCCGGGGTCGTCCCCACATAACCACAGGAGGCATTCTGGAGCATTGGCGGCAGCGGCCCGAGGGCCGGCACCTGGAAAAACTCGCCGCCGAGCCTCTGCTGGTCCCCGAAGAGGGCGTCCAGCAGGAGTTTGCCGGCCGCCTGCAGCAGTTCCGCGCGCGCCCGCGCGAGCAGCGCTTCGAAGCGCTGAGAGCCAAGCCCCTCAAGGATTTGAGCGACGCGGAAAAAGCGGAACTGCGCGCCTTGAGCGGCCTGCAAACCGACCAGGAACCCGGCTGAAGCTGGCAACAGCTGCTGCCGTGGTCTAAAATTGACCGTTTTCGTCCGCGAAATGCGGACAACCTGAAACCAATGGTACGAGCATGAGCGAAGATCGTCAGTCGCAGTTGAAGATTCTGATCGCCCGCGGCAAGGAGCAGGGGTACCTGACCTATTCCGAGGTCAACGACCACCTGCCCGACGACATCGTCGATCCGGAGCAGATCGAAGATATCGTCAACATGATCAACGACATGGGCATCACGGTGCACGAGGAAGCGCCGGATGCCGATACGTTGCTGCTGTCCGACAACGAAGTCTCGACCGACGAGGACGCTGCCGAGGAAGCCGCCGCCGCGCTGGCGCTGGCCGCCGCCGACGCCGAGTTCGGCCGCACCACCGATCCGGTGCGCATGTACATGCGTGAAATGGGCACCGTCGATCTGCTCACCCGCGAGGGCGAAATCCGCATCGCCAAGCGCATCGAGGAAGGCCAGAACCAGGCGCTCGCCGCGCTGGTGACCTACCCGCAAACCGCACAGGTGCTGCTGAACCTGTTCGACAGCGTCACCGAAGGCCAAAGCAAGCTCACCGATCTATTGAACGGTTTTGTCGAGCCGGAGCCGGACGAGGAAGCCGCGGCCGACGAGGAGGAGGACGACACCTCCGCCAGCGCCGCCTCGACCGATGACGCCGATGTCGACGAAGACGCCGACAGCGAAGATGACGATGAGGACGACGATGCCGACCAGGCGCCGGTCGATACCGGCCCGGATCCGGAGGAAGCCGCGCGCCGCTTTGCCGAAATCCGCAAACTGCACGATAAGACCGTGCGCGCGATGGACCGCCATGGCAGCAGCCACAAGAGCGCGATCAAGGCGCGCGAAGACCTCGCCGAGCAGATTCTGCAGCTCAAGCTGGTGCCGAAGGTCGTCACACTGATCACCGCCAACCTGCGCGGCATGGTCGACCGCATCCGCGACCAGGAGCGCGAGATCATGGCGATCTGCGTCAACCAGGCCGGCATGCCGCGGCGCGACTTCATCAAGAGCTTCCCGGACAACGAAACCAACCTCGAGTGGATCGAGAAGCAGATCCGCGCGCGGCGCAAGTGGTCCGCGCCGCTCAAGCAGCTCAAGGACGACATCCTGCGCCTGCAGCACCGGCTGATCGCGATCGAGGAAGAAACGCACCTGACCATCGGCGAGATCAAGGAGATCAACCGCCAGATGTCGATCGGCGAAGCGCGCGCCCGCCGCGCCAAGAAGGAAATGGTCGAGGCCAACCTGCGCCTGGTGATTTCGATCGCGAAGAAATACACCAACCGCGGCCTGCAGTTCCTCGATCTGATCCAGGAAGGCAACATCGGCCTGATGAAGGCGGTCGACAAGTTCGAATACCGCCGCGGCTACAAGTTCTCGACCTACGCGACGTGGTGGATTCGCCAGGCGATCACGCGCTCAATCGCCGACCAGGCGCGCACCATCCGCATCCCGGTGCATATGATCGAAACGATCAACAAGCTCAACCGCATTTCCCGCCAGATGCTGCAGGAAATGGGCCGCGAGGCGACGCCGGAAGAGCTGTCGATCCGCATGGAAATGCCGGAAGAAAAGGTCCGCAAGGTGCTCAAGATTTCGAAGGAGCCCATTTCGATGGAAACCCCGATCGGCGACGACGAAGACTCGCACCTCGGCGACTTCATCGAAGACGCCTCGGTCACCTCGCCGGTCGACTCGGCGACGACCGAGGGCCTGCGCGAAGCCACCCATGGCGTGCTCGCCGGCCTCACGCCGCGCGAAGCCAAGGTGCTGCGCATGCGCTTCGGCATCGACATGAACACCGACCACACGCTGGAAGAAGTCGGCAAGCAGTTCGACGTCACCCGCGAGCGCATCCGCCAGATAGAGGCGAAGGCCCTGCGCAAGCTGCGCCACCCGACGCGCTCGGAGCAGCTCCGCAGCTTCCTCGAAGAATAAACCCGCCAATCCCCTCACTCTTGTTTCCCCTCTCCCTTCGGGAGAGGGGCCAGGGGTGAGGGTACGCCGAAGCCGCATCCTCCAGACCGTTCGAAAGGCTCAGAAAATTCCGTTCGTGCTGAGCTTGTCGAAGCACTCTTGAAGCAGAAGAGCCCTTCGACAAGCTCAGGGCGAACGGGCAGCGGTGTTAGGCCGCAGAATGCTGCTCCGCATGATCGGCAGGCGTCTCCTCACCCGCCGCCTGCGGCGGCGCCACCAACGCCCGAAATTCCCCAATCGAATCCGCCGTCGCCGCCACCAGCAGCCCATCCCCAACCTGCAGCCGCGTCGATCCATTGGGCACGATCTCGCTTTCCCCACGAATGAGCCCAACAATCAGCACCCCCATCTCGGCCAGCCCCAGACTGCGCACTTCCCGCCCCGCGACCGGCGTGCCGGCGACCACGTTGACGCTGTAAAGCTGCTCGCCGCGCCGGCGCAACGGCACACCCTCGCCCCGGTCGAGCGCCACCTGCAACTCGCTGGTGAGAATGTCGCGATCGAGGCGCACCTGCCGGCGGCGCAGCAGTTCCGCGGCCGTCTGGTAGAACAGGTCGCGGTACACCGGGCTGTCGGCCGGCGTCGACACCTGGCCCTCGTAAATTGTCGGATACTTCGCGTGGCGCGTCAGCGTGAACTGCACGATAAATGCCAGCGCCACCGCCAGCATCGTCGGCATGATGAGCTGAAAGCCGCTGGTCATCTCGATCACCATCACCATTGACGCAATCGGCACCCGCGCGGTCCCGGCGAATACCGCGGCCATGCCGACCACAGCCAGCCACGAACCGTCGATGTGAATGTGAAACAGGTGCAAGAGCGCCGCGAATGACGCGCCCAGCATCGTGCCGATGAAGAGCGTCGGGCCGAACACGCCGGCCGACCCGCCCGAGCCGACCGTCAGCGACAACGTCACAATCTTGCCGAGCGAGAACAGCAGCAGCAGCCCCATCGCGAGCCCCGAGCCGCCCTGCAACGCAAACTGCATGTAGCCGTAACCGCCGCCGATGACCGGCGGCACCGCGATGCCGATCAGCCCGACCGCGAGCCCGCCGATCGCCGGTTTGAAGTAGCGGGGAATCTTAAGTGCCGCGAACCAGTCGCGAATGCGGTAGTACACCGCCGGCATCAGCGCCCCGAGCGCGCCCGCGAGAACACCGAGCAGGCCAAACCAGACGAGATCCAGCGGCTGAATCACGCGCGTGCTTGGCGGCAGCAGAAACAGCGGCGTATAGCCCGAAAAGGCGCCAATGACAGCATAGGCGACCGACGCCGAAATCAGCGTGAAGATCAGCGCGCCGCCCTCGAACGCCATGCGCGAATACAAAATTTCGACGGCGAAGATCGCGGTCCCGAGCGGACTCTTGAAGATCGCCGACAACCCCGCCGCCATGCCGATCAGCACCACGGTCCGCCGTTCCTCGTCAGGCAGATTAAAGATCTGCCCGAAAATCGCCCCCGCCCCGGAAGCAATCTGCGCCGTCGGCCCCTCGCGCCCGCCGGACCCGCCACTGCCAATCGTGAGTGCGCTCGCCAATGTCTTGACGAACGGCACCCGCGCCCGCATCCGCCCGTTGTTGCGATGAAACGCGTTCAGCGACGCGTCGGTGCCGTGCCCCTCGGTTTCCGGTGCCAGCCCGTAAATCAGGAACCCGACAACCAGCCCGCCCAGCGTGGTCGACACCGGCATCCACCAATACCAGTGCGAAAAAGGCTCGGGCGCGACGCCCGCCGCGTGCGCCGCCGCGACATGAATGGTCGGATAATGACCGATAAAGCCGAGAATGTAGACATCGCCCCAATGCAGCAGCAGCAGAAAGAGCTGCGCCCCGAACCCGCCGATAATGCCGAGGACGATACTAAGGATGATCAGTCGCGGCGTGCGATCGAGTTTGAGCAACCACATAAGAGCAGGAAAACCTTGGAATTCCGACAGCAGCAGGTATTATAGGCAGCCGACAAGCACGTTCCGGCGCAAACGACAAATTATACGCCGCGCGGCAGCATCGGAGAGCGTAAACGGAGGGCTGCCGCGCCGGTTTCGCGCCATGATGGCGACAGCGCCGATCGAAGCCGGGCCTGTAGCTCGGGGGTGAGCCGAGACCGGAATGCCAGTGGCATTCCGCAGCGGAGCCGAACGCGAGACAGGAAGTCGAGCTGGTCACGGCACCAAGGACGGTTGAACACGACAGAAATTATTTTGGTTACAGCGGGCCTGTAGCTCAGTTGGGTGAGCCGAGACCGGGAATGCCAGTGGCATTCCGCAGCTCAGGCGAACGCGAGGCAGGAAGCCGAGCTGGTCATCGCACCACGGACGGTTGAACGCGAAAAGATTAATTTTGGTCACAACGGGCCTGTAGCTCAGTTGGGTGAGCCCCGACCGAAATGCCAGTGGCATTTCGCAGCGGGAGCGAACGCGAGGCACGGATGCCGAGCTGGTTACGGCACCACGGACGGTTGAACGCGAAAAGATTAATTTTGGTCACAACGGGCCCGTAGCTCAGTTCGGTTAGAGCAGGGGACTCATAATCCCTTGGTCCCAGGTTCGAGTCCTGGCGGGCCCACCACAACTCAACCTCCACTCATCCTTGCAATTATGGCGTAGCGTGCCATAATTGCAAGGATGCTAATACAGCGTCAAAAAGCTGAGGCCATCCGCGCGCGGCTGGACCAGTTCCCCGCTGTGGCCCTGCTTGGCCCGCGACAGGCCGGCAAGACAACGCTGGCCGAACAAATCGCGGAAGAGCGGCCGAGCGTTTATCTCGATCTCGAAAACCCGGCGGACCGAGAGAAGCTGAGCGACGCCCTGCTGTACCTGTCCGGACACGAAGACAAGCTCGTGATCCTGGACGAGGTCCAGCGCATGCCCGAGTTGTTTCAGACGCTCCGCGGGCTCATCGACCAAGGGCGCCGCCGTAACCGCCCCCACGGGCGGTTTCTGTTGCTGGGCTCCGCATCCATCGATCTTCTCAAGCAGTCAGGCGAAACTTTGGCCGGCCGCATTGCCTACTTGGAGCTTGGACCTTTCGACACGCTCGAAGTCGACGGCGACCAGCAGGAAAAGCTCTGGATCCGGGGCGGCTTCCCCGACAGCTTTCTGGCGGCATCTGATGAGGCCAGCGCCGTCTGGCGCGAAAACTTTATTCGCACCTACCTGGAGCGGGATATTCCGCAACTCGGACCGCGAGTGCCGGCCGAAACGCTGCGCCGCTTCTGGACGATGCTCGCGCACATGCAGGGCGGAACGCTGAACGCGGCGCAACTCGCACGCGGCCTCGGCGTCGACGGCAAAACCATCGCCCGCTATCTCGACCTGCTGGTCGACCTGTTGCTGGTGCGGCGATTGCAGCCGTTCCACGCGAACGTGGGCAAACGGCTCGTGAAATCGCCGAAGGTTTACGTGCGCGACAGCGGCATCGTTCACGCGCTGCTGGGTCTCAATGATCGGGAAGCAGTGCTCGGCCATCCAGTCGCCGGCGGAAGCTGGGAAGGGTTCATCATAGAAAATCTGCTAAGCGCGGCGCCGGAAAGAACCCAAGCCTGCTTCTATCGCACCTCGGCCGGCGCGGAAATTGACCTGGTGCTGGACCTGCCTGGCGGCAAGCGCTGGGCTATAGAAATCAAGCGCAGCCTTGCGCCGACACTCGACAAGGGCTTCCACCATGCGCGCGCAGATCTGAAACCGGACGGCAGTTTCATCGTTTATTCAGGCGAGGAGCGCTACCAGAAAGCCGAAGGCGTCGCCGTCATCGGTTTCTCCGAACTGACTTCACTGCTTGGCGGCGCTTAGGGCACATCAGAGTAGCCTGAGATGGCTGGATATAACGCCTGCCATACAAGCGGCCGCGACAGGCGTCGGAAGTGCAAGGTCAAGCTCCGACCCCTACGCCCACATGAAGGGGGACCGCATCGGCTACGTCAACCGTGTGCAAGCACAGGCTTTCCATTACTGGCTGCGCAATATGTCCATCAATTCTTGGGTGGAGCGCCTCAATGGACGTCCCGAGCGACCTTTAGTTTATCTTTTCGTAGAAGTTCGCGCCTCCCAGCCGTTGTGGCAAGCCGCTGGCTTAGATTGACGGCCCCAGGGGCTTGGCGAAGTCGCCTGTGAAATCTTAAAACCTGCGGGTGATTCAAGCTCCTTCTTCGGCGGTTTCAATAGCATGCATTTCAATCTCAAAGGGCACGCGCAGCAGCTGATCCTTTAGTAGCTTAATTGTATCCGGGTCAACCCGCCCTGCTTTTTGCCGAGCTCGCCATTCCGCGATACCGTCATAGGTGCATTCGCGCAAGTAATTCAACACTCCGTCGCTACCTTTTAGATGCGCCCAGTGCGGATGCGCTTTGTTAATAAGTACGATTACATGGTCGGCTGCTGCGGTGTCTATCACAACATAAGGATCGTTTGTCGACAGATCGCCCTCTATATAGCCTTTGACAGCCAAGTCGCCGATGTTAGCGCCGAATGTCGTCGGCCTGTCCACTGTAGACTTCGTTATCCGCTCGAGCGATCCTCGCACAACTTCGTAGGGAGGGATGACCTCACTTATTTCGAGGCGATCAAGCATCTCCGGGGACTCGAGCTCCTTTCGGAACTCATCAACCGCCACATCGACGTCGCTTTGCGACGGTCCTCTTCCATCATCTGTTTCTTTCCAAGGCTTTTTAGCTATTTCTCGATAGTAACTGCAGTGCTTGTATAGCTCCTCCTCCACTCGCTCTTCTTCATCTCCGAGCCATAAAATGTCATCCTTCGTGTGGCTTACTTCGAAAGCATCGAGATTGATTTCACCTACCAGCCGCTGATTCGTAAGGTCATTGCTGCCGTGTATCTGCCCATACAAACTGCTTGGCCGCCAAGCATCAGGCCAGCCTCGTACAACGCGACCACAATGTAGAACTGAAAACCCCGCGTTAGCACGACTTCCTCGTTTCAGGATCCCAACCCACCCGTCAACTTTGCTCCCGTTTACGTCGAAGGAAAAATCTTTACGATATTCATTTCCGTCTCGGTCAGCCAGCATCGGAAAGTCGACCCACTCCAACGGTTCGTGTTGCCACTCCAGTACGAGACCATTCGACCTCAGATCCACACGGTACATCGACCGCAGATAGTCTTTTATTTTTCCAAGCGTGCGGCCTTGGAATATCCGGTTGTGCTTGCGAATTTCTAATATCGTATAATGCTTCCCCGGGTCTACGCCCTCTGTCGCCGAATAGGGCAGCGCGCCGTTTCCGCCTTTCGACACAACGTCAACGTCTATTGTTACTTGATGCTCTACGGTCTCGCCTAGCTTTTTTGTACGGACACTCCAGATGTTGCCTATCCATGAAGCGGCCGTTTTGAGACCCATACCGTATTTCGACCGTCCCGAAGTGTTTTCTGGTGGAAGACCGACGTGTAACGCCCTCTCCAGTTCTTCGTAGGACATACCCATAGCATTGTCGAATACGCGCAGCAAGCCACCGTTATCCCGCTCATATACTATTCGAACCTCTAGGCGCTCATTCTCACGTGCCAACGCGTCATCTAATTCTTGGCGGCAGTTGAAATACGACTGAGTCGCGTTGTCCACGAATTCAGCAATAGCGTGCCATGGGCTGTAAGCAAGCCGTCGATAAGATGTAATTGAGTCTAGTCCTATCTTTAGTTCAAGTGCCACAGGGACCTCCCCAAGTATTTAAGCGTCTTGAATAGAAAGTGAGTCGTCCGAGTTGCGGATCATCATGTAGCAGCGTCTAGCATCCAATGGATTTGCCCGTTCTGGTATAAGCCATACTTTGTCTTCCGCATCAAGCCTTCGCCAGTATGTCATGGCGCCAGCATATCTGATCTTTAGTATCTCGTCCGTCCTCGGAAGAATGGCAGGCGATTCGACCACCATAAATCCGGGCAGTATCTTGTCGAATAGGCAGCGCGAGATCAGTTCGGTTGGGCACGTCGGATGATATCCGTTGACACGAAAAACCGCTCTGTTAGTCTCCGACCGAAAGATTTCCACCACTGCCATTTCGGCATCATGCTGCCGGAGGAGCGGCTCCCATTTAGGCTGTAAGCGATTCACCACCACCAATATGCGCGGTGGTGCACCCTTCAGCATCTCTTCCACTTTTGTTCTGTCTAAATAGGTGTTCTTGTCACAGAGATAGCCAGCCTCTTCCGATCCATAGCGAGCGCGGGAAAGTGTCCGTACCTGAGGTAACACGTGGCCGTTGAGCGAGTGCGTAGCTGTCTCGACTTCAATGATCCACCAATCGCGATAATCCCGATTTATCAATGCTAAGTCAGGTTTCGCTGATGAGTCGTCCGAATAAACAGTTTTTTTGAAAGGACAAACGTGGTATTCGGGGTAAATCGAATCGGCGTGTTGAACCAATATGCGCTCGTACTCCGACTCGTAGAGCGCCCCCGGGCAGACCTCGTCATACCACTCGTTGTTAATGAGCAGCCTGGCCATCAGCTAATAGATCCACTTTAAGCCACTTGGATGTCGCAGTGTCCTGAAGTCTTTCTTCTTCACGCTTAAGGCGCCCACGTTCCGCATTTGTAGCGAAGACCGTGTATATGATCGCATGATCTTTGCCTGGGGCGGGACGGAGGACGCGGCCAAGGCGTTGTATTCTCTGCCGCGAGCTACCTGACGCGCTGGCGATGATGGCAATCTGTGTTTCCGGTACGTTCATACCCTCGTCCAGCGCACGGCATGAAACGAGAACATCGAAAATGCCTCGGCGGAAGAGCCGGAGATTGTCTCTCCGGACTGGCGGGCTTATTCCAGAATGGTATAAGGTGGCTCGATGTTGTCGTGACTTCAGTATTTCGAAAATCTTTTCGGCAGCATCCACCCGCTCATGAAACACGATGATTCGGCTGCCCCTTAAGCTGTCTACAAGTTTGGCTGCGACGGGTATACGCATTGTGGCGCTAGACGCTAACCGTGCTCGGCTTATTAGGATGTTTTTTAATCGGTCCTGCAGCGGCTCGCCTTTCTCTATTTGCTTCTGAACACGAACCGCGCTGCCGGTCAGTTTTCGGTACTCGGCATCTTCATCGGGAAGTAAGCTCACCTCAACATTAACTAATTCGAATGGGCAAATGACGCCATCTCTAAACGCATCCCGATAGTCATACGCATAAATGATCTTTCCTAGTGCAGGCTCCACATATTGTTGAAAACCTTCATCATACTCACGAACAGGCGTTGCCGAGAGTCCTAAAGTTCCTGCAAACGAACCTTCCATCGCGCGAGCATTAACAGGGCTACCAGCTCTGTGACATTCGTCGACAATTAACAGGGTTCGCTCCTCATCTTGCGGCACATGCTTCAGATGGCGAGCAGTGTTTATCACAGCAATATTTATGATCGTGAGGGAATCCGGGTGTTCCTCACCAGAAAAGCACGATATGGAGTCAGGACTGACACCCAAATCGTCGACAAGAGATACATACCATTGATCCAGCAGCGTGAGGGTAGGAACAACAATTAGAAATCGAGCACCTTCAATGCGTTCACAAAATTTAACCATACACATCAGGGCAAAGGTTGTTTTGCCACCGCCTGTGACGACGCTCGCAACTCCGCAGTAGCCATTGCGTATCCACAGGTCTAGAGCTTCCTTTTGCCAAGTACGCGGCCGCAGCTGTAGCGACCAAGATGATGTGGCGTCGCTGTTGCTCACACAAGAGCCATCTGTTCTTCAGCCAGAAACCGTCCGTAAGATCCGCTGACGTATTCTGGATTAGCCTCGATACTTAGCCATGACCGACGGAGGATTTCGGCCGCGTAACCTGTGGTGTTGCTACCCCCAAAGGGATCCAATACGACATCATCTTCATCCGTTAGGAATTTTATGAAAAACTTCGGGATCTCAAGTGGCATCCGCGCCGGATGGGTCGAAAGGCCTTGTTTGCGACAGTATTGCTGATAACTGTCGGTGGCACGCGTATTCGGCACTACCAGCACACTCGGCGAAATAGCGCCCCCATGATCTGTAAGGAATGAATGTTCGCCGATGTTGTGTTCTGACGGCCGCCGGCCGCCGTTATAGACCTTAGTCTTCAATAACCGCTTCATGCCGGCACTGTAAGGTTGTAAAACTCGCTTGTTGTCGGCCTTTGGCCTAGCTGATTTCGAGAGCCACCAAAATCTCGTGTGACTGTCTTTTAAGCGAATCCGCTCAACTGTTACCCACTGCGCCGGACCAGGCAGGCGTGCAGGATTGTGCCAGACAAGCTCTTGACACAAGTGGAAATCGCCAGCTTCTTGGAACGCAAGAAGCGATCGTAGAGGTAGAGTTGACATTGTCGGGCTGCCTTGCACCCAAGCATTGCCTAACTCAATGACAACCGAGCCTGAGTCCGCAAGCAAATCCCGAAAGACTGGTGCGAACGACGCCAACCAATTGACGTAGTCGGCACCGGTAAGGTTTCCGTACCGCTTCTTTCGATTCAACGGAAAGGGTGGCGACGTGAAAATGAGCTGGACCTTACCTTTGAGAGTCTCAAAGTACGATGACTTCAAGACTTCTTCCGACTTACCATGAAAGAGCCGGCCCCGTGAGGTCTGATATGCTACATATTTAGGTGGACGCCCCTTAAACATCGATGATCGCTTTGCCGCCCCACTTAGCTTGATGCCGCATTTTACATGCCGAAGGGATCTACTGCATCTGCAATTCTGATCGGGCCGTACTAGCGCCGGCTGCATTTCGATCTGCGGCTGGAGGAGCACCGCGTGCTGAGGAGTTGGGCGGCGCCGAGGTGGCCGGGCCTGGACGCGGACAGGCAACTCACCGCCAACCCAGCCGCCAAGACTGAAATTCCGACGGCCGCAACTGATAGCGAGCGATATTCCCCTCGTGCAGGCTCATCAGTTCGGTTTCGGCAATTTCGACGAATCGCGCCCGATCCATCTCAGGCACCTCATTCCCGGCGTAGCTACGAATCAGCGCACTCGCGGCCCTCTTGTCCATTCGGCGGCTCACTACGGCCGTGACAATTTCCGCAACCTGCGCGCGGTACCGCAGCCGGAACGGGTCCGGCTCTCCCAGCGACTGCCGAATTGCAGAATAGCGGGCGGACGAGCGTTCATAAGCCCAAACGAATACGTCTCGCAACAGGTCCACGCGGTTCAGTTCGTAAACTCCCAGTATGCCCTCGATATAGGCTCGTTCGGGCATATCGACGAATGACAACGGGCACAGATTCCGGCGCACGAGCGGAATGTTTGCCGCGAGTCGTGAAACGCGCTTGTTCACGTCAGCGAACGGTTGCAGATATGGCAGGTGCACCATGGCAAAGAAGGCTTGCTCTAGCGGATCCTCGATTGCAGAAGCCTTGGTGAGCATCTGCTCAAACGATTCCTCGATCAGTTGCGGCACTGCGAGCGGGTGATAGACAGACCCACCGATTTCGACGCCGTGCGTCCGGAGCCGGCCGCCGGCTTGTGGATCGGAAAGCAGATTTTCCGACAGCAGGGCATGCAGGTTGAGGATGGTGTATCGATTGAACCCGATCTCCGCCGCCTGATCGACAAGAAGCTCAATCGCTCGCTTGTGGTTCAGGATCATCTGCGACTCGCGCGCATCTTTACCCTCGGCGGACTCGCCTAATTCCAACAGTCGTTCGGTTTCCAGCAGCGAATAAGTGTTGCCTTCCAACCGACTCGAGTTCCAGGACAGGTCGATCAGCATCCGGCTGAAAATCTGCCGGGCGTAGGTGCCGGCCGGCCTTTCACCGTCGGGCGAGCGACCGACCTCGGCAAGGTGCCGGCGGAGATCATGAGCAAGATAAAATGTGGCGTTCGGCCGATAGGCGTCGAGGAAGTCCCTGTTATAGCCAACCGGCTGGCGGGCCTGGATCGGCTGGCGGACCGCCCTTTTGGTCATCTCTCCGTCTACTGAGAGCGGGACATAAACTTCGCCCTCTTCGCGCACTTCTACGCGCCGGGCGAGCGCGCCGGCTGCATTCGCGTAGTCAGCCAGCCGATACTGGCGGCCTCGTCCCCGTCCGTCGGCGATCAGGCGATTCTGGCGGACGAGCAGCGCCAGCCAACGCTGTAACGTTCGGCGGGGCGCTTTGGGCGCCAATGCTTGATCGATCTCCTCAAGCCTGGCTCCGTCAGGGAAGCGCGAAACCGCTGCCAGCACTGCTTCAAGTTGATCCTGGGACGTTTGTCGTGGCATTTTAGTGGCGCAATAATTGTTTTGCGCGCCACTATACGCCAGAATCTGGCGCAATTCCAGGTATCGCGCCAGTAAACGGCACATCAGGTCGAGAGCAGCGCTACTCGTTAATCGTGTTCCCTGCTACGATCAATAATATTCGAGCCGTCGCGCCCATATCGGCGGGTCGAACCGGAGTCCAAGGATGGATAACCTCACAACATACCGCCAAAAGCGCAACTTCAAGCGCACATCGGAGCCGGCCGGCGCTGACGGCGCTTCGCGGCCCGGCAGCGACGATCCCATTTACATCATCCACAAGCACGACGCGAGCCGGCTGCATTTCGATCTGCGGCTGGAGGAGGACGGCGTGCTGCGGAGTTGGGCGGTGCCGAAGGGGCCGAGCCTGAAGGTGGGCGAGAGGCATCTGGCCGTGGCCGTCGAGGATCATCCGTTCGAGTACAAGGATTTCGAGGGGACGATTCCCGAGAAGGAGTACGGCGGCGGGACCGTGATGCTGTGGGATCGGGGGCATTGGCGCGCGAAGAAGGAGAAGACCGGGCATATCGATTTCGAGTTGAACGGCGACAAGCTGGCCGGTTCCTGGACGTTGGTGCAGATGCAGGGCAAGGCCGGCGAGGGCGGCAAGAACTGGCTGCTGATCAAGCGCCGCGACCGCAAGCAGACGCGCAAGCCCGCGCCGCCCGGCGATGACGATGTGAGTGTCGCCAGCGGGCGCACGATGGAGGAGATCGCGCGCGGCGCGAAGCCGAAGGCGCACGAGGAGGTGGCGGCGGAGCGCGCGGCGAAATTGAAAGGCGCACGCAAGGCCGCGCTGCCGCGCGAGCCTTCGCTGCGGCTGGCAACGCTGGGCAAGCAGGCGCCCGACGGAGACGACTGGCTGCACGAAATCAAGTTCGACGGCTACCGGCTGCTGGCGCGCCTCGACCACGGCAAAGTGCGTCTGCTGACGCGCAACGCGAAGAACTGGAGCGAGCGCTTCCCGGCGTTGGGCAAGGCGCTGGCGAAGCTCCAGGTCGACAGCGCGCTGCTCGACGGCGAGCTGGTGTCGCTGGATGCCGCCGGCGTCAGTCGCTTCGGTGCGCTGCAGGAGGCGATCAGCGAGCGGCGCACCGATGCGCTCGTCTATTTCGTCTTCGATCTGCTGTATCTCGACGGCTACGATCTCAAGAAAGTGATCCTGCGGGACCGCAAGCGGCTGCTCGCCGAGCTGCTCGGCAGTGACCCGCCCGCGCTGATCCGCTACACCGATCACGTCGCCGGCAACGGCCCGGCATTTTTCGAGAAGGCCTGCGAAAGCGGCCTCGAAGGCATCGTCTCCAAGCGCGTCGACAGCCCCTACAGCGGCGGGCGCAGCAAGCAGTGGCGCAAGACGAAGTGCGTGAAGGATGCGGAGTTCATCGTCGGCGGCTATACGGACCCGGCCGGCTCGCGCACGGGCTTCGGCGCGCTGCTGCTGGGCGCGTATGACGACGACGGCAAGCTGGCCTACGCCGGCCGCGTGGGCACCGGCTTCTCGGACCGCCAGCTCGCGGCGCTGCACAAGACGCTCAAGGAGCTGGAGATTGGCAAACGGCCGTTCCGGGAGGCGGTGCCGGATTCGGCGGGCGTGCATTGGGTGCGCCCGACGCTGGTGGTGGATGTGACATTCACCGAGCGCACGCGCGACGGCCGGCTGCGTCATCCCAGCTTTCGCGGGCTGCGCGAGGACCGCAACGGGGACGAGATTCGGCTGCATCCGCGACCCGCGGCGAAGCCGGCGCCGAAGCGGAGTTCAAAACGGCGAACCACAACGCGCGCCCGCGGCAAGGGCGAAGCGGTCGCCGGCGTGCGCCTCAGCAATCCGAACCGGGTGTTGTACGAACAGATGGGCATCACCAAGCTCGATCTCGCGCACTATTACGAGTCGATCGCCGACTGGATCCTGCCGCAACTCGCGGACCGGCCGCTGTCGCTGCTGCGTTGCCCTTCGGGTGCGGGCAACTGCTTTTTCCAGAAGCATCCGGGCGAGGCGCTGGTGCCGGGAATGCCGCGCATCGACATCACTGAAAACAACGGCGACCTGCGAACTTACGTCTACGTTCACGCGCTGCCCGACCTGATCTCGCTGGTGCAGGCGGGTACGCTGGAGATTCATCCGTGGGGCAGCCGCGTCGATAACGTCGACAAGCCGGACCTGATCGTGTTCGATCTCGACCCGTCGCCGGAGGTCGGCTGGGCGGAAGTGCTGCGCGTCGCGGGGACGCTGCGCGAGCGGCTGGAGCAGCTGGGCCTGACGCCGTTTGTGCGGCTGACCGGCGGCAAGGGGCTGCACCTGGTGGTGCCGCTGCGGCGCCGCGATGGCTGGGACGAGATCAAGGCTTTTGCGCGCGCGGTGTGCGAGGCGCATGTGCACGATGAGCCGAAGAAGCTGACCGCAACGATGTCCAAGGCGAAGCGGCGCGGGCGGATTTTCCTCGATTATCTGCGCAACGGCCGCGGAGCGACGGCGATCGCCAGTTATTCGACCCGCGCCCACCCGCATGCGCCGGTTTCGGTACCAGTTCGCTGGGATGAACTCAGCGAATCGATACAATCGGACTATTATCGAGTCGATAACCTGCCGCAGCGGCTGGCGGCGTTGAAGGCAAATCCGTGGGCGGACTTCGAGTCGGCACGGCGGCAGATTACCAAGGCGATGCGTAAGGCTGTCGGGATGAAGACTTAGGAACGAATCATGAGCAATGGAATGCGCGACAAGACCGGGCGGTGGGCGCCATGACCGCCCGGGCGATGTGGAAGGGCGCGATCTGCTTTGATGGCGTACGTGTGCCGGTCAAGTTCTATGCGGCGGTCGCCGATCGGGACGTGCATTTCCGCCTGCTGCACGCCAAAGACCGGGTGCCGGTGAAGCAGGCGATGGTGAAGCCCGATTCCGGCGACATCGTGCCCTACGCCGAGGCGCGGCGGGCCTATGTGACCGAGGAGCGCGACTGGGTAGTCCTGAACGATGAGGATCTGGCCGCCGTCGAGCCGGAGGAGTCCCGCGATGTCGAAATCCTCGAATTCCTGCCGCCGCGGGTGATCGATCACCGCTGGTATCTGCGCCCGTATTATCTCGGCCCCGACGGCGCCGACAAGGCGTACGCGGCGCTGATTGCCGGCCTCGCCAAGTCCGGCCAGGAAGGCCTCGCCCGCTGGACGATGCGCAAGCAGGAGTACGTCGGCGCGCTGCGCCTGCACGCGGGCTACCCGGTGCTGGTGTCGCTGCGCCATGCCGGCGAGGTGATTGCGGTCGAGGAGCTGGAGGCGCCGGGCGGCCGCGAGCTCGACAAGCGCGAAATCGACATGGCGAAGCAGTTGATCGGCATGCTGGAGGCGCCGTTCGAGCCGGCCGACTACCGCAACGAGCATCGCGCCCGCATTCTCGACCTGATCGAGACCAAGCGCCGCGGCGGCAAGGCGAAGATCATTCCGTTCAAGCGCCCCAGGCCGACGCAGGATCTGTCGAAGGCGCTGGAAGCCAGCCTCAAGCGGGAGCGCAAGAGTGCTTAGGGAATTCAGTAATTCTTTTGTCATTCCCGCGAAGGCGGGAATCCAGTCTAATCAGTGGCGGCCTTGGGCCGCATCCATCTGACTGGGTTCCTGCCTCCGCAGGAACGACGAGGAAAGCAGACAGGACATCAGATGCCACGTAAACACCACGACAGCGAGCAACAGTCGCGCCGCCCCGGGCCGCGGCCGTTCTGGTCGGGCATCATCGCCTTCGGTCTCGTCAGCCTGCCGGTCAGCCTGTACGTGGCGACACGTTCCAATAAAGTGTCGCTGCGGATGGTCGACGAAGATGGCGAGCCGCTCGCGCGGCGCTATTTCTGCCCCAACGAGGAGCGCCCGCTGGAGCCCGATGAGATCGTGCGCGGCTACGAGGTCGAGAAGGACCAGTTCGTGGTGGTGAGCGACGACGAACTGGACGCGATCGCGCCGCCCAAGTCGCAGGAAATCGACCTGCGCCGCTTCGTGCCCGCGGACGACATCGACCCGATGTACTTCGAGCGTGCCTACTTCCTCGCGCCGGACAAAGGCGCAACCAAGCCCTATCGCCTGCTGGCGAAGAGCATGGAGGACACCGGCCGCGCCGGCATCGCCACCTGCGTGATTCGCGGCAAGGAGTACCTGATCGCGATCCTGTCCAGCCACGGCATCCTGCGCGCCGAAATCCTGCGTTTCGCCGACGAGCTGCGCACGCCCGACGACGTGGGCCCGCCCGAGCCGAAGAATCCGGACGCGGCGGCCGTCAAGCGCATCGAGCAGGCGATCAAGTCGAATAGCCGCAAGACCCTCGACACCGACAAAATGGCCGATGCCCGCGCCCAGCGCCTGTTGAAGCGCGTCGACGAAAAGCTCAAGGCGGGCGAGGACGTGATTCACGAGCCGGAGTATGTCGAGGACGAAGAAGAGGCGGAAGGCACCGAGCCGGTGGACCTGATGGCGGTGCTCAAGGCGAGCCTCGAACAGGAAAACGATGGGCAACGGGCGCCGAGGCGGCGCGCCGCGAAGCCGAAGCCCGGCGGCGGCCGGAGCCGGAAGGCGGGGCGCTCGCGCGAAGAACTCTACGAAGAAGCGCAAAAGCTCGATATTCCCGGCCGCAGCAAGATGACCAAGGATGAACTCGCCCGCGCCATCCGCCACCACTAGCGGTCCCCAGCGGCGGTTAGGGTCATCCCTAGACCGCATTTCCCCCAGACCTTGCTACAATCGAATCCATTTTTGCAGAGATATGCGCCCATTGGAGTCGGAAACAGCAATCTCGCCGCAACGGGAGCGCGCGGCAAATCCACCGTCCGCGGACATCCTCGTCGTCGACGACAACAAGCCGAACCTCGCCGCCATCGAGGTGGCGCTCGGCGACATGGGCCGGCACCTGGTCAAGGCGGAATCCGGTCAGGCGGCCCTGCGCGAACTGCTGACCCGTGACTTTGCGCTGATCATCCTCGACGTACAAATGCCGGGCATGGACGGCTTCGAGACCGCGCGACTGATTCGCAACCGCAAGCGCACCCGGCACGTACCGATCATCTTCGTCACCGCCTACACCCGCAACGACGCCGAAATCCTCAAGGGCTACCGCCTCGGCGCGGTCGACTTCATGTTCAAGCCGATCGTCCCCGAGGTGCTGCGCGCCAAGGCGCGCGTCTTTGTCGAACTGCAGGAGCGCACCGCCGAGGTGCAGCACCAGGCCCAGCGCCTGCGCGAGCTGGAGCGCCGCGAGAGCCTGCGCCAGATCGCGATCGAGCGCGAACGCTGGAAGGCGGAAACGGCACGGCGCGAAAACCGGCAGAAAGATGAGTTTCTCGCCGTGCTCGCGCACGAGTTGCGCAATCCGCTGTCGCCGATCGTCACCGGCATCCAGCTGCTGGAAACCTACGGCAAGGACAACGCCGGCGTGTGTCGCGTGCGCGGCATGATGGATCGCCAGGCGCGCCACCTGATGCGGCTGATCGACGACCTGCTCGACGTGGCACGCATTACCAGCGGCAAGATCAACGTCGAGATCGGCCGGGTGAATCTGGCCGAGGCCGCCGAACAGGCCGCCGACAGTGTCGCCGAACTGATTGCCGAGAAGCACCACACGCTTACCGTGACGCCACCGGACGAGGCGCTGACGGTGGCGGCCGACCCGGTGCGCCTGACGCAGATCATCGCCAATCTGCTGAACAATGCCGCGCGCTACACCGACGACGGCGGCAAGATCGAGTTGACTTGGCTGCGCGACGGCGACGAAGCGCTGATCCGCGTCAGCGACAACGGCCAGGGGATTTCGCCCGAAATGCTGGAGCGCATCTTTGAGCAGTTCGTGCAGGAAGACAGCCGCGGCCGCGGGCTGGGCCTGGGCCTCGCGCTGGTGCAGCGGCTGGTGGCCATGCACGGCGGGCGCGTACGCGCGGCCAGCGACGGCCACGGTCGCGGCAGCGAATTCAGCGTCTGGATTCCGCTGGCGGAGCCGGCCGTGGCGGAAGACGGTGCCGTGTCGCCGGCAGCGGCCACCGGAAAGTGTGCGCCGCTGAACATCGTGCTGGTCGAGGACGAGGCGGACATCCGCGACAGCATTCAGGCGCTGCTCGAAGATTGGGGACACCACGTCGACACCGCCGCCGACGGCAGCGACGGCGCCATGCTGATCGCGCGGTGCAAGCCCGACGTGGCGATTGTCGATATCGCAATGCCCGGGCTTGACGGCTACGCAGTGGCGCGCCAGGTGCGCCGCGATCCGGGCGGCGAGCGCATCCGGCTGATCGCGATGACCGGCTTCGGCCGCGACCACGACCGCCGCCGCGCACTGCAGGCTGGATTCGACCAGCATCTGACCAAGCCGGCACGGCCGGAAGAATTACAACAGGCGTTAATCGCCCATAACTGAGGACGAGAGGATGGCAGCAGTAACCGCAGAATCGAGCCGCAAGCAGGGTCGCGACAACCTGACTTCCCGGCAGGTGCTGGCTGCGCTGCGCGCTTTGAAGCGCGGCGACTTCGACTTTCGCCTGCCCGACGATTACGAAGGCATCGACGGCGAAATCGCCGACACCTTCAACGAACTCGCGAGCGAGGTTTCCGACCGTTGCGACGACCTCTCCCGGCTGCGCGTCACCGTCGGCAAGGAAGGCCACACCAAGCAGCGCTGGCATCCGCCGGCCGCGCTCGGCGGCTGGGGCGAGTACGTGCATCACATCAATGCGATGCTGGACGACATCACGTCGCACACCGATGAGATGGCGCGCGTCGTCAGCGCGGTCGCGCAGGGTGACCTGACGCAGAAAATCGAGCTGGGTCATTTCGAGGGCCAGGTCCAGGGGACGTTCCTCAAGGACGCCAAGGCGCTCAACGACATGGTCGATCAGCTCGCGCGCTTCAACTCCGAGGTGACGCGCGTCGCGCGCGAGGTCGGCGTCAACGGCAAGCTGGGCGCACAGGCCGACGTGCCGGGCGTCTCCGGTGACTGGAAGGAGCTGACCGAGAACGTCAACCTGATGGCGTCGAACCTGACGGCGCAGGTGCGCGAGATCGCGCGCGTGACGACGGCGGTCGCCCAGGGCGACCTGACGCAGTCGGTCAACATCGAGGTCAAGGGCGAAATCCTCGAGCTGAAGAACACCATTAACACGATGGTCGGGCAGCTCGGCTCGTTCCAGTCGGAGGTGAGCCGCGTCGCGCGCGAGGTGGGCACCGAGGGCCGCCTCGGCGGCCAGGCACAGGTGGAAGGCGTGTCCGGCGTCTGGAAAGAGTTGACCGAAAACGTCAACTCGATGGCGAACAACCTGACCGACCAGGTGCGCGATATCGCCGAGGTGACGACCGCGGTCGCGAACGGCGACCTGTCGCGCAAGATTACGGTGGAGGTCAAGGGCGAAATCCGCGAACTGAAACTGACCATCAACGCGATGGTCGATTCGTTGTCGTCGTTCGCCGACGAAGTGACGCGTGTTGCGCGCGAGGTGGGAACCGAAGGCGTGCTCGGCGGCCAGGCCGAGGTGCGCGACGTGTCGGGCATCTGGAAGGAGCTGACCGACAACGTGAATTCGATGGCGACCAACCTCACCAACCAGGTGCGCAACATCGCCGAGGTGTCGGAAGCGGTCGCGACCGGCGACCTGTCGAAGAAGATCACGGTGGACGCGCAGGGCGAGGTGCAGGACCTCAAGAACACCATCAACGCGATGGTGGATCAGTTGAATGCCTTCTCCGCCGAGGTGACGCGCGTCGCGCGCGAAGTGGGCGTGGAAGGCAAGCTGGGCGGCCAGGCGGAAGTCGCCGGCGTGCAGGGCATCTGGGAGGAGCTGACCGAGAACGTCAACCTGATGGCGACCAACCTCACCAACCAGGTGCGCGACATCGCCGAGGTGACGACCGCGGTCGCCAAGGGCGACCTGTCACGCAAGATCGCGGTGGATGCGCGCGGCGAAATTCTCGAACTGAAAAACACCGTCAATACGATGGTGGACCAGCTCTCGTCGTTCGCGGCCGAGGTCACGCGCCTCGCGACCGACGTGGGCGTCGAAGGCAAGCTCGGCGGCCAGGCCGACGTGCGCGGCGTATCCGGCACCTGGCGCGACCTGACTGACGCCGTGAACTCGATGGCGAACAACCTGACCGACCAGGTGCGTAACATTTCCGAGGTCGCGACCGCGATCGCGGAAGGCGACCTGCGCAAGAAGATCGTCGTCGACGCGAAGGGCGAAATTCTTGAACTCAAGAACACCGTCAACACGATGGTCGACCAGCTCGACTCGTTCGCCGACGAGGTGACGCGCGTGGCGCGCGACGTGGGTACGGAAGGCAAGCTGGGCGGCCAGGCGTCGGTCGAGGGCGTGCGCGGCACGTGGAAGGAGCTGACCGACAACGTGAACCTGATGGCGTCGAACCTGACGTTCCAGGTGCGCGACATCGCGCAGGTCGCGACCGCCATCGCGAACGGCAACCTGGGCCGCAAGATCGCGGTGGAAGTGCGTGGCGAGCTGCTCGAGCTCAAGAACGTTATCAACACGATGGTCGACCAGCTGTCGTCGTTCGCCGACGAGGTGACGCGCGTGGCGCGCGACGTGGGCGTCGAAGGCAAGCTCGGCGGCCAGGCCGAGGTGCGCGGCGTCTCCGGCATCTGGAAGGAATTGACCGACAACGTGAACCTGATGGCGTCGAACCTGACCAACCAGGTGCGCGACATCGCCCAGGTGACGACGGCGGTCGCGAACGGCGACCTGTCGCGGCAGATCACGGTGGAAGTCCGCGGCGAAATCCTCGAACTGAAAAACACCATCAACACGATGGTCGACCAGCTCTCGTCGTTTGCCGACGAGGTGACCCGTGTCGCGCGCGAAGTCGGTACCGAGGGCATCCTCGGCGGCCAGGCCCAGGTGAAAGGCGTCTCCGGCACCTGGCGCGAACTGACCGACAACGTGAACACGATGGCCGACAACCTGACCGAACAGGTGCGCGGCATCGCGCGTGTCGTGACCGCGGTCGCGAACGGCGACCTGAAGCAGGAATTGCGCCTCGAGGCCAGCGGCGAAATCGCGACGCTGGTGGCGACGATCAACGACATGATCGACACGCTGTCGCTGTTCGCCGACCAGGTCACGGGCGTGGCGCGCGACGTGGGCGTCGAGGGCAAGCTGGGCGGCCAGGCGGACGTGCCGGGCGCGGCCGGCATCTGGCGCGACCTGACCAACAACGTAAACGAATTGGCCGGCAACCTGACACAGCAGGTGCGCGCGATCGGCGACGTGGCCACGGCCGTGACCAAGGGCGACCTGACCCAGTCGATCGACGTCGAGGCGCGCGGCGAGGTCGCGTTCCTGAAAGACAACATCAACCAGATGATCCGCACGCTGGCCGAGACGACGCGCGCCAACCGCGAGCAGGACTGGCTGAAGACCAACCTGACGCGCTTCACCCGCATGCTGCAAGGCCAGCGCGACCTGCTGACGGTCGCGCAGCAGGTGCTGTCCGAACTGGTCGAGGTGGTCGACGCGCAGTACGGCGCGTTCTACATGGCGCAGCGCGACGCCGACGACAACGTCACCCTCAACCTTTTCGCGTCCTACGCCTACACCGAGCACCAGGGTCTCGCGCGCAGCTTCCGGCTCGGCGAAGGCATGGTCGGCCAGGCCGCGTTCGAGAAAGAACGCATCATGATTCTCGACGTCCCGACAGACTACGTCTCCATCGCCTCGGCGCTCGGCGAAGCCGCGCCGCGCAATATCGCGGTGGTGCCGATTCTGTTCGAGTCCGAGGTCAAGGGCGTGATCGAACTGGCCACGTTTCGCGATTTCACTCCGACGCAGCTCGACTTCATCGACCAGTTGCTGGAAAGCCTTGGCATCGTCGTCGCGACAATCGAGGCGACGATGCGTACCGACCAACTGCTGCTGCAATCGCAGAGCATGGCCGAAACGCTGCAGAAGCAGCAAGAGAAACTGCAGCAGACCAACGAGGAGCTGGAAGAAAAGGCACGCCAGCTCACCAGCCAGAAGGACGAGGTCGAGCACAAGAATCGCGAAGTCGAACTCGCCCGCCAGGAACTGGAGGAAAAGGCCGAGCAGCTCGCGCTCACGTCGAAGTACAAGTCGCAGTTCCTCGCCAACATGTCGCACGAGTTGCGCACGCCATTGAACAGCCTGCTGATCCTGTCGCGGCAACTGGCCGAAAACGTGCAGGCCAACCTCGACCACAAGCAGGTGGAATATGCCGAGACGATCTACCAGTCCGGCGCCGACCTGCTCGCGCTGATCAACGAGATTCTCGACCTCGCGCGCATCGAGTCCGGCACGATCGCGATCGACACCACGGAAATCCAGTTCGCGGTGCTGGAGGAATACGTCGATCGTTCGTTCCGCCAGTTGGCCGAGGAGAAGGGCCTCGAGCTGTCGATCGAAGTCGACAAGCGCCTGCCAGAAGCGCTCACCACCGACGACATGCGCTTGCGGCAGATTCTGCGGAACCTGCTGTCGAACGCGATCAAGTTCACCGAGGCCGGGTCCGTGCGGCTGCGCGTCGAATCGCTGGCGCCGGACAAGCTGGGCCAGCCGATGGTCGCGTTCAAGGTCATCGACACCGGCATCGGCATCGATCCGGACAAGCACCAGATCGTGTTCGAAGCCTTTCAACAGGCCGACGGCGGTACCAGCCGCAAGTACGGCGGCACCGGCCTGGGCCTCGCGATCAGCCGCGAAATCGCGCAATTGCTGGGCGGCGACCTGTCGGTCGACAGCACTGTCGGCCAGGGCAGCACGTTCACGCTGGTGTTGCCGCTGCGTTTTGCGCAACCGGATGCGCCGCCGCGGGCGGCGGGCGCGGCCGGTGCCGCGCTGGGCGATTTCCCGTTGCTCGACGAAGCCGAGGAAGAGCCGGCGCCGGCGCGGCTGTACAACACGATCGACGACGATCGCAGCCGTATCGGCGACAACGACCGCGTGCTGCTGGTGGTCGAATACGACGAAACCGTCGCCCGCACGTTGCTGGCGCTGGCGCGCAAGAAGGACTTCCGGGCGGTGGTCGCGTCGAGCGGCTTCGAAGCGATCCAGCTCGCACGCAGCCTGCAGCCGGATGCGATCGCGCTCGACCTCAAGCTCCCCGATATGGATGGCTGGGTGTTGCTCGATCGGCTCAAGCACGATTCCGACACGCGCCACATCCCGGTCAGCGTCGTTTCCGCCGGCGACGACGAGCGGCGCGCATTACGGCGCGGCGCGGCGGCGTGGCTGCAGAAACCGCTGGCGACGGGCGCCATCGAGCACGCGCTCGATGCGATCCACCAGTATCTTGAGCGTACCGAGAAACGCCTGCTGATCGTCGGTACCGACAAGAAGCGGCGCGCGCGCGTTGCCGATCTGATTGGCAACGATGAAGTGACCGCCACCGGCGTGGCCGACGCCGCCGAGGCAGTGGACCTTCTGCAGACGGCCGGGCCGTTCGACTGCGTGGTGCTCGACCTCGATTCGTTCGAGCAGCCCGACGACGGGCTCGAGCTGCTGCGCGTCCTCGCAGAGGACGGCCGCCACGCGCGTCTGCCGGTACTCGTCTGGTTCGACGGCGAACTGCCGGATGCGCAGGCCGAACAATTCAACAAGGCCGCGGCCAGGCTGCTGGTGAAATCGGCGACCTCGGCGGAAAGCCTGCTCGACGAAATGACGCTGTTCCTGCACCGCGCCGAGGCCGACCTGCCCGAGGATCGCTGCGCGATGCTGCGCTCGCTGGCGCACAACGACCCGGTGCTGCGCGGCAGCAAGGTGCTGGTCGTCGACGACGACGTGCGTAACATCTTCGCGATCACCGCGGTGCTCGAGGGTCATGCGATCAACGTGCTGTACGCCGAGAACGGTCATCAGGCGCTTGCGATGCTGGCCGAAAACCAGGACGTCAACGCGGTGCTGATGGACATCATGATGCCGGAGATGGACGGCTACGAAGCGACCCGCCGCATCCGCCAGCAGGACGACAAGAAAGACCTGCCGGTGATCGCGCTGACCGCGAAGGCGATGAAGGGCGACCGCGAAAAGTGCATCGAAGCGGGTGCCTCCGACTACATCACCAAGCCGGTGGATTCGGATCAGCTGATTTCGTTGCTGCGCGTCTGGCTGGACCGGTAGCCGCTCGTATCTTCTTACCCCCTCTCCCTTCGGGAGAGGGCTGGGGTGAGGGTGCCCGGTCGAACGCTTTTGGCCATCCCATCCTTCTCGACTTCCGACCTCACCCCTAACCCCTCTCCCGAAGGGAGAGGGGAATGAAGAAGCGCAAAGCTGCGTAATTGAGCGTAGGCGGCTACAATGCCCGGTATGGATCAGGACGCTCCGAACCAGACGCATTTCGGCTTTCAGCAAGTCCCGGTCGCCGACAAGGCGCGCCGGGTCGGCGCGGTATTCGACTCGGTCGCGACACGTTACGACCTGATGAACGACCTGATGTCGTTCGGCCTGCACCGAATCTGGAAGCGCTTCGCACTGTCGCAGACGGGCCTCAGGCCCGGCGGCCGCGCGCTCGACATTGCCGGCGGCACCGGCGACATCGCCCGCGGACTCGCGCGCCAGGTCGGCGATGCTGGCAGCGTGACGATGGCCGACATCAATCGCGCGATGCTCGACGAGGGCCGGCGCCACCTGGTCGATGCCGGATTCGGCGCGCGCGTGGCGCTGTGCCAGGCCGACGCCGAAGCGCTGCCGTTCCGCGATGACTGGTTCGACTGCGCGACGATCGCGTTCGGCCTGCGCAACGTCACGCGCAAGGAGAATGCGCTCGCGAGCATCTACCGCGTGCTGCGGCCGGGCGGCCGCCTGCTGGTACTGGAATTCTCGCAGCCGACGCTCGCCGCGATCGAGCCGCTCTACGATCTGTATTCGTTCAGGGTGCTGCCGTGGCTCGGCAAGACGATTGCCCACGACGCGCCCAGTTACCAATACCTGGCCGAGTCGATTCGCATGCACCCGGACCAGCTTACGCTCAAGGCGATGATGGAAACGGCCGGCTTCGAGCAGTGTCGCTATTTCAACCTGAGCGGCGGCATTGTCGCGTTGCACGTCGGCTACAAGTTTTGATTCGGACGCCTATGCAGGAACAACTACAGACGCCTTCTCCCGCCCGCACGCACACCGGCGAAAAGCGCGCGCCGGCGCCGATCGCCGGCGTCGTCGACCGTGCGCTCAATGCCTATCTGCGCCGCCTCGACGATCCTGAGCGCAGCTTGAACGGCCTCGCCGGCCGGGTGCTGATCGTCGAGCTGACCGACCTCGGCTGGGTCTTCCAGATCATCTTCTCGATCGACCGCGTGCACGTGCGCGGCCGCGGCGAACTGCCGCCGGACACGCGTCTGTCCGGCAGCGTGATTGCGTTCGGCGATGCCGCCGCGCATCGTTTCCGCGAGCTGCCCACCGGCATCGAGGTTCACGGCGACGCTGAAGTCGCGCAGCACTTCACCCGCCTGCTCGCCGAGGCGGACATTGACTGGGAAGAGGCGCTCGCGCGGCGCATCGGCGACTTCCCGGCGCACCAGATGGGCCGGCTGACGCGCAGCGTCGCCGCCTGGAGCCGGCGCGTGGTCAAGACGCTGACCGCCGACGTGGGCGAATACCTGCAGGAAGAAGCGCGCTACCTGCCGAGCCGGGCGGAGATCGACGCGTTCCTGGGCGACGTCGACGCGCTGCGCAATGATTGCGATCGGCTCGAAGCACGCATGAAGCGACTCCAAGAAACACCCTGACAGCCGTTTGATCACCCCCCGCCAAGCCCTGCGGCTGCTACAAATCAACCTCGTGCTGGCCCGCCACGGGCTGGACGAGTTGATCCTGGCGCTGCACATCCTGCGCCCGGTACGCTTCCTGATGTACCTGTCGCCGTGGCGCTGGTTCAAGACATTCAAATATCCGCCGGCGGTACGGCTGCGCCTCGCGTTCGAAGACCTCGGGCCGGTATTCATCAAGTTCGGCCAGGCACTGTCGACGCGGCGCGACCTGCTGCCGCCGGACTTTGCCGCGGAGCTGGCGCGGCTGCAGGACAAGGTGCCGCCGTTTCCCGGCAAGCAGGCGCGCGCGCTGATCGAACAGGCGCTCGGCCAGTCGGTCGAGGCGATCTTCCGCGAGTTCGATGAAACGCCGCTGGCGTCGGCGTCGGTCGCGCAGGTACACGCGGCGACGATGCAGGACGGCACGGCGGTCGTGGTCAAGGTGCTGCGCCCGGACGTCGGCAAGATCATTCGCAGCGATATCTCGGTCCTGCACCTGCTCGCCGATCTCGCCGCGCGCTACTGGCCTGAAAGCCGGCGCCTTCGGCCGCGCGAGATCGTCACCGAATACGAAAAGACGCTGCTCGACGAACTCGACCTGATGCGCGAGGCCGCCAATGCCTCGCAACTGCGGCGCAACTGGCTCGGCTCCGACGAGCTGTACATCCCCGACGTGTACTGGGATTACATTCGCCGCAACGTGATGGTCATGGAACGCGTCGACGGCATTCCGATCAGCGCGGTCGAAACGCTGCACGCGCGCGGCGCCAACATGGAAGTGCTGGCCGAGCGCGGCGTGGAAATCTTTTTCACCCAGGTGTTCAAGCACAACTTCTTCCACGCCGACATGCACCCGGGCAACCTGTTCATCGACCTCGCGGAACCGGAAGCGCCGCGCTACATTGCGGTCGATTTCGGCATCGTCGGCTCGCTGAGCCCGAACGATCAGGCCTACCTGGCGAAGAACTTCCTCGCGTTCTTCAACCGCGACTATCACCAGGTCGCCGAGCTGCACGTCGAATCAGGCTGGGTGCCGCGCGGTACGCGCGTCGATGAATTCGAGGCCGCGATCCGCACTGTCTGCGAACCGATCTTCAACCGCCCGCTGAAGGACATTTCGTTCGGCCAGTTACTGGTACGGCTGTTCCAGACCGCGCGCCGTTTCAACATGGAAGTGCAGCCGCAGTTGGTGCTGCTGCAAAAGACGCTGCTGAACATCGAAGGCATCGGCCGCGAGCTGTACCCGGAACTCGACCTGTGGCGCACCGCGAAGCCGTTCTTCGAGGAGTGGATGCACGAGCAGCTCGGGCCGATGTCGGTGCTGCGCGATGCGAAGAACGACGCTCCGATGATGATGCAGATGTTCAAGGATCTGCCCGAGACGTTGCACGACGCCCTCGACCAGGCGCGCCGGGGCACCATGAACATCCAGTTTCGCAGCCCCGAACTGACGGAAATCAAGCACCGCATCGACCGCATCGAGCATCGCCTGCTGGGCGCCGCTGCGTCCGCCGGATTTCTGATCGCCGGCTCCCTGCTGCTGGCGCTTCACTTTCAGCCGCTATGGGTGGGCGCCTGCGCCACCGCGATCGGCGGCGCTATTCTGCTCATCAACTGGGTTCAAGGCTGACTTCGATTCCGGCGATTCCTGCCGCGCGATCACCTGCCGCACGCCGACCAGCCGCACGCCCTGTCCCGCAAGCCTCGGCAACTGCCGTGCCAGCACCGCTAATGTGACCGCGTAAGGATGGCCGATTGCGACCGCCGTTCCGTGACGCTTGGCGATCGCGATCAGCTCCTGGAGCTGCCGGTTGATGGCTGCCTTCGTCTGTACGTCGTCGAGAAACACGTCGCGCGATGTGGCCGGCACGCCGTATTCGCGTGCGATCCGGTAGGCGACGGTGCGCGGCGTGGTGCGGCTGTCGACGAAAAACAGCGGCGCGGCGAACTGCTTCAGCGTTTCCATCAACCACGCCATGTCGCCCGGGTGCTGCGTCAGGAGGCTCCCCATGTGATTGTTGACGCCGTCGACGTCCGGGATCGCGGCGAGATCCGCGCGCACGGTGGTTACGAATTCACGTCGCGTCATCGGCAGCGTCAGACCGCCCGGCCCCAGCTTTTCGTGCCCGAGCGCTTCAAGCGGCAGATGCAGCAGGACCTCCTTGCCGGCGTGATGGGCGACACGCGCAAGCCGCGCCGCATACGGCGTGTCCGGCAGAAACGAGCACGCGACGGGCCCCGGCAGCGCGATTGCCTGCTTGTCGAGCGCGAGGCTGTTGCCGAGGTCGTCGATGATGATCGCGACGACGGGATGGGTATTGGCCAGCGCCGACCGAGTCGGCATGAGCAAGAGCAGCGGTAGACAGAGAAAGAATATGCGATGCATGCGGCATTGTACCTGCCTGTTGTGCAATCAAAGGAATCCCCCTCTAGCTCCCCCTTCCTCGCTACGCGAGCAAAGGGGAGGATAAGAAGGGTTGCAAGCTTTTTGCCCTCCCCTTTGCGGCCGCAGGCCGGAAGGGGGAGCTGGAGGGGGATTTCTTACTGCGTCGCGTTTGATGGCCTGTAGCTGCCGAACGTAAATGAATACAACCGCACCCCGTCCGGCACGATGAACCGGATCGTGTGGCGCCCGTACGGCGCCCGGTTGGCAATCAGCCAGTACAGCCGCGGCTCGTTGACAGTCATCCACGTTTTGCCGTCCTTGACATTGATGTCGGCACCGCGAAACTGCGGCGGGACCGGCTTGCCGTCGAGCGTCACTTCGATGCGCTTGGCACCGCCCGCGGTATCCATCACTACGTAGGGGGCTTGGGCGAGATAGTTCAGCCCGATCTTGCCCGCGCCGACGCTTTCGACGTAATCGTGCGTGCCCTTCCAGCGGCCATCGAGATAAATTTCGTCCTCGTCGAGTTGTGCCGGCATGTGGAAAGTGACCGTCTTGCCTTCCTTCGGCTGTGCGCTGTTGCCGAGCGATTGGCGCAAAAATCCGGGTCCGGCATACAGCTCGCCGGTCTGCGGCTGGCCGGATGGGATCAGATCAAGTTTTGGATCGAGCGGCTCATCAGGCGGCAGATCCTTGTGGCCCGCCAATTCGAGCTGGCGGCGAATGACCTGCTCCTCGTGCTCATAGTCGCCCTCGCCGAACTTGTGATAGACGATCTCGCCGGCCGGGTTGATCAGATACTTGCCGGGCCAGAAGTGGTTGCCGAAATTGCGCCACACCTGCATGTGCGCATCCATCAGAATGGGATAGGTCAGGCCCTCGCGCTTCACGCCGAGCAGCACGTTGGCCGGCACACCTTCGAAGTGGAACTCGGGGCTCGCGACGCCGATGATGACGAGGCCGTGGTCCTTGTAGCGCTGCCAGTACACCTCGTCGAACGGATTGGCTCGAATGCAGTTGATGCAGCTGTAAGTCCAGAAGTCGATCAGGATGACCTTGTTCTGCTTTTCAAGCTGTTGCAGGTCGAGCGGCTTGGAGTTGATCCAGCCGCCTTCAGCCGGCACCTGCTGAATCGTCGGCACGAGATGCTCGCGGTTCGCTAACAGGCGCTTGCCCGCATTCCCTGCCGGTCCGGAAGGCTTCTCCTTATTACTGCTGCCAAGCAGGCTCTTCGGCGCCGGCGTCGCACCCGTGATCGGCATCAGGTAATAGCGCACCACCGGAATGGTCGCGTAGGCAAGCGCTCCCGCCGCGACGAGTGCCAGAACGATGATGACGGCAATGGCCAGTCCGCGTTTCATGTCAGCCTCCGGCTTTTTAAACCATAATACGCGCGAATGGTGGAGGCTGTTGCGCTACCGCTTGCACCACCGCGCCGGATTGACCGGCTGCTTGTCGTGACGAATTTCGAAGTACAGCGCCGGCCGGTGCTGGCCGCCGCTGTCGCCGAGCGTGGCGATGGTGTCGCCGGCGTTGACCCAGTCGCCCACCTCTTTGTACAGGCTCTGGTTGTGCGCGTAGAGGCTGAGATACCCGCCGCCGTGGTCGATGATCATGAGCAGGCCGAAGTGCGGCAGCCAGCCGGCGTAAACGACGCGGCCGTGGGCGATCGCATGCACCGGCTCGCCGGCCTTGCCGCCGATCAGCACGCCCTGCCAGTGCAGGCGGCCGTCGGCGCGCAGCGAACCGTAAGTCGCAACGTGCGGCCCGCTTACCGGCCAGGCGAGTTTGCCGCGCAATGACGCGAACGAGCGGCTGTCGAGGTTGTCGGGGATGTCGGCGAGCGCATTCGTCAGGCTGGCGATCAGGCGCTCCAGGCGCTGCTTGCTGCGCTTGAGCGTCGCCAGTTCGCTGTGATGCTTGTCGATTGATGCATCGACTTTCGTCAGCACGGCCTTGCGCGCGTCGCGGCGTTGCTCGATCGCGGCGAGCGCCGCATGGCGTTGCTCCTTCAGGTCGGCCAGGTGGGCGAGCTGATCGCCTATGGCCCGTTTTAATTGCGCGAGACGTTCGAGGCGTGCGTTGAAATCGGCGATGCGCGTCGTACGCGCCTGATTGAAATAATCGTAGTAGGTCAGCATGCGCTCGACGCGCGCCGGGTCCTGCTGGTTGAGCATCAGTTTCAAGCGATCCTGCCGGCCGGCGACGTAGGCGGCGCGAATTTGTGCGCCGAGTGCCTGCTTTTCGGAATCCAGCTTGTCCTGTTCGCTCGCCTGCTCCCCTTTCAGTTTTGCGAGCTTCGCCTGGGCGGCATTAATCTGCCGTTCGACGTCGTGCAATGCCGCGCTGGCCTTGCCCAGCGCACGTTCGCTGGCGCGCAACTGCGCGGCGAGCTGGTCGTGACGCGCGACGGCCTGGTCCAGAGCTTGCTTGACGGCGGCGATCTTCGCCTTGATGGCGGCCAGTTGCTGCTTTTTGGCCGCGGCCTGATCCCGGGCGTAGACGTTCGGCGCCGCGGCGAACGCGAGGCTCGCCGCCACCATTAGCAAGGCGACGAATCTCATCCGGCTCCGAGCTTGATCAGCGAATGCCCCGTCATCTCGGCCGGCTGATCGAGGCCCAGCAGCGCGAGCAGCGTCGGTGCGACGTCGGCGAGCACGCCGTCGGTCAATGTCGCATCACGGCCGAAGTAGACGAACGGCACCGGCCCGGTGGTGTGCGCGGTGTATGGTTGGCCGGTTGTCGGGTCGCGCATGATTTCGACGTTGCCATGGTCGGCAGTGACCAGCAGCTCGCCGCCCGCTTTGTCGAGCGCGGCGGTGATGCGGCCGAGCGCGGCATCGACTGCTTCGACAGCCTTGATCGCGGCTGCCTCGTCACCGGTGTGCCCGACCATGTCGGCGTTGGCGTAATTGCAGATGATCAGGTCGTAGTGCCCGCCGCTGATCGCCTCGACCAGCCGATCGGTCAATTCAACCGAACTCATTTCCGGCTGCAGGTCGTAGGTCGCGACCCTCGGCGACGGAATCAGCGTGCGGTCCTCGCCCGGGAACGGGCGCTCCTCGCCGCCGTTGAAGAAGAACGTGACATGCGCGTATTTTTCGGTCTCGGCGATGCGCAGTTGCTTCAAGCCGCTTTGCGCGACGATTTCGCCGAGGATGCGCTTGGGCGTTTCAGGCTCGAACGCGACAGGAATGTCGAAGTCGCGCTGGTATTGCGTCAGGCTGACGAACGCCGCGAGCCGCGGGCGGACTTCGCGCTTGAAGCCGTCAAAATCGTCTTCGATGAAGGTGCGCGTCAACTGGCGCGCGCGGTCGGCGCGGAAGTTCATGAAGACGATGGCGTCATGGTCGCCGACGGTAATGGCCTCGCCGCCCGGTGGCACGATGCGCGTGGCTTTGACGAATTCGTCGGTTTCGCCGCGGTCGTAGGCGGCGCGCAGGCCACTGACGCCGTCCGGCGCTTCGTAGTCGGCCTTCGCTTGCGTCATCAGCTTATAGGCGGTTTCGATCCGGTCCCAGCGCTGGTCGCGATCCATCGCATAGTAGCGACCGATCAACGAGGCGAGTCGCCCGCGGCCGCAGTCGGCGAAGACTGCGTCAAGCGCCTTGAACGACGCCTCGGCACTCTTCGGCGGCGTGTCGCGCCCGTCGGTGATGGCGTGAACGAACACCCGCTCGGCGCCACGCGCGACCGCAAGACGCACCATCGCGTGAATGTGCGATTCGTAGCTGTGCACGCCGCCGGGCGACAGCAGGCCGACGATATGTACGGCACCGCCGGCGGCCTTCGCCGCATCGACCGCGCCGGTCAGCGCCGGGTTATCGTTGAACGAGCCGTCCTCGATCGCGCGGCTGATGCGCATCGAATCCTGGTACAGCACGCGCCCGGCGCCGAGATTCAGGTGGCCGACCTCGGAGTTGCCCATTTGCCCCTCGGGCAGGCCGACGGCCTTGCCGGAGGTGCGCAGCAGCGAATGCGGGCAGTCGCGCCACAGCCGGTCCCAATTGGCCGTGTCGGCGACAGCAATGGCGTTGTCGGTGGTGTCTTCGCGATAGCCCCAGCCGTCGAGGATCGCGAGCACGACGGGGCGCGGCCGGTCGGGCATTGAATTCCCTTTGGAAAACCAGTTCGTGAATTGGATTGTCCTAGTCGCTAGTCGCTAGTCGCTAGTCGCTAGGCACTAGGCACTAGGCACTAGGCACTAGGCACTAGGCACTAGGCACTAGGCACTAGGCACTAGGCACTAGGCACTAGGCATAGTTTAGAGGCTTTGCCCGGCCGCCACAAAGCGCGCGGACCGGCCTGTTATAATGTCGCGCTTGTCCGCCAGCCGTTCCCGGAATTTATGGATCAAATTGTCCCCTTCATCCAGCGTCATCCTTACCTGATTCTCGCCGCCGGCGCGCTGATCGTCGCGCTGATCGTCGACGAGCTGGTGCGCCGCGTGCAAGGCAAAAACGACATCGGCCCGAACGATGCGATCCGGCTGATCAACCAGGGCGCGATCGTCATCGATCTGCGCGGCGCGGACCAATACAAGCAGGGCCACATCGGTGAGGCGCGCAACGTGCCGATGGCGGAACTCGACACGCAGCTCGACAAGCTCGGCCGCAAGGGCGATCAGGGCGTGCTCGCCTACAGCGCCGACGGCAAGGAAGGCGCCCAGGCGATCAAGCGGCTGGCGGCGCGCGGCGTCGAGAAGGCCTTCAACCTGAAGGGCGGGTTTGCCGCGTGGCAGCGCGAAAACCTGCCGGTCGTGAAGGGCTGAGCTGATGCCGGACGTGACGATTTATCTGACGTCGTGGTGCGGCTTCTGCCGGCGCGCCAAGGCGCTGCTCGATCAGAAGGGCGTCGCGTATCATGAAATCGATGTCGACGCCGAACCGGGCGGCCGCGCCGAAATGATGGAGCGCTCCGGCCGCCGCACGGTCCCGCAGATTTTCATCGGCGACCTGGCCGTCGGCGGCTGCGACGACTTGTACGCGCTCGACGCAACCGGCCAGCTCGACAAGCTGCTGAACACTTCGAACCACGAACCCGATTGACAGGACGTTTCAATGACTGACGAATCCAGACCCAATGGCAACGGCGCCGGCCAGGGCGGCCAGCCGGAACAGAACTTCAAGCTCGAAAAGATTTACCTGAAGGACACGTCGTTCGAGTCGCCGCGCTCGCCTGCGGTGTTTTCGCAGCAGTGGCAGCCGGAGATCGCGCTCAACCTGCAGACGAAGGTCGAGCAGGTCGCCGAGACAGCTTATGAAGTCGTGCTGACGGTGACGGTCGAGGCCAATGCCGAGAGTCAGCCCATTTTCCTGGTCGAACTGCAACAGGCGGGCATCTTCACCGTCGCCGGCTTCGACGACGAGCAGCGCGGCCAGTTGCTCGGCGGCTTCGCGCCCGGCGTGTTGTTCCCGTATGCGCGCGAGGCGATCGGCGAACTGGTCGCCAAGGGCGGTTTCCCGCAACTGCTGTTGCAGCCGGTCAATTTCGACGCGCTCTACCAGCAGCAGCGCCAGCAGGCGGATCTTGCCGCGGGCGGCACCGCCGGCACTGCATAGATGGCGGGCGAGCGCCAGCCGATCGCCGTTCTCGGCGCCGGCGCCTGGGGCACCGCGCTCGCCTGCCAGCTCGCCCGCAACGGCCGCGACGTACGGCTGTGGGGGCGGGATGCGGCGCAGATCGACAAGCTGCGCGCCACCGGCCGCAACACCCGCTATCTTCCCGACATCAAACTGCCGCCGAACGTATGCCCGCAGGCATCGCTCAAAGACGCGGTGGCGGGCAGCGGCGACATTCTCGTCGCCGTCCCCAGCGGCGCCTTTCGCGAGACGCTGGCGGCGCTGGTCGATACCGTCCGACCCTTTCGGCTGGCCTGGGCGACCAAGGGTCTCGAACTCGACAGCGGCAAACTGCTGCACCAGGTCGCAGCGGAAGTGCTGGGCGGCGAGACAATCATGGCCGTGCTCTCCGGCCCCAGCTTCGCGCGCGAAGTCGGGGCAGGACTCCCCACGGCCGTTACCGTCGCGAGTACGGACCAGGCCTTTGCCGACGCGCTGGTCGACGCCTTTCACGGCGAGCGTTTCCGCGTATATACCGCGACCGACGTCATCGGTGTGGAAATTGGCGGCGCGGCCAAAAATGTGATCGCGATCGCCGCCGGCATTGCCGACGGCCTGGCCTTCGGTGCCAACGCGCGCGCCGGACTGATCACCCGCGGCCTCGCCGAAATCATGCGTCTCGGCGCCGCGCTCGGCGCGCGGCCGGAAACGCTGATGGGCCTCGCCGGCCTCGGCGACCTCGTCCTGACCTGCACCGGCGACCTGTCGCGCAATCGCCGGCTGGGGCTCGCGCTTGCCGCCGGCAAATCCCGCGAAGCGGCCGTGGCGGAGATCGGCCAGGCCGTGGAGGGCATCGGTGCGGCCAAGGCGGTGCATCGCCTCGCCGCCGAACGGGGGATTGAAATGCCGATCACCGAGCAGGTCTATCGCGTGCTGTACGAGGAGCTCGCGCCGCGCGAGGCAGTGGAAACCCTGTTCAATCGCGCGCCAAAAAGCGAATTCGAATAGCGGGAAACCATAGCTTGCGCGGGCTGAAAAGTTCGGCTAGTGTCGAGTTGAACATCGCCCACACAAGGAACACGCATCATGGACGGTGCGGATGTCGCTGACGATCTCACCCCTCCCATCCATATCACGCACCCGCATGCGGACGGCGTCGACGCCGTTCTGACGCCGGCGGCGCTGGCGTTTATTGTCGACCTGGTCGAGCGTTTCGGGCCGCGCGTCGACGAACTGCTGGCGCGCCGCACCGAGCGGCGCCGGGCGATCGCCGCCGGCGCGATGCTCGATTTTCTCCCCGAGACCGAAGACGTGCGCGCGGGCGACTGGCGCGTCGGCGCCATTCCCGACGAGCTGCGCGACCGCCGCGTCGAAATCACCGGGCCGGTCGAGCGCAAGATGGTCATCAACGCGCTCAACTCGGGCGCCTGCGTGTTCATGGCGGACTTCGAAGACTCGCTGGCGCCGACCTGGGAGAACGTGGTTGCCGGGCAGGTCAACCTGCGCGATGCGGTGCGGCGCACGATCGAATTTTTCAATCACAAGCGGTCAGAGGGCAAGCACTACACGCTCAACGACAAGACCGCGGTGCTGATGGTGCGCCCGCGCGGCTGGCATCTGCCGGAAAAGCACCTGCTGATCGACGGCAAGCCCATCCCGGCGGCGCTGGTCGATTTCGGCCTGTTTTTTCATCACAACGCGCGCGAACTGCTGCGCCGCGGGACCGCGCCCTATTTCTACCTGCCGAAGCTGGAAAGCCATCTCGAGGCGCGCCTGTGGCGCGATATTTTTGAGCACGCCGAGCGCCAGTTGGGCCTGAAGCATGGCAGCATCAAGGCGACGGCGCTGATCGAGACACTGCCGGCCGCGTTCGAGATGGACGAAATCCTCTACGAGCTGCGCGACTACATCGTCGGGCTGAACTGCGGACGCTGGGATTATATTTTCAGCTACATCAAGACCTTCCGCAATCGGGCCGACCACGTGCTGCCCGACCGCGGCGCGGTGACCATGACGACGCACTTCCTGCGCTCGTACTCGCAACTATTGATCAAGACCTGCCACCGCCGCGGCGCGTTCGCGATGGGCGGCATGGCCGCACAGGTGCCGATCAGGAACGACGAGGCCGCCAACCGCGACGCACTCGACAAGGTGCGCGCGGACAAGCTGCGCGAGGTCGGCGACGGCCACGACGGCACCTGGGTCGCGCATCCGGGGCTGGTGCCGGTGGCCATGGACGTCTTCAACGAGCACATGGAAGGCTCCAACCAGCTCGGCCGGCTGCGCGAGGATGTCGAGGTCACGGCCGCCGATCTGCTGCGCGTGCCTGAAGGCGCGATCACCGAGGCCGGCATGCGCAACAACATCAGCGTCGCGATTCAGTACCTCGCGGCGTGGCTCGAAGGCTCGGGCTGCGTACCGATCAATCACCTGATGGAAGATGCGGCGACCGCCGAAATTGCACGCACGCAGCTTTGGCAGTGGCTGCGCCACGGCGCGACACTCGACGACGGACAGCGCATCGACGAGCCGTTGCTGCAGGACATCCAGGATGCCGAACTGATCGGCATCGAAAACCGCGGCCCGCGCCTGCCGTACACCGAAGCGGCGCAAATGTTGTACGAGGCGACGACGGCCACGGAATGTGCCGAATTTCTGACCCTTGCTACTTACGATCACCTCCCGTAGTTCACTTGCACAGGAAGCCATAGCCATGGACGACTTCGCTTCGATCGAAACCCTCAAAGAGGACTGGGCCCACAACCGCCGCTGGCGCGGGATTCGCCGCGACTACAGCGCCGAGGATGTCGCGCGCCTGCGCGGCAGCGTGCCGATCGAGTACACGCTCGCGCGCCGCGGCGCCGAGAAACTCTGGCATCTGCTGCGCACCGAAAAGTTTGTCAACGCGCTCGGCGCGATGACCGGCAACCAGGCGATGCAGCAGGTCAAGGCCGGCCTCAAGGCGATCTACTGCTCCGGCTGGCAGGTCGCGGCCGATGCCAATACCGCCGGGCAGATGTATCCGGATCAGTCGCTGTATCCGGCCGACAGCGTGCCGGACGTGGTGCGCAGCATCAACAACGCATTCCAGCGCCTCGACCAGATTCTCTGCGCCGAAGGCCGGCCGATGGAGGACGTCTACGCGCCGATCGTCGCCGATGCCGAGGCCGGCTTCGGCGGCGTACTGAATGCATTCGAACTGATGAAGAACATGATCGCGGCCGGCGCGGCGGGTGTGCATTTCGAGGATCAGCTGTCGGCCTACAAGAAGTGCGGCCACATGGGCGGCAAGGTGCTGGTGCCGACCAGCGAGGCGGTGCAGAAGCTTGTCGCGGCGCGGCTGGCGGCCGACGTGCTGGGCGTGCCGACGGTGCTGATCGCACGCACCGATGCGAATGCGGCAAGCCTGCTGACTTCCGACATTGACGAACGCGACGCGCCGTTCCGTACCGGCGAGCGCACGCCGGAGGGGTTCCACGTCGTCAAGGCCGGCATCGATCAGGCCATCTCCCGGGGACTTGCGTACGCGCCGTACGCCGACCTGGTCTGGTGCGAAACCGCGCACCCCGATCTGACCGAAGCGCGCCTGTTCGCCGAGGCGATTCGCCGAGAGCATCCGGACACGCTGCTCGCCTACAACTGCTCGCCGTCGTTCAACTGGCGGCGCCATCTTGACGACACCACCATCGCCAGCTTCCAGAAGGAGCTCGCCGCGATGGGCTACAAGTTCCAGTTCGTCACGCTGGCGGGATTCCACGCGCTCAACTACTCGATGTTCGACCTCGCGCATCGCTATCGCGACCACCAGATGGCGGCCTACGTGCAACTGCAGCAGGCGGAGTTCGATGCCGAGGAACGCGGCTACACGGCGACCAAGCACCAGCGCGAAGTCGGCGCGGGTTACTTCGACCAGTTGACGCAGGTGATCAGCGGCGGCGCGTCCGGGCTGACGGCGCTGGCCGGGTCGACCGAAGAAGCGCAGTTTGATCCGGCGGCAGACGTGGCGATGGCTACAGCCAAAACGCCAGCCTTGACGGATTCTACTCCCGTCATTCCTGCGAAGGCAGGAATCCAGTCAGAATGAGCGGCCGCAGGCCGCAACTGATTAGACTGGGTTCCTGCCTGCGCAGGAACGACAAAATCGAGCGCTAGGCGCCGCCGCTGAAACCCTGCTGCCGCCATGCCTCGTACACCACCACCGCCACCGAATTGGATAAATTCAGGCTGCGGTTGTTGGGCCGCATCGGCACGCGCAGTACCCGCTCCGGCCCCAGTTCGTCCAGCAGCGCCTGCGGCAGGCCGCGGGTTTCGGGGCCGAACACGAACGCATCGCCGGGCTGGAAATCGACGTCGGCGTAACCTCGGCGCCCGCGCGTCGACAGCGCAAAGAAACGGGCGTCGGGCAACGCTGCGCGGCAAGCGGCAAAGTCCTGATGCTCGGCCACGTTCGCGTACTCGTGATAATCCAGCCCCGCCCGCCGCAACCGGCGCTCCTGCAGCGTAAATCCCAGCGGATGCACGAGGTGCAACGTCGCACCGCTGTTCGCGCACAGGCGAATGATATTGCCGGTATTGGGCGGAATTTCCGGCTGATACAATACGACGTTAAACATTTCGCCCTGGACGCTGACATGCCGAAGGATAGTTCGCTCAACCCGTCGCTTGCGCTCGAGTTCGCCGGGCTGAAGCTCTCAAGCCCGATCGTGCTGCTGTCGGGCTGCGTCGGGTTCGGCGAAGAATATACGCGCGTCGCCGGCTTTTCCAACCGCGACGCCGGCGCGGTCTGCCTCAAGGGCACGACGCTCAAGCCGCGGCTCGGCAACCCGCCGCACCGGATCGCCGAAACGCCCATGGGCATGCTGAACGCGATCGGCCTGCAGAATCCGGGCGCGCACGCGGTAGTCAACGACATCCTGCCGCGACTCGACTTCGAGGAAACGCGCTTCATCGCCAACGTCTCCGGCTCGACGGTCGAGGAGTACGTCGAAGTTACGCGCATCTTCGACGACTCGCCGATCGACGCCATCGAAATCAACATCTCGTGTCCCAATGTCAAGGAAGGCGGCGTCGCGTTCGGCAACGATCCGGACATGTCGGCGCGCGTGGTCGAAGCCTGCCGTGCAGTGACGAAGAAGCCGCTGATTACCAAGCTGTCGCCCAACCAGACCGACATCGCCTATAACGCCGAGCGTTGCATCGAGGCAGGTACCGATGCGTTCGCCGTGATCAACACGCTGATGGGGATGGCGATCGACATCAACACCCGCCGGCCGGTCATCGGCAACATCCAGGGCGGCCTGTCGGGCCCGGCGATCAAGCCGATTGCTTTATTAAAGGTTCGCGAAGTGGCCTCGGTCGCGCGCCGCCACAACATTCCGATCATCGGCCAGGGCGGCATCGCCAACGCCCACGACGCGATCGAGTTCCTGATCGCCGGCGCAAGCGCGGTCGGCGTCGGTACAGCCCTGTTTTACGACCCGCTGATCTGTCCGAAGATCAACGAGGGCGTGGCGGCTTATCTTCACCTGCATGGCTTCACCAGCGTCAGCGAACTGACCGGCGCCCTTGAGAAGGACTGAGTCCTTAGTCCTAGTTTCTACCGCATATCGTCCCAATAACCCCTTGTATCCACAAATATTGTTTACACGGAGGATGAGGTAACTTATGCTGTCGCACGTTGCCCGGACTACGGGTAAGCCCTATATTGCAGCTATTCCGCGGAATGGTTGTTCGCTGGCTGCGGCCGGCAGGGAGCTGGGGATTGCTTTCAATACTAAAAACTCGGCGGCCGGCAACCGGACTGGCCGGCTTTGCTTACGACGCGGACGGCCTCGGGGTGGCCCGTATTGACCGCGACAAGGCGCGCCGGCCGCACCTGGCGAGCTGCCGGTACTTCCCTTGCATTGACGAACCCGGCCGCGCCGCCGCGGCGGAAGCGGCGATGCACCAACTCGGCCTGCAACGTCTCAAGGCAACGACAGTCATCGACGCGGCCGCGTACCAGCTTCTGCTGGTGGAAACGCCGGACGTCCAGCCGGACGAATTGCGCGGCGCGGTGCGCTGGCGTATCAAGGACCTGATCGATTTCCACATCGACGATGCGGCGATCGACGTATTCGAAGTGCCGGGCCAGCACAGCACCGCCGCCGGCGGTCACCTGATGTACGCGGTGGCGGCGCGCAGCCAGGCGGTGCAGACCAGTATCCGCCGGCTCGAAGGCGCCGGCATCGATCTCGCCAGCATTGACATTCCGGAAATGTGTCTGCGCAATGTCGCCGCGCTGTTGCCGGAGGACGTGGAAGGCGTGGCGCTGCTCTATCTTGCCCGCAACACCGGGTGGATCGTGCTGACCCGCCAACACACCCTGTATCTCGCCCGCCGGATCGACACCGGCTATGCCGAGTTCGAGGCTGCGGCGAACGATCCGGCGCAGTTCGAAGCGCTCGCCAACAGCATTGTGCTCGAATTGCAGCGTTCGCTCGACTATTACGAAAGCCATTTCACGCAGCCGCCGGTGCGCCACGTCGCCGTCGCGCCCGTCGCCGTGCCGCTGCACGACCTCGACGCCTTCCTGGGCCGCAGCCTGAATGTGCAGGTGATCGGCTGCGACCTGAACACGCTGCTCGATGTCGACGAACCCTGCGACGCCGAGTTGCAGGGACGCTGCCTGCCGGCGCTAGGTGCCGCACTGCGCGTGGAGGCGACCGCGCTATGAGCGCCGTGCTGCACCAGCAGATCAATCTCTACCAGCCGATCTTTCGTAAGCCGCGCAAGGTGTTTTCGGTCCGCACCATGGCCGAAACCGCCGGCGTCGTGGTGATAGCGCTGATCCTGCTGTACGGCTGGGCGCTGTGGCAGACGCATCAACTGAATGGCCGACTTACGGCATTGCGGGCGGAACAGGCTCATGACAGCGAACTGCTCGACCGCCTGGGCAAAAAGCTTGCCGCGCGTCAGCCGAGCGCGGCGCTGGTTCAGGCGTTGGCGACCGCCGAAGCGGACCGCGATGCGAAGCGGGCGCTGCTGAAAACCCTGACCGCGCCGAACCACGTCAACACGACCGGATTTGCTCCGGCGCTTACGGGGCTCGCGCGCACGCCGATTGCCGGCCTTTGGCTGACGGGCATCACGCTGGCCGACGGTGGCCACCAGGTCCGGCTTGCCGGTGCGACGACGCGATCGGCGCAGGTACCGAACCTGGTTCGCAAGCTGGCCGATGCACCGCTTTCGCCGGCGTCGAATTCAAGCAGTTGAAGATCGAACGCGATACCAGCCGGTCGGGCCCCGCGCGGCTAGACTTCCTCCTGTCCACCACGGCCGAAAAGGCGACGCGCTGATGCGCGCGCGGCTGGAGCTGTGGATCGCGCGTATCGACGCGCTCAGCCTGCGCGAGCGCGGCCTGTTAATGCTGGCGGTGCTGGCGGTGCTGGTCGGCGTGTGGGAGGTGATTTTCTTTGGTCCGCTGCAGCGCGAGCAGGCTACGCTGCAAAAGCAGATTGCGACGTTGCGCGGCTCCATCGCCGACCTGAACCGATCGATCACCCAGGCCGCGACCAAAAGCAGCGAAGATCCCAACGTCGCGTTGCGCGCGCAACTGGCTGCCGCGAAACAGGCCGAGGCCCAGGCCGATCAGCGGCTCAAGGCGCTTACAGCCGGCCTCATCGCGCCTCAGGAGATGGCGGCCGTGCTGGAAAAGATGCTCAAGGCGCAGCATGGCCTCAAACTGATCAGCGTGACGAACCAGCCGGCCGCGCCGGTCATGCTGGAGGCGGCAAGCAGTCCGCCGGCGAAGGCCAGGGTCTTCCGTCACGGACTGACGCTCACGTTCGAAGGCAGCTACCTCGACACGCTGAAATATCTCGAAGCGCTGGCCAGGCTGCCGTGGCATTTCTATTGGGACAAGCTGGAACTGAAAGTGAAGCGGTATCCGGTGAGCAGGGTGACGCTGACGGTGCATACGCTGAATCTGAAAGAGGGATGGATCGGTGTCTAGCGCGGCGGGATTCGGGGTTCGAAGTTCGGGGTTCGGGTGGAATGCCTGGCTCATCGCGCTCGTGCTGGCGAGCGGCTGCACGTACGGTGGTACGCTGCACGATCCGACGCGGCCGGATTTCGGATCGCCGGCGAAGGCGGCGCACGCAACAGCCGGCTGGCAGCTCAATTCGACGCTGATTTCCGCGCATCGCCGCCTCGCGATGATCAACGGCAAGACCGTCGGCGTCGGCGACCGGGTCGATGGGGCGACCGTGATCGCGATTCGTCCCGGGGCCGTGCGCCTCCGCCGCAGCGGCCGCCAGTTCACGATCCACTTGATCGCCACCACCATCAAGACCCGCAAAGCCGCGGACAGGGGTTCGTCATGACCGGCCGCATCGTCTTCTTGCTCGTCATCGCCGGTACGGTCGCCGGCTGCACCACGCTGGCAGGTCCCACTGCGCGCGACAGCGCGCACCAGGCGCTCAAGGAGGCTGCGACACAGCAGCACGCGCCGCCGCCGCCCTCCGCCGCGGTCAGCGAGGCACTGCTGCCGACGCTGACGGCACCGCAGCCGGAGGCCGGCGCATCCGAAGAGCACTTCGACGTGGCGGTTAACGAAGTGCCGGCAAGGACGTTTTTCATGGGGCTTGTCAAAGGCACGCACTACAACATGGTCGTACCGCCGAAACTCGAGGGAAAGATTTCGCTGCGCCTCAAGAATGTGACCGTGCCCGGCGTGATGGATATCGTGCGCAGCGAATACGGCTACGAATACCAGCGCCACGGCAACACGTTCCTGGTCTTGCCGGAAACCCTCAAGACGCGCATCTTCCAGGTCGATTACCTCAACATCAGCCGCAAGGGCACCTCGCAGACGCGGGTGACTTCGGGCGAGACCACGGAGCGTCCGTACGGCAACCGGGAATATGGCGCCTACGGCCGCGGCGGCCTGTACGGCAACGGCGGCGCGCCCTATAACGGCAATGACAATAATCGCAACGCCGACATGTCGACGTATATTCACACGCAGACCGAGTCGGACTTCTGGACCGACCTGAAAAAATCGCTGACCGCGATCATCGGCAACGCGGACGGGCGACAGGTTGTCGTCAATGCCGATTCCGGCGTTATCGTGGTACGCGCGCTGCCGGGCGAATTACACAACGTCGCGATGTACCTGCAACAGGTCCAGGGCAGCGTCAGCCGCGAGGTGGTGCTGGAAGCCAAGATCATCGAGGTGGTACTGAACAACGGCTTCCAGTCGGGCATCAACTGGGGCGCGCTCGGGCACCCGGCGAAAGGCGAAAGCATCTTCGGCGGCCAGGTCGGCGGCAGCGGCCTGTTCGACAGCGGCCACACCGATCTGCAGGGTAATCCGTTGACTGTGTCGCCGGGCAACGCCGTCACCAGCCTGCCGAGTTCGGCGTTCGGCGGAACATTCGCGCTGGCGCTTAACCTGACCGACTTCAACGCGTTCATTGAACTGCTGCAAACGCAAGGCGAAACGCACGTGCTGTCGAGTCCGCGCGTTGCGACGCTCAACAATCAGCAGGCGGTAATCAAGGTCGGCTCCGACGAATTTTTTGTCACCGGCATTTATCAGAACACGTTCGTGTCGACGACCACGGCAAATACCAGCAACGTTATTATTCAGCCGTTCTTTTCAGGCATCGCGCTGGACGTGACGCCGCAAATCGACAGCGACGGCGAGGTGACGCTGCACATTCATCCGGTCGTCAGCGAAGTACAGGATCAGCAAAAGACGTTTACCGTCAGCGGCGAGACCAACAGTCTGCCGCTGGCACTGAGCCAGGTACGGGAATCGGACAGCGTTGTGCGGGCGAAGAGCGGCCAGATCATCGTCATAGGCGGCCTGATGAAGAACGAAAGCCACGACCAGGAGTACAAGACGCCGGTCCTTGGCGATATCCCGATACTCGGCAATCTGTTCAAACAGAAGAAAACGGTATCGCAGAAAACCGAGCTGGTGATTCTGCTGAAGCCCGTCGTCATCGACAGCCCGGACCAGTGGTCGAAGATCGGGCAGAGTTCGTTCGACCGGCTGCAGGCGATCGACCCGGGGAACCGGCGCTAGGTCGCCATCATGTATCTGGAACACTTCGGTCTCAAGGCCTACCCGTTCTCGCTGACGCCGGACACCGAGTTTTTCTTCGCGAGCCGCAGCCATCAGGAAGCGCTGAACGTGCTGCTGGTCGCGCTGCGCGAGGGCGAAGGGTTTATCAAGGTGACGGGCGAGGTCGGCTTGGGCAAGACGCTGCTATGCCGGCAATTGCTGAACGCGCTCGATGATCGGTTCGTAACCGCCTATGTGCCGAACCCGCATCTGTCGGCGGCCTCAATGCGCCTCGCGCTGGCGTGCGAACTGGGACTGAAGCGGCCGCGTAGCGGATACACGCAGCAGGACCTGCTGACATGGCTGAACGCGGCGCTATTGACTTTTGCCGCTGATCGGAAGCAGGTGGTTGTGTGCATGGATGAAGCACAGCAATTGCCGGACGCCACGCTTGAAGCCGTGCGACTGCTGACGAACCTCGAAACCGAAAAGCGCAAGCTGCTGCAGGTTGTACTGTTCGGTCAGCCGGAACTCGATCGGCGGTTGGCCGATCAGCAGTTCCGCCAATTGAAACAGCGCATCACGTTCTCCTACAAGCTTTCGCCGCTGGACCGCGAGACGGTGGAAGCTTATGTGGCGCATCGCCTGCGTATCGCGGGCTATCGCGGCCCGAAATTATTCACCACGGCTGCCATGAAGCGGATGTACCGCGCCAGTGGCGGTACGCCGCGGCTCGTCAATGTTCTCTGCCACAAGGCGCTGATGGCCGCTTACGGCCCCGGCGCCGACTGCGTTGATGGCCGGGCGATGCAGCTTGCCATCGACGATACCGAAGGCGCCGTGAGACGCTGGCACTGGCGCGGTCACCGTTCGACGTCGAGTCTGCGCCCATGAGCCTCGTGAACCAGATGCTGCGCGACCTGGAAATGCGCCGCGAACGGGAGCAGGCGGAGGCGCGCACGGATGTGCAGGCGGTACATGTCGTTGCCGCTAAATGGCGCTGGCCGCTGGTGGCGGCCGCGGTCGCCATCATTGCAGCCGGCGCAGTCTACGCGGCGACCGTAATGCGAGCCGCGCATCGGCCGGAGACCGTTACCCGGACAGTACGTGCGGTACCGGTGAAGGTAAATACGACCGCGATTGCGCGCGAGAAGGCGTCGGCAACAAAGCAGCCAGCGGAAGCAAGGCGGGCCAGCGCGCACGACGATCTCAAGCCGGCAGAAGTTGGCCGGCCCACTCTGGCGCGAATCGCGGCCGTCGAACCCCATGCACCGGCGAACCAGGTCCGGCACGTCGATCACGCCAAGACTGCACCGGCACCGGCACCGGCACCGGCACCCGTACAAAAACCGAAACCCGCCGTGCATCGCGTCGCCCGTCATGCCGAACCGGCCATGATCAAAAAACCGCGCCCGGCGACGCCCGCGCAACGCGCGGCAGCGACCTATGCGGCCGGAATGTCGGCGGCACAGGCGGGCGATATCGTCCGCGCCGAGACTGAATTTCGGGCCGCGCTCGCCGCCGATCCGACCGCCTATGGTGCGCGCGAGGCGCTCGCCGCGCTGTTGAATCAACAGGGCAAAATGAAGCTGGCGATTCAGCTGTTCGTGACCGGCATGCAGGCCGATCCGGCCCATCGAGAGCGATTTGCGCGCGCTTACGCGCGCCTGCTGGTCGCGCACAACCAGGTCGCGCAGGCGGTGACGATACTGAAGGACACGCTGCCGCCGGCGGCGCAAGCGCCCGAGCATTACGCGTTTCTCGCGGCGCTCGAGGAACGACAGGGCCAGCACCAGGCGGCTGTGACGAATTATGCGAAAGCGCTCGCGGTCCAACCGGCGCAGGGCCGCTGGTGGGCGGGGCTGGCGGTGGCTTACGACCAGCTTCGCGAGCCGGACAAGGCGCTGGCGGCGTACCAACGCGCGCGGGATGCCGGGGGACTCGGCGTGACGCTGGCAACCTACGTCAATCAGCGCATTAGCGCGTTAAAACCATAATTTAGGGGGAGTCTCGATTCGTGAGACGTGAACGTCACAAACTGCGTATTGGCGATCTGCTGGTCAACCATCGACTGATTTCGGAAAATCAGTTGCAGCAGGCACTCGCCGAACAGAAGCGCAGCGGCCGTAAACTCGGTCGCGTGTTGATCGATCTAGGCTTCGTCGAGGAAGACGACCTGCTGCAACTGCTGTCGCGCCAGCTCGATATCCCGGTCATCGATCTCAAGCATTACCAGTTCAACCCGGACACGGTGCGGCGCCTGCCGGAAATGCATGCGCGCCGCTACCGGGCAATGGTGCTGGAGTTCAGGCCCGATCATGCGCTGATCGGCATGGCCGACCCGACCGACATTTTCGCGTTCGACGAACTGTCGCGTATCCTCAAGACGCCGATTCACCAGGCGCTGGTGCGCGAATCCGATCTGCTGCGGGCAATCGACCTGGTATATCGGCGCACGTCGGAAATCACCTCGCTGGCCGAGGCGCTGGGCGAGGAACTCTCGTCGAGCGATTACGATCTCGAGCAGCTGGTCGCGCAGCACCAGATCGTCGATGCACCGGTCATCAAGCTGCTGCAGTCGATGTTCGAGGATGCGGTACAGATTCGCGCGTCGGACATTCATATCGAGCCGGACGAAGGCTCACTGCGCGTGCGTCAGCGCGTCGACGGCGTGCTGCAAGAGCAGATCATCGAGGGCGCGCGCGTGACGCAGGCGCTGGTCACACGGCTCAAGCTGATGGCGGGCCTCGACATTTCGGAAAAACGGCTGCCGCAGGACGGCCGTTTCAACATCAAGGTCAACAACCGCAACCTCGACGTGCGTGTCGCCACGATGCCGGTGCAGCACGGCGAGGCGGTGGTGATGCGACTGCTCGACGAGTCGGCGAGCCTGCTGGCACTCGATGAGCTGGGCATGCCACAGGACATGCTGCCGGCATTCCGGCGACTGATCAGCCGGCCGACGGGCATGCTGCTGGTCACCGGCCCGACCGGCAGCGGCAAGACGACGACGCTGTACGCGGCGCTCAACCGGATCAATACGCCGGCGCGCAAAATCATCACGGTCGAGGATCCGGTCGAATATCGCCTGCCCCGCATCAACCAGGTGCAGGTCCAGCCGCGCATCGGGCTCGATTTCGCGCGCGTGCTGCGCACCGCCCTGCGCCAGGATCCGGACGTGATCATGGTCGGCGAAATGCGCGACGGCGAAACGATGGAGGTCGGCCTGCGGGCGGCAATGACCGGCCACCTCGTACTGTCGACATTGCACACCAACGACGCCATTTCTACCGTCAACCGGCTGCGCGATATGGGTGCGCCCGGTTACCTGGTCGCCGCGGCGCTCAACGGTGTGATCGCGCAGCGGCTCGTGCGCCGCGTTTGTGACGCCTGCTCCGAGCCGCATCAGCCGAGCGGCCAGGAACTGGCGTGGCTGCGTGCGCTGGCCGGCGGCCGCAGCTTCAACCTGAGGCGCGGCCGCGGCTGCGCCTACTGCAACAACAGCGGCTACCGCGGGCGTATCGGAGTGTATGAACTGCTGGAGATCGATGCCGAACTCGCCGATGCACTGCGTCGTGACGACGCCGCCGGCTTCGCGTCTGCCGCCCGCAACCGGCCGACATTCAAGCCGCTGCTGGCGTGCGCGCTCAACTATGCGATCGCCGGCGTCACGTCGCTCGACGAAGTGCTGCGCCTGGCCGGCGGTCTCGACGAACTGCGCGATGTGCCCCCGGCGGAGGAAGCCGAGGTCGGCTGATGGGTGTCTTTCACTACAAGGGACGCACCGCGCGCGGCGAACTGGTCAACGGCCGCCTGGAAGCCGATACCGCCGAGGCGGTCGCCGACCAGTTGTTCAATATCGGCGTCACGCCGATCGACATCAATCCCGCCGCCCGCACAACCAGTCGCGAAATCGACTTCAGTACCTTCAAAAAGCTGCTGTCGCGCGACCGCCCGGCGCTCGACGACCTGATCCTGTTCAGCCGGCAGATGTACAGCCTGACGAAAGGCGGCGTACCGCTGGTGCGCGCACTATCGGGGCTCGCTGCGTCGACGCATAATCCGATGCTGCGCGAGACGATCCGCGCAGTGGTCGAATCGCTCGCGATGGGGCGGGATCTGGCCGGCACGCTGGCACGTCATCCGAAGGTGTTCTCGCAACTCTACGTCAACATCGTTCGGGTCGGCGAGAATTCCGGCAAGCTGGAAGAGGCCTTTCAACGGCTGGCGCAGTACCTCAGTTTCGACAAGGACACGCGGCGGCGCATTCGCACCGCGTTTCGCTATCCGCTGATCGTGATCTGCTTTGTGTCCGCGGCGATCGCGATTCTGACGACGTTCGTGATCCCGAAGTTCGCCACGCTGTTCGGCCACTTCAATATCGCGCTGCCGTGGCCGACGCGGGTGATTCTCGCAATATCCGATTTCGCCAGCCATGAATGGCCCATCGTGCTCGCCGTACTGATTGGCGCGGCGGCGGGCCTCAGGCTGTGGCGCAACACCGAGGCCGGGCGCTACCGGTGGGACAAGTGGATGCTGAAAATGCCGATCGTCGGCGACATCGTGCTGCGCTCCGCGCTCGCGCGGTTCGCGCGCGGCTTCGCGATGGCCTATCGCGCGGGCGTACCGCTGATTTCCACGCTGACGCTGACCGGCCAGGCGCTCGGCAACCACTGGCTGAGGGAGCGCGTGCTTGCCATGCGCACCGGCGTCGAGCGCGGCGAATCGCTCAGCCACACGGCGGCAGCCGCGGGCCTGTTCCCGCCACTGGTACTGCAGATGCTGATGGTCGGCGAGGAAACCGGCACGGTCGATGACATGCTCGACGAAGTCGGCGACTTTTACGAAAGCGAAGTCGAATACAAGCTGCAAACGCTGAGCGCGGCAATCGAGCCGGTCCTGATTGTGGTACTCGGCGCGATGGTGCTGATCCTGGCGCTGGGCGTCTTTCTGCCGATGTGGGATATCAGTCGGCTGGCGCACCACTGATCCGCCTGCCGAACGTCGCCAGGGACAGGACTGGGGGAGACAATAATGACAAACGCGCAATTCGATAAGGCACTGGCCGCGCGCCGCCGGCGGCGCCAGTTGTCGCGGCTGGAGCTTGCAATCGCCGTCGTCATTGTCGGCGTGCTGATCGGTATCCTGATCGAGCGCGGCAACGCGTTGATGGTGCAGGCGGAGCAAACCGGGGTCGAGCAGGTCGAGGGGCAGATTCGCGCGGCGATCGGCCTGGCGGTTGCCAGCCGGGTGGCAAAGGGCCAGCTCGCCGCCGCCGCCGGCCTCGCCGCCAGCAATCCGATGAACCTGTTGCAGACTCCGCCGCCGAACTACCTCGGTGCGCTCAGCGATGCGGATCCGGCGCAGATCGCGCCGGGCCACTGGTATTTCGACATGCGCTCCGGGTATCTGGTGTATCGGGTGCAACATGCCGATGATTTCGCAACGTCGCTGCGGGGGCCGGCCCGTGCGGAGTTCGAGATCCGGCTGCGCTACCGCGATGCCAACGACAACGGTCGCTACGACGCCGGCGAGGACATCCTTTACGGGGTCAATTTCACGCGGGTCGCCCCATTCAGCTGGGAGGGGGGCAGCGAGAAGTGATAGCGACGCCCTGGATTTCGGCGGCCGAATTGACGTTCGCCCAGGCAACGCTCACGTTGCTGTCGCTGGGCGCTGCGGCGGCCCTCGTCGTCGGCCTCGGCTTGCTGTTTGCACCAGCGCGTACGATTGCGTTGGCCGTCCGGTTCGATCGGTATTACGACATGGAGGAAAAGCTCGAGCCGTTGCAGAAGACGTGGTACTGGGAACGCTTTTTCTATCGTCACCACCGGGCGCTTGGCAGCCTGATGCTGATCGGCTCGGCATACATCATCGTCGTGTTGATGACGCTCGGGGACAGCCGCCACATTGCCGGTGCGCTGGGTCTGACGCTGCGTGAGTACGTTGTGGTGCTGATTGAAAGCTGCCGGGCGATGTTGATGTTCGCCAGCGTCTTTACGTTCGCGTTCGGCTGGATCGTGCTGATCCGGCCGAGTTTGCTCAAACCGATCGAACAGGGGGCAAACCGATGGGTGAATCCGCCCAGGCGCAGGCTTCCGCCGCGGCCGAAGCCGCCGCTTGCCCATCCGCGCCGGGTGGGGCTGTTCCTGACCGCCGGGGGGCTGTATACGCTCGGCAGCCTCGCATTGGCGTTGCTGGTGAGATAGCCATTTGTCCGGAAAAACAAACCGTTGCCGCAAAGACCGCTGAAAAAGCTTGACATATGGTAGTCAGTCTAGTATTTACCCTATGCCGCTTTCTTTCTGAGTTGAAGCGGTTGGTCCGGGCAGCACGGCGGCGAACTGCGGTTCGCACGGTCGGCCAACCCGGAGAATTTCGGGAGCTGCGGCTTCCATCCAAGGGGTTAATCATGAAGAAACAAACGGGTTTCACCCTGATCGAACTGGTCACGGTGATTATCATTCTGGGGATATTGGCGGCCTTTGCGGTACCGCGGTTTATCGATCTTTCCACGCAGGCACGTGCCGCGACGGTGCAAGGGATCGGCGGTAGCGTCGAAGCCGCTGCGGCGCTTGCCCATTCTGTCGCGGTGGTCAAGGGTGTGCCAACGACCAGTTCGCCGGTATCGATGGATGGCGCCACCGTCACCATGATGAAGGGCTATCCATCGGCGGATGCCGCCGGAATCGTTGCGGCGCTACAGAGCGTGAGCGGGTTTACTACCACCACGAGTGGCAGTGACCTTTTGTTCGTTCCGGATCCGGCGCCAAGCGATTCGACCAAATGCAATGTCACCTACGCGCCGGCAACAAGTACGAGTTCCCCGGCGGTCACGACGATCACCGTCGACGATTGCAGCTGATAACTTGCGACTGAAAGGGGCCGACGAATTTTTTGGTCGGCCCCTTTATGCAAGTCAAGACGCCATTCAAGGGAGCACAACCGCAACTCCGGGGCACGGGCACATGAGCAAACAAAACGGCTTTACCCTTATCGAGCTGGTCACGGTAATTATCATTTTGGGGATACTGGCGGCGTTCGCCATTCCACGTTTTATCGACCTGAGCGGTGATGCCCGCGCAGCCGCGACCGATGGCCTGGGCGGCAGCGTCAAGGCAGCGACCGCGTTGGCGCACGCCGCCTATATCGTCAAGGGCGATGCTCCGTCGGCGGTTACCATGGACGGTGTCAGCGTTACCATGTCGAACGGCTACCCGGCACCGAATGATACCGGAATTTTCAAGGCGCTGAACGGCGGCAGCGACTTTGCTCATGCCGCTTCCGGAACCAACGCCTACGTCTTTTCATTGACGGGCGACAGTCCCGCCAAAACCGTCGATTGCAAAGTTGTTTACACAAACGATGGCACCAACCCTGCAAGCGTCGAAGTCAAGGATGACTGCAGCTAATAGCAAGGGTAGCAGGCGGTGAGCCGTCAAGGTGCGAAGGTACAGGGCGGCCGACGGCCGCCCTGTTTCGTTTGAAATCATGAGAACCCGGATGCGGATTCACGGCTTCACCACGATCGAGCTGATCGCCGTGGTCATTATTGTCGGCATCCTGGCTGCGTTCACCGTTCCACATTTTCTCGGTCGCGCCGCGTTCGACGCCCGCGGCGTCCACGACAGCCTGGCAAGCGCGCTGCGCTATGCGCAAAAAGTCGCGATCGCGAGCAACTGCCCCATTCAGGTGCAAATCCGGACCGGCGGTTACAGCGTCAAACAACAGCCATCGCCTTGCAGCAAGACCGGATCGTTCACGCTGCCGGTGACTGACCCGGCCGGCAACACACCGCTACAACTGACGGACCTGCACGGCGTCACCTTGACGCCGGCAACAGTCACCTTTTCCCCGTCCGGTGCTGCCGGCAGCGCCGACACCACGATTGCCGTCTCGGGCGCGGCGAGTATCCCAGTCATCGGCGCAACCGGATACGTGGATGCACGATGATGTCTTCCCGAATCCCGAACCCCGAGTCCCGGACCCCGTTCCACCAATCCGGCGTCACGCTGATCGAGCTGATAATCGCCATCGTTATCATCGGTATCGCGCTCGTCGGGGTATTGCTGGTGCTGAACCGCGTTATCGCCAGCAGCGGCGACCCGATGATACAGCAGCAGGCCGTGGCAATTGGCGAGGCGTATATCGAGGAGATCAGCGGCAAGGCCTATACCGATCCGGACGGCACCGACGTCGGCGAAACGCGGGCGACCTACGACGATTTGGCGGACTACAACCGTCTGCCCGACGACGTTGTGCGCGACCAGACCGGCACCGCGGTTGCCGGCCTCGCCGGTTACCGGGTCCAGGTCTCGGTGACGCCGTCGACACTCGACGGAGCACCGGCGAAACTGATCACCGTGACGGTCTCGCACAGCGGCATGGCCGACGTGGTGCTGGCAACGTATCGGCTGGACCTGTCATGATCGGTGCGGGTTCAGGGCGGGTTTCTTCCCGAATTCCGGCCGGGCATTCCGGCTTCACGCTGATCGAAATCATCATCGTGATCATCGTGCTCGGCATCATCGGGGCGATCGGCGCGACGTTCGTCACCTATACGGTCGAAGGCTACGACGCCCAGACACGTCGGGCCGCACTCGTTGACGACACCACGCTGGCGCTGTCGCGCATGGGCCGCGACATTCGCGCGGCGCTGCCGAACAGCGTGCGCGTCACCAGCAGCGGCAGCCGCATCGCGATCGAGATGATCAACGTCGTCGCCGGCGAGCGTTACCGTGACGGGCCGGGACCGAACCACAACGGTGACAACGCGATATTGAAGTTCAATAAGCCGGACGACCAGTTCAACGTTCTGCCGGCAATGACGCAAACGCTGCCGGCGAACACGCGGCTGGTGATTTACAACGTCGGTGTCAGCGGCGCGAACGCCTATGACAATGCGAACGTCATAACGCCGGCGTCGACGGCCGTTTCCCTGGCCGCGGATACCGATGAAACGCACGTGATACTGAGCGCGCCGTTCCGGTTCGCATACCGGTCTCCTCAGCAGCGCATCTATTTTGTCGATGGGCCGGTCTCGTACGTTTGCGATACGGCGCAGCACACGCTCACGCGTTACAGCGGCTACAGCCTGATGGCGACGCAGCCGATCGGGGACAGCGATTTCGGCGCAACCGGCGCCCTCGCCGCGGACGACGTCGCCGGCTGCAATTTTGCCTACAGTCCGGGTACAGCGCAGCGCGCCGGGGTCGCAACATTAAGCCTGACGCTGGCGCGACGGGGCGAGTCGGTTCATTTGCTTGAACAGGTGCACGTCGTCAATGCGCCCTGAGCAGCAACAGGGGTTCGCGCTCGTCATCGCGGTCTTCATTATCACCGTGCTGGCCGCGCTCGGTGCCTACATCCTGACCGTCAGCTCAGTGCAGCATCAGACAACGGTGCTGACGCTGCAGCAGATGCGCGCGCTGAACGCGGCCCGGAGCGGGGTCGAATGGGTCGGTTATCAGGCTCTCAAGTCGCATGCCTGCCCGCCGGCACCGATCGCCGATTTCAAGCCGGGTGCGCCAACGCTGTCGGGCTTCACTATTACCGATCTGACGTGCAGTTCGACAACACACATCAGTCACGGCAACGACATCAATATCTACATCATAGATGCGACTGCAACTGCCGGAACCTATGGAACATCGGACTATGTGTCGCGGCACGTCCGCAGCATCATCAGCGGGCCGGCGGCATGAAATTGTGCCGGCGATATCGGCGAGCAATCGCCTCAGAGTTCATCGCCGTCCTTGGCTTGATATTGCTTTTGCCCGGGATTGCGAAGGCGCAAGCACCACAGTACGTCAATTCCTGGTTCACCAACGCCCAGGGCGCCGAGGTTCTGTGCGTCGGACTGAAAACGCCGCCCGAGACGGTGCCGGGCGACCTGATGTTGGCCGTTTTTACACTTGCCGATGGCACCCCTAACAAGGTCGGCCTGACGAGCATCGCCGCCCCCGACGGCTGGGCCCTCGTCAGCGATTCAGGTGGAACCGTGTTGGATCAGAATTCTACCGATTCAACGGGCTTCGGCATCCGCCAGGCTGTCTACTACCACATCGCGACCAGCAGCGAACCGGCGCAAGTCGCTGATCCGGATTGCTCGAAGCTACCCGGCAACTACATCTGGCACTTCAGCAATGACAACCCCGCAAATGCGAACAAAGGCATCCGCATCATGGCCGGCATTGTCGTCTATCATGGTGTTGATGCAGCGGACCCGTTTGATGCCGTGAGCAGTGCGGCCGCCGTCAGCAGTAATTCCATTACCGCCCCGTCGATCACGACCACCTCGTCGAACGACATGCTTGTGGGCATTTTCGGCTCCGCCTCCAATGTCGGAAATGCGGGTTTTACGGCACCGGCGACAATGACAAGCCCGACCGGTTACAACGATAGTGCCGACGTCGTCACGGTCTACAATGAGCAGAGCGGCGCGGGACCGAACGGGGTGTCGCAGATGCTCGCGGACGAATTGTTCGCGGGGCCGGGCCCAACCGGCAATCGAATCGCGACGGGCATTTTCAGCAACGAGGCGGTTGCGGGGCAAATGCTCGCAATCCGCGGCTCGCGCCTCGATCATTTCGTAATAGAAGCGACCGGCGGCGGCGCTATCGGCCAGCAAACGGCGGGGCAGAGCTTCGACGTCAGGATACTGGCCGTTGATTCCAGCGGCAACGTCGTCACCGGATTTTCGGGCAGCGTCAACCTTACGTCCACCGGGACGCTGAGTGCGGGCGGCGGCACGACACCTGCCTTCAGCGACGGCGAGCTTGATAATTATTCTGTCACGATCAGCAATACCGGCACCTTTGCACTGACGGTGACCGCGAGCGGCGACAGCACGATGACCGGCGTCAGTAATAACTTCAACGTGGTCGCGGGTGCGTTCGACCACCTGGCGTTGGTGATGCCGGCTGCGACCAATGCGGGCGCGATCTTCCCGGTTACCGTTAGTGCAGTGGATTCGAATGGCAATATCGTTGCGGGCTTCAACGATGTTGTGGCATTGAGTTCGACCGATCCGGACGCAATACTGCCGCCTCCAACAGCATTGGTTGATGGCACCGCGACGTTCTCCGTGGCGCTTTATTCGGCGCCTCAACAAACGACCATTACTACGTCGGACACGACGAATTCGGGGGTCAGTCCGGCTTCCGGCGTGATTACCGTCAATGTTTTGACGAGTGGATTCAACGCCTTTGATACGGATACCCCCGCCGGAAATACGGTCGGATCCATCAAGACCAAGATAGCAGGTCAGCCAGTATCGCTCGACATCATATCGCTGGCGAACGGCAACTATAACGGGACGGTTACCGTTGAATTGATTGGCGACAATACCGGTTTCCCGACCGGCTGTCCGGCGGGCGTCGTTCCGGCAGGTACAACTGATTCAACCGGCTGGGTCGGGCTGCAGCAGTGGACCTTCGATTTCAAGGCCGTGAGCGGCAACCGTGCGACGATGCCGGCTTTTACCGAAACCAACGCCTGGCGCGAAGCGCGCATTTTGATATCCGACGGCAATCAGACGTATTGCTCCAACGACCTGTTTGCCATCCGGCCGGACCATCTGGGACTGGTGCAGGTGCAGGATGCCACGAGAACCACGACAGGAACCGTCAACACGCTGAATGTCGCGTCGGTGGGTAACACGCACGTTCACAATGCGGGCAGGCCCTTTCGAATTGCGGCGACCGGGATGGATGTCAACGGCAATGTTACCTCGAATTACGACGGTAGCCCGGAGCCCGTTCTTCCTCTGCAGCCGGCAATAGCCGGTTGTTCAAGTTGCGTGCCGGGCACGCTCGACGTCGGCATTTGGAACGCGAGCGGCGGAACCGTCGTCACGACAACGGCAACCTACAGCGAGGCGGGGGCCTTCGCCACCAGGCTGGTCGACAAGCATTTTGCGGACATCGATCTTGGCGACGGTTCGACCGAGGCGCAACGCTATATCTATTCCGGCACGCTGACCATCGGCCGCTTTGTACCCGACAAGTTTGTCGCGACATTTACGCAGGCACCCCGATTCGCGACCGGTTGCACCGCGTTCACCTATCTGGGCCAGCCATTTACCTTTGACACCGCGCCGGTGATTACCGTCACCGCACAAAATGCCGCCGGCGAGCCCACCATGAACTACGCGGCCATTAAGGCCGATCCGGCCGATCCGTTCGGTCGATTGACCAGTTCGAGCCTGTCGGCGGCGAACGCCGGGTGGCCCAGTGCCGGCGCAGCAAGCGGCGGCTACAGCGAGACCGATAATTCCGCCGGCGGCAGCCACCTGCTTGATCTGGCCGCGGTGCCGGCGATCAACGCGATTACGATAGTGTCCATCAGCGGCAGCACTGCCACGCTCACATTTCCCGCCGGTACGACACTGGATGTCGAAAAAATCAGCAACGGTGCCGGCGCGTCGGGCGAGCCGCCGTTCAACGCCGATATCGACCTGAGCCTTTACGTAACGGATGCCGACGCGGTGCAGACGACAACGGCGCCTGTTCTCTACGCCGACATTCCTTTCAGCGGAGGAAGTGAAATGCGCTATGGACGCGTGTTCATGAATACCGCCGTCGGTTCGGAACTGTTGCCGCTGCCCGTAGAGATGGTGGCGCAATACTACAAGGCGGCCGACACCGGCTTTGTCACCAACGCCGCCGACGGTTGTACCACGGTGACAATGCCCGGTACGTTCGCGGTGAACAAGGGAGCAACCGAAACCGGCAGCACCACGCCGACATTTACCACGGCCGCCGCCGGCAGCTTCGGGCTGGTGTTGTCGGCGCCGGGCGAAGGGCATGACGGCGGCGCCGATCTGACAGCTACTGTACCGTCATGGCTTCGATTCGACTGGAACGGTGACGGCATTTACAGCGACAACCCGACGAGCCGTGCCACTTTCGGTCTATACGAAGGAACCCCGCACCGCGTCTATCAGCAAGAAGTGGTGGGCCCGTAAGCCTTCATTGACAGGCGGCCAATCTTCACCCCCAAGTGGCCCCATTTGGGGTTTCAGACCGGTTGTTGCCGCGAACGGCGACGGTCATAATCCGCCCAACAACAATGGGAGTACGCGATGAAAGTTATCGCAGGTTTCGTTTGTCTCGCGGTATTCGCCGGCGCGCCCGCGCTGGCATCGGCACAGGACATCCACGAGCCGTTGTTCGAGAACGGCTCGTATATCAGCTTTTTCGGCGGCGTCACCGACCTGCACCACCACAGCTTTACGGTGCCGGCCGGCCATGTGGGCGTGTCGCCTGAAAACGGTGCCGCTTTCGTTCTAAGCGGCGGGCACGATTACGGCCGCGTCTGGCCACTCGGTCACGTGCGCGTCGAGATCGGGCTGGGTTATCGATTCAATGCGGTCGATACGCTGTCGTTGCCCGGCGGCATCGAGATGCCGAATCCGTCCGGCCGGGCGCGCGTCTGGAGCCTGACCTACAACGTCATCAATGATTTTCGCTCCGGTACCGGCTTCGATCCGTACATCGGCCTCGGCATCGGCTACGGTCACGTCGAAATGAACTACACGGCCAGCGGCGGCAACCTGCTGAAAGGTAGCGACAACGGCTTTGCGTGGCAGGCCATGATCGGCTTTCGCTCCGCACTGACGACGCATCTGAATCTGGACGTGAGCTGGCGATATTTCACCCTGGGCAACCTGCAGATCGATACGTCAGCCGGCTCTGTCTCTCCGAGTTATCAATCCGACGCGGTGCTGGTTGGTCTGACCTACACGTTCTAGGGATTTCCTGCCGGGGTTACGGCGGATTTTTGCCGCGCGGAAAGTTGAACGCGCCGCTGCGGTGATTGCCGTTGGGGAACTGCGAGGCCGAATTCTGCTGATTCAGCACCGACCGGTGCCGCACGTAGAACGTCACCGGCGCCGCCTGCGCCACGGTTTTGCCGTCGCCGGCGACGATGCTGACGTTCAGCGTGTGTGTCCCGCGAACGACATGGGTCAGCGTGATCGACGTCGCGCGACTGTTGCCGATGTGCTTGCCGTCCAGCGCGTAGACGATCGTATCGCCGCGGCGCAGCGGCGGATCGACCACCACGGCCACCGGCACCTTGCCGTCATTGGCGTGAACGGTTGCCTTCGGCGCGGGCGACGTGACCGCGAGCTTGTCGTACGGCTTGGCCGCGGTTGTTTTGCCGTTCGCAGTCGGTGACGGCGGCGGCGCGGCAAAACTCGACAGGCCGGGCAGGTCGACCTTCCTGGCGCCGGGATGCGGTTGGTCCGAGTAGTGCACCACGCCGTTTTTGTCGGTCCACTTGTACATCGTGGTGTGGGTGGCGGCGTAGGCCGGCGCCACCCACAGGGCCGCGAACAGAATTAACGTAATCTGCTTCATGCGCCCATTATAGGCGAGCGCTCAGGCGCTGTAGTACATCTCGAATTCAATCGGATGAGTGGTCATTCTGAGGCGCTGTACGTCGTGCGACTTGAGCTTGATGTACGAGTCGATCAAATCGTCGCTGAACACGTCGCCCGCCTTCAGGAAGTCGCGGTCGCGATCCAGCGATTCCAGCGCCTGTTCGAGCGAAAAACACACCTGCGGCACGTTCTTTTCCTCTTCCGGCGGCAGGTTGTAGAGATCCTTGTCCATCGGCTCGCCCGGGTGAATCTTGTTCTGAATGCCGTCGAGGCCGGCGAGCATCATCGCGCTGAACAGGAAGTATGGATTCGCCATGCCGTCCGGGAAACGCACTTCGATGCGGCGCGCCTTCGGGTTGGTAATGTGCGGAATTCGGATCGATGCCGAGCGGTTGCGTGCCGAGTAGGCCAGCATGACCGGCGCCTCGAAGCCCGGCACCAGGCGCTTGTAGCTGTTGGTGCTGGGATTGGCAAACGCGTTCAGCGCGCGCGCGTGGCGGATGATGCCGCCGATGTAGTACAGCGCCGTCTCGGACAACCCGCTGTAGCCGTCGCCGGTGAACAGGTTCTTGCCGTCCTTTGCCAGCGACTGGTGCACGTGCATGCCGCTGCCGTTGTCGCCGACCAGCGGCTTGGGCATGAAGGTCGCCGTTTTGCCGTAACTCGCCGCGACGTTCATGACCACGTACTTGAATGCCTGCACTTCGTCGGCCTTGCGCACCAGCGTGTTGAAGGCCACGCCGATCTCGCACTGGCCGGCGGTCGCGACCTCGTGGTGGTGCACCTCGGTTTTGAGGCCGAACTCCTCGAGCGCGATGCACATCGCGGCGCGGATGTCGTTCAGCGAGTCGACCGGCGGCACCGGATAATAGCCACCCTTGAGCCCGGGCCGGTGGCCCAGGTTGCCTTCCTCGAACCGGCGCCTGGAACTCCAGAAGCCTTCCTGCGAATCAATCTCGTGGAATGCGCTGTTGATCGACGAGCCCCAGCGCACGTCGTCGAAGATGAAGAATTCGTTCTCGGGGCCGAAGAAGGCGGTGTCCGCAATGCCGGTTGACTTGAGGTAAGCCTCGGCGCGGCGCGCCAGCGAGCGCGGGTCGCGGTCGTAACCCTGCATCGTCGCGGGCTCCACCACGTCGCAGACCAGGCTCAGCGTGGGCTCCTCGCAGAACACGTCGAGCGCCGCGCTCGCCGGATCCGGCATCAGGATCATGTCGGACTCGTGAATGCCCTTCCAGCCGGCGATCGACGAGCCATCGAACATCCGGCCTTCCTCGAACAGCGATTCGTCCAGGCTGTGCGCCGGCGCGCTCAAATGCTGTTCCTTGCCTTTGGCGTCGGTGAAACGAAAGTCGACGAAACGAATGTCCTTGTCCTCGATGAGCTTCAGGACTTCTTTGGGTTGCATGGGACGGCGAGCCTCCGAGGTGGGAGTGGATGGGGGCAACGGCGCGTATTATACAGAAGGCCGCGGCCGCAAACGCGCCTCGAACGTGCATCAAAGGCGTGCGCCGGGCTATACTGCGGCGTTTGTTTGCGGGCGAAAGCCTTGCCGATGACGACCATAAACCCGACACCGCCAGCCGATTTCCAAAGCGTGATCTTCGCCCTGCAGCAGTACTGGGCGGCGCACGGCTGCGCCATTCTGCAGCCGTACGACATGGAAATGGGCGCCGGCACATTTCACACCGGCACCTTCCTGCGCGCGATCGGCCCGGAGCCGTGGGCGGCGGCCTACGTGCAGCCGTGCCGGCGGCCGACCGACGGGCGCTACGGCGACAATCCCAACCGGCTGCAGCGCTATTACCAGTTCCAGACGGTGATCAAGCCGTCGCCGCTCGATATCCAGGACCTGTACATCGGCTCGCTGGCGGCGCTCGGCATCGATCCGCTGGTGCACGACATCCGCTTTGTCGAGGACAACTGGGAGTCGCCGACGCTGGGCGCCTGGGGACTCGGCTGGGAGGTCTGGCTGAACGGCATGGAAATCAGCCAGTTCACCTACTTCCAGCAGGCGGGCGGCCTCGAATGCCGGCCGGTGACGGGCGAACTGACTTACGGTCTCGAACGCATCGCGATGTATCTGCAGGGCGTGGACAGCGTGTACGACCTTGCGTGGAACGACCGCGGCCTGTCGTATGGCGACGTGTTCCACCAGAACGAAGTCGAGATGTCGAAGTACAACTTCGAGGAAGCCAATGTCGCCGCGCTGTTCGCCGCGTTCGACACCTGCGAAAGCGAATGCCGGCGGCTGCTCGAAGACGCGCTGCCGCTGCCGGCCTACGAGATGGTGATGAAGGCCTCGCACGCCTTCAATCTGCTCGATGCCCGCCACGCGATCTCGGTCACCGAGCGCCAACGTTTCATCCTGCGCGTGCGCGCGCTGTCGCGCGCCGTCGCGGAAGCCTGGTACGCGAGTCGCGAGGCGCTGGGTTTTCCGCTGTGCGATCGGGAGGCAGCGAATGGCTGAGGACTTCCTGGTCGAAATCGGCACCGAGGAGCTGCCGCCCAGGCGGTTGCGCGCATTCGGGCGCGATTTTCACGAACGCGTGGTCAAAGCGGTGAGCGCGGCCGGGCTGATCGATGCGGGTGCCGCATCTGAGTGGTACTGCTCGCCACGGCGCCTCGCGGTGCTGATTCCGGACGTGCGCTCCGCTGAACCGGACCGGGTCGAGGAGCGACTGGGGCCGGCGGTCACCGCGGCCTTTGATGCCGGCGGCAAGCCGACCAAGGCGGCCGAAGGCTTCGCGCGGTCCTGCGGCGTGGCCGTCGATGAACTTAAACGGCGGCAAACCGATAAGGGCGAGCGGCTGGCATACCGGCAGCAAGTCAACGGCCGGCCCGCGGCGTCCGTGCTCGCCGAAGCAGTCGCGACGGCCGTCTCCGGCATGTCGATTCCGCGGCGGATGCGCTGGGGCGCGGGCGACGCCGGTTTCATCCGCCCGGTGCACTGGCTGGTCATGCTGCATGGCAACGAAGTTGTCGAGTGCGAATTACTGGGCGTCGCCGCCGGCCGCGAAACCCGCGGGCATCGCTTTCATCATCCCGAGCCAATCAAGGTCACCTCGCCGTCGGACTACGCGGCGCTGTTGCGCAAGTCGGGCCACGTCGAGGTGGATGACAGCGCCGGCCATCTGGCGGCAGTCATTCAGGGACAGGCCATTGGCGCGGCGCAGCGAGCCGGCGGCCACGCGGCCGAAGCGCCTGATCTGGCCACCGAAGTCGCGGCGCTGGTCGAGTGGCCGGTACCGATTGTCGGCAGCTTCGCGGCCGACTTTCTGGCGCTGCCGGAAGAGGTCGTGGTCGCCGTGCTCGAAGGCCAGCAGCGCTACTTCCCGATCCGCGACGCCGACGACCAGCTGATGCCGCACTTCGTCGCGATCGGCAACATCGACAGCCGCGATCCCGACGCGATCCGCCGCGGCAATGAGCGCGTCGTGCGCCCGCGCCTGGCGGACGCGATGTTCTTCTGGCAAACGGACCTCAAGACGCCACTGGCGAAACGCGCGGCCGAGCTCGAGGAGATCGTTTTTCAGGCCGGCCTTGGCAGCCTGGCGGACAAGGCGCAGCGTATCGCAGCGCTCGCGGCCGAGGTGGCGCCGGGCGATGACGTTGATGCTGCGTTGCTCGCGCGGGCGGCAAGCCTGTGCAAGTGCGACCTGGTGACCGACATGGTGGGCGAATTCCCGGAGCTGCAGGGCATCATGGGCGGCCACTACGCGGCCGCCGACGGCGAGCCTGCAGCGGTCGCCGAAGCAATTCGGGAGCATTATCTCCCGCAGCAGTCCGGTGACCCGATTCCCGCCAGCGCCATCGGTCAGCGACTCGCAATCGCGGACAAGCTCGACACGATCGCCGGCGTTTTTGCACTGGGGAAGCGGCCGAGCGGCGACCGGGACCCGTTTGCACTGCGCCGCGCGGCAGCGGGCATCGTGCGTATCGCACTCGAAGCGCCGCTGGACATTGAGCTGGCGAAGTTGATCGGCGCCGCCGTCGCGGCACAACCGGTGCCGGTAAAGGACCGGGCCGCGCTGATTGCCGACATCCGCGCGTTTATCCTCGACCGGCTGCGCAGCCAGTACGACATCCGCATCGACGTGGTCGATGCCGTGCTGGCGCTCGAGCTGGATAATCCGGCGGATATCGATGCGCGCATCACGGCGCTCGCCGCGTTCGTCGATCAACCGGCGGCGCAATCGCTGGCGGCTGCCAACAAGCGTTGTGCGAATATTTTGCGCCAGGCTGACATGACGGGCGACCGATCGCCAAAGGCCGAAGACCTGATAGAAGCCGCGGAAGTCGATTTGTATGACGCCATCGAGGCGTCGCGCGATGACGTGGCCGCGCGGGTCGCGGAGCGCGATTACAAGGCGGCGCTGGCGACGCTCGCCACACTGCGCGAGCCCGTCGACAAGTTCTTCGACGACGTGCTGGTGATGGACGAGCGCGCCGACGTGCGCCTCAACCGGCTCGCGCTGCTCGATTCGCTGCACCGCCTGTTTTCAACCACGGCGGATTGGGCCCGCATTCAAGTCGAAAGTGAACGAAGCTAAAGCCGTCATCCTCGACCGGGACGGCGTCATCAACCACGACTCGCCGGACTACATCAAGAGTGCCGACGAGTGGCGCCCGATTGCCGGCAGCCTGGAAGCCATCGCGCAATTCAAGCGCGCGGGCTGGCGCGTCGCGCTCGCCACCAACCAGGCCGGTATCGCGCGCGGCCTGTTCACGCAGGCGGCACTCGACGGCATTCATGAGCGCATGCTCGCGGCCATTCGGGCGGCAGGTGGCGACATCGACGTGCTCGTTTACTGTCCCCACCGGCCTGAAGACCATTGCGACTGCCGCAAGCCGGCGCCGGGCCTTTTGCACGAGATCGGCCGCCGCCTGCAAATTGATTTGCACGACGTCCCGTTCATCGGCGACACGCTCAAGGACATCGACGCCGCGCGCGCGGTCGGGGCACGGCCGCTGCTGGTGCGCACGGGGCAGGGCGAGGCCGCTCTCGCCGCACTCGGCGATGCGCCGGACGTGAGAATATTCGCCGACCTCGCCGCCGCGGCTTCCTATCTGACTGGGCAATAACCACCGATGCTGTTTCTTCGTTCCCTGGTGTTTACCGTCTTCATGCTCGTCTCGGTCGTCATCTACGCGATCGGCGTGCTGTTCAGCCCATTGCTGCCGGCGGCGTGGCGCGAAGCGATTCCGCCCGCGTGGGCGAACCTCGCCCTCGGCGCCCTGCGGATCATCTGCAAGCTCGATTACCGTGTCGAAGGCGTGGAAAACATTCCCGCGCAAGTGGGCGTCGCATTCTGGAAGCACCAGTCGATGTGGGAAACCGTCGCGCAAATCGTCGTGTTTCCGCGCCAGTGCTGGGTGCTGAAGAAAAGCCTGATGTCGATTCCCTTCGTCGGCTGGGCGCTCCGGTTCTACCAGCCGATCGCCATCGATCGCGGCGCCGGCCGCCGCGCGGTCGAACAGGTCATCGAGCAGGGCCGCGAACGGCTCGCGGCCGGCCGCTGGGTCATGATCTTCCCGGAAGGGACACGCATGCCTCCCGGCACCACGCGTCGTTACGGCATGAGCGGCATTCTGCTGGCGGAAAAGACGGGCCGGCCAATCGTGCCGGTCGCCCACAACGCCGGCGACTTCTGGCGCCGCAACGGCATCCTGAAGCGCCCCGGCATGATCGTGGTGCGGATCGGCGAGCCGGTCTATACGAATGGCCGGCCGCTCGAGGTCGTCGCCAGGGAAATCCAGAACTGGATCGAGGCGCAGATGCGGGACATCAGCCCTGATTATGCCGGAACCTTTCTGGCTACAAACGGCAACCGACGTCGCAGCACTAAAAATCGCGTCAACGGAGACACGCGGTGTGGTGATTGATTTCACGGCGTCCCTGAAAGCGATTACCACACCGCGGGGCGTGTCGAAGCCAAGTCAGACGTCGAGGTTGGACACCTCCAACGCATTACGCTCGATAAAGTCGCGCCGCGGCTCGACGTGATCGCCCATCAGCGTGGTGAAAATTTCGTCCGCGGACACCGCATCCTCGATCCGCACCTGCAACAGCCGGCGCGTCTCCTGGTTCATCGTCGTTTCCCAGAGCTGCTCCGGATTCATTTCGCCCAAGCCCTTGTAGCGCTGAATGCTCTGGCCGCGCTTGGACTCATCCAGCAGCCAGTTGATCGCCTGCTTGAACGACGTCACCGGCTCGCGCCGCTCGCCGCGCTGCACGTACGCGCCTTCGCCGAGCAGGTCCTGCAGGCTCTCGCCGAGCTCGGTGAGTTTCCGGTATTCGCCGGAGCTGAAGAACTCGCGCTGAATCAGCCGCTCGTTGGCGATGCCGTGGTGCTTGCGGCGGATGCGGATGCTGGGCGCGCCGCGATCCGGCTCCTCGACAGTATCGAGTACATAGCGGTACGACTGGCCGTCGTCGGCATTCAGGCGCGTTTGCAACGTCTCGAGCCACCGATTGAGGCGTACCGGGTCGGCGTACAGGTCGCCGTCGACCGTCGGCATGTAGATGAGCTTTTCCAGCACCGTCGCGTCGTAGCGCCGCGCCCAGCGCTGAATCATCGCCTGCACGCTCATGTAGCGTCGCGCCAGATCTTCGAGTGCCGCGTCGGCGATGGGCGGAGCATCGTCCGCGACGTGCAGCGATGCGCCTTGCAGCGCCGATTGCAGCAAGGTTGAATTCAGCTCCGCCTCATCTTTGACATAAGTCTCCTGCTTGCCGCGCTTGATCTTGAACAGCGGCGGCTGCGCGATGTAGATGTGGCCGCGCTCGACCAGCTCCGGCATCTGCCGGTAAAAAAAAGTCAGCAGCAGCGTGCGGATGTGCGACCCGTCCACGTCCGCGTCCGTCATGATGATGATGCGGTGATAGCGCAACTTGTCCGGATCGAAGTCTTCATGGCCGATGCCACAGCCGAGGGCTGTAATAAGCGTCCCAACTTCGGCCGAAGATAGCATTTTGTCAAAGCGCGCCTTCTCGACATTCAGAATTTTGCCCTTGAGCGGCAAGATGGCCTGGTAGCGGCGATCGCGCCCCTGTTTCGCCGAGCCGCCGGCCGAGTCGCCCTCGACCAGGAACAGCTCCGACTGCGACGGGTCCCGCTCCTGGCAGTCCGCCAGCTTGCCGGGCAGGCCGGCGACATCGAGCGCGCCCTTGCGGCGCGTCATCTCGCGCGCCTTGCGCGCCGCTTCGCGCGCCCGGGCCGCGTCGATCACCTTGCCGACGATGGTCTTCGCCTGCTGCGGATACTCAAGCAGGAAGTCCTGCACCTTTTCCGCCATCAGTGACTCGACGACGCCCTTGACCTCGGACGACACCAGCTTGTCCTTCGTCTGGGACGAAAATTTCGGATCCGGCACCTTGACCGACAACACGGCCGTCAGCCCTTCGCGGGCGTCGTCGCCGGACGGCGTGACCTTTTCGCGCTTGGCGAGGCCTTCCGATTCGATGTACTGGTTTACCGTCCGCGTCAGCGCCGCGCGAAAGCCCGCGAGGTGCGTGCCGCCGTCGCGCTGCGGAATGTTGTTGGTAAAGCAGAATACCGCCTCCTGATAGGAAGTATTCCATTGCAGGGCCGCCTCGACCACGATGCGGTCCCGCTCGGCGCTGAAATGAATCACGTCCTCGTGCAGCGGCGTCTTGTTGCGGTTCAAATGCGCGACGAAGGCCTTGATGCCGCCGTCGTATTCAAACACGTCCTGCTTTTCGGCGCGCTCGTCCTTGAGGACGATGCGCACGCCCGAGTTGAGGAAAGACAGTTCGCGCAACCGGCGCGCGAGCACATCGTATTGAAACTCGATGTTGGTGAAGATCGTCGCGCTCGGCTTGAAGCGGATGATGGTGCCGCTACGGGTCGTGTCGCCGACGACGGCCAGCGGCGATTCGGGCTCGCCGAGAGCATAACGCTGCTCATGGACCTTGCCGTCACGATGGATCGTCAGCTGCAGGTACTCGGACAGCGCATTGACGACGGATACGCCGACGCCGTGCAGACCGCCCGACACCTTGTAGGAGTTGTCGTCGAACTTTCCGCCAGCGTGCAGCACGGTCATGATGACTTCCGCGGCGGAGCGCCCTTCTTCCTCGTGCAGATCGACTGGAATGCCGCGGCCGTTGTCGGTGACGGTGACCGAGTCGTCGGCGTGCAGAGTGACGGAAATTTCGGTGCAATAGCCGGCGAGCGCCTCGTCGATCGAGTTGTCGACGACCTCGAACACCATGTGGTGCAGGCCGGTGCCGTCATCGGTGTCGCCGATGTACATCCCGGGCCGCTTGCGGACGGCGTCGAGACCTTTGAGAACCTTGATATTATGAGAATCGTAGCGTGGTGTGGCTTCCGCCATGGGGCAAACTCCAGCATTGCCGGCGTAAATGACTCCTTATTATATCACCTCGCGGACGGCGCCCCGTTCCACGTGGAACACTTTCGCTTCGGATATCGGCGGCCTTAGCAGCGTCGAAGCGTCGATGCCGGTCAAAACAATCTGCGACGAGGACTGCGCCAGGAGCGCCAGCAGCCGGCTGAGGCGCGCACTGTCGAGTTCGGCAGCCAGATCGTCGACAAGCAACAGGCAACCGTGCCCCCGCGCTTGCCTGTACACCTCCGCTTGCGCCAGCAACATTGCGACTGCCAATAATTTCTGCTGACCGCGCGACACCTGTTCCTGGGCAGGCGTTCCATTCCACCGGACCGCCAGGTCGGCGCGGTGCGGGCCAACGCCGCTGATGCCGCGCTCGCGGTCAGTGTCGGCGGCGCGCGCAATGGCATCTTCCAGGCTTTGCCCCGCCGCCCAGCCGGAGCGGTAACGCACTTCGATCTCTACATCGTCAAACAGGCGGGACCTGATCGCCGGCAGCGCCGTTTCAAACCGGGCGAGCCACGCTCGGCGCGCCTGATCGATGGCCTGACCCGCCTCGATAAACTCCGCATTCCACGCGTTCACCGAGCGCGCGGAAGCGCCGTGCTTCAGCAACGCATTACGCTGCCGGAGCGCGCGGCGGAAGCGCCGCCATGCTGCCAGGAAAGATTGTTCCACGTGAAACGTGCCCCAATCCATGAACTGGCGCCGAGCCGCCGGGCCGCCTTCAATCAGGCGATGGCTGTGCGGATCGATCAGCAGCAGCGGTAGGGCTTCGGCGAGTACGGCCATCGAGTCGGCCGGCTGGCCGTTGTAGCGCGGGCGCATTTCACCGCCGACACGTTCGATCCCCAGCCGAACCGACTGATCGCCCGTCTCTAACAGCCCGAACACCTGGAAGCCGGCGGTGCCATGACGTTGCAGGCTCCCGAGCTGCGCGGTTCTGAAGGACCGCCCGCGCCCGAGGCAAAAGATGGCCTCAATCAAGCTGGTTTTGCCGGCGCCGTTCGCGCCGCTGATAATATTGACGCCCGAATCCAGGCGCAGGCCGGCGGTTTCGAAACAGCGAAAATCCCGCAGCCCGAATTCCGTCAGCGTCAAGGTGATAAATCTTGCAACGCCACCGGCTACAGCCGCATCGGCATGACGACGTAGCGGTGCGCCTCGGAATCCGGATCCAGAATCAGGCAGCTGCTGTTGGCGTCGCTCAGCTGCATGACGACGTCTTCCGCGTCGATCGCGTTCAGCGCATCCAGCAGATACACGACGTTGAAACCGATTTCGAGCGGCTCGCCCTGGTAGTCCGCCTCGAATTCGTCTTCCGCCTCTTCCTGCTCCGGATTATGCGCCTGGATTTGCACCCGGTTGTCGTCAAGCTGCAAACGCACGCCCTTGTATTTTTCGTTCGACAAAATCGCTGCACGCCCCAGCGAATCGCGCATCAGCAGGCGGTTCGCGCGTACCGTCTTGTCGCCGCCGCGCGGCACGACCCGGTCGTAGTCGGGAAAGCGACCATCCACGAGTTTCGACGTGAACCGCAGTTCACCCAGGCCGACGCGAATCTTGTTGCCGCCCAGCTCGATTTCCGCGAGTGTATCGCTGTCGCTCAGTAACCGCTGCAACTCCAGCACGCCTTTGCGCGGAACGATCACCTGCTGCGCCGGCGCGTCGCCGGTATGCGCTGCGATATCGCATAAAGCCAGTCTGTGCCCGTCCGTCGCCACCGCGCGGACGCGGCCGTCCGCAATTTCCAGCAACAGTCCGTTCAGGTAGTAGCGGACATCCTGCTGCGCCATCGCAAAGTGCGTGCGATCGAGCAGCTCTTTCAGATCTTTTTGCGGGATCGAAAACCTTATTTGGGTATCTACATCTTCAACAGTCGGAAACTCGGCCGCCGGCAACGTCGACAGACTGAACCGGCTTCGCCCCGATTGCAGCTGCAACCGCTCCTTGTCAAGCACCGCCTTCACCGTCGCGCCCTCCGGCAGCGCCCGGCAGATGTCGAGCAGCTTCCGCCCCGGCACCGTCACTTCGCCGCCATCCTCGCACGCAAGCGCCGTCGATGCGGTCAATTCGACTTCGAGATCCGTGCCCGTCAGCGTCAGCCGGTCGGCATCCGCCGCAATCAGCAGGTTCGACAGGATCGGCATCGTCTGCCGTCTCTCCACTACGCCAATCACGGCCTGAATAGGTTTCAGCAGTGCGTCACGTGCGATTTCGAATTTCATGCGTGCCACCTTGTTCCAAAAGAAATTACTTTTTATAAAAGAATAGTTGTTACTGTAAGGAGTCCGATCTCTTGTGCGCAGCCCCGAATTTTAACTTACATTCAAGCACTTGCGCGCTCTGATAGCCCGATGAGCAGCCTTTGGACCGCCCTTGGACGCGCTGTGGACAACATGTTGATCAATCGACCCGACGTCGTGGCCGCCGAGATATCCACAGCTTGTCCCCGCTAACCTGTCAGCATTCTCAACAGGTTTTGCCAATCCTCGTCCACGCGCGTTTCTTCGCGCCGCAACTCGGCGACTTTGCGGCGCGCATGCAGCACCGTGGTGTGGTCCCGGCCGCCGAAAGCGTCGCCGATTTCCGGCAGGCTGTGACTGGTCAGTTCCTTCGCCAGCGACATCGCGATCTGCCGCGGCCGGGTGATCGAGCGACTGCGCTTTTTCGACAGCAGGTCGGCGACGCGGATCTTGTAATAGTCCGCGACCACCTTCTGGATATTCTCCAGCGTAATCAGCTTCTGCTGCAGCGCGAGCAAGTCGCGCAGCGCGTCCTTTACGAAGGCGATCGTGATCGGCTGGCCGGTAAAGCGCGAATTGGCGATCACCCGGCGCAGCGCGCCTTCCAGCTCGCGCACATTGGAGCGGATCCGCTGGGCGATAAAAAACGCCACATCGTCCGGCAGCGTCACGCCTTCCTGGGCGGCCTTCATGATCAGGATCGCCACGCTCGTTTCGAGTTCCGGCGGCTCGATCGCGACCGTCAGGCCCCAGCCGAAACGCGACTTCAGCCGCTCTTCCAGGCCATCCACCTCTTTCGGATAGCGGTCGCAGGTCAGGATCACCTGCTGGCGGCCGTCGAGCAGTGCATTGAAGGTATGAAAAAATTCTTCCTGGGAGCGGTCCTTGCCGGCGAAAAACTGGATATCGTCGATCAGCAGCGCGTCGAGCGACCGGTAGCGCCGCTTGAAATCGTTGATGGTGTTATGTTGCAACGCGCGCACCATGTCGCCGACGAAACGTTCCGAATGCACGTAGGCGATTCGCGCCCGCGGCCGCTTTTCCATCAGCTTGTTGCCGACGCTGTGCATCAGGTGCGTCTTGCCGAGGCCGACGCCGCCGTACAGGAACAGCGGGTTGTAGGCGGTACCGGGATTTTCGGCAACCTGGTGGGCGGCCGCCTTGGCAAGCTGGTTCGACTTGCCTTCGACAAAGCTTTCGAAGGTGTAGGCGGGATTGACCGGATTGCCGATCGCCTCGGCGACCCGCCGCGCCGAGCGCGATTCCGTGACCACCGCCGGCGCGGTATCCCCGACTTCCAGATTGACCGCCGCCTGGCGCGCCGGATCAAGCGTGCGCACCAGCTCCACGATGCGGGCGAGGAAATGCTCGCTCACCCAGTCGCGCACATAGCGGTTCGGCGCCAGCAGCCTGAGTTCGCGATCCTCCTGGCGGGCCTGTAACGGACGAATCCAGGTGCTCAGTTCCTGCTCCGACAACTCGGTTTCGAGATGGCTGATGCAACGTTGCCACAACGGCGGATCGACCGCCGCGCCCCTTGAATTCGTTCCCGTCATTAACCCGTCGACTGTCTGCTGTTGGCGCCCCGTGCAGTCTATACCCGAAGGCGCAAGTTATCCACAGGCCCGCAGGCCGTCCGCGCACGCCGTTTTCGGTTGACAATCCGCCGCCAAGCCGATTTAATAGCCTGCTTTTGATTTGCGTCCCGGCGATACGCGGACGCCCCGGGCCCGCTCATCGGACGTGTCATGAAAAGAACTTATCAACCCAGCAACCTTCACCGCAAACGCACCCATGGTTTCCGGGCGCGCATGGCCACCAAAAACGGCCGCCGGGTCCTCAAGGCGCGCCGCGCCAAGGGTCGCGCGCGACTCTGTCCGTAACGCCGCGTCCGGCAGGCAGGCGGTGACGGCGCGCTTTCCGCGCGCACGGCGCCTCACCAGGGCGGACGAGTTCGGACGGGTTTTTCGCCACGGCCGGCGGGTTCGCGATTCTCTATTTACGATGGTGACCGCGCCCAATGGCGCGGACTATGCGCGACTGGGTCTCGCCATTTCGCGCAAGGCCGCACGCCGCGCGGTCGACCGCAACCGGCTGAAACGCCTGGTGCGCGAGTCGTTCCGGCAGCAGGCGCATCTCGGCGGCCAGGACATCGTGGTCATGGCGCAGCCGGCGGCGCGGCTGGAAACCAACGGGACACTGACCGCTCATCTCAACGCCTTGTGGCACATTCTGAGCAACGATGCGACGATTGCTGATTCTGATCATTAAGGCTTACGCCTACGCGCTGAGCCCGGCACTGGGCAACCGCTGCCGCTTTTATCCCTCCTGTTCGGCCTATGCCGAGACGGCGATTACGCGTTTCGGCGCGTTGCGCGGGACCTGGCTCGCCATAACGCGCATCGCCTGCTGCCATCCGTGGCACACCGGCGGCGTCGATCCGGTGCCGGAGCACTTCCACTGGATGTACCGGCATGGATAACCGCCGCATGTTCCTGCTGGCCGCCCTCGGGCTGGTCGGCTACCTGATTTTCAACGCGTGGATGCAGGATTACGGCCAGGCACAGCGCCGGGCGGCGCCGACCCGGCCGGCGGTCACGCAGAACGCGCAGCCGGCGCCCGCCACGTCGAGCAGCCAGATGCCGGCCCCGGCGAGCGCGACACCGGCCGCGCCGACCACGCAGCAGCCGCAGATCGCCGGCGCGACCAAGCTCGTCAATGGCCGGACGGTTCTCGTAACCACCGACGTGCTGCAGGTGAAAATCAATACCGCTGGCGGCGATCTGCGCGCGGTCGCCCTGCCGAAGTACCCGCAGACTGAAGCCAAGAACAGCCCGCCGGTCGAACTGCTGCATCCGGATCCAAGCCAGCGGCTGATCCTGCAGACGGGACTCAACGGCGCCAGGCTGCCGAGCGATCAGGCGACCTTCACCGCTGCGGCCGGCGCCTATCACCTGCAGCCGGGCCAGGACACACTCAAGGTGCCGCTGGTGTGGCGCCACGACGGCATCACCGTCATCAAGACCTATACCTTCCATCGCGGCAGCTACAAGGTCGACCTGACGTACCGGATCGCCAACGCCAGCGGCGCGCCGATCAGCGGCTCGACCTGGGCGCGCTTCCGCCGCCATGCGGTGCCGGTGTCGCACAACATGTTCAGCATTGCCGCGCGCACCTACAGCGGTCCGGCCCTGTTCAACGGCAACGACTACAACAAGCTCCAATACGACGACATCAAGGACAAGCCCGTCTCAAAGATCGCGACCGGCGGCTGGGTCGCGATGGTGAACCAGTACTTCGTCGCGGCGGTCATTCCGCCCGCCAAAATGAAGGTGCACTACTACGCGAAGGCGCTCGGCGGCGACCGCTACGTGATCGGCGCGGTGCTGCCGAAATTCAGCGTCGCGCCCGGCCAGGAGTACCGGCGCCAGTCGCTGCTGTTCCTCGGGCCGAAGCTGCAGGACCGCCTGGCGTCGGTCGCGCCGGGCCTGCCGCGCACCGTCGATTACGGCAAGTTCACGATCATCGCCCAGCCGATGTTCAAGGTGCTGGAAGCGATCGAATCGGTGGTCGGCAACTGGGGCTGGTCGATCCTGTTGCTGGTGTTCCTGATCCAGCTGGTGTTCTTCCCGCTGCAGCAGAAGGCCGGCCGCTCGACCGCGAAGATGCGCGAGTTCCAGCCGCGCATCAAGGCGATCCAGGAACGCTACAAGGACGACAAGCAGCGCCTCAGCCAGGCGATGATGGAGCTGTACAAGAAGGAAAAGATCAACCCGATGGGCGGCTGCCTGCCGATGCTGCTGCAGGTGCCGCTCTACTTCGCGCTCTATTATGTGCTGCTCTATAGCGTCGAGCTGCGCCACGCGCCGTTCGTGTTCTGGCTGACCGACCTGTCGGCGCCGGATCCGCTTTACGTCCTGCCGATCCTCTACGGCATCGCCAACTTCGCGCAGATGCGCGTCAACCCGCAGCCGGCCGACAAGATGCAGGCGCGCATCATGATGGTCATGCCGCTCGGCGTAATGGCATTTTCATTCTTCATGCCGGCGGGCCTCGTGCTGTACTGGATCAGCAACGCGGTGCTGCGCACGGCGCAGCAGTGGCACATCAACCGCACGCTGCATCTGCCCGGGCAGGCCAGGAAGAAGCCGGGGAAAATCAAGAAACGGTAGCGCTCCCGTTGAGGATCCTCATATGGACGTGAATCAGGACACCATCGCCGCGGTGTCGACACCGCCGGGCCGCGGCGGCATCGGCATCGTCCGCGTCTCGGGTCCGAACAGCCCCGCGATTGCCGCGGCGCTGCTGGGCGAAATGCCGCGCGCCCACCGTGCCGTCCTGCGCGATTTCCGCGATGTCGACGGCAGTCTGATCGATCGCGGCCTGGCGCTGTTCTTTCCCGCGCCGCATTCCTTCACCGGCGAAGACGTGCTCGAACTGCACGGCCACGGCTCGCCCGTCGTGCTCGACATGCTGCTGCTGCGTATCTTCAAACTCGGCGCGCGGCCGGCACGACCGGGCGAGTTCTCCGAGCGCGCCTTCCTGAACGACAAGCTCGATCTCGCCCAGGCCGAGGCGGTCGCCGACCTGATCGACAGCGGCACGCGTGAAGCCGCGCGTGCCGCGCTGCGCTCACTCGAAGGCGAGTTCTCGCACGCGATCGACGACCTGGTCGAGGCACTGACCGAGCTGCGCGTTCATGTCGAAGCGGCCATCGATTTCCCCGACGAGGAAGTGGACCTCCTCAGCGACGGCGCCATCGGCACGCGGCTGGAGGACGCCGCCGAGCAGCTGCGCAACGTCGAGGCCGGCGCCGCGCAGGGGCGACTGCTGCGCGACGGGATCACCGTCGTCATCGCCGGTCGGCCGAACGCCGGCAAGTCAAGCCTGCTCAATCGCCTGGCGCAGGCCGATGTCGCGATCGTCACGGATCAGCCCGGCACTACCCGCGACGTACTGGCGAGCACGATTCAGCTCGACGGCCTGCCGCTGACTATTTACGACACGGCGGGTCTGCGCCCCGGCGGCGACGCGATCGAACGCGAAGGCATGCGCCGGGCGCGGGCACGGCTCGAATCGGCCGATCTGGTGCTGCTGGTGATCGACGACCTGTTCGGCGTCGATGCCGACGACACGTCGATTGCCGACGCGCTGCCTGCGGGCGTGCCGGTCTGCCGCGTTTACAACAAGATCGACCTGACCGGCCGCCCGCCCGGCCGTTGCGACGAAGATGCGCATCGCTGTGTCGCCATCTCGGCCGCAACCGGCGCCGGGTTCGATGCGCTGGCGACGCTGATCAAGGCCGTCGCCGGCTACCAGGGCGGCGGCCACAACTTCCTCGCCCGCCGTCGCCACCTCGACGCGCTGGCGCGCGCCGACGAGCACCTGGCGCGCGCGAGACAACACTACGAGGCGCGCAGCGGCGAACTGATTGCCGAAGAGCTGCGCCTTGCGCAGCAGGCGCTGGGAGAAATCACCGGTGCGGTGACCAGCGAGGATTTGCTGGGCCGGATTTTCTCGAGTTTTTGTATCGGGAAGTAGAAGTCGCTAGTGGCTAGTCGCTAGTGGCTGGTCGAGAGGGGAGCGATTCTAAAATTACTAGCGACTAGCGACTAGCGACTACCGACTCAGCACTAGCGACTCTTTCAGACCAAGAGCCGCTCCCGCCGATAAAGCCGCATGGCATACGCCGCGAGAACCCCGGCGACCACCAGCGTACTCACGATCGACAAGGCGAAAAACCCGCCATCGATCGGGTTGCCTTTCATCACCGTCATAATCAGCAAGTCCTGGCTCAGGCTCGGGATCAGCATCATCCACCACTGCGAATGCACCGGGTGAACGGCGACGAAAATCAGCGGCAGCACCGGGACGATCAGCGCGACGGACATCCACGCCTGGGCTTCCTTGAACGATCGCGAGAACGCGGCAATCACCGTCAGCCCGGCGGCGCCCAGGAAAACGAACGGCACGCACACCGCAAAAATCCACATCGCCTCGTACGCGCCGAAGTTGAGCTGCATGCCGAGTTCGGCCGCCGGCACGGTCGGAATGGCGACGCCGAATGCCGCCACCGCGATCGCCAGCGCGCACACCGAGTAGAACGCGGTCGCGCAAAGTTTGCCGAGCATCAGCGAAGGCCGTGAGGCCGCAGTGCCGAGCAACGGTTCAAGCGAACCGCGCTCGCGCTCGCCGGCCGTCGTGTCGATGGCGAGATAAAAGCCGCCCATCAGCGTCGCGAACAGGCAGAAGTACGGCACCATGCCCATCAGCATCGCGCCGCGCGCGGTGGGTGTCGAGACGTCCTGATCGACGATCGCCAGCGGATGCGTGGCGCTCGGATTCACGCCACGCGCCAGCAGCCGGAGCGAAGCGAGCTGCGAGCTGTATGCGTTGAGGAGCGCCTTCACGCGCCGCACCGGCGCCGCGCCGCTCTGGCTCGCCGCGTCCAGCACGACCTCGACTTCAGCCGGCCGGCCGGCGACAAAATCCTTCGGGTACGACGCCGGAATCTTCAGCACGACGTCGGCCATGCCGGCCTTGACGGCTGCCGCCGGGTCGTCAGGCGCCGGCTTGATGTTGGCATGGTGGGAGCGCAAAAACGCGATCAGGTTGGGCGCGTATTGGGCGCCCGCGACCGGCAGGTCGAGCGCCTTCGTGGCCGAACCCAGGTTCATGCTGATCACCGCGTTCATCATGCCCGCGAAGATGATCGGCCCGAGCAGCGGCCCGAACAGGAACACCCGAAACAGCGTGCGCCGGTCGCGGGCGTTATCGCGCGTCTCCTTGCGGAATACCGTAGCGACTGCATGCAAGTTCATCAGTGGCCCTCCGCCCGCGCAATGATTTTGACGAAGGCTTCTTCCAGGTCGGATTCGCCGGTTTCCGCGCGCAAGTCGTCCGGCGAGCCCTGCGCCGCCGGCCGCCCGTTATGGATCACGACAATGTCGTCGCACAGTGCCGCGACCTCCTGCATCACGTGACTCGAGAACAACACGCAGCGGCCTTCGGCGCGCAGCGCGCGAATCACATCGCGCAGCGCGCGCGTCGCCATCACGTCAAGACCATTGGTGGGCTCGTCGAGCACCACGTTGCGCGGGTCGTGGATCAGCGCGCGCGCCAGCGCAATCTTCATCTTCTGGCCGTGCGAAAAACCTTCGGTGCGCCGATCGATGAAACCGCCAATGTCCAGCGTCCGCACCAGCGTATCGATGCGCGCGTCGAGTTCCGCATCGGCCAAACCGTTCAGCTCGCCGAAATAGCGAATGTTTTCGCGCCCGGTGAGCCGCCCGTACAAGCCGTGTGAGTGCGGCAGCACACCGAGACGTCGCCGCGCCCGTTCGGGTTCTGCGCGCACATCGACACCGTCGATGCGGACCGTGCCGCTGTCGGCGCGCAGTACCGTCGCGATCGTACGCAGCGTTGTCGACTTGCCGGCCCCGTTTTCGCCGAGCAGACCGGTGATGCGGCCGTCGGGCGCGGTAAAACTCACGCCGTCCACGGCGATCACATCCTTGAAACGCTTGCTGATGGCGTCGACTTCAATCATGGCGCCGGACCGGTGAAGCTCAGGAAAAAAGGCGCCGGACGAATGCGCTTGACGCACTTGGTATCGAGATGCCTGACCGACGCCGTCCTGACGAACGCCGCCATCACGCGCGGCAGGCAGCCGCGAAACGCGTTGCCGTGACCCTGGCCGGACACGACAATCGACAGGCTGTTCGGCAAGGTCTTCGCGGCGTGCGCTGCGTTCTTCGGCGGCGTGATCGGATCGTCGGAGCCGGACAGCAGCAGCACCGGCTTGTCGGACTTCACCGGCTGCTTGAAATGCGGCCGGATCACGCCGCGCGGCCAGACGCTGCACGCGGTATGCAGCGCGCCCAACGTCTCGGTGCCGGTCCAGGTGTCGCGCGCCGCGGTCTTTTGAAGCGCCGCCGGCCCGTAAAACGGCACATCCTCGGTGCATAGCACGGACAGATACATGCCCTGGCTCAACGAGCGCGCAAGGTCGCTGTTAATCATGCTGACGAGGCCCGCAAGCGGAGCGAGATAACCGTCCGCACCCTTGTGAATCAGCAGCGGCAGCAGCGACACCGTCTCCGAAGTGTAGGTCAGCAGCCGGATGCCGTTCGCGAACCCGTTCTGCGTCAGCGTCAACGGCTGCGGCACGCCGGTCAGCGGGTCCGGCACGGTCAGCTTCGCCGGCTGCCGGCGCAGGCGCTGGTTGAGCCGCTGAAAGTCCGCCGGCAGATCGGGAAAATGCTGCGCGCATACCTTGTCGCCGGCACAGCGCTTGAAGATATTGTCGAGCGCGCGCTCCGCGTTCATCGACACCTGCGGGCCGAGCGCGAGATCGGCCGGCACTACGCCGTCGAGGATTACCGAGCGCACGTGCCGACCGTAGTAGCGCAGATATTCGAGCGCGACGCGCGTGCCGTAGGAGATGCCGTAGACGTTGATCTGCTCCGCGCCGAGCGCCTGGCGCACTGCGTCGAGATCCGCGACCGCAACCGACGTGGTGTAGTAGCGCGGGTCGCCCGACAACTGCTTCAGGCACGCCGCAACCAGCGCCTTGCGCTCGGCCGGGCTCGGCTGGCCGAGTTGCGAAGCTGCCCCGCTTTGCTCCGGACAATCGAGCGAATTCGACTTGCCCGTGCCGCGCTGATCGACCAGCACGATATCGCGATGTTTGCGAATGACGGCAAACGCGCCCGGCTCGCTGAAAAAGCCGTCGACCGCGCTCTGTCCCGGGCCGCCCGCGATGAAGAACAATGGATCGGTCGCGGGCTCGGCGGCGAGCGCCGGCACCACCGCGACAAACAGCTTGATTCGCTTGCCATCCGGCTGCGCGCGATTCTCCGGTACGGCGAGCGTGCCGCAACGCGCCTTGTCGGACTGGATGCCGTTCGGCCCACGGATCACGCAGCTATGAAACGCGATGCCGTTGCCCGGCGTCGCCGGCGCGGCACTGGCGCCGGCCGCAAACAACAATCCGGCGCACAGCACGCCGGTACAAAGGAGCTTGTTCAATGCTCTACAACTTCCCCAGAAATGCCGCGACAGCGTGGCGGAACTTCGCCGGCTGGTCAAGCATCACGAAATGCCGCGACGGCGCGATCGAGATGACCTTGGCGTGCGGCGCGCCGTTCAGCAGTCGCTCGTAAAACCCAATGATCATGGCCTGGCTCAAGGGCGGTCGGCCGCCAACTGCCTTGGCGTAATCCGGCTTGTAATAGGGCGCGATTTCGAGCAGCGGTACGTGGATTTTGTCGAGATCGGGGCGATAGTCGGCACTCGCGTCTCCGACCAGGTAATTCGCCGTCGCCGCCGGATCGCTGCGGGCCTGCAACTGGCCATACTTTTCAGCCTTCGCCGGGTCGATCACTCCGACTCGTTTCATGAAGCCGATCTGCTGCGCCTTGAACTGCGCCGGCGTCGCGTGCGCTATCGCGTCACCCGCGCGCTGCGCCGCCGCCTGGCGCTGCTGGTCGGTCATCCGCGCGAACATCGGAAACACTGGCAGGCCGTCCGCGGCGATCACGCCGCCGAGCAGATCGGAATGCTCCTCGGCAAAGCGGATCGCGAGCGTGCCGCCGAGACTGTGGCCGATCAGCACCGGCTTGTCGATGTGGTGCTGCCGAATCAGCTTGAGCAGCGAGGCATCGGCGGCGTCGAACAGGTTGCCCGCGTCCCTGGGCGCGGGCGTGCCATCGAAGCCCGCCAGCGTCAGCGCATAAATCACGTGATCGTGCTTGAAGTGCGCGATCGTCTCTTTCCAGACCCAGGCGCCGCTGCCGAGCCCGGGAATCAGAATCAGCGGCCGGCCGTGGCTGCCGTATTGATCGACGTGCAGCGTGCCGACGGTGTAAGTCTTTGGCGTCGGCGCAGCCATCGCCGCCGCCGACAACGCCAGCAGGCCGATGACAAACAGACGTTTAATTTTTTTCACGACGCTTTCTCCTCGATTCCGGATTCCGGACAGAAAATGTCTTCGATCTGCAGGTTGAACAGCCGCGCCATGCTGAACGCCAGCGGCAGGCTCGGGTCGTATTTCTCCGTTTCGATCGCGTTGATCGTCTGCCGCGACACGTTCAGCCGGGCGGCCAGTTCCGCCTGCGTCCAGCGCCGTTCGGCGCGCAACACGTGCAGCCGGTTTCTCAACGGTAATGCCGCCGGAGCACCAGCGAGGCCACCGCCCAGATAAAGCCGATGCTGACCCAGGCCCACCACGCCGGCAGGTGCGGAAAGCCGGCATCGCCTTCGAGAAAAGAGTAGGTCAAACCGAAAAAGGCGGTGCCGCCGGCCGCGATCGCGAGCGACTCGGTATGAATGCGCCGTTGCAGCTCGTCGACGCTCGTGATGTGGCGGAACGACGACCAGATCACCAGCACAATCGGTACGACCGGCGCGAGCGCCAGTGCGATTCGCGCCGCAGCCGGCGGTTCCTGCTTGAGGAATTCGATCGAGCCGACCAGCACGATCGCATACAGCACCAGGCTCACGCTCAGTTCGATCTTGTGCCGGCGTTCAACCTGCGCCGGCGACAGGCGGGATTTCGCGTTCATGGGGGAGGAATGTATAGAAGCCGAGACAAAGTGTCAAGCGTACTAGACAAACAGCCGCAGTATCTTGACATCGTCCCCGTGCGCACGGCGCGAAACGTTAAAATTGGAGGATGGACCACACTTCACAGTACGACGTCATCATCGTCGGTGGCGGCCACGCCGGCACCGAGGCCGCGCTCGCGAGCGCCCGCGCCGGTGCGCGAACGCTGTTGGTGACGCACAGCATCGAGGCGCTGGGGCAAATGAGCTGCAACCCGGCGATCGGCGGTATCGGCAAGGGCCACCTGGCGCGCGAGATCGATGCCCTCGGCGGCGCGATGGCGCGCGCGACCGACCGCGCCGGCATCCAGTTCCGTCGGCTCAACGCCAGCAAGGGCCCGGCGGTGCGGGCCACGCGTGCGCAGGCTGACCGCACCTTATATAAAGCGGCGATTCGGTCGATCGTCGAAAACCAGCCGAACCTGACGCTGTTTCAGCAGGGCGTCGACGACCTGATCGTCGAGGGCGATCGCGTCGCCGGCGTCGTCACGCAAATGGGCCTCACGTTTCGTGCCCCGGCGGTCGTGCTGACGGTCGGCACGTTCCTTGGCGGGCGCATCCACATCGGCGATGCGAACTACGGCGGCGGGCGCGCGGGCGATCCGGCCGCCAACCGGCTCGCGGCGCGGCTGCGCGAACTGCCGTTTCGGGTCGCGCGCCTGAAGACCGGCACACCGCCGCGCATCGACGGACGCACGATCGACTACACCGGCCTCGCCACGCAGCCGGGCGACACGCCGACGCCGGTATTTTCGTTCATTGGCAGCGCCGACGAACATCCGCGCCAGGTCGACTGCCACATCACCTATACCAATGAGCGCACGCACGATCTGATTCGCTTGGGGCTAGACCGCTCGCCGATGTTCACCGGCGCGATTGAAGGCACCGGCCCGCGCTACTGTCCGTCGGTCGAGGACAAGGTGGTGCGCTTTGCCGACAAGACCGCCCACCAGATTTTCATCGAGCCGGAAGGTCTCGACACCCACGAGGTGTATCCGAACGGCATCTCGACCAGTCTGCCGTTCGACGTGCAGTACGAATTCGTGCGCTCGATCAAGGGCTTCGAAAATGCGCACATCACCCGGCCGGGCTACGCGATCGAGTACGACTTTTTCGATCCGCGCGACCTGAAGCCGTCGCTGGAAACGAAGTTCATCGACGGCCTCTATTTCGCCGGGCAGATCAATGGCACGACGGGCTATGAGGAAGCTGCGGCGCAGGGGCTGGTCGCGGGCGTCAACGCCGCGCTCGCCGTCGCCGGCCGCGAGCCGTGGCAGCCGCGCCGCGACGAAGCCTACATCGGCGTGCTGATCGACGACCTGATCACGCGTGGCGCGTCGGAACCGTACCGCATGTTCACCAGCCGCGCCGAATACCGACTTAGCCTGCGTGAGGACAACGCCGATTTGCGCCTGACGCCCAAGGGCCGCGAGTTGGGGCTGGTCGATGACGGCCGCTGGCAGCGCTTTGAAGCCAAGCGCGAGGCGATCGAGCGCGAACAGGCGCGGCTGCGTGATCTTTGGGTGCGGCCGGGTGATGCGGCCGAAGCTGTGCTCGGCCGGCCGCTCGCCCAGGAGAGTCGCGCGCTCGATCTGCTGGCGCGCCCCGATGTGCGTTATGCCGAACTGATGCAGGCGGGCCTGGGCCCGGCGGTCGCCGACGCCGCGGTTGCAGAACAAATTGAGATCCAGGCGCGCTACGCCGGCTACATCGACCGTCAGCGCGCCGAGGTCGAGACCAATCGCCGCCACGAGAACACGCCGCTGCCGGCCGACTTCGACTATGCGTTCGTCAACGGCCTGTCATCCGAAGTGCGCCAGAAGCTCGAACGCGTGCGCCCGGCGACGCTCGGCCAGGCGGCGCGCATCGATGGCATGACGCCGGCAGCCATTTCACTGCTGCGCATTTATCTCAAGAAACACGCGCACCTCAAAAAGACCGCCTGATGAACCCGGACCTTTACACCGACTTCGATCACGGCATCACCGCGATCGACACCGGCTACCACAAGCCGCAGTTCGACGCGAGCCACCTGATCGTCCGCGACGGCCGCGCCGCCTTCGTCGATACCGGCACGTCGCTGTCGGTCGACCGGCTGCTCGACGGTCTGCAGCGCGCCAATGTCACTCCGGACGATGTCGAATACGTGTTCGTCACGCACGTGCATCTCGATCACGCGGGCGGTGCCGGTCTGCTGATGCAGCACCTGCCCAACGCACGCTGCGTCGTTCATCCGCGCGGCGCCAAACACCTCGTCAGCCCGGACAAGCTGATCGCCGGCACGATGGCGGTCTACGGCGAAGCCGAATTCCACAAGCTCTACGGCGACATCGTGCCGATCTCGGCAAGCCGCGTAGTCGAAAGCGCCGACGGCGCGTGCTTCAACTTCGGCGACACGACGTTCGAACTGATCGACACGCCCGGCCACGCGCTGCATCATTATTCAATCATCGACCGCGAGAGCCACAGCGTATTCACCGGCGATACGTTCGGCGTCTCCTACCGCATCTTCGACACCGCCAACGGCGCGTTCGTGATGACCTCGACCACGCCGACGCATTTCGATCCCGACCAGTTGCACGCGTCGATCGACCGGTTGATGAGCTACGAACCCGAAGCCGCGTTCCTGACGCACTACAGCCGCGTCACCGATCTGCGCCGCCTGGCGGCCGATCTGCACCTGGGCATCGATCAGCACGTCGAGATTGCCCGCGCCTGCGCCGATGCCGACGACCGCATCGCCTGCATGAAAACGCGCATGCACGACTGGCTCGCCAAGCGCCTGGACGCACACGGCTGCGATCTGCCGGACGAGGTGCGCGACGACTGGCTGGCGATGGATATCGACCTGAACGCGCAGGGCCTCGCGGTCTGGCTGGACCGAACGGGCGGTTGATGGAGCCGCTCGCCGCACTGCATCGCGAACTCGGCATCCCCGACGACTACGCGGCGACCCGCGGCTGGCCGCTGCAGCCGGAAGCGGACGAAGCGGAACTGGTATTGATCGGCGAAGACGTTTTCGGCCGCGAGCAACGGCTGATCCAGCCGGCCGCCGAAGCCTGGCGCGCGCTGCGCGAGGCCGCCGCGGCCGACGCCGTCACCCTGCAACCGGTCTCGGCTTTCCGCAGCATCGCCTACCAGGCCGAAGTCATCCGTCGCAAACTTGCCGCCGGCCGCAACATCGAAGCCCTTCTCCAGGTCAACGCGGCGCCCGGCTACAGCGAGCACCACACCGGCCGCGCTCTCGATATCGCCACGCCCGGCGCGACGCCGCTCGACGAGACGTTCGAAACCACGCCTGCATTCGACTGGCTCGCCCGCCACGCCGCCCGCTACGGCTTTCATCTCAGTTATCCGCGGGACAACCCGCTCAAAATGACCTACGAGCCGTGGCATTGGGCTTGGCGCGCGTGACGGTATCGTATAGTGTCGACTGAGGACTGACTGACGCGGCCCGGCCGCAAGCGCAAGGACGTGACCCACTCTCTCTCGCAACGCCGCCTCGAAGGCGAGCTGATGGACGATCCGCTGCTCAGCGCGCGCGCGCACGACCGCGCGCTGCGCGGCCTGCATCGCCTGAACGCGGTCAGCCGCACCGTCGCCACTGTCTGGCGCCCCGTTGCAGCGATCGCCCGCGCCAACCCCGACCGCACGCTGACGCTGCTCGATGTCGCCACCGGCGGCGGCGATCTGCCCATCGGCCTCAGCCAGCGGGCGCAGCAGCAGGGCCTTGCGCTCACGATCGAAGGCTGCGACATCAGTCAGAATGTCATCAACTACGCGCATGCGGCGGCCATGCTCGCCAACGCGCCGGTGCGATTCTTCAAGGCGGACGCCCTCGCCGACGGGCTGTCGGCGCATTACGACATCATCACGGCCAGCCTGTTCCTGCATCACCTCACCAACGCGCAGGTAATCTCCTTATTGCGCACGCTCGCTGCGAGCGCCGATCATGTCATCGTGAGCGACCTGATTCGCAACCGGACGGGCTACTTTCTGGCATACGCCGGCACGCGGCTGCTGTCGCGCTCGCCGATCGTGCGTACCGACGGCCTGCGCTCGGTGCGCGCGGCGTTCACCATTTCCGAAGTACGCGAACTCGCCGCACAGGCGGGCCTGACCGACGCCCAATTCATGCGGCGCTGGCCCAGCCGCTTCCTGATGACCTGGCACAGCGATGAACCCGCCGCCGGATGACCAGTGGGATGTCGCGATCGTCGGCGCGGGCGTCGCGGGTGCGGTGGCGGCGTTCCGGCTGGCGCGCCGTGGGCTCCGCGTGCTGCTCGCCGACAAGGCCGACTGGCCGCGCGACAAGGTCTGCGGCGGCTGCATCAATGCCGCCGCGCTGCACGCGCTCGCCGCACTGGGTCTGACGGAACCGGCGAGCCTCGGCCAGCCGTATGCCGAAATGCGGCTGTCCGCGAACGGCCGCCAGGCGCGCGTGCCGTTGCCCGCCGGCCGCGCCATCAGCCGCCGGCGTCTGGACGCGGCGCTGGTCGAAGCGGCCACCGAGGCGGGCGCCGTCTTTTCCCCCGCGACACGCGTTGCGCCGCTGGAGGCGCGCGACGACAGCGCCGGCCGCCGGCTTGAGTTGCGGCGCGGCGCCGAACGTTGGCCGGTTCGAGCGAAAATCGTACTCGCCTGCGACGGCCTCAACAGCCGTTTGCTGCAGGAACCCGGCGAGATTCAGCCGGGCTCGCGCATCGGCGTCGGCGCCGTCATCGGCAACGCGCCGTCCGATTACCGGCCCGGGATCATCTATATGGCCTGCGGCGCGCACGGCTATGCCGGGCTGGTGCGCGTCGAGGATCGTCGGCTCGATGTCGCCGCGGCGCTCGACCCCGACTGGATCAAGCACATCGGCGGTCCGGCGGCGGCCGTTACGGCCACCCTGCGCTCGGCGGGCCTGCCGCTTTTCGACGCGCTGGCGTCCGCCCGCTGGCGCGGCACGCCACAACTGACGCGCCGCCACGGCCGGTTGGGCGGGTACAGACTGCTCGCGCTCGGCGATGCCGCCGGCTACGTCGAACCGTTTACCGGCGAGGGGATGGCCTGGGCGATCGCGTCGGCCGCCGCGATCGAGCCGTTCGTGCTTGCCGCCGTCGCCGACTGGCGGAACGAGTTGGTCGAGGCATGGACCGTGCGGCACCGCGCCCTGATTCGCAATCGGCAGCGCGCCTGCCGCGGCATTGCCACTCTGCTGCGCCGCCCGCGACTGGTCGCCGGCGCGGTGCGCGTGGCGGCAGCCGCACCCGCCGTCGCCGCGCCGCTGACGGCCTGGCTCAACCGCGATTTCAAGTACCCGCGGATGGGGGCTATCGAAACATGACTGATCGCTACTCGATGGCCGAGCGCGTTCGCCTCCGACCACCCGCGCCGCACACCGACACGGCGCTGCTGGGCCTGGGCATCGCCGCGCCCGGGGCGACGCTGGACCAGGCCGCCGCTGCCGATTTTGCCGCGGCGCGCTGCTGCGACGACGAGCGGCAGACGAACTGGCTGCGCCGCATCTATCGCCAGAGCGGCGTGCATCGCCGCGCCAGCGTGCTGCTCGACGACAACGGCATCTCGGCGCTGGAGAAGTTTTATCCGCACGCCGGAGGCGATCCGCAGGGGCCGGGCACCGCCGAAAGGATGCAGCGCTACGCCGACACGGCCGGCGCACTCGGCGCCCGCGCCTGCCGCGCCGCGTTCGCCGAGGCCGCTATCGAGCGCAAGACGATCACGCATCTCGTCACCGTCTCCTGCACCGGCTTGATGTCGCCCGGTCTCGACGCGGAGCTGATCGAACGGCTAAGCCTGTCGGCCGATATCGGCCGCCTCAACCTCGGCTTCATGGGCTGTCACGGCGCGTTGAACGGGCTGCGCGCCGCGCAGGCGCTCGCCGCGACGATGCAGGGTGCCCGCGTGCTGCTGTGCTGCGTCGAACTGTGCAGCCTGCATTTCCAGTACGGCTGGGACATGCAGAAGATCGTCGCCAACGCGCTGTTCGCCGACGGCGCCGGCGCGGCCATCATTGGCCCCGACACCGCCGGCCGCGACGGCTGGCGCCTCGCGGCCACGGCCAGCCGCATCGCGCCGGACTCGGAAGACGCGATGAGCTGGCGGATCGGCGACCACGGCTTTGCAATGACCTTATCGCGCGATGTGCCCAAGTTGATTCGCGGCGCCTTGCACGACTGGCTGAGCGACTGGCTCGCCGGGCACGAGCTGACGGTCGCCGACATCGCCCACTGGGCGATTCATCCCGGCGGCCCGAAGATTATCGAAACGGTGCTCGAATCGTTATCATTGCCGGCGGAAGCCGGGGCGGCGTCGCGGGCGGTGCTGGCGGAGCACGGCAACATGTCGTCGCCCACCGTGCTGTTCATCATCGAGCGGCTGCGCGCCGAGCAGGCGAAACGCCCCTGCGTCGCGCTCGGTTTCGGCCCGGGCCTGGCGCTCGAATCCGCCTTATTCGTCTAACTCCGGAATCCTCTCACAAATGAACAATAACCGCTTCACCGCCTACCGCATCCACGACAACGACGGCCAAATCACCGCCGGCTTCGAGCAACTGACCCTCGCCGACCTCGACCCGGGCGAGGTCGTCATCCGCGCGCACTATTCCAGCGTCAACTACAAGGACGCGCTCGCCGCGACCGGCGCCGGCAAGATCCTGCGCAAATCGCCGCTGGTCGGCGGCATCGACGTGGCGGGCGAAGTCATCGCCAGCGACGATGACCGTTTCAAGCAAGGCGATCCGGTGCTGGTCACCGGTTGCGGCATCGGCGAAGCCCACGACGGCGGCTACAGCGAGATCGTCCGGCTGAAAGCGGACTGGATCGTGCCGATCCCGGCGGGCCTCGACTACAAGGCCGCGATGAGCCTCGGCACCGCCGGCTTCACCGCCGCACTCGCGATTCACAAAATGGAAGCGAACGATCAGAGCCCCGACAAGGGCCCGATCGTCGTCACCGGCGCGACCGGCGGCGTCGGCAGCTTCGCGATCGACATGCTCGCCGGCCTCGGCTACGAAGTCGTCGCGCTGACCGGCAAGGCCGACGAGGCCGACTACCTCAAGCAGCTCGGCGCGCATGACATCCTGCTGCGCCGGGACGTCGATTACGGCAAGCGCCCGCTGGAAAAGACCCGCTGGGCCGGCGCGATCGACAACGTCGGCGGCGAAGCGCTCACCTGGCTCACGCGCACGGTCGGCTGGTGGGGCAACATTGCCTCGATCGGCAACGCCGCCAGCCCCGAACTCAACACCACCGTATTCCCGTTCATCCTGCGCGGCATCAACTTGCTGGGCGTCAACTCGATGGCCACGCCGATGGCGCTGCGCCGCGAGGTCTGGAACCGCCTCGCGAGCGACCTCAAACCGCGTCATCTCGACGCGATCGCGACCCGCGAAATCCCGTTCAGGGAACTGCCGGACGTCTTTCAACCGCTGATCGACAACAAGAGCAAAGGACGGACGATCGTGCGCATCAACTGACGCCGGGGCCGGCGATCAGTTAAAATAATCGGCTTTTCCGCATCACAAGAGGGTTTGCATGTCCAATAGTGCCGGCGCGCGCCTGTGGGCGGCGCTCGAAGCCGAGCGGCCGCTGCAGGTGGTGGGCGCGATCACCGCCTACGCCGCCATGCTCGCGCGCGACGCGGGCTTTCGCGCGCTGTATCTGTCCGGCGGCGGCGTGGCGGCGAATTCACTGGGCATGCCGGACCTTGGCGTCAGCACGATGGACGACGTGCTGATCGACATCCGCCGCATCACCGACGCGGTCGATCTGCCGCTGCTGGTCGATGCCGATGTCGGCTGGGGCGGCGCGTTCAATATCGCCCGCACCGTCAAGTCGTTCATCAAGGCCGGCGCAGCGGGCCTGCACATCGAGGACCAGGTTGCCAACAAGCGCTGCGGCCACCGGCCCGGCAAGGCGATCGTGTCGAAAGACGAGATGGTCGACCGCGTCAAGGCCGCCGTGGACGCGCGCACCGACGACAGGTTCGTCATCATGGCGCGCACCGACGCGCTGGCGGTCGAAGGCATGGACGCGGCAATCGACCGCGCGGTCGCCTGCGTCGAAGCGGGCGCCGACATGATCTTCCCGGAAGCGATGACCGCGCTCGACCAGTACCGCGAATTCAAGGCGGCCGTGAAGGTGCCGATCCTCGCCAACATCACCGAGTTCGGCAAAACGCCGCTGTTCACGCGCGACGAACTGGGTGAAGCCGGCGTCGATATTCAACTGCTCTGCTGCGGCGCCTACCGCGCGATGAACAAGGCCGCGCTCAACTTCTACGAAACCGCGCGCCGCGAAGGCACGCAGAAGAACGTCATCGACGCGATGCAAACGCGCGAGGAGCTCTACGAGCACCTGAACTATTACGAATACGAACGCAAACTCGACGAATTGTACGGTAAAGAAAAGTAAACGGAGGCAGAACAATGGCGACGAAACCAACTAACACCGCCGGCCTTGCCGGTATCACCGCGGGCGAAACCGCCATTGCCACCGTCGGCAAGGAAGGCGCGGGCCTCACCTATCGCGGCTACGACATTTACGACCTGGCCGAGCACGCCGAATTCGAGGAAGTGGCCTACCTCCTCACGCGCGGCAAGCTGCCGAACAAGCGCGAGCTGGGCCAGTACAAGCGCCGCCTGAACGACAGCCGCGCGCTGCCGAAAAAACTGCGCGACGTGCTGGAACAGATCCCGGCCGACACGCACCCGATGGACGTCATGCGCACCGGCTGCTCGTTCCTCGGCAACCTTGAGCCGGAAGGCGACTTCAAGAACCAGCAGAATGTCGCCGACCGGCTGCTCGCGGCGTTCCCGGCGATTCTCCTGTACTGGTGGCGCTGGCACACCGAAGGCAAGCGTATCCGCACCACGAGCAACGAAGACAGCCACGCGGCCCACTTCCTGCGCATGCTCACCGGCCGCAAGCCGAAGGCCGACCACGTCAAGGCGATGAACGTCTCGCTGGTGCTCTACGCCGAGCACGAGTTCAACGCGTCGACGTTTACCGCGCGCGTCATCACCGCGACCCTCGCCGACTTCCACTCCGCCGTCACCGGCGCGATCGGCGCGCTGCGCGGCCCGTTGCACGGCGGCGCGAACGAGGCGGCGATGGAACTGGTCGAGAAATTCCGCACGCCGGCCGCGGCCGAAAAGGGCCTGCAGCAGATGCTCGCGAAGAAGGCCAAGATCATGGGCTTCGGGCATCGCGTCTACAAGGACCACGACCCGCGCAACAAGGTCATCAAGGCGTGGTCGCAAAAGCTGTCAGAAGGCGCGGAAGACGCGAAACTCTACGCGATCTCCGAGGCGATCGAAAAAGTCATGTGGGACGAGAAAAAACTGTTCCCGAACCTCGACTTCTACAGCGCCACCGCGTACCACTTCATGGGCATCCCGACGCCGCTGTTCACCCCGATCTTCGTCTGCTCGCGCATCACCGGCTGGTCGGCGCACATCATGGAACAGCGCGCCAACAACCGCCTGATCCGCCCGGGCGCGGACTACATCGGCCCCAGCAAGCAGAAGTGGCAGCCGATCGAAAAAAGGAAATAGTAACCCTCTGACTCCCCTCTCCCTTCGGGAGAGGGGTCGGGGGTGAGGGTTGGGGCTTCGAAAGCGCTCGATAAACAGAAACCTTATTGCTACTGGGAACCCTCACCCCAACCCTCTCCCGAAGGGAGAGGGGGGCAAGAATCGCTTTACCAGGAAAACGAATGAGTTCCGCTGACATCAAATCCGCCCAACGCCCCGACCCGGACAAGGTCATCGTCGCGATAGCCGACTACGTCTGCAATTACAAAATTGACAGCGACCTCGCCTATCAGACGGCGCACTACGACCTCCTCGACACGCTCGGCTGCGGATTGCTGGCCCTCAACTACCCGGCCTGCACCAAGCTGCTCGGCCCAGTCGTCCCCGGCGCCGAACTCAAAGGCGGCGCCCGCGTCCCCGGCACGAGCTACGAACTCGACCCGGCGCAGGCCGCGTTCAACATCGGTGCGATCATCCGCTGGCTGGATTTCAATGACACCTGGCTCGCCGCCGAATGGGGCCACCCGTCCGACAACCTCGGCGCGATTCTGGCCGTCGCCGATTACCTCGCGCGCCGCGAAAATAAAACGATCACCGTCCGCGACGTGCTGACGGCCATGATCAAGGCGCACGAGATCCAGGGCGTGCTGGCGATCGACAACAGCTTCAACGCCGTCGGCCTCGACCACGTCCTGCTGGTGCGCGTCGCCTCCACCGCCGTCGTCACACACATGCTCGGCGGCACGCGCGAGCAGGTCATCAATGCCGTCTCCAACGCCTGGATCGATGGCGGCGCGCTGCGCACCTACCGCCACGCGCCCAACACCGGCTCGCGCAAGAGCTGGGCGGCCGGCGACGCCTGCCGGCGTGCGGTCACCCTCGCGCTGATGAGCCTCACCGGCGAGATGGGCTACCCGTCCGCGCTGACCGCCAAGCGCTGGGGCTTCCAGGACGTGTTGTTCGACGGCAAGCCGCTGACGCTTGCGCGCGACTTCGGCAGCTACGTGATGGAAAACGTGCTGCTCAAAATCTCGTTCCCGGCCGAGTTCCACGCCCAAACCGCCGTGGAAGCCGCAATGACGCTGCACCCGCAGGTCAAAGACCGCCTCGACGACATCGAGCGCATCACCATCGAAACCCAGCGCGCCGGCAGCGAAATCATCGACAAGACCGGCCCGCTCGCCAACCCCGCCGACCGCGACCACTGCATCCAGTACATGACCGCGATCCCGCTGATCTTCGGCCGCCTGACCGCCGAAGATTACGAAGACAAGGTTGCCAAGGACCCGCGCATCGACGCGCTGCGCGACAAGATGGAAGTCCACGAAAACGGGCAATTCACCAAAGACTATTACGACCCGGACAAGCGCTACATCGGCAACGCGGTCCAGGTGTTCTTCAAGGATGGCTCAAAGACCGACCGCATCGCAGTCGACTACCCGATCGGCCACCGCAAGCGCCGCGAAGAAGGCATCCCGGTGCTGAAGGAAAAGTTCGCCCGCAACGTCGCGACGCAGCTCGATGAACCCAAGTGCCGCCAACTCACCGACTTGGCTGACCAGCAGCAAAAGCTGGCCTCAATGTCGGTACCGGATTTCATGGCGCTGCTCGTCAAAGGCTAAGAGTCGCGAATTTTCCAATGAGCCCCACCCCATAAACCCGTCATTCCTGCAGGAAGCAGGACAAATTCGCCTGGAGCGAATTTGAACAGCCGCAGGCTGGCCCGCAAGGGCGCAAGCCATGGATGGTTTGCGTAATCCAGTTGCCACGGATGGCAACCTCGACGCGGCGATAGCCCCAAACCTTCCGCCCACCCCACCTTTCTGCTAGGCTCCAAAGCATCAAAAACTGTTCGGGGGCCAAAAAATGAACAGAGATTACGAAGACGCCGGCAAACTCCTCCTGCGCCTGCTGGTCGGCGGCCTGCTCATCCTCCACGGCGTCCACAAAATCATCACCGGCCCCGGCGGCATAGAACACATGGTCGCCGCCGCAGGCTTCCCCGGCTTCTTCGGCTGGGCCGTCTATTTAGGCGAAGTCCTCGGCCCGATCCTGGTCCTCGCCGGCTACTACGCCCGCATCGGCGGTCTGCTGATTCTCGTCAACATGATCGTAGCGGTCCTGCTGGCCTACGGCGGCCACGTCTGGGCGATCGACCAGCACGGCGGATGGATTATTCAACTGGAAGCCTTCTATGGGCTCGGCGGATTGGCAATCTTTCTGCTCGGTGCCGGTCGTTTCAGTGTCGGTGGTGAGTACGCGAAGTGGAACTAGTCGCAAATGCGCCGTTCATTCGGGTGCATAAATATGGCGTGGTCGTCCGGAGGCCCCGGCTTGCAACGGTTCGGGTGCGTTATGCCGATGTTATGCACCTCGAAGCGATGCGTTATGCACCTAATTAGGGTGCCTAATAGTAGTTGCACATAGCGCGCTTCGCGCGCAGAGGAAGAATTAGACCGTTGCGAATCACGGTGACTGAACTGTTGCGCGAGGAGTTCGAGAGCTACGCTGCCGGTCGAAGATTGCGGCTGGAGGAGCATAAGGCCGCCCGGTCGATCATGAGCTGTCGGACGCCGGCGTTGGGCGGTTTTGAATACCGTTGTCCTGAGCGACACGAGACATGGCAAGGCTACCATAGCTGCCATCATCGCAGTTGCCCGCAATGCAACGGCCAAGCCAAGCAAGCTTGGCTTGCGCGCACACGCAAGCGCTTACTGCCGATAGATCATTATCACGTCATTATGACGCTGCCTCACGAGCTCAATGATCTGTGGCGACACAACCGCGTCTGGTTTTCCCGGCAGTTATTTGCGAATGCCGCCGGCAGCCTCAAACAACTCTTGGGTGACCCTCGCCATCTGGGCGCCTTGCCGGGTTTAATGCTCTGCGAGCACACCTGGGGCCGGAATCTCGCCTTCCATCCGCATGTTCATTGCCTCGTGACGGCGGGTGGCATTGACCCGGAGGGTCAGTGGCGCACCTCGAGCGGCGAGTATCTAATGCCCGGTCGAGCACTCGCCGCTTTGTACCGAGGCAAATGGCTCGCCGCCTTATACCGCGCTCTGGATGCTCACCAACTGAGTCTGCCACCTCGATGCACGGACGCACAGACTCGACAGTTACTCCGGCAACTGGCGCAAAAAGCCTGGCACGTGCGCATCCAGAAGCGTTATCGGCATGGTCGCGGCGTGGTTGGATATCTGGCGCGCTACGTGCGCGGCGGCCCTATCCGCAATCGAAGTCTGACGGTATTATCCGGCGACAAGGTCCGGTTCGCTTATTACGATCACAAACAGCGCCATCATCGCGTGCTGATTCTGACCAAAACCCACTTCCTCGGCCGCCTGCTCTCGCACGTCCCACCAACCTATCGTCAGCGCGTACGCTACTATGGCTTGTATCATGCTCATCGGAGACAACACAGACAATGGCTTCGCCGACAGCTAAACGCACCCTCTCCGGCCAAGTCCGACCCCTCGATCAACACGCCGCGCTGCACGCGATGTCACCGTCCCTATTGCGTCCGACACTGGCGTTGGCATGGAAATTACATTATTAAGCGTGACCCGGCGCGCTATGTCCAACAGCGGGCATTGAAGCGACATGCCCCTGCCGCTGCCGACGGTGTCACAAC
>DASSNE010000038.1:0-6403 GCA_035688265.1 Gammaproteobacteria bacterium
GTCGCGGAAATGCTTGATGAAGCTCCACACCGGCATCGCCGCGGCATCGCCCAGCGCGCAAATCGTGTGGCCTTCAATCTTGTGCGACACATCGACCAGCCGGTCGATGTCCGCCTGCGTGCCCTGCCCGTTCTCGATGCGGGTCAGCATCCGGTACAGCCAGCCGGTGCCTTCGCGGCACGGCGTGCACTGCCCGCAGGACTCCGAATAATAGAAACGCGAAATGCGCTGCAGCACCCGGACCAGGCAGGTCTGATCGTCGATCACGATCACCGCGCCCGAACCCAGCATCGACCCGGCGTTCTTGATCGAGTCGTAATCCATATCGGTCTGCATCATCACGTCGCCGGGCACGATCGGCACCGACGAGCCGCCGGGAATCACGGCCTTCAGCTTGCGGCCCTGCCACATGCCGCCCGCCATCTCCAGCAATTCCGCGAACGGAATGCCCAGCGGCACCTCGAAGTTGCCGGGCTTCTCGACATGACCGCTGACCGAAAAAATCTTCGTGCCGCCGTTGTTTTCCTTGCCGATACCGGCGAACCACTTCGCGCCGCGGCGAATGATGCTCGGCACCGACGACAGCGTTTCGGTGTTGTTGATCGTGGTCGGCGCGCCATACACACCGTAGCCGGCCGGGAACGGCGGCTTGAAGCGCGGCATGCCCTTCTTGCCTTCCAGCGATTCGAGCAGCGCGGTTTCTTCACCGCAGATATAGGCGCCCGCACCGCGGAACGTATAAATGTCGATGTCGATGCCGGTACCGAGAATGTTCTTGCCGAGCAGACCCGCCTCATAGGCCTCTTTCACCGCCTGCATGAAGCGCGGCGCCGGCTCGTCCATAAACTCGCCACGAATATAGTTGTAGCCGACCGAGGCGCCCATCGCGTAACAGCCGATGGCCATGCCCTCGACCAGCGCGTGCGGATTGAACCGCAGAATGTCGCGGTCCTTGCAGGTGCCGGGTTCGCTCTCGTCTGAATTGCAGACCAGGTATTTCTGGCGGTCGTCCTTGGGCATGAAGCTCCACTTCACGCCGGTCGGAAAGCCCGCGCCGCCACGGCCGCGCAAGCCGGAAGCCTTGACCTCTTCGACCACCTTCTCCGGCGGAATCTTCTCGTTGAGAATCTTCTTCCACGCCTCGTAACCGCCGATCTTGAGATAGTTCTCGTAAGTCCACGGCTGATCGAATTGCAGCGTTTCGTAACAGGGCGAGTCCACGTATTACTCCAGCTCGTTGAGAATCTCGTCCACCCGCTCCGGCGTCAGATTCTCGTAATACTTGTGATCGACCATCATCATCGGCGCGCCGGCGCAGGCCGCCAGACACTCCTCTTCGCACTTGAGATAAATGCGGCCGTCCGGCGTGCTCTCGCCGGTCTTGATGCCGAGCCTGTTCTCGATATGCTCGGCGATCTCATACCCGCCGCGCAGCATGCACGACACGTTCGTGCATACCGAAATGCTGTGGCGCCCGACTTCCTTCAACTCGAACATCGAATAAAAAGTCGCGACTTCGTAGACCTTGATCGGCTCGAGATCGAGATACTCGGCAACGGCATCCATCAAGTTGTCGGTCAGATAACCGCCGTTCTCGTGCTGAACGACGCGCAGCGCCTCGATTACCGCCGAGCGCTGCTTGCCTTCCGGATACTGCGCCACCCAGCGATCGATTTCCTCGCGGGCGTGCGCCGAAAGCAAATGTGATTTCTTTTCCACCGTGTCAGTCATGCAATAACCGTAAAGAGTGCGATGGGGGGCCTCCTTTCAGGACCGTCGGCGACAGGAAGTCGCCGCCGGAGCCTACAGGGAAGTATTCACGGCGTTCCTGAAAGGAGGCACCGCATCGCGCTCCCGCGATCGAGCTCCGAACCACGAACGCTTCGGCTTCGGGCACCCTCACCCCAGCCCCTCTCCCGAGGGGAGAGGGGCTAAGAGCTTTGGAGTTCCGAATCATCAACGGTCGATTTCCCCGAAGACGATATCCTGCGTCGCGATAATGGCGACCAGGTCGGCCAGCATGTGGCCCTTGGTCATTTCGTCGAGCGACGACAAATGCGCGAAACCCGACGCCCGCAGCTTCACCCGGAACGGCTTGTTCGCCCCATCGGAAATCAGGTATACGCCGAACTCGCCCTTCGGATGCTCGACCGCGGCGTACGTCTCGCCCTCCGGCACCGGATACCCTTCCGTCATCAACTTGAAATGATGAATCAGCGATTCCATGTCGCGCTTCATCACCTCGCGCTTCGGCGGCGCAATCTTGTTGTCCGCAATCATCACCGGGCCCGGATTCTTGCGCAGCCAGTCGATGCACTGCCTGATGATCCGGTTCGACTGGCGCATCTCCTCGACACGCACCAGGTAGCGGTCATAGCAATCGCCGTTTACGCCGACCGGGATATCGAAATCCAGCCGGTCGTAAACTTCGTACGGCTGCTTCTTGCGCAAATCCCACTCGACGCCGGAACCGCGCAGCATCGGCCCCGTGAAGCCAAGCTCCAGCGCGCGCTGAGCGCTCACCTCGCCGATACCGACGTTGCGCTGTTTCCAGATACGATTGTCTGTCAGCAGCGCCTCGTAATCGTCGACGTAGCCCGGGAAGCGTTCGGTGAAATCCTCGATGAAATCCAGCAGCGAACCCTGGCGGTTGCGGTTCATCCGCTTCATATCCTTGTCGCTGCGGAACTTCGATGGCTGATACTGCGGCATCGAATCCGGCAGATCGCGGTAGACGCCGCCGGGGCGATAGTAAGTCGCATGCATGCGGGCGCCCGAGGCCGCCTCATACATATCGAACAGATCCTCGCGCTCGCGGAAGCAATACAGGAACACCGTCATCGCGCCGAGGTCGAGCGCGTTGGCGCCCAGCCACAACAGATGATTCAACAGGCGGGTGATCTCGTCGAACATCACCCGGATGTACTGCGCGCGGATCGGCGGCTCGATGCCCATCAGCTTCTCGATCGCCATCACGTACGCGTGCTCGTTGCACATCATCGACACGTAATCGAGCCGATCCATGTAACCGATGCTGTGATTGAACGGCTTGCTCTCGGCCAGCTTCTCGGTCGCGCGATGCAGCAGGCCGATGTGCGGATCACAACCCTGCACCACCTCGCCGTCCATCTCCAGCACCAGGCGCAGCACGCCATGCGCCGCCGGATGCTGCGGGCCGAAGTTCATTGTGAAATTCTGAATCTCAGGCATGTCAGTGGTTTCTCACTTAAAGCCCTCGACGTACTGGTGATCCTTGCGAATCACGCGCGGTTCCAGCACGCGCGGCTCGATCGTCACCGGCTCGTAAACGACGCGCCCTTTCTCAGGGTCGTAACGCACCTCGACATTGCCGGAGAGCGGAAAATCCTTGCGGAACGGATGGCCGATGAAGCCGTAATCGGTGAGGAGGCGGCGCAGGTCCGGATGACCATTGAAAATGACGCCGAACAGATCGAATGTCTCACGCTCGAACCAGTTGGCGACCGGCCAGACGCCCGTCACCGAATCGACCATCGGCATCGCAGGGTCGGCGCAGAATACGCGCAACCGCAGGCGACGGTTATGGCGCACTGACAGCAGATGATAAACGACTGCGAAGCGCCGCTGCATCGGCTGCTTCTCCGTCGGCGTCCGGTCCACGGCGCGGCTGAAACCGGTGTTCTTGGACTTCACAGTTTTCCACTGGTCCACCCCATAGCCGAGATAGTCGACGCCGCAAATATCGATCAGCTGCTCAAAGTGAAAATCCGGCTCGTCACGCAGCGCAGTGCAAATCCCGACCAGCCGCTCGGGCACGATTTCGAACGTCACCTCGCCGACTGTCGACGCCACGCGCGTCACGTCGTCGCCAAAGCGGACCGCAATCGATTGTGCCAACCGTTCGTTAGCGTCTGTCATCAAAAGACCTTCCCTCAGCGGGCGATGGTATTGGTGCGGCGGATTTTCTTCTGCAACTGCAGGATGCCGTAAAGCAACTGCTCCGCGGTTGGCGGGCAGCCGGGCACATACACGTCGACCGGCACGATCCGGTCGCAGCCGCGCACGACCGAATAGGAATAATGGTAATAGCCGCCGCCGTTGGCGCAGGAGCCCATCGAGATGACCCAGCGCGGCTCGGCCATCTGGTCGTACACCTTGCGCAGCGCCGGCGCCATCTTGTTGACCAGCGTACCGGCGACGATCATCACGTCCGACTGGCGCGGGCTCGCACGATAAATCACGCCGAAGCGATCGAGGTCATAGCGCGCAGCACTCGCGTGCATCATCTCCACCGCGCAGCAGGCGAGGCCGAACGTCATCGGCCACAGCGAGCCGGTGCGCGCCCAGTTGATCAGCGAATCGACGGTGGTCGTGAAGATGCCCTTCTCCATTCCCTCGCCGATACCCAGAATGCCCTGGTTCACTCCCATTCGAGCGCACCCTTTTTCCATTCGTAAATAAAGCCGACGACCAGCACCGTCAGAAACAGTACCATCGCGATGAAACCGAACGCGCCGATCTTGCCCAGCGATACCGCCCACGGAAACAGGAACGCCGTTTCAAGATCAAAAATAATGAACAGAATCGCGACGAGGTAGTAGCGGACGTCGAACTTCATCCGTGTGTCTTCGAACGCCTCGAAGCCGCACTCGTACGGCGACAGTTTCTCGGGGTCGGGGCGCCGCGGCCCGAGCAGCCAGCCCGCGCCCAGCAGCACCGCGGCGAACACCGTCGCGATGAAAAGAAAAATCAGAACCGGGATATAGTTGGTCAGCATCGTCTGAATTGAAGCTCCACCAGGTGGCCCGAAAATCAGGACACACAGCCGCCCATTTTAACCTGTCATCGCCGCACACGCGAATGCAGGCCAACGCTTCCGTGCCGGGCCGGGTTTGAAAACTAAAAAATCTGGTGCGGACGGCCGGACTCGAACCGGCACAGCTTGCGCCACTGCCCCCTCAAGACAGCGTGTCTACCAATTCCACCACGTCCGCTTGATAAAGCGTTTAAAAGCGACTAGCTGCCCTGCCCATCGGGCGGCGGCTGCTTGTTTGGCGCGGGCTGCTGCTTCGGCTGCGTCTGCGAAGGCGCCGCCTGGCCGGATTTACCCTGCCGGGCCGGCGACTCTTCCTTGCGTGTCGTCGGCGTGCCCGGCGCGTTCAGCGTCCCCTGCGAGGCGTTGCCCGCCTGTGTCTGGTGCGCCTGCGCGGCAGCGGCGGCGCGCTCGACGACGCTTGTCGGCGCCGTCTGCTGGTGCGACAAGTAGGCCATCGCGGTGCTGTTCGCCATGAACACGAACGCCAGCACGCCGGTCGCCTTGCCCATGAAAGACGCCGTACCGCGCGAGCCGAAAACGGTGCCCGACGCGCCGCTGCCGAACGCCGCACCGGCGTCCGCACCCTTGCCCTGCTGCAACAGGATCAGCAAGGTCAGCACGATCGAAACCACGACCTCAACAATAATGAGTATGTTGTATAACATTCAGAATCTGCTCACCGTCAGGCGGCGGCCTGGCAAATAGCAAAGAAATCGTCGGCGTCGAGTGAAGCGCCGCCGACCAGAAACCCGTCGATGTCCGGTTGCGCGAACAGCGCACCCGCATTGGCAGGCTTGACGCTGCCGCCGTAAAGCAGCCGGATCGAATCAGCAAGTTTACCATCTTTTCGGGCGAGAATCTCACGCACGTGACGATGCACTGCCTGCGCGTCACCCGCCTCCGCGGCGCGGCCCGTACCGATCGCCCAGACGGGTTCGTAAGCGATAATCATCTCCGCATCAACCTCGGCCGCGGCAAATACTGCCGCCAGCTGACGCTCGACAACGTTCTCGGTCGCACCCGCTTCGCGCTCGCCCAGCGTTTCGCCGATACATAAAATCGGCGTCAGCCCCGCCTCGCGCGCCGCGGCGAATTTCCGCGCCACCAATTCGTCGCTTTCGCCATACCGATGTCGTCTTTCGGAATGGCCGACAATCGCATAACGGCAACCGAGATCGCGCAACATCGCCCCCGCGATCTCGCCGGTGAAAGCACCCTCGCCCACCTCGACTGAAACGGTTTGCGCGCCGATCGCGACCGGCGTGCCGGAGAAACGCCACAGCGCCTCGGCCAGATAAACGAACGGCGGACAGATACCGACTTCGCAGTCGACGCCCTCTTCCAGACGCGCTTTGAACTTGTCCGCGAACATATTCAAGTGCGCGCGCGAACCATACATTTTCCAATTCCCAGCTACCAATGGTCGCCGCATTGTTCTCGTCCCTGGCTAAAAACGCGCGCAAGCTTAGCGGTGCTGGGGTTATAAATCAATTGAGGAAGAGGGGTTTAGCTTGTCGCGAGGGGCGGGGTGCGGTGCCTCCTCTCAGGGACGCCGTCAACCCGTCCATGGGGGCTCTGGGTTCGGCATCCTGCCTCACACAGCCCTGA
>DASSNE010000040.1:0-4452 GCA_035688265.1 Gammaproteobacteria bacterium
TATCAGATCGAAGGCGGCAGCCGGTCCGGCGGGATTCCCGAGTGGCGCCGATTCGAGATCGACGCCATCGAGAACCTCACCGTGACCGGCCGGTATTTCGCTTCGCCGCGGCCGGCATGGATTCGCCAAAAGCCGCATTGGGACCGCCGTATCGCGGCGGTGGAATGACAGCGAAAGCCGTCAGGTCGATGTGCCCTGGCCGTCCAACTCCTTGTGCGCGTCGGCGAGCACTGCTTTCGACAGCCACTCGCGCACGCGCATCTGGTGCGTTTCCTCCGTTTCGTGCGCCTTGCGGAACTGGTCGGCCAGTTTGTCCTGACCGATGCTGTCGGCGAGGCCGATCAACCCCGTCCAGCCTTCGAGGTCGGCGTCCTCCAGCATCAACAGCCCTTGCAGCGCGTGCGGCAATGTCGTGCGCGGGTCGGACAGCACCTTGAAGATGCCGGAGCCGGCGACCGACGACACGTCGGCCGACGGCGTCATCGTGGTCGGGTCGGCGCCGAGCCGCTCGATGATGTCGGTCAGCATATTGAAGTGTTCCAGTTCTTCGTCGTGCTGGTGCAGAAGCAGGTCGTGGCTCGGCCCGCCTTCCCAGCTGCCGAGCGCGTCGAACTTGACCAGCACCGCCTCGTAGGCGCGCACGCCGGAGCGTTCGAACGCAAGGCGCTCGCCGAGCTTGTCGATGAAGGTCGCGGGCTTGTGCCCCTTGATCGCCTGCATGGCCGTCGTCGCCATGCCCTTGACCGAGCCCGGCGGCGGCACGGAACCGATGCTCTCGGTTTCTTTCATAAAGGCTTGCCGCATTGCGGCTGCCTTGAGTTCCTCGGCGGGGCGAGCGGGCGCCGTGGACGCCACGTCCTGCAGTTTCTGCATGTCGAACGGCGACGCCTGGATGCCGGTCCTGTTGCTGCCGATATGAGTTGCGGGTTCTGCCATGTCGAATTCTCCTTAGTGGTCCGTCGGACCACTTATGCTGCTTTTGGCTTGCGGTTGGCGACCTCGGTGCCGGGGCGCCAGGTGTAGTCTTCGGCCACCGTTTCGCTGAACGAGCCGTCCTTGTTGAGGTAGTCGCGGTAGGCCTCGGAGCGCGTCTCATCGAGTTCTTCGCGCGGCGCGATGCGGTGACCTTCCGAGTTGTAGTTGACCTCCCGTTCCAGCGTCTGCCGGATGAAGTCGCGGTGACTGGTGTAGTCGATCTGGTCAGGTATTTCGTCGGGCACCACTTCGGCCGGGTCGCGGCCCTCGATGTCCTTGAAGCACTTCATCGCCACCTGCAGGTGGCCGAGCTCGTAGTCGAGGCAGCGTTCCCAGATTTTCTTGATGCGGGGATTGCCTTCCGACTGCATGCAGCTGTAGTAGTTGTAGGCTTCCATCGCCTCGTACAGCAGCCATTTTTCGATCCAGGTTTCGTTCGGGTCGCACAGCGAGCCGTATTGCGTGACGTGCTGCTCCTCGATCGACGCGATCTCGGCGTACAGGCCGCGCGCGATCGGGTCGGGGAATGTCGGGCCTATAGTCATGTAGTAGTTGCGCGTCTGGTATTCGCCGTTGAAGAGCGTCAGCGCGTGTACCTTCGAGAGCGGCGCGGCCGTTTTGCAATCGTAATGATCGCGCAGGTCGTCGTGCGGATCGCGATGCTCGACGCGGGTGGCGCGCCCCGGCAGGATGTCGGTGTAGGACTGCAGGATGTTGTTGGCGTCCTTGCCTTCGAGCCGGTCGAGCAGCGCCGAATACCGGTACAGGTGGTCGAAGTCTTCGAGCAGCCCGAAACGATGCACCTGCGCAAGATATTCGTCCGGCTCGTGCTCGGCGATGCTTGCAGTCACTTCGATCGCTACCTGCTCGTAGCCAATGGTGATTTCCAGCGGCGAGTCGTCGGGCGACAGCAGCCAGTTCACCATGGTCTGCTGGTGATGTTCGACGCGCCGGACCTGCGCCAGTATTTCGCGCAGATCCGGATTGAAATGGGCGGCCATGTGCTGAAAGCGGTTGGCGCCCATTTCGAGCCCGTTCATCAGGATGATGCGCACGCGGGTAAAGGCGTCGTCGTCGAGCTTGCTCATCGGCGCCGGGGTGAGTTCTCGCAAGGTAAAACGCTGCTGTTCCAGCGGCGTTCCCTTTTCTTCCATGAGTCTGAGGGCCATCTGTTCCTCCTTGCGGCGGGCCGTGTGACAATCGTTGGTTCAGTATGTCGCGCTTCCGACTCGTTTCAATAAGAGCCCTCACTAGCTAGGGTAGGGTAGAATGGGATTCATGAACGAAAAACTTACGGTTTATCACAAGCCCACTTGCAGCAAGTGCATCGGCGCGCGTTCGATTCTTGACGAACACGGCGTTGACTATGACGCCGTGAATTACTACGACCAGCCGCTGACGGTCGATGGCCTGCGCGATCTGCTCGGCAAGCTCGGCATGCCGGCACGCGACCTGTTGCGTAGTAACGAAGCGGTGGCGAAGGAACTGCGGCTGGCGGAGCGCGATCTCGCCGAAGACGAGCTGATCGCCATCATGGTAGCCAACCCGGACCTGATTCAGCGGCCGATCGTCGTCAAGGGCGATCGCGCGGTGCTGGGGAGACCGCCCGAGGCGATCGAATCGCTGCTAGTGTCCTGATTCGGGGCACTAAGGCTTGCCCCGGTAGCCGGGGCCGCGCATCGCGCAGTACAGTCGGGGATGGATTTATGGCATCACGGAGGATGCTATGGCTGTCGCAATCGACCGCGACGTCGCGCCGCCGCCTTATTCCGGCTTCGACTGTCTGCCCATCGGTGGCGAGTGGCGGCCCGGCCGCGACACCGAAGCGCTCAAGGACCACGACCCGTACAACGGCGAGACGCTGCTCGAAATTCCGCGCGGCACCCGCGAAGATCTCGACGACGCGTACCAGGCTGCCGCGCAGGCGCAACGCGAGTGGACGGAAGCGCTGCCGGCGGAGCGGGCGACCGTGCTGCGCAATGCCGCCGAGGTGGTCGAGCACCGCCAGGACGAAATCGTCTCCTGGCTGATTCACGAATCCGGCAGCACGCGGATCAAGGCGCAGCTCGAATGCGACTTCGTGCGCGGCGTGATGCTCGAGGCCTCCACGCTGCCGCACATCATGGCCGGCAAAATCATGCCGTCCGACATTCCCGGCAAGGAGAGTCGCGTCTACCGCAAGCCGGTGGGCGTCGTCGGAGTCATCAGCCCATGGAACTGGCCGCTCCAGTTATCCAATCGGTCGGTGGCGCCGGCGCTCGCGGTCGGCAACACCGTGGTGCTCAAGCCGGCCAGCGACACGCCGGTGACCGGCGGCTTGCTGCTGGCGAAGATTTATGAGGAAGCCGGCCTGCCGCCCGGTGTGCTGAACGTGATCGTCGGCGCGGGCAGCGAAATTGGCGACGCGTTCGTCTGCCACCCGGTGCCGCGGGTGATTTCATTTACCGGCTCGACATCCGTCGGCCGCCATATCGCCAAGGGCGCCGCGGATGCGCCGCTGCTGAAACGCGTCGAGCTGGAACTCGGTGGCAACGGTCCGTTCGTGGTGCTGGACGACGCTGACCTCGAGCGCGCGGTCGCCGCGGCCGTGGTGGGCAAGTTCCTGCACCAGGGCCAGATCTGCATGATCGTCAACCGGTTCATCGTCGACGACACGCTTTACGAGCCGTTCGTGGAGCGCTTTGCCGAACGGGTGCGCGCGTTGAAGGTCGGCGACCCGGACAAAGCCGATACCGTTATCGGACCCATCATCAACCAGAGCCAGTTCGACAGCCTGATCGAGCGCATTCGCGGCGCGCGCGACGCCGGCGTGCGGGAAGTCGTCGGCGGCGAACCCGACGGGCTGGTGTTACCGCCGCATGTGTTCGCCGACGTGCGCAACGATATGCCGGTCGCGCAGGAAGAACTGTTCGGGCCGGTTGCGCCGATCATTCGCGCGAAGAACGAAGACGAGGCACTGGCGCTGGCGAATGACACCATGCAGGGGCTGTCCGGCGCCGTGTTCAGCGGCGACGCGGAACGCGGGCTGGCGTTTGCGCAACGCATGGAAGTCGGCATGGCGCACGTCAACGACCATCCGGTCAACGACATGCCGTTCAGCCCGTTCGGCGGCGTGAAGAATTCCGGCATCGGGCGGTTCAACGGCGAGTGGGCAGTGACGGCATTCACCACCGACCAGTGGATCAGCGTGCAGCACAAGCCGCGGCCGGCGCCGTTTTGATGTCTCTTTTCCTCTCCCTGACGGAGAGGGAGCGTTGAGAGGGAGCTTAGGAGGAACGTGAGCTTAAATCCGGAGGAAATAGGCGCGGGTTACCAGGTCTTCACCAGCGATGGCGAAGCCGAGTTCGGCGCGGTGCGGGAAATCTTCCCGGACAGCTTGTTGATTAACATAGAAAATGCCGGCGATTTTCGCATTCCGGCCGAGGCAGTCGAGGCGGTGCATTTCAAGAAGGTCATCGTCGACTGCAGCAAGCTCGA
>DASSNE010000060.1:0-32416 GCA_035688265.1 Gammaproteobacteria bacterium
GAAAGTAACCAAAGCCACTGCTCATGGCGCTTGGCCCGAAGTGCATCCTGCACTTCGGGCTTCCCGAAGATCGGACGAAAAATGGGGGCCGGAACATAACTCAGCCGTCCATGGCTTCGGACAATGTTCCTTGTTTCCCCCATTTTTCGTCCGATCTTCGGCTGCGCTCAAATCGCGGGGTAAGAGCCGGCCTTCCTGGCCGGCAATTATTGGGGCGCCGCCACGGGCGGCGCGAAGAACATGAATTTTCGCGTTTCGAGCGCACAACCTTCAGCATCGAAGCCGCGTTCAACAAAAATGGTCTTTCCAGTCGCGGCCATAAGTAACACGCTCGACGCGCGCGTGCCATAGGTCGGGCTGACGATGAATGGCGCCGACAGAAGTCGCTCGCGCTCTGGCGCGAGGCCGGTTTCCGGCCACTCGGCTTCCGGGGCCGGCTCGCGATCGTCGAGCAGCGTCAGCAGCGCTTCCGGACTCGGATCGGGTTGCGCGTCCAGCTGGCGCGCAAACGCCGCGCGCATGCGTTCGACCTTCGGCCACGGCGTGTCGAGCGTCGCGTTGCTCAGGGCGTAGTGGCCCGGCGGCAGCGCCCGCGGCGGGCCATCGCGATTGGAGAAGTACATCAGCGTGTCGCGGTCGCCTGCGAACAAGTTGAAGCCGGCGTAGCGATCCGCTTCGGCGGCGACTTCGGCCATAAATTCTTCCGGCGTCTGGCTGCCGCGCAAAAAGTCACCGACCAGGTGGCCGCGCGAGCGTGCGTCAGCGGGCGGATCGAGTCGTTCACGATAATTGGTGACGGCGGCGAAGCGGTCGGCGGCGCTGACGCCGAGCCAGGTGCCGCCGGCGGTCAGGTCGCGGCCGGCGATCACGTTGGGCGCATCGCGCCAGAAGCTCGCCGGGTCGGTCGGCCGGGCGTGAAATTCATCGCGGTTGCCGGCGAGGATCAGCGGCCAGTGCGCGTCGGTTTTCCAGGCTATCGCGATCAGGCACATCGGGCTGCGGGGGATTCAGTTTCTTGCGCCGCGGTGGCGATTGAGATTAACATTCGTTCACCTTCAAGATACGGCTTGTCCATTTCGGGCAGGTTCCCGATTATGTGGCAAAAGCAGTATTCTTCGCCGAACGATTCCGCCGACGCAACCGATCCGCAGCTCGATGAACTGCGCGAGTTGATCGACGTGACGGACCAGGCTTTGCTCGACGTGCTGAGTCAGCGCGCGCAACTGGTCGATCAGGTGGCCAAACTGAAGCGCGCCAAGGGCTTGCCGATCGTGATGCCGGCGCGCGAGCAGGCGATAATCGAATCGGTGCGCGCCCGGGCCGCGGACGCCGGCCTGTCGGCGGACGTTGTCGAGGATATTTTCCGCTCGGTGCTCACCGAATCGCACCGCCGGATGCAGGGCGAATAAGCGTCCTCAGCGCTTGCCCAGCAAGCCTTTCTTTTTCATCCCCCACGCCACAATGTAGGCGCCGGCCAGTACCGCGAGGCTTGCCCACAGCGGGGTCAGGTCGGCCTCGATCGCCTGCCACGCCGGCGCGGACGCGCGCTCGTAGATCAATACCAGCACCGCCGCGGTGAGCCACGTCCACGCCGTGTTGTAGTCGGCGCCGATCACGCGCGGCCAGTCAAACCGCTCGCCGCGGGTGGCGGCGACCAGGCGGCGCGGGTTGGGAAACCAACGGTTCACGGTCGCGCAGTAGTCGGCGTAGGCCTGGCCGAATTTGCCGGCGAGGAAATGCTCCTCCGCCGCGACGATCGCCTCGTAAGCGAACAGCGCCACCGGGATCGCGACCACGTAGACGAGGGGGTCGTTGAAAATCACCGTCAGACCGATCAGCAGCAGCACGTTGCCGACGTAAAGCGGGTTGCGCGAGCAGGAAAATACGCCGCCGGTCACCAGCCCCTCGGCGTAGACCTGTTTGTTCTCGCCGCCGCGCTTGATGTACTGCAGGCCGATCACCCAGCCGCGCAATACCAGGCCCGCGACGATGATCGCGAGGCCTGCGGCATCAAGCCAGATGTCGGCCGCGGCGCTGCCGGCCAGCGCGTTCGGCTGCCGCCAGATCATCAGGATCAGCAGCATCAGCGGGAAGATGATGTTGCGGTAGCGGAACAGCACCTGCCCGCAACGGACCAGCGACGCGGGGTGGCGCGGCGCTCCGTTACATGCCGGGTTTGAACTCACTTGACCGCCAGCATCCCGCAGAAGTTATACCAGCGGAAAAACGTTTCGACGTGGCGGAAGCCCGCGCCCAGCAAGAGGTCGCGATTTTCCTCGCTACGGTACGGAATCAGCACGTTCTCCAGCGCCTCGCGCTTTTGCGAGATCTCCATTTCGGAGTAGTGGCGGCGGCGCTTCAAGTCGTAGTAATGGCGGATGAACAGCCGGTTGATCATGCTGTCGCCGACCGTCAGCTTTTCGATCAGGATCAGCGCGCTGTTTTCCAGCATGCCGTCGAAGATGCGCTTCATCACGCGCTCGCGGTACAGCGGCCGCATGAATTGCAGCGACAGCAGCATGATGACGACCGACGCGTTGTCGACCACGGTGTCGTGGTGCAGGTCGGCGTGGACCAGGTCGTAGGGCCGCTCGACCTTCTGCGCTTCGAGCTTTTCGCGCGCGCGGTCGAGCATTTCCCGGGAATTGTCGACGCCGACGAAGCGCACGCCCGGGTCGAGTGCCCGGTCGAGGTGCAGCATCGTGGTCGCGGTCGAGCAGCCGAGGTCGAACAGGTTGGTGCCTGCTACAGCGAAATCGAGCGCAAGCTCGGTCGTCATGCGCTGCATTTCTTCGTAAAACGGCACGGAGCGGCTGACCATGTCGTCGAAGACGGCGGCTGTGCGGTTGTCGAACGCAAAGTCGGTGGCCTCCTGCTCTTCGGCAAATACGCGGTCGCGCCCTTCCTCGGAATCGGTCGTTGAAGAACCCATAAGTGAACAATCGGTAAGTTTCAGGACGCCGCAGTATACCGCGTAATCATTTCCGCCAAAAAGGCGATATGGTCGGCGCGCGCGTTGAGCGCGGGGATGTAGCGCAGCGTGTCGCCACCGGCGGCACGGAAATACTCGGCATTGCGGATCGCGATTTCTTCCAGCGTTTCCAGGCAGTCGGCGGAAAAACCGGGGCAGATAACATCAATGGTCTTGAGGCCGGCGCGGCCCCACTCGCGCACCGTCTCGTCGGTGTATGGCTTGAGCCATGCGGCCGCGCCGAGGCGCGACTGGAACGACACCAGCCACTCGTCGTCGCCCAGCCCCAGCGCCGCGGCCAGTCTTGCGCCGGTCTCGCGGCACTGCTGCTCATAGGGATCGCCGAGGTCGACGTTGCGTTGCGGCAGACCGTGAAACGACAGCAGCAGCTTGTCGCCGCTGCCGTTCGCCGCGCGGAATTCGCGCACGCTCGCGGCCAGCGCGTCGATGTAACCCGGCCGGTCGTGGTAGCCGTTGATGAAGTCGAGTGCCGGAAGCTCCCGCCAGCCTTGAAGGCAGCGCGTCACCGCATCGAAGGTGGCGCCGGTGGTCGTGGCCGAGTACTGCGGATACAGCGGCACCACGACGATGCGCCGGCAGCCGCGGTCGCGCAGTTCTTCCAGGGCGGCCGGCACTGACGGTTTGCCGTAACGCATGCCCAGCGCGACCGCGACCGGCTCGTCGAGGCGCTCGTCGAGCGCGGCCTGCAGCGCCTCGCGCTGCGCGCGGGAATACACCAGCAGCGGCGACCCCGCCGTCTGCCAGATCTTCTCGTAGGCGGCCGCCGACCGGCGCGGGCGCAGCGGCAGGATGAAGCCGTACAGCACCGGCCACCACGCCGCACGCGGCAGTTCGACCACGCGCGGGTCGCTCAGGAATTCGCGCAGGTAACGCCGCACAGCGCGCGGCGTCGGCGCTTCCGGCGTGCCGAGGTTGGCGAGCAGTACGCCTGGCGGCAAAACTTACGGCCGCTCGAGGATCGCACTGACACCCATGCCGCCGGCGGTGCAGATAGAGATCAGCCCGCGGCCGGTGCCTTTTTCGGCGAGCAGCTTGGCGAGCGTCGCGACAATGCGCGCGCCGGTGGCGGCAAAAGGGTGTCCGATTGCGACGCTGCCACCCTTGACGTTCAGCTTGTCGCGGCCGATGGTGCCGAGCGGGGCGCGGCCGAGCCGCTCACGGCAGAATTCTTCCGATTCCCACGCCTTGAACAGGCACAGTACCTGTGCGGCGAAGGCTTCGTGAATTTCGTAAAAGTCGAAATCCTGCAGCGTCAGGCCGGCGCGATCGAGCAGGCGCGGCACCGCGTAGGCAGGCGCCATCAGCAGGCCTTCGTGGCCGTTTACGTAATCGACCGCGGCGACTTCGCCGTAGCTCAAGTAGGCGAGCGGGGTATGACCGTGTTCGCGCGCCCAGTCTTCGGACGCCAGCAGCACGGTCGCCGCGCCGTCGGTCAGCGGGGTGCTGTTGCCGGCGGTCAACGTGCCGGACGGGCTGCGGTCGAACACCGGCTTCAACGCGGCGAGCTTTTCCATGCTGGTATTGGCGCGGATGTTGTTGTCGCGCGTCGCGCCGTTGAACGCCACGACCAGGTCGTTGTAAAAGCCTTCGTCCCATGCTGCCGCGGCTTTCTTGTGGCTGGCGAGCGCGAGTTCGTCCTGCTCCTGCTGCGTGATATTCCAGCGCTTCGCCATCAGTTCGCAGTGCTCGCCCATCGACAGCCCGGTGCGCGGCTCGACCACGCCCGGAAACGACGGCTTGAGGTCGCCGGGGCGAAAGCCGAGCCAGGGCTTGAGCTTATCGCTGAACGACTTGCCGCGCGCGCTGCGCAGGAAAATCTTGCGCATCTTCTCACCGTAAACGATCGGCACGTCGCTGATCGTGTCGGTGCCACCGCCGATGCCGGCGTCGATCTGGCCGAGTGCGATCTTGTGGCCGACCTGGATGATCGCTGACAGGCTGGTGCCGCAGGCGCGCTGCAAATCGTAGCCGGGCGTATCCGGCGTCAGGCTCGAACCGAGCACCGCCTCGCGCGCGAGATTCCAGTCCCTGGCCTGTTTCATCACCGCGCCGAGCGCGACTTCGCCGAGATGCTGGCCTTTGAGACCGTATTTGTCGACCACCGCTTCGAGCGCGGCGGTGACCATTTCCTGGTTGCTGCACTCGGCGTAGGCGGTGCGCGCGCGGGAAAATGGAATGCGCAGGCCGCCGAGGACAGCGACGCGGCGCGGCAGGTTATCGGCCATATCAGCCTCCGGCGTGTATGATGCGGAATTCTTTTGGAAATGATGCCATAGCGCTGCCTGTCTGGCCATGGACGCCCGTTTCAACATCCCTGTCGGCGCCCGGTCGCCGCTGCGCACCGAAGTGCGTGCGCTGCTCGCCCTCGCCACGCCATTGATCGTGCAGAACCTCGCCAACGAGGGCATGCAACTCGTCGATACGCTGATGGCGGGGCGCCTGTCGACCGCCACACTTGCCGGCGTTGCGGTCGGCGGCACGATCTGGATGCCGGTGCTGCTGTTCGCGCTCGGCTTGCTGATGGCATTGAGCCCGACTGTCGCGCATCTCTACGGCGGCGGCGAGGCGCGCGCGGTCGGCAGCGAATTTCGCCAGAGCCTGTGGCTGAGCCAGGTCGTCGGTTGGGGCGGCTTCTTTCTATTGCGCCACGCCGCGCCGGTGTTCGGCTGGATCGGCATCGCGGCGCCGGTGGTGCCCGCCGCGCAGGCGTATTTGAACGGCATCGCGTGGGGTTTGCCCGGCATGTGCCTGTTCCTCGTGCTGCGCTTTACCAGCGAAGGCATCGCCCATACCCGGCCGCTGCTGTTCGTCGCGCTGGCCGGCTTCGTCGTCAACATCTTCGCCGATTACGCGCTGATTTACGGCGCCTGGGGCCTGCCCGAACTCGGCGCCTACGGCTGCGGGCTTGCCACCGCGATCGTCTTGTGGCTGATGTTCGCGGCCATGCTGGCCTACGTCCTGCGCTCGGGTCGCTACCGGCCCCTGACGCTTTTCGCGCAGTTCGAATGGCCGCGGCGCGCGCCGCTCGCGGCGATGCTGCGCCTGGGATTGCCGATCGCCGTCAGCCTGTTTACCGAAGTCAGCCTGTTCGCGGCGATCGCGCTGATCATGGGCACGCTGGGCACGAAAATCGTCGCCGCGCACCAGATCGCAGTGAACTTCGCCGGCACCATGTTCATGGTGCCGATGGGCGTCGCGATGGCGATTACCGTGCGCGTCGGCCAGGCGCGGGGGCGCGGCGATGCCGCCGGCGCGCGCCGCGTCGGGCTGATCGGCATCGGCCTGTGCATGAGCTTCATGGCGGCGTCGGCGATCACGCTGACGCTGATCCCCGGCATCATCGCCGGCTGGTACACCGACAACGCGCAGGTGCGCGACATCGCCGTCGCGCTGCTGGGCATGGCCGCGATCTTCCAGATTTCGGACGGCCTGCAGGTCGCGGGGCAGGGCGTCTTGCGCGGCTACAAGGACACCCACGTACCGATGTGGATCACGATCCTCGCCTACTGGTGCATTGGCTTCCCGCTCGCCTGGCTGCTCGGCGTTTACTGGCAGCTCGGCCCGCGCGCCGTCTGGGGCGGCTTCATCGGCGGCCTGAGCGTTGCGGCGGTGCTGCTGAATTTGCGCTTTTTACGACTCAGCCGTTTGTGACGGTGCTTTGCTCGGCGGAAGGTTCTGCCGGTTCCTTGCCCGCCTTGCTGTGGCGGATGCCGAAGCTGAAGTAGATCACGAAGCCGATCGCCATCCAGACGAGGAAGCGGGCGATGGTGACGAACGGCAGGCCGCCGATCAGGCGCCAGCCGTCCTGATCCGCCCACGGCCAGCCGATAATCAGGAACAGCGAGAAGATGATGCCGAGCGGCGCGAGCAGCCACAGCACCGGCGTGCGGAAGCGCCGCTCCAGGTCCGGGCGGCGGATGCGCAGGATCAACACCGACGCGCAGATCAGGATGAAGGCGCTCAGGGTGCCGATGTTGACCAGCTCGGCGATCTCGCGAATCGGCAGCACGCCGGCGACGGCCGCCGTGAAGAAGCCGAGTACCCACGTCGGGCGGTGCGGCGTGCCGTGCTTCGGATGCGGCTTGGCGAACCAGCCCGGTAGCAGACCGTCGCGCGAGAGCGCGAACCAGATGCGCGCCGCGCCGAGCATGAACGCGAACACGACGCTGATGATGCCGCAGACGGCTGCCACGTTGATCACGCCGCTGACCCAGTTCAGGCCGCGCGCCTGGAAGACCGCGCTGACCGGCGCCGGGTCGCTCAGGATCATGCTCTGGCAATGACCCGCCACGCCGCCGCCGGCGCAGGCGTTATACGGCACCATGCCGGTCAGCACCAGCGAAATGGCCAGATACATTCCCATCGCCACGGCCAGCGAAGCGACGACCGCCAGCGGCAGGTCGCGCTGTGGGTTTTTGGATTCCTCGGCGGCGGTGGTCAGCGTGTCGTAACCGAAGACGGCGAAGAACACGATGCTCGATGCGGCGAGTACGCCGCTCCAGCCGTAGCTCGTCGCACCGCCGGCGTGGTGGATGGTAGCCGGCACGAACGGCGTCCAGTTGGCCGGGTCGACATAGAACGCGCCGACGCAAACGACGGTGATGACGCCGATGACCTTCGCCGTTACCACCACGGTATTGAAACGCGCGCCCATCTGGGTGCGCCGTGTCTGCAGCCACGCGATGGCCAGCGCGATCACGGCCGCGATCAGGTTGAATACATGCCCGCCATGCGGATGCGCCGGGTCGTACGCGCCCTGCAACGCGACCGGCAGGTGCCAGCCGGTGATCTGGGCGATCAGCGCCTGCAGATAGTTGGATGAGCCGGCCGCGACCACGCCGACGATCAGCGCATATTCGATCAGCAGGTCCCAGCCGATGATCCACGCCGGCAGTTCGCCGAGCACCGCGTAGCCGTACGTGTAGGCGCTGCCGGTGACAGGGATCATGCCGGCGAATTCGGCGTACGACAGCGCCGCGCAGGCACTGCCCACGCCGGCAATCAGGAAGCTGATGACGATGGCGGGGCCGGCATTCAACGCGGCCTGATGCGGCGCCAGCACGAACACGCCGACGCCGACGATCGCGCCGACACCGATCGCGGTGAGCTGCCACACGCCCATGGTGCGGCGAAAATCGTGGCTCTGGTCCGCCTCGGCCTGGAGTTGCTCGACTGACTTGCGACGAATCAACCTGGCCGCAAAATTCATACGCTGCTCGTCGGTTACCTTGCGAAGCGGTGGAGCATAACGTTGTGGCAGGGCAAACTCCAGCCCGTAACGCCGGATGGAACTGTGGTTGGCACTACTGTCTGTCCCGGCGAACTGCGAGTATCATGCGGCTGCCTGCTCCGGCGTTCTTGCGTTCCGAAGCCTCCAACTCGCAATCGAAGTCATCCATGGATATACATCGCGCTGCTCCTGAAGCAGGCGCCGCACCGCCTGTTGCAGCCCGCGGCCCGCTCGCGCGTCGCCCTACGCTGTACGGCGTGATCGGCGCGGTCAGCTTCTCGCATGTCTTGAACGACATGATGCAGTCGGTGATCGTCGCGATCTATCCGATGCTGAAGGGCGGGTTTCATCTCAACTTCCTGCAAATCGGCGCGATTACGCTGACCTTCCAATTGACCGCGTCGTTACTGCAGCCGGTGGTCGGCATGGTCACGGACAAGCATCCGCTGCCGTTCTCGCTACCGGTCGGGATGTGTTTCACGCTGGCCGGGCTGCTGGCGCTCTCCGGGGCGCCGAGTTACCCGATCCTGCTGCTGTCCGTCGCCCTGATCGGCTGCGGGTCCTCGATCTTTCATCCGGAATCGTCGCGGGTAGCGCGGATGGCATCGGGCGGGCGCTACGGGCTCGCGCAATCGTTGTTCCAGATCGGCGGCAACATCGGCCAGGCATTGGGACCGGTACTGGCGGCGGCGATCGTGCTCAAGCTCGGGCGCTCGCACGTGGGCTGGTTCGGTCTCGCGGCGCTGCTCGCGATCGTAATCCTGCTGCAGGTCGGCCGCTGGTACAGCCGGCACATTGAAGAGCGGGTGCGCAAGCGGCGGGCGGACGACCGGCCGCTGTTCCCCGCGACCGTGGTGCGTCGCACGGTCGCCGTGCTGCTGGTGCTGATGTTCTCGAAGTTCTTCTACCTCGCCAGCATCAGCAGCTACTACGAGTTCTACCTGATCCACCGCTTCGGGCTGTCGGCGCACAACGCCGCGAACCTGCTGAGCGTGTTCCTGTTTGCGGTCGCGCTGGGCACGTTGATCGGTGGTCCTTTGGGCGACCGCATCGGCCGCCGGCGGGTGATCTGGTTTTCGATCCTCGGCTGTGCACCGTTCACGCTGGCGCTGCCGTACGTGGGCCTGGGGTGGACGGTCGGCCTGAGCGTGGTGATCGGCATGATCCTCGCGTCGGCGTTCCCCGCCATCATCGTTTACGCGCAGGACATGCTGAGCCACCGCATCGGCATGGTATCCGGCCTGTTCTATGGATTCAGCTTCGGCCTCGGCGGCATCGGCGCCGCGGTGCTGGGCGTGATCGCCGACCACTTCGGCATCGTGTTCGTGTACCAGGTGTGCGCGTTCCTGCCGCTGCTGGGATTGCTGGCGGCGTTTCTGCCGGACGTGCGGCCGCTCGAATAATCATCGTAAAATGCGAATGCCGACGGGTGTTATCGGGGTTCGAATAATGAAATATGCCGTTGCTGTTGTGTTCCTGTCGGTCGCGGCCGGCGCTTTTGCCAACGCGCCGCCGACGCAAACGCCGATCAAGCACGTGGTGGTGATCTTTCAGGAAAACATTTCGTTCGATCACTATTTCGCAACCTACCCGCACGCGGCTAACCCGCCGGGCGAGCCGCCGTTTCACGCACTGCCGGAGACGCCGACCGTCAACGGCCTGACGCCCGCGCTGATCAAACACAACCCCAATGCGGTCGCGCCGTTCCGGCTTGATCGCACCCGTGCCGTCACCTGCGACCAGGATCATCGTTACACCCCCGAGCAATACGCCTATCACGGCGGCCTGGTCGATCGTTTCCTGGAAGTCGCGCGCAAGCATGCCGCGCCCGGTTGCAATCCGCGCCTGGTGATGGGCTATTACGACGGCAACACCGTGACCGCGCTGTGGAATTACGCGCAGCACTTCGCCATGAGTGACAACTTCTTCGGCTCGACCTTCGGCCCGTCCACGCCCGGGGCGATCAATCTTATTTCCGGGCAGACGCACGGCGCGGCGCCGGAGATCAAGGAACACGTCGTCAACGGCACGATGATCGCCGACCCCGATCCCGCGTTCGATGAGTGCGGGCATTACAAGACGGCTGCATTCAGCGGCCGCAACGTCGGCAATCTGCTGGATGCGAAGGGCGTGACCTGGGGCTGGTTCGAAGGCGGCTTTCGGCCGACAGCCAGAAAGCCGGACGGCACCCCGGTGTGCGGCTCCAGGCACAAAAACGCTGCCGGCGTCAGCGTGCATGACTACCTCGCGCACCACGAGCCGTTCCAGTACTACGAATCAACGGCGAACCCACGCCATCTGCCGCCCGAGTCGGTCGCGCGCATCGGCCACGACGGTCCCGCCAATCATCAGTATGGCCTTGAGGATTTCTGGAATGCGCTCGACCACGGCAACCTGCCGGCGGTGAGCTATCTCAAGGCGCGCGGCTACCAGGACGGCCACGCCGGCTACTCCGGGCCGATCGACGCGCAGCACTTCCTGGTGAAAACGATCAACCGGCTGCAGCAGTCCAAGTACTGGTCGTCGATGGCGATCATCATCGCGTGGGACGACTCCGACGGCTGGTACGACCACGTCATGCCGCCGATCGTGAACCATTCCGCCGACCCGAAGCACGACGTGCTGCTCGGCAAGGCAATGTGCGGCGAACCGCTCGACGGCGCGTACCCCGACCGCTGCGGCTACGGGCCGCGGTTACCGTTGCTGGTGATCTCACCGTGGGCGAAGCAGAACTTTGTCGACCACTCGCTGACTGACCAGACCTCGATCCTGCGCTTCATCGAGGACAACTGGTCGCTCGGCCGCATCGGCGACCAGTCGTTCGACGCGAAGGCCGGCACGCTCGCCAACCTGTTCGATTTCAGCCGCATCAACATGCGCCGGTTGATTCTGAAACCGAAGACGGGCGAGCCGGTGACGCCATAGAAGTGCGTCGGTTTTTGACTACTCGCGCGGCGTGATGATGTCGCTCAGATAATCCGGCTCGCCGTCGATGCGCTCGAGGTGCGGATACTGCAAGCCGTCGTGATAATCCACCTGCACGGTGCGAAAGCCGCCCTGGAACTTAATCAGCAGTTCGATCGGCGCCTTGTCGTCGCCCGCCGCGTCGATAATCGCCTGCTGCATGACGTCCTTGCTGTAGGACTCGCCGTTCACCGCCTTGACCGAAGCGCCGGTACTGATGCCGGCCCGGAACGTGGGGCCGTCCCAGCGCACGTCGTTGATCCGGCCATGTTCGGTCAACGTGAGCCCGATCGACCAGGCGAAGTTGAACACGTGGCGCGGTGATTTGCGCCGCTTCTCGTGTTTCTTCTGGTACTCACCCTGCTCGTCGGTGTAAACCAGCTTCCAGCCCGACGCGGCGACGCCTTCCAGCAGCGGCGGCTTGCGCTCATCGACGAACGGCTGCAGGAAGCTGACCCAGTCATAATCCGCCACGCCGTTCAACGTCGTGATGACGTCATCGCGCGTATAGGTCTTCGGGACAAAACTGCCGTTGTCCATGCCGCAGAACGCCTGGGCGAAATCGTCCAGCGATTTGCCGCTCTGCGTGAGTGCGCGAATCTTCGCGTCCACGGCGAGCCACAGCATCTGGCCGCCGCTGTAGTATTCCTCGCTCATCTGCCAGCTACGGTACGGCAGCGCGCAACGATGCGCCGTGGTCGGGTCGTTGGTGGTGTCCGCGAGCGGGCGCCAGCCGAGGCCCGGGCGGTTGCGATCGTAATTGCCCGCCACCATCGCGAGCGCCTCGCGAAACTCTTCCGGCGTCCACAGGCCGGCGCGCGCCGTGATCACGAAGCCCCAGTACTGCGTCATGCCCTCGTACACCCACAACAGCGAATCGCCCATCGGCACGTTGAAGTTGGGCGTCCACGAGTCGACCGGGCGGCGGAACTTGCCGTTCCAGGAGTGCTCGAACTCGTGCGCCAGCAGATCGCGCTCGGGCGCGTGGTCGTCCCACTCCTTGAAGTAATCGGCGCGCAGGCCATTCTCGCTGGACCGGTGGTGTTCGAGGCCGTTGCCCGCCAGGTGATCGGAGAGCGAAAACAGAAAATCGTAGTGGTCGAAATGATGCGAATCGAACAACCTGAGCATCTGCGTGACCAGGGCGCGATGCAGGTTCAATAGCTCCGGCGTCATCTCCAGGTATTTCGGCGCGTCGGCCACGACGTTCAGATGCACCGGGACGTCGCCCTCCGGATTGAGATCCACGCGGTTGAAGTACCGGCCCGCATAGATCGGCGAATCCACCAGCGTCTCGTGGCTCACGGGCTTGAACGTGGTGGTGCTGCCGGACTGCGAGACCGGCTCGAGTGCGGTGCCGAACTGCCACCCATCCGGCAGCGACACACGCGGCTCGAAGGAAATGCCGCGCGAGTAATGGCCGGCCGGATACAGCGACATCTTGTCCCATTCCAGCATTAGCATGCGATCGGTCATCTCGAAGTCGCCGCGCCGGGGCGACAAATACTGGAAATCGACCTCGACCTCGCTGACAACTTCGGGCACATCCACATGAAACACACGCACGTCGTACTTGTCGCGCGTCCACTTGAGCGTCTCGCCACCGGCGCTCACATCGAGCCCGGCCAGCATGGCAATGGGACCGCTGGGCGAATGGTCGCCCGGAATCCACTCCGGATACAGCAGCGTCAGCCTGCCCGGCTTGACCGGAATCGTCTCGCGCACGCGAAAAATGCCCTGCGACGTATCGGAGGCATCCACATGAATGGCGATGGTGCCGGGGTAGGCGACGTCCTCAGGCGGCGGCACCTGGGCGCGACGGGTTTCATTGGCGGATGGGGCGGACACAACGGACTCCTTATTGTTCGACCTCGATAACTATAACAGGAGCCGGAAAGCTGGCCGCCCGCTGACGCGGGCCGCTTGTCCGCCACCGAGAGCTGGAATGTGCCAAATCAATAATTGCTTTGACAACTATAGCTCACGCAATAAAATACCCGCCCATGTGTCCCGCCACCCGCGATACCGAAAAGCTGCCCGAGAGCATGGGCGTGCTGCTCAGGCTGGTGAAGTCCGAGCTGATGTGCGCGATGGAAGAGGAGCTGACCGCGCAAGGGGTCGATCTGCGGCACAGCCAGGTGCATGCGCTCCGCTGCCTGTACCTGTCCGGCCCCATGAGCGCCGGCGAGCTGGCGCGGGCGCTGGCTTACGACGCCGGCGCGATGACGCGTTTGCTCGATCAGCTCGAAGAGCGCGGCTACCTCCACCGTCGCCCCGATCCCGACGATCGCCGCGCACTGCGCATCGAACTATCGACCTCCGGCACCGCGCTCGTGCGCAAGCTCGCGGACTACAAGGAGCGGGTGCTGGACCGGGCGCTGGGCGCGCTGGACGACGAGGAACGGCGCCGGCTGACCGACTACCTGCAGCGCGTCCTGATCACGCTGCGCCAATCACACTAACAAGAAGCCGAACCTGGAAACCTGATGCGATCGCGATTATTGCCGCTCGTCGCTGCCTGTGCCGTGGCGGTGCTGCTCGGCGCCTGTGCCAGCAGCCGCGGGCTCAAGCCCAGCGGCCACCTGCTGCCTGTCGGCACTTTGCACAGCGAGCGCAGCCTAGCCGGCGCGCCGCTGACACCGGCTGCCTGGCCGGCGGACGACTGGTGGACCACGCTGGGCGATCCGCAACTGGATGCGCTGGTTGGCGAGGCGCTCAAACACAACCCGGACATTGCCATCGCGCGCGCCCGTGTTCGGAAAGCCATTGCGGGGGCCGGTCTGGCCGATGCCGAGCGTCAGCCGACCCTCAACGCCTCGGCCAGCGTGTCCGGCGCCCATTTGCCGAAGACCTTGTTGCCGGAGTCGGTCGGCGGCGGCCACTTCGGCTGGCTGAAGTACGGTTATCTGAGCTTTAACTGGGGGCTGGACCTGTGGGGCGGCAAGCGCGCCGCCTGGGAAGCGGCGGTGGACCAGGTGCATGCGGCCGCGGTCGATAGCCATGCCGCGCGGCTGCTGGTGTCCGTCGACGTGGCGCGCGCCTATGCCCGGCTGGGTTATGCCTTCCGGCAGCAGACGATCGCGCAGGAAGAACTTGAGCGCGCCACGCATGCGCACAAGCTGACCGAGCAGCGCGTTTCGGCCGGCATCGACAGCCGGCTTGAGCTCAAGCGTTCCGATGCCGAGGTCGCCCGCGACCAAGGCTTGCTGGCCGCCGCCTCGCAGGCAGTGGATCGCGCGCGCGTGGCGCTGTCGGCTCTGCTGGGCCAGGGGCCCGATCGCGGCTTGTCGATCAGGCAGCCGCAGCCGCTGTCACCGGCCCGGCTGGCTTTGCCGCCGAATCTTTCCGCCGGGCTGCTGGGCCGGCGTCCGGACCTGGTGGCGGCGCGCTGGCGGGTGGAGGCGGCCGGCCAGAGCATCAAGGCGGCCAAGGCACGGTTTCTGCCCAACATCAGCCTGGGCGCGCTGGCCGGGCTGGTGAGCAAGGGCGGCACGCCGCTGTTCGAGCTACCGGCGCGTTTCTGGCAGGTGGCGCCCGCCATCAGCCTGCCCATTTTCAACGGTGGTCGTTTGCGCGCCAACCTGGCCGGGCGCGACGCCGCGTATGACCTGGCCGTCGCGCAGTACAACAAGACGCTGATCGGCGCGCTCAACCAGGTCGCCGATGATCTGCACGGCCTGCGGTCGCTCAAGGTTCGCGCAACATCCGAGCGGCGCGCGCTGGATGCCGCGCGCGAAGCCTGGAAGCTGTCCGAACGGCGCTACAAGGCGGGCGTCGGCAGTTTTCTCGAAGCGCTCGACGTGCGCCAGCATCTGCTCCAGGCCGAGACCGCGGTCGCCGCGCTGCATGCGCAGCAGGTGGATCTGTCGATCCAGCTGATTCAGGCGCTGGGGGGCGGCTTTCATGCCACCGGCAAAGCGATCGCCGCCGGCGACACGCGCCAGCCATCATCTTCCGATTCCACCACGAATTAAGACCATGAGCGAAGACACTTCTACCGTCGAATCCACTGCGACGCCGGCGCGCAGCGGCAAGCGCAAGTTTTTCCTGCGCCTGTTGCTGATCGTCGTCGTGGTCGGCCTGGTTGCCTGGGGGTTGTGGTATTACCTCGAAGGCCGCTGGTACGAGGACACCGACGACGCCTACGTCAATGGCAACATCGTTCAGGTCACGCCCCAGATCCCGGGCACCGTCGTCAGCATCGGCGCCGATAACGGCGACCTCGTTCACGCCGGCCAGGTGCTGGTGAAGCTGGACCCGAGCGATGCGGACGTCGCCTTGCAGGCGGCGCGGGCAGGGCTCGCGCAAGCCGTGCGCAAAGTGCGCGGCCTGTACAACGATGTGCTGTCGACCAAGGCCGAAGTTGACGCGCGCAAGGTGGCGCTGGACAAGGCCAGGGCCGACTACGACCGGCGCAAGGGGCTGGTGGAGTCCGGCGCCATTGCCGCCGAGGTACTGGCGCACGCGCACGATGCGCTGGCGGCGGCACAAAGCGCCCTGACCGCGGCCCAACAAGCCTACAGCAGCAGCCTCGCGCTCGCGGGCGATACCGGTGTCGCGTCCAATCCGGCGGTGAAGGCGGCCGAGGCCAAGCTGCGCAAGGCTTACCTGGACGACGTGCGCACTACGCTGATCTCGCCCGTGGACGGCTACGTGGCCAAGCGCACGGTGCAGGTGGGCGAACAGGTCCATCCGGGCGGCGCATTGATGGCGGTCGTGCCGCTGCAAGGGGTCTGGGTGGATGCCAACTTCAAGGAAACCCAGCTCAAGCACATGCGCATCGGCCAGCCGGTGACGCTGCAATCGGATCTGTACGGCAGCTCGGTGACCTACCACGGCACGGTCGAGAGCCTGGGCATCGGCACGGGCAGCGCGTTCTCGCTGCTGCCGGCGGAGAACGCGACCGGCAACTGGATCAAGATTGTGCAGCGCGTGCCGGTGCGCATCTCGCTGCGCCGGGACGAGTTGAAGCAGCATCCGTTACGCATCGGCCTGTCGATGACGGCCAGCGTCGATCTGCACGATCAGAGCGGGCCGATGCTGGCCGAGAAGGCGCCGACGCAGCCGGCCTTTGCCACTCATGTCTATAAAGAGCAGTTGGCGGATGCGAACGCGCTGGTGCAGCGCATCGTCCAGGCCAACATGGGCCATGACGGTCACTGATTTCGCACCGGGAGCACACGCCAGAATCGTTCGACGCGCGGACCCGGCCGCATGAGTAATTATTATCGACCCCCCAACCTGGGACTGACGACGGTCGGCCTGGCGCTGGCGACGTTCATGCAGGTGCTGGACACGACCATCGCCAACGTGTCGTTGCCCACGATCGCCGGCAACATGGGCGTGAGCGTCAACCAGAGCACGTGGGTGATCACCTCATTTGCCGTCAGCCAGGCCATCGGCCTCCCGCTGACCGGGTTCCTGGGTCGCCGCTTCGGCGAAGTCAAAGTGTTCGTGTGGTCCACCTTGCTGTTCGTGCTGGCGTCGTTCGCATGCGGCATGGCCCAGACGATGGGCATGCTGATTTTTTTCCGCGTCGTCCAGGGAGCAATGTGCGGACCGATGTATCCGGTCACGCAAAGCCTGATGATTGCCGTTTACCCGGCGCAGAAGCGCGGCATGGCGCTCGCGCTGATCTCGATGGTGACCGTCGTCGCGCCTGTCGTCGGCCCGATCCTCGGCGGCTGGATTACCGAAAGCTATTCGTGGCGCTGGATATTTTTCATCAACGTGCCGATCGGCTTCTTCTGCAGCTTCGTCATTCGCTACCAACTCAAAGGCAAGCTGGAACAGATCGAAAAGCCGCGCATGGACTACGTCGGCCTGATCATGCTGATTATCGGCGTCGGCTTGTTGCAGGTCGTGCTCGACAAGGGCAACGATGCCGACTGGTTCAACTCCAGTTTCATCGTGGCCGCCAGTATCATCTCGGCGATTGCGCTGGCGGTGTTCGTGATCTGGGAACTCACGGACGACGACCCGATCGTCGATCTCAAGCTGTTCCGGCACCGCAACTTCAGCGTCGGCACGCTGGCGCTGGTGCTGGCCTACGCGGCCTTTTTTGGCGTGGCCCTGCTGATACCGGTGTGGATGCAGCGCAGTCTGGGCTACACGGCAATCTGGGCGGGCCTTGCCACGTCGCCGGTGGGCATTCTGCCGCTGCTTCTCGTGTTTTTTATCGGCAAGTACGCGGCCCGGGTGGATATGCGCTGGCTGACGTCGCTGTCGTTTGCGGCAATGGGCGCGGTGTGTTTTCTGTACTCGGGGTTCAATCTCGAGGTGAACTTCATGCGCATTGCACTGATGCAGTTGATACTCGGCCTGGGCGTGGCGTTTTTCTTCATGCCGGTGCTGACGATCCTGCTATCGGATCTGGAAACCAACGAAATTGCGTCCGGCTCGGGGGTGGCGACATTCCTGCGTACCGTGGGCGGCAGTTTTGCCGCATCGCTCATCACGCTCTTCTGGACGCGGCGCGCCGCCGTGCATCACGCCCGGCTGGCTGAATCCATCACGCCGTACAATCCGACGGCCAATCAGGCGCTGAACGCGCTCGGCCCGGGGCATCAGCATCAGGCAATGGCGATGATCAACGGTGCCATCACCCAGCAGGGTTTGCAGATTTCCTTTAACGAGATTTTCTACATTCTCGGCTGGATTTTCCTGGGGCTGATAGCGATCGGCTGGCTGGCCCGGCCGCCGTTCATCGGTCGAGTCGGGCCCACGGCAGGAAAGCAGTCGCGTGCCCGCAATGCGGGCAAGGCACCGGAGGCGCCGCCCGCATAACGGGTCGCGGCGGCCGGTGGTCGGTCGAGTTGCCCCGGCAGACTCCGGATGCTACGTTTTGCGTCGTCTTCTTCCCGGACGATAGCTTATGTTTGCGAACCGGCACTCCCGTCTCTCCCTGTGCGTGTTTCTCCTGCTGGCGCTGGCCAGTGCGCCAGGCTTTGCAGGCACTTCGCTGCCTGGCGCTCTGGCGTCGAAGATCGACCACATTGCGACCGACGCATTAAAGGCTACCGGCGTCCCCAGCGCGTCGATCGCGATCGTCAGGCACGACCAAATCGTCTATGCCAAGGCGTACGGCAATGCCCGCCTGGCTCCGAAGACGCCGGCCAAGCCGGAGATGCGCTACAGCATCGGCTCCATCAGCAAGCAGTTCACCGCGACGGCCATCCTGATGCTGGCCCAGCAGGACAAGCTGAGCCTGGACGACACCGTCGCGCGCTTCTTCCCCGACCTGACTCGCGCCGACGACGTCACTATTCGCGAGTTGCTGTCGCACACGTCCGGCTACAGAGACCTTTGGCCGCAGGACTACGTGATGCCCTTCATGCACAAGTCCACCACCGTCGCGGATATCCTCAACACGTGGGGCAAAAAGCCACTGGACTTCGAACCCGGCACGAAATGGCAGTACAGCAACACCGGCTACTTGATCGTCGGCGCGATCATCAAGAAAGTGTCCGGCCAGTCGCCGTTTGATTTCCTGCAAAAACACGTTTTCAAGCCGCTGGGCATGACCAGCGTCTACGACGTCAACCTGCACGCGCTGCCGTCCGGCGATGCACAGGGCTATCGGCGCTATGCGCTGGGCCCGCTGCGCCCGGCAGCGAAGGTGGGCGCGAACTGGGTGTACGGCGGCGGCTATCTGGCGATGACCGCCAGCGACCTCGCAAAGTGGGACATTTCGATGCTCGACCAGAGCCTGCTGAAGCCCGCCTCGTACCGGGCGATGCAGACGGAAGTCCGGTTGCGCAACGGCATGGGCTCCGGCTACGGGCTGGGATTGTTTATCAGATCGATGGACGGTCATCGCGTATTGATGCACGACGGCGAGGTCGCCGGCTTTACCGCCGAGAATCTTGTTTTCCCCGACGACGGAATCGCAGTAGTGGTACTGACCAACCAGGTCGCGGTCACAACCTCGAGCCTGATCGCCGGCAAGATCGCCGAGGCGCTGTTCGCGGTGCACGATCCCGCGACCACCCGGGCACTGGCGCAGGCACGCCAGATCTTCACGGACCTGCAGCACGGCAAGCTCGACCGCGAGCTGTTTACGGACGACGCCAACAGCTATTTCAATGCCATTGCACGCAAGGACTACCAGTCCAGCCTCGCGCCGCTGGGCAAGCCGACAAGTTTCGTGCAGCGCTCCGCCCACCAACGTGGCGGCATGATGATTCGCCACTACCGCGTCACGTTCCCCGACGTCAGCCTGAACGTCACTACCGACGCGCTGCCGAACGGCAAGCTGGAACAGTACATCGTTTCCCCGGCCGGCTGAGTGGCAAAAGCATGAAAACCATCGGCCTGATCGGCGGCATGAGCTGGGAATCGACGGCGCATTACTATCGCCGGTTGAATGAACTGGTCGCGGAGCGGCTGGGCGGTCTGCACTCGGCGCAACTGCTGTTGTGGAACGTGGATTTCGATGACATCGCGCACCTGCAGCACGCCGACGATTGGGGCGCCGCCGGAGCGATTCTCGCCGATGCCGCACAAGGGCTTGAACGGGCGGGCGCGGAGGCGCTGGTGATTTGCGCCAACACGATGCATCGTGTCGCGCCGGCGGTCGAATCGGCAATCTCGATTCCGCTCATTCACCTGGCCGATGTCACGGCCGAGGCACTGCTCGCACAAAATTTTCAGCACGCAGCTTTGCTCGGCACGCGCTTTACGATGGCGCAGCCGTTCTATCGCGAGCGCCTGGAAGGGCACGGACTTGACGTGGCTGTGCCAAGCCCGGCTGAGCAGGACGACATTCACCGGATCATTTTCGACGAACTGGTGAAAGGGCGGGCGGAGGCGGCGTCGCGTGAACGCTTCGTGGCGATCATGCGCCGCATGTACGAAGCGGGGTCGCAGGCGGTGATTCTCGGTTGTACCGAATTCGGCTTGCTGATCGGCGAGCAGGATGCGCCGGAGGTCCCGCGCGTCGATACCACCGAACTGCATTGCCGTGCGGCGGTCGACTGGATGCTGAGTTAGCTGATTAAGGAAGTGATCAGAGCAACGTCGTGAGATCCAGCAGCCACTGCGGCCACTGTTGCCCGCTGACGCCCATCCAGATCATCAGGGCGACGATGACGATGCCGATTAAGAACGAAGTGATGCCGATCTGGCCGAGAGTAATGCGCATGGCGTGATTATACCGCTCGTGGCGGTCAGCCGGCGGTTTCGCTGCGGAAATTGACCGGATCGAGCCGGTGCCGGTGCAGCAGCTTGTAGAACTCGGTGCGGTTGCGCTGCGCGATCCGCGCCGCCTGGCTGACGTTGCCTTCGGTGATCTGCAGCAGTTGTACCAGGTAGTCGCGCTCGAACTGGTCGCGCGCATCGGCGAGCGAGGTGAGCGCGCCGGATTTGCCGTGCAGCGCGCGCCGGATCGAGCTGTCCGGAATCAGCGGCGTGTCGGCCAGCGCCACCGCGCGCTCGATCACGTTCTGCAGTTCGCGCACATTGCCGGGCCAGCTCGCACCGATCAGCAGTTCCATCGCCTGCGGCGAAAAGCCGGTGACGGTCTTGCCGGCGCGACCGGCGGCAGCCTTGAGAAAATGTGCGGCAAGCAGCGGGATGTCTTCGCGACGCTCCACGAGCGGCGGGAGCGCCAGCGACACCACGTTGATGCAATAGTAAAGGTCCTGGCTGAAGCGGCGCTGCTCGACGGCGCGGGCCGGATCGCGCCGGGTGGCCGAGATCAATCGCACGTCGGCCGGCAGCGCGTCGTTGGCGGCCAGCGGCCAGACCTGCCGCTCCTTGAGCGCGCGCAGAAGCTTCGCCTGGAACACCGGCGGCAGCGCGTCGATCTCGTCGATGAACAGCGTGCCGCCGTGGGCCGCGCTGAAGCGGCCTTCGCGAATGCGACGCTGACCGCCGACGGCGCCCATGTCGTAGCCGAAGAATTCGGCTTCGAGCAGCGTCTCGGGAATGACGGCCGCGTCGACGTGCACGAACGGGCGCGTGCGGCGCGGTCCGGCACCGTGAATGGCGCGCGCGAGCAGCTGCTTGCCGGTGCCGGTTTCGCCCTGGATCAGGATCGGCGCTTCGCCGCTCGCGGCCAGCGCCGCCTGGCGCAGCAAGGTTTCCATCGCGGCGTTGCGGGTGATGATGTCCGCGCGCCAGCTGCGGTCGATCGGCGAATCCGCATCGGCGTCCGGTCCGGCCGCGACACGCAGCGCATCGGTGACCGCGGCGAGCAACTGGTGACTGTCGAACGGCTTGGTCAGATAGCCGGACACGCCGTTGCGGGTCGCCTCGACGGCATCCGGAATGGTGCCGTGCGCGGTCAGGATGATGACCGGCAGGCCGGGGTGGTGATCGCGGATTTCGCTGAACAGCGCCATGCCGTCCATGCTGGGCATGCGCAGGTCGGTCAGCACCAGATCCGGGCGGAACGGCGCGATCATCGCCAATGCGTCCTTGCCGTCGCCGGCGGACTCGACGGCATAGCCGGCGTCGCCCAGCCGGATCGCGAGCAGCCGCCTGAGCGACGGGTCGTCGTCGACGATCAAAATCCGTGTCTTACGGTCCATGCGGGCTCTTCTAGTGTCCATCGCCGCCGCGGCGGCGTTCGCCGAGCGACTTTTCGATCGCCTTCAGCGCGTCGAGCTGGCTTTTCAGGTGCGCGCTCTGCTGCTGCGCATCGGCGAGTTTCGTGCGCGTGCGCGCGAGCTCGTGGTCCGATTCGCGCTGCACGGCAAGGATATGCAGTGTTACCTTGGCCAGGCCGGCGTAGCCGGGTTGGGTGGTTGTCCAGCTGTACCCCGTGAGCAGCGACCTGGCGCGCGCGGCGTCGTGCATCGGCTCCGGCAGCAGCGCGGCGAGCAGCGCGAGACGCATGCGGTCGGCGGCGCTGCGACCATTTTTGTAGTGCTTGCGCGCGCTCTCGTAGGCCTGCTTCTGTTTGGCCTGCGGCAGCGCCAGCACATCGCCGGTGAAATAGAGGATGCCGGCGACGCTGTCGGGTGGCATCGCCGGTTCGGCATTCTCAGAAGTTCGGGTGCCGCGCATCCACGCCGGCCAATGCCAGTGCCAGGTTGCGCAGCCGGTCAGCGCGCCCGCCAACAGCAGGGCGACCGGCAGTTTATACAGCGTCCGCATGTCCTTCGCGTCCCTTTCCTTAGCATAATGTCTCAGCCCACTGGCAGCGTCACCCGGAAATGTGCGCCGGCGGCGGCATCGATAATTTCTATCGTGCCCTGGCAGGCCCTGAGATACTCGCGCGCAATCGCGAGACCGAGGCCCGTGCCTTTCACATGGCCGGCGTTTTCCGGTGGTCGGCCCTGGTAGAACGCTTCGAAGACCTTTTCCCGCTCCGCGGGCGCGACGCCCGGACCCTGGTCTTCCACGTCGAGCACGATCATATTCTCCCGGCGGCGCAGGTGAAAGCGGATCGTGCCACGTTCGGGCGAGTATTTGACCGCATTCATGAACAGGTTTTCAACTACCAAACGAATCCGCTCGGGGTCGCCGACCACGGTGGCCGGTTCCAGATCGGGCACGACCGCAAGCTGGCGCGCCTTGATGGCGACGCGCTGTTCGCCGACGACGCGCGCGACCACGCGATCGAGTTGAACCGGCTGCGGCGCGCCGCTGCCGGCGTCCTCGAGGCTGCTGAAATTGAGCAGATCCTCGATGCGCTTTTGCAGTTGCAGGCCGCTCGCGTGCAGGATGTCGGCCACTTCGCGCTGCTCGGGGTTGAGCGGCCCGGTGACTTCGTCGGTCAGTAATTGCGTACCTTCGCGGATCGCGGTCAGGGGCGTTTTGAGCTCGTGGGAAATGTGCTGCAGGAATTTGACGCGATGCTGTTCCAGCTCGTTCAGCCGATTTCGCAGCCAGTCCAGCCGTCGCCCCAGTTCCACCAGGTCGCGCGGGCCCCGAATCGCGACAGGCCGGTCGAGGCCGCCGTCGCCGAGCCGCTTGATGGCGTCGTCGATGGCGTGGATCGGCCGGCTGATCAGCACCACGGCGAGCGCCGCGACCAGCAGTACCAGCGGAACCAGGATGATCACGAACCAGTCGAGCTTGTGGTCGAGCCGGTTGGCCGCCGCCTGCATCTTGTGCACTTCCGTGCCGACCGAATGGGTGCCGGCGGCGAGGAGTTTGCGGGCGAGCCGGTGCAGCGGGACAAATTGTGCCAGCGCGGTGCGCGACGTGGCCGATATCGGCGCGTGGGAATTGAAGTTGTAGTAAATCGACAGCTCGCCGAGGGCCAGCGTGTCGAGCTGGCGGCGCATGCCCGGGTTGAGGTCGAGGCGGCCGAAGTCGGCGCTGGTTTCAAGAAAAGCGCGGTGGCGGCGCAGATAGATCCGGTACAGGGTCGGGTCGTGCAGGACGCTGTACTGGCGCGCGCTGCGCTCCATGCCGGTCAGGTCTTCGACAAGCAGCTGGCTGTAGCGCACGGTATCGGCCGCGGTATGGACAGCCTGCTGGCCCTGGTCGGCGAGCTGCCGTACCGATGTCGTTGCCACGATCAAGCCGATCGCCAGCGGCAGCGTCACCAGGATGAACGCCGCCAGCGTCAGCTGCAGAATCGAGTTGGAATGCGGCAACTTCATGTCGGGACGCGCACCTCCCTGTTCGGGTGAGGGCAGTATAAACCCTAAGATATAAGGTTTGGCAGCCGCTCTTTGACCGTATCGCGCAGCGCATTCAGATTGCCGTGGAAGAAATGGCCCACGCCGGGAAAGGTGGCAATATCCGGCGGCGGATCGAGCGCGCGAGCCCACGCCAGCACCGCCTCGGCGCCGACCACGTCATCATCCTCCCCCTGCAGCAGCAGCCACGGGCAGGGCGGCCGTATCAGCTTGTCGACCCGATCGACCGGCGGCGCAACCGTGACCAGTGCCGCCGGTTCGAGTCGTGGCGCCGCGCGCAAGGCCACCATTGCGCCGAAGGAGAAGCCGCCCAGCCACAGCGGCAGGCCGGGATGCTGCTCGCGCAGCCATTGGGCGACGGTGACGGTGTCGTCGGTTTCGCCGTCGCCGCGATCGTGCGTGCCGGCACTCGCGCCGACGCCGCGGAAATTGAAGCGCAACGCGAGCGCGCCGAGATCGGTCAGCGCGCGCGCCAGCATGTGCGCGACCTTGTTGTGCATCGTGCCCTGGAACAGCGGGTGCGGATGGCAGACGACCGCCACCGCGGTCGGCTCGGCGGCCGGTTTGTCGAGCAGCGCTTCGATGCCGCCGGCGCCGCCTTGCAATGTCAATTTTTCGGTCATGGGCTTGGTATCAGGCAAGGGCTTGTTTTGAATCGCGTTCGCGTCCGGCAGCCGCGGACGGCGGAACGAATGAAATAACGGTGTCGCCCGCCCTGGGCGTCACCGGCGATTGCGGCGACTGCACGGCGACTTCACCGTCGGCGGTGACGACCAGCAGCACAATGCTGTCCGGGTCGGCTTCACCCTTGTACGCTTCGTAGTCGTACGCCTCGGTCAGCCGCGTCTTCTGGAATTTCCAGCCCTTGGCGTAATCGCGCCACAGATCTTCGTACAGCGCCTGCTCGTGAAATGCGACGCGGCCGCGGAGTGTGCGCGTTACGCCCTTCGGGTCGTTTTCGTCGGCCGCATACATCGGCAGCTGAAAAATCTGACTGCGGCCGAGTTCGGCCGCGAACGCGGTGCAGACCAGCGCATTGTAGGCGTCGTTGCTGGTCGCTGCCAGCAGCGTGCCGATGTCGTTGAGCTGCAGCGACGACTCGGCGATTTCGGACAGGATTTCGCCGTAAAACACCGGCACGCCCGCGAGGCGTGCGGGCTTCAAGCGGTGCCACGCGCTGTCGGTGAGCAGCAGCGGCACGTTGGCGCCCTGTAACGTTTCGGCCAGCGCAATGGTCCACGGCGAGGCGCCGACGATCAACATCCGGTTGCGTTTCGCGGCGGCAAGACCCAGAAACCGCGCCAGCGGGCCGATGCTGAAACCGTGCAGGATCACGGTCGCGAAAATCAGTGTGAAGATCAGTGGCGTGATTTCGTAGCCGTCACCATAGCCGGCGCGTGCGAGCGCCGGCGCGAACACGCCCGCGGTCGCCGCGGCGACGATCCCACGCGGCGCGATCCAGCCGATCAGCAATCGATCCTTGAATGGCACCCCCGCACGGAGTGTCGCCAGCCAGACCGCTGCCGGGCGCACCAGGAAAATCACGATGGCAAGGAGGGCCGCTGCGCGCCAGTCGATCCAGCCGAGACTGCGCGTCTGCAGGCTCGCGGTGAGCAGGATGAACACGACCGCGATCAGCAGCAGGCTGATGTACTCCTTGAAGCGGCGCATTTCCTGAATGCTGGTCAGGCCCATGTTGCCCATGACGATGCCCATCACCGTCACCGTCAGCAGGCCCGCCGAATTCTGTGCTGCGTCGGCGGCGGCGTACGCGGCCAGTACCAGCACCAGCAGGATCGGCGGCTTGAGGTATTCGGGGATCCAGCCGCGCTCGTAGACGCGGCCGGTGGCGTAGCCCAGTGCCGCGCCCAGCACCAGCGCGGTGCCGACCGCGATGCCGACGCTTTCCGCGGCATGGCCGATGCCCTCGATATTGCCGCCGTAGGACACGAAGAACTCGACCAGCAGCACGCCCAGCAGCGCGCCGATCGGGTCGTTGACGCTGCCTTCCCAGCGCAGATAGGAGGCCGTGCGCGGATTCAGCATCGCATGGCGCAGCAGCGGGTTGACCACGGTCGGGCCGGTGACGACGATGATCGCGCCGAACACGATCGCGACCGGCAACGACAATCCGCCGATGAAATGCGCCGCGAGCAGGCCGAAGACGAAGGTGCACGGAATGCCGAAATAGATCAGCCGCCGCACGCCGCTCGCGGCTTCGCGCAGCTTGTGCAGTTCGAGATTGAGGCCGCCCTCGAACAGGATGATCGCGACGCACAGGCCGATGATCGACTCGACCGCGGCACCGCCGAACTGCTCGTGCGGTCGCAGCCAGCCCAGCACCGGCCCGGCGATCGCGCCGGCAAGCAGCAGAAACAGAATCGCCGGCACCCTGAGGCGCCAGGCCAGCCACTGGGCCAGCATGCCCGCACCCAGCACCGCGACGATGGCGATAGTGAGGTCCATAGGCGCCCTTTAAGTCGGCATCGGCTGATCGTCGAGAAGGCGGATCAAACCTCGCACGTGGCGATAAATGAACCACAGCCAGGCGACGCCCGCGATCGCGATGCCGACGAGGAAAATCCAGGTCAGCGCGCCGATGATCCACCACAGCACGGCCCACCAGAACGTGCGGATCATCCACGCGTGATGACTGTCCGCGATCGGGTCGCCGTCGTGACGCTTGATGTAGTTGATAACGAGCGCAATGATGCTCGGCAACGCCGTGATGGTGCCGACCAGGTGCAGCACGTACGCCACCAGCGCGGCGGCGTTGTCGCCGGTGCGGACCCGGCGGGTTCGTTCGTATCCGGGATAGTCCATCGTTCGTTCGCCCTGAGCCTGTCAAAGGGCCGTTGAGTGTACTAAAACGATTCGACCGCGGGGCGCAAATCCAGCTCCAGCGTCCACGCTGTCCCGTCCTGCCGGTGCAGAGCCAGATACGTTTCGGCGATCGCGTCGGGCGCCAGCAGCGTATGCGTCTCGCGCTCGGGCTGGCGCTCGCGGATCGCCGGCGTATCGATCTGGCCGTCGATAATCGCGTGCGCGACGTGAACCCCCTGCGGTCCGACCTCGCGCGCCAGCGACTGCGCCAGCGCGCGCAACCCGAATTTGCCCACGGCCAGGTTCGCGAAGCCCTTGCCACCGCGCAACGACGCGGTCGCGCCGGTAAAAATAATCGTGCCGCGGCCGGCATCCAGCATCGGTCCAACCGCCGCTTTCGCCGCCAGAAATCCGCCCATGCAGTTGATGCGCCAGCTGCGCTCGAAATCGGTCGGCGCGATGTCCGCGACATGCCCAATTGCAAAAATGCCGGCGTTGTAGACCAGCACGCTGGGCGATGAGCCGAAGCGATTGTCGATCTCAGCGAAGGCGTGTTCGACCGAATCGGGCACCGTTGCATCCATTTCGAGTGCAGCAGCCTCATAACCTGCGTGCTGTAACTCGCGCGCCAGCGGACCGGTGGTTGATGTACCGCGCGCCAACAGAGCGACGGTAAAACCAGCCTCGGCAAAACGTCGCGCAACGGCGCTGCCGAGCGAAGGGCCGACGCCGACGACGGCAATAACGTCCTGGTTGTTCATTGCAGGCTCCTATAGCAGATGTTCGGGTTAGCTTAGCAAAGCGACGGGCTACAATGCCCGCATGATCCACCGCTTCCTCTCGGTCACCCTCATAAGCATCACCCTGACAGGCTGCGCAACACTCGGCTATTACGTGCAGGCGATCAGCGGCGAGGTGAGCATCCTCACCAGTCGCCGCGACATCACGGATGTCATCGCCGATCCCGACACGCCGCCGGCGACCAAGGCAAAGCTCGAGTTCGCGTTGCGTGTGCGCAGTTTTGCGAGCCAGAGTTTGCACCTGCCGGACAACGACAGCTACCGGACTTACGTGAAGCTCGATCGCCGTTTTCCGGTTTGGGTGGTGTATGCGGCGCCGCCGTTTTCGCTGGCGCCCGTTGAGTGGTGTTATCCCTTCGCTGGCTGCGTCCCGTATCGCGGGTACTTCGCCAGGGACGACGCGGCGGCGTTCGCGGCGAAGCTGCGCAAGCAGGGCAAGGATGTTTATCTCGGCGGCGCGCCGTCTTATTCGACGCTCGGCTGGTTTGCCGATCCGCTGTTCAGCAACATGCTGCGCTGGTCGCGCGTATCGCTCGCCGGGTTGATCTTCCATGAACTCGCGCACCAGCAGGTTTATATCGAAGGCGCCGCGCAGTTCAACGAGTCCTTCGCCGATACGGTCGAGACGGTCGGCATCGAGCGGTGGCTGACGGCGCATGGCGAGCAGGACAAACTGAAGGCGTACCACCGGATTCAGGCCGAGACGCGAGCCTTCCAGGCGCTGGTCGGAAAGCTGCGGCAGCGGCTCAAGAAAATTTACGCGGCACCGACGAGCGCCGCGGTGAAGCGGCGCAAGAAGGCGCTCGCCATTGAATGGCTGAAGCGACAGCATGCGGCGCTGGTGGCGCAGTACGATCAGCCCATCTACTCGGAATGGTTCACGCACCCGCTCAACAACGCGAGCCTCGCGGTGGTGACGACCTATAACGTCTGGCAGCCGGCGTTTCAGCAGTTGTTACGCTGCGACGGGGGCCGGCTCGAGCAGTTTTATGCCGACGTCAAGGCGCTGGCTGCCCTGGAGCCTGCCGCGCGCCGCGCGCGCTTGAAAGGTCTTACCGACACCGGCTTGACGCCGACCGCGTACACCAGTGACCACGGCAACCGGACTTTGTCGGGATCATGCCGGATGTCGAAGGATTCGACCAGCGCCGCGCGCATTTCTTCATAGCTGGCGCGGACCATGCCGAACAAGCTCTGACAATAGCGCACCATTTGCTCTTCGGAGTCGAAATTCCAACTGTAGCGGCGATGCACGACGCGGATCGACTGGAAACCGGCCGCGCCGAGCAGCACCCGGCATTCTTCGGGATGCAGGAACAGCCCGTGGTGACCGGTCGTGGTGTAGCGGTCGACGGCGCCATTCAGAAAGCGTGCCGCCGGTGTGCCGTCGAGGACGTCTGCAAAGGCGATCTGCCCGCCGGGCTTCAGCACGCGATGCGCCTCCTGCACAAATGAACTCTTTTCCGCCAGGTGATGCAGCCCGGCGAGGCTGCCCACGCGGTCGACCGTCGCATCCGGCAGCGGCAGATGATCCAGGGGCGCAACATGCGCGACATAGGCCGGATCGATGCCGTTGGCGAAGGTCGCCGACGGTTCGATGCAGATAATCTGGTCGGTACGGTGCACCAGCGGCCGCAGACCGTCGGCGAGATAGCCGCCTCCGGCCGGCGCATCGCATATCAGGTGCTGCGGTTCTACTTGCAGCAGTTCGATCAGGATGCGCCGTTCCAGGTCGCGTGCCCGCGGATGGATCCGCGCCGCCTCGTTGTAATGGTCGCCGCGGGCTTCGAATGTTTCGATATAGTCGTCCATGACCCTCTCCTCAGATCGTCGTCTCCAGGTTCGCGCGTTGCAGGTAAAACCGCAGCACGTGCCTGAATACTTTGTCGATCCAGGCGCGTTGGTACTCGAAATAGCGATCGTTGTGGTTGGCATTGCTCCACAGGCCGGGGAACGGGTTCGGTTCCCAGATCACCAGTTTTCCCGGTTGCGTCATGCTGTAATCGAAGGCGACGAAATCCAGCTTCAGCGCCCTCGCGGCCCTGACTAGCGCTGCGCGGTGCGGGTTGGATTCGTGCAGGAATGCCACTTCCTCATCCACGTATGCTTGCTTGCGTACCCGGTCCTCGGCATGCACGCACCACGGTCGCGCGATGATGAGGTGGCGATTGATCCCGCTGTCGCCGGTCACGAGGTATCGATACTTTCGATAGAGGCCATCGGCCGAGCGGGTGTCGATGTATTCGAGCGCGACTGGGTGGGGTAGCTGGCGCCAGTCGACCTGCTGAAAATCGTCCGGCGTATGCACCAGTTGAATATAGCCATGGCTGCCGTGGTTATTGCGCACGATGAACGGGAGCCCGACGGCCGCGGTGATTTCGTCGAACGTACTGTCACCGGTCAGAGGCAACGCCCGCGCTGCCGTAAAGCCGGCGTGGCGCAGCGTGGCGAGAGCCCTCGATTTGATCGCATTCGACAGATGCCTGACCGGGTTGATGACCGGGACACCGGCCTGCTCGTAGCGAGCTTCCAGCGCTTGCAGGCGCCGGAACAGGGCCGGCCTGCGTTCGCGCACCGGATCCCAGAGCCACGGGATCAGAAGTGCGGTGCCGCTGGCGGGCCTGGCGAGTGGACTGCCGGCGGTGGTGTGACGGAATAACCGTGCGGCGGCCGGGTCATTTTCCTGCAGCCATTCGAAGAAGCACCAGTTGTCGCGCAGCCCTGCCTCGCGCACGAAGTGGATGTGACGGCGGCCGGTCGCGGCGAAATGGAGGTGGCGAAAGGTATCGCCGGCTATGGCCTGAATGGCTTCGGGGCGGTCGTGAATCCAGTGGCGAATCCGCCAGATGTGCAATCGCTTGCGCAATGCGCGCAAGCGTGCGGCGATCGACGATGGGGGGCTGGCTTGGCGACAAGCCGGATTGACTGCTGACGTCCCTGTGGCCATTTGCCCGCGACTCCCTGTCCCGGAATGGTTATAGCTCGAGTCTACACTTATTGTTAACGCCGGGAAAGCAGCAGGAACGGACCGGGTCAACCCGGGTAGAGGAGGCCCGTCGGCGCGGGGATTATCGCGCCGGCGGCGACTGCTTGAAGCGGCCGGCGGCGGAGCGATAGCGGTTGTAACGGCCGCGTTGGTTGTCGGCGGCGAGGTAATTCGGCGCTTCGGCTTCGAGCGAATTGGGCTCGATGCCCAGCTCGGCCAGGCCGGATTCCGCGTCGACGCCGCCGGCCTGGAACGAGCGGTAGTTGTCGATCGAGAACGGCTTGCCGGGCGCGTATTCCAGCACGTGCGCCTGCAGCTTCGACGCCCAGTCCGGCAGGCCGATCACGGCGCGGCGCACGCCCATCAGGCGTGCCGTGTATTGCACCAGTTGCTTGAGCGTGTACACGTCCGGGCCGTAGAGCGCGTAGCGGCGGCCGATCGTGTCGCGCCGCGTCAGGCTGCGGAGGAAAGCCTCGGCCACGTCGCCGACGAAGACCGGCGCGAGGCGTGCGTCGGCGCAGGCGAGCGGCAGCACCGGGATGAACTTGAGCAGGTCGGCGAACCGGTTGATTAGCGTGTCGTCGGGGCCGAAGATTACCGAGGGCGCGAACACGGTGGTTGCCGGATTGCCATCCGACGTCATCGGCAGCAGCGCTTCGGCTTCGCCCTTGGTTCGCAGGTAATGGCTGGGCGCGTCCGGCGCGGCGCCCAGCGCGCTCATGTGCAGCAGGCGCTTGATGCCGCGGCGGCGACAGGCGTCGAGTACCTTGCGGGTCAGTTCGACGTGGACGTGCTCGAAGCCTTTGCCGTCATGGCCGCGCTCGTTGAGGATGCCGACGAGGTTGATTACGGCGTCGACACCGTCGAACTCGCGCAACAATTCCGCCGGGTTGTGCACGTCCGCGCGGACGATTTCGACGGTCGGCAGCACCGTCAGATCGCGGTGCCGGAACGGGTCGCGCGACGGGATGCGGACGTGGTAGCCGGCATCGACCAGTTGTGCCGTGATGCGGCGGCCGACGAAGCCGGTGCCGCCGAGAATGCAGATGGTGCGAAAGTGCATGGGTCGATTGTAGCGCCCCGACCCGGCGCTTCGCACCTACGGGTTATCGCTAAAAGCCGAACGCGAGCTTGGCCGAGTACGTCAGGTTGTCGCCGATCCGGTTGGCTTCCAATGCGAAGTCCATGACGACAAAACTGATGTCGAAGCCCGCGAAAACTTCGTTCTCGCCGAAGCTTTCGTTGCGAAGCCCGGTCGACGGATCCGGCGTGCTCGACACCCAAATGCGGCCGGCGCCGGCGTAGGGCGTGAACGGGCCGAAGCCTTTCGAGATCGACAACTCCAGGCTTTCAGTATGAAAGCCGAGTTGGTCGACGCCGGTGATCCTGTTATAGGTGCCGCGCAGGCCGATCGCCGGCTCCAGGGTGCCGCCTTCGAGGAGCGCGTAGCGCAATTCGCCGCCGTAGGCTTTGATGTTCGTCCCCGGCGCCGTGCTGTAGAACCCGCCGATATCGATGCCGCCCGGCAGCCCCTTGGTCAGGCGCACGCGCGCCATCGGCACGGTGCTGACGTCGCTGCCGCCGGTAGCAACCCGCCACGCGGCATCATGCTCGATTCGGGTGGTGCTGACATCGAAGCCGAAATTGAAGCCGGTCAGGCCTTCCGGCGCCGCGGGCTCGAGCTGCTTGAACTGCAGCACGGCGCCGAGATCGGCCGACAGGCCGTGGAACTGGTCCTGCATCAGAGCGTCGAGGTTGTCGATGTCGCTCGCGAACGCGAGGCTCGAAGAAGCGGCAAGCAGCAGCGCTGCCAGCAGAATGCGATACATGTCGGAGCCCCAATGGGAGTTGTTGGTGGCGCGCAGTCTAGTGTAGCGTTTCATTCTTAATAGAACTTAAATCCATTTCTCTACTCTAACCTTTTGTAGCGGCAGTGATTGAGGAATGGTATGCGAGTGGCTTTGGAGATTGTGCTGACACCAGACGAACATGCGGAGTTGACCCGGCTGGCTCGCTCCAAGCTCA
>DASSNE010000033.1:0-14208 GCA_035688265.1 Gammaproteobacteria bacterium
CGTTCCCGCTTCGTCGGCTTGCGGAACTTCTCGAAGCTGCCTTCGGCCAAGGTGTGCTGACGCATGTAATCAATCTCCGGTCGGCGTGAAGTAGTGATGTCTATTATCGCTTATCATGCGAATAAATCAGAGGTTCCCTAATCTTTGTGACTTCGATTAACCTTCAGTGCCTAGTGCTAAGTGCCTGGGACTAAGTCAAGAATTTGTTGCTACTGCTTGGCGCAGGCCGTTTACTACTCGGCCTACTTCCTCTGCTTGCTTGCACAAGCTGTCGAATTCCTTGCGGGCCAAATATCCCGCATCCAGCGCCACGTAAAGTTGCGATCGCACTTCGGCGCAAGAAGCTTTGGCGATGACCAGAAACTGATGAAATTCCTTTCTGCCGCCGCGATCGAAACCTTCGGCAATATTCGACATGACCGAAACTACAGCTCGCCGAATTTGGTCCCGTAGTCCATAGTCCTTCGAAAACGGGCCGTTCCCGGTTGCCTCGTAGATTCTGCGCGTGAACGCTCTAGCCTTTTGCCAGGCGATGAGGTCCTCAAACCGCCTGGCAGCCTTTCGCGGCCCATCGACGTCGCGCACCGCATACTCTTCACTCAGTCCCAGGAACTCAGCACTAGCTACTTCTCTATAAACTGCTTCGTTCACGGATGTACCAATACTTTGGTTTCATACAGCGCCTGCACCGTCGGCAGGATCTGCGTCACGATGCGGTTCCAGCTTGTGATGCCGGAGGTGGCGACGTAGACGACGTCTTGTGGTTGTAGTTCGAATTGGGTGGCCAGCAGCATGGCGTCTGGCGAGGATGCGTTCAGCCAGAAGATGCGCGGTTGTTGATAAGCGCCGCGAAACACGAAGATGCGGCTGGCATTGGCTGTTGTGAGATTCAAGCCGCCGGCGTCGCCCAAGAGTTGCGCCAGGTTGAGTTGGCCGTGATTCATCGGGTAGTTGCCCGGGTCGCGGACTTCGCCGATCAGGTGAATCTGCTCGAAGGCGTTGTCGGGTACTTCGATGATGTCGCCCGGCTCGATCAAGCGGTTCTGGCTCTGGTCGCCGTAGCGGTAGAACGCGCGCAGGTTGAGCATGATGCGTTGGCCGTGGCGCACGAGGATGACGTGCGACAGGTCGGCCAGCGGGCGCGGAATGATGTTCTTGTTTCCGCTGCCAGTCGGCGCCATGCGGATGACGCCGCCGGCCTGGGCGACTGCCTGCGCGACCGTCAGCGGGATGTTCGTTACCGGGTACAGGCCGGGTTTGGTGATCGCACCGGCGAGCTGGAATTTCTTGCTGTTAAAGCCGACGACCTTGACGTCCACCTGCGGATTCTTGACGTACGGCTTGAGCGCCTTGGCGAGTTGCTGGCGGATTTGCTCGGTGGTTTCGCCGGCGACGTTCATCGTACCGACGTACGGGTAAAAAATGGTGCCGTCGCTGTGGACGATAAAGCCGGTGGCTTCGGCGGATCGATATTCGCCCTGCGGGAGCGTCAGTTCCGGGTGGTCCCAGATGACGATGTTGAGAATGTCCTGCGGGCCTACCGTGTAGGTGTAGTCATCGACTGCCTGTTGGAGGGCCGGGTTGGCTACGCCATTTTGGTGCTGCTCGTGGGAGCGCGCCATTGTTATAAGCAGTTTGGGGGTGATGGCCTGAACTGCGTAGTGCTGGTTTACGTTGGTGGATGGGAGGCTGGCGTTGAAGTCGTGGCCTGGGGTTGAGCAGCCGGACAACAACAGCGCGACCGCAGCCAGGGTGACTGCGCCGATAACGAAGAATGGGTTCCCGCTTTCGCGGGAACGACGTAATCCTAATTCCATAGTCTTTTGGTCCAGGTCTTCAGGCCTTTTTCTATGTATTGCAGGCTTTCCTCGAAAGCCTCTCTCGGTTTGCCGTAGGGGTCCGGTACGTCTTCGGTTGCGCTGCACAGCGGGTGCACGCGGCCACGCAGGCTAGGCCAGCGCTCTTCGAGGAACGCTTTCTGGTCAGCTTCCATTACCAGGATCAACTCGTAGTGCCGGGCCAGTGGCATGGTGATCTGCTGGGCGCGGTGGTCGGCGAGGTCAATGTCGCGCTCGGCCATCAGGGCGACGGCTTCGGCGTCGGCCGGTTTGCCGACCAGTGCGGCTATGCCTGCCGAGGCTACTTCGAAGTTGCGGCCGGCCTTCTCGGCCTCGTGGCGCAGCAGGGCCTCCGCGATCGGGCTGCGGCAGATGTTGCCGGTGCAGACGATTAGGGCGTTGTCGATCATTGGAACCCGTGCATCCAGCTCAGCGATACGCGCTTGTCGTATTGGGTGTCCGCGTTGATCGGCGTCCAGCGCGTGACGCCAGCGGCGATTGAGAGTTTGCCCAGCGTGCGCGGCAGGCGCGTGCTCCATGAGAGCGTGGCGTCGATGATGTCTGTCTTGCGCAGCGCGACGCTGTTGCCGCCCGGCAGGCGGGCGTTGGCGTCGTCCCGGTTGATCACGCCGCCGCGCAGCAGCGCGGTCCAGGTGTGGTTCGCGCCGTCCGTGAAGATCGCGCCGAGCGTGACGAGGCGACTGTCGTTATCGGTGGGATAGCCCATGACCTGGCCGTAGTAACGGTAGCCGGTGCGATATTGATGGTTTTCGTAGGCGACGTTCCACGTGTTGCCGGACACATCATCCACTGTCAGAAATTTCGGCCGCGTATCAGCGAACTCGGCGAACAGCCGGTAGGAGCCCTCGCCCATCGCGCCCCACGTCTCGAAGCCCAGCAGCCCCATGAATTTCTTCGGCAGGTGGCGCAGCTTGCCGATGTCCTCGCCGGCTTCCTGCATGTAGATGGCGAACGGCTGCGTGCCGAGGTCGAATTGGCCGCGGATGTCGAAGCTGGCCAGCGACGAACCCGGCACGCCGGTATCGCGGTAGCTGGTGCCGGTGACCATCTGGCGGAAGTGCACCCAGTCGCAGGGCTGGCCCGCGCCGCACCATTGCACGGTGCGCGAGATGCCGATGGTGAGTGCCGTGAGCGGGCGGAACGTGAAGCGGCCGCCGAAGAACCACGGGTGCGGGATCGCGCGGTCGTTGTTGAGGCGGTCGACGAAAAACGTGAGGCGCCACGGCCCCAGCCATTTGAGCACCGGGACGTGGAACGGCTCGGCGCTGACGCGGCCGATGGCGATGCCGGGAACCGGCCGCGCGTTGGTGCCGAGAATGAGGCTGCCGCTCCAGGCCGGGCCCCACCAGCGGTCGAGCCAGCCGGCGTTGATGAGCCAGTTGCCGGCGCGCAGGCCCAGGTAGCTGCCGTCCGGGCGGATGGTGCCGTGGTCGTGGTCCGGGTCGAGCGCGGCGGTGAGGCCGAGGTTGTAGTTCAGGGTGTTGCCGGTGCCGTTATCGGCGCCGACGGTCAGCGCGCCGCGTGCCCGCGGCTCGGAGCGATACCAGCGCAGGACGGTGTCGCCGCCGCGCGCCTTTACCGCGGCCTTGAATTGCGCGCCGCCGCGCCGCTCGATGTGCAGCAGCGCGGCGAGGCGGCTGAAGGCGCGGTATTCGAGCGGCGACAGGGCGTTGACGTCGGCGCGCTCGAGATCGGCGGCGATGCTGGCCCACGGCAGCGGCCAACTCGTTACCGGCGCGTGCAGGATGCCTGCGTCGGCAAGGATTTCGATGTCGCTACGGATTTGGGGGTCGCCCGGCTGCAGGAGGTTCGCCGCCTGGGCGGCCGGCACGAGCACGGCTAGCAGCGCCAGCCATAGAAAGGCCGCCGCCGACGCCACCGCGACGTCACGATTTCTGCCGATTTCCCCGCCTGAAAGCCGCACTGCCGTCCCCGAGATGTCGCCTAGGATATGCCCTAGGTTCAGAAGGCACGTAGTTTAACGGCAGATTCGATGTTAAACAATGAGTTGCGGGCGAAAATTCAGGGTTTGGGACGAATTGGCGACGAGCGGTTGGGTGGGAGGACGGAAGTGGCGGCGATCGTCGACATCAGCACCGTCAGCTTTCATCTGTCAGCAGATCAGCCAGCTTTTCCTCGGTCAAGCCTTGTCCGACAGCGAAGCGGCCGGTGCCGCCCGCAAACTTGAGCAAGTTTTTCCATGCGCGGCACCGGCGCCGCTCGTAATCGGCGGCAGAAAGCACGACGACGCTCTTGCGGCCCTTCTTCGTCACCACAACAGGGTGGCGCTGCGCCGCTTCAATCAGTTCGCCGAACCGGTTCCTGGCTTCCAGGGCAGACATTGTTTTCATGGCGTCATCGCTACTGAAGATCATCGAGGCTCAACGGCTGTTTTGGCGGCGACACCATCCCCTTGAGCGCTGTAACTGAGGCGGTAACCGGAACAACCCGTAGAGACCCGTCAGACTCGACAAGGAACTCCACACGATCGCCCGGCCGCAAATGGAGCTGGTCTCGCACTGCCTTTGGGACAGTTACCTGCCCTTTTGAGCCGATTGTGGATTCCATAGAGCCTGCTAAATCCAGATTTCGCGCCGCTTCATTCATCCGTCAAATCTGAAACATTGTCAATGAAAGCCTGATCGTCGGACGCCTGAGGTGCGTTAGCAACTGTCGACGACTGCTGATGGGCCTGGTTCCTGAAGCGCGCAGCGTACTTGCCCTTAACGCCGGACCTCATGAGGTCGGCCGGATACTCTGGACGCAATTCGTCATCTTTCGTGTTCATAAGCTTTGCCACGCCCGAAGCGTCCGTTACCGGATCAGGCGACGTCGTCAAACACCTCTCGCAACACGTCAGGCCGCTTGTTTGCTATCCGGATAAGAGATTGCGCGGCTCGACTTGGATGGCGACGGCCTTGTTCCCAGTCCTGGAGTGTTCGTACCGAAACCCCGAGCAGATCAGCGAATTCGGATTGAGAGAGTCCAACGCGATGACGTGCTTCTACGATAAGCGGAACTTCGACATTACGTTTGTTGCCGACCTTTCCAGCCTTCATCTGTCGCACAGCATCCAGGGCTTCCTGCCAAACTTCCCGCTTGGCGTCGCGCTCTAACAGTTCTTTTTCACTCAAGGGCATTTTCAATTTCCTCCTTCAGTTGCCGAAGGATATGAGCCGGGGCATTCTCTTGTCTGGATTTGGCATATATCGTGAGCAACCAAATCTGCCCGTAGCGCAATCGATTAAAGTAGATAATCCGAACACCACCTCGCTTGCCGCCACCATGGCGCGACCAGCGAACTTTGCGGACTCCTCCGCCGCCGGGCACCACTGCCCCGGCGTCTGGCTCTTTGGCTAAATACGCAGCGAAGTCGCTACGTTCCTCTTCCGTCCAATAATCGGGCCACAGTTTGGTGAACAACCGCGACTCGAAGACCGTAAACATGGTTGGATTATACGGCGCTGCCGGATAGCAGTCAAACGTTGATGAACTCGCCGATTCCGCCGGGTAACAGCGGGAGGAGGCTTATGTTAGGCCGCCGCTTTACCGAATAACTTCTACCGTCAATTTTTCGATGTTCAGCCGGCCCCAGGAAGCATCCGACGTTAGCGCGGGAGCATCGAGGTGTCGTGCGAGTGCCAGGCATGCCCGATCTCCCAGTGACAGTCCGAGCGCTGCGGTCGCCGGACGCAAATTGCCTGCTGCATAGGCCAGGCCTTCGTCGAACCCGATCACGTTCAGGTCGAGGCCCTGCAAGGTCTTTTGTATGAGTTGCGGCGGCATTTTTTTGTCTGCGAGCTTACTGACGACTTCCGCCAGATTCACACTGCTGATCGCCGCGCCGGGCAGTGCGGCAGCAACGCGCCCGGCGCCCGGCTCGTCCTGGAGCAGAGCAAGCAGCGCAGAAGCATCGAGGATGGAGTCAATCATTCTCTGCTTCCCGACGTCTGTCGGCGATTAGTTCGTCCGATAGCCGGGTATCGTCGCTGACATAGCGTCGGACGGTCTCTTGCGCGTGCCGAATCGCGGAGCTCATCGATCGCAATCGCAATTCATCGTCGGTGACTTCAAGGATCACTTCGTCGCCGATATTCAGGCCGAGGCGCTTGCGAAGTGCGGCGGGGACAACGACCCGGCCACCAGTCGTTATTCTGGTATGCGCTGCAGTCATGGCTAGTTCCTCATAAATGTCAGAAAACGAGATTATGGCAGTTTCGCTTCTTTATGGCCATTAAGTCAAAGGCCGCGGCAGCATCAGGTTATAATGCGCGCCTTTCCACAAACGGGACTTCACATGGCGGCACTGGCCGATTCATTGCCGGACGACATTGCGATTACCGTGCGCCGGGCGCTGGAGGAAGATATCGGCGGCGGCGATCTGACCGCTTCGCTGATCGAGCCTGCGACCCAGGCGCGGGCGCGGGTGATTGTGCGCGAGGCGGCGGTGCTGGCCGGGCAGCCCTGGTTCGACGAGGTGTTCCGGCAGATCGATCCGGCCGTGCGGGTCGAGTGGCTGCATGCCGAAGGTGAGATGCTGGCGCCCGATGATGTCGTCTGCCAGCTGGCCGGGCCGGCGCGGGCCATTTTGACCGGCGAGCGCACGGGGCTGAATTTCCTGCAGACGCTGTCGGCGGTGGCGACCACGGCGCGGCGCTACAGCGATCTCGTCGCCGGCACCGGCTGCCGGATTCTGGATACGCGCAAGACGCTGCCTGGGCTGCGCAGCGCGCAGAAGTACGCGGTGCGTGCCGGCGGCGCGACCAATCACCGCATGGGGCTGTTCGACGCGGTGCTGATCAAGGAAAACCACATCATCGCCGCGGGCGGTGTCGCGGCCGCGATCGCGGCGATTCGGGCGCGGCATCCGGAGGTGCCGGTCGAGGTGGAGGTCGAGGATTTTGACCAGCTCGATGCGGCGATTGCGGCCGGGGCGGATCGGATTCTGCTGGATAACTTTTCGCTGGCGGACAAGCGCACGGCGGTCCAGCGGACGGCCGGGCGTGCGGAGCTGGAGGCTTCCGGCGGGATTGAGTTTGACGGGCTGCGGGCTATTGCGGAGACCGGGGTGGATTTTATTTCGGTCGGGGCGCTGACGAAGCATGTGCGCGCCGTCGACTTCTCGATGCGCTTTACTTTGGATTAGCGGCGCTTCACCGCGCGCGACCGAGCCGAACACGCGCACGGTATAATCCATGCTTTCAACGGCGGAGGGTCAATCAACTCCCCTTCGTGTTATCCTGACCGCTCGGTCAGTTTTGGGTTCCCATACCATTTTCGGAGCTATTTATGGCAGCAGCGATCATCTGGAGCCTTGCGATCTTTTTCGGCCTGTGGGCTCTGGCATTCGTGCGCGCGCGCCTGTGGATCTGGACGGTGGTCGCGTTTGTCGGCCTCGTCCTTTACAGCGTGACGATGAGCGTGCCGATCGCCGGCTGGGTGATTTTCGGCGTGTTCGCGATCCTGCTGAACATCCGGCCACTGCGCCGCATCGTGATCGGCAACCGGCTGTTTGCGTGGTTCCGCAAGGTGCTGCCGCCGATTTCGAAGACCGAGCGGATCGCGCTCGACGCCGGCAATACCTGGTGGGACGGCGACCTGTTCAGCGGCCGGCCGGACTGGCACAAGCTGCTCGCCAACCCCGCGCCGGTGCTGACGAACGAGGAGCAGGCGTTTCTCGACGGGCCGGTCGAGGAGCTGTGCAGCGTGCTCGACGACTGGCAGATCACGCATGAGTTGAACGACCTGCCGCCGGAAGCCTGGGCGCTGATCAAGAAGCACCGCTTCTTCGGCATGATCATTCCGAAGGAGCATGGCGGCCACGGCTTTTCCGCGCTGGCGCACTCGTCGGTGGTGATGAAAATCTCGACGCGCAGCCTGTCCGCGGGCGTCACGGTGATGGTGCCGAACTCGCTCGGCCCGGGCGAACTGCTGCTGCATTACGGCACCACCGAGCAGAAGGAATACTACCTGCCCCGCCTCGCGACCGGCGAGGAAATTCCCTGCTTCGCGCTGACCGCGCCGACCGCCGGCTCCGACGCCGGTGCGATTCCGGATACCGGCATCGTCTGCAAGCAGGAGTTCGAGGGCAAGGAGACGCTTGGCTTCCGGGTGAACTGGGAGAAGCGCTACATCACGCTGGGGCCGGTCGCGACCGTGCTCGGCGTCGCCTTCAAGGCGTACGACCCGGACCACCTGCTGGGCGACAAGGAAAACCTCGGCATTACGCTCGCCTTGATTCCGACCTCGACGCCGGGCGTCGAAATCGGCAATCGCCACTACCCGCTCAACGCGTCGTTCCAGAACGGGCCGACGGTCGGGCGCGACGTGTTCATTCCGATGGACCACCTGATCGGCGGCGAGCAGTGGATCGGCCAGGGCTGGCGCATGCTGATGAACTGCCTGTCCACCGGTCGCGCGATTTCGCTGCCGGCACTCGGAACCGGCGCGGGCAAGCTCGCCAGCCGCGCGACCGGCGCCTACGCGCGCATCCGCAAGCAGTTCCGCATGCCGATCGCGAAGTTCGAGGGCGTCGAGGAAGCGCTGACGCGCATCGCCGGCTACGCCTACCGCATGGACGCCGCGCGGCGCATGACGGCGGGCGCGCTGGATCTCGGCGAGCGGCCGTCGGTACTGTCGGCGATTCTCAAATACCACTGCACCGAAGGCATGCGCCAGGTCATTAACGACGCCATGGACGTGCACGGCGGCCGCGGCGTGATGATGGGCCCGCGCAATTATCTCGCCCGCGCCTATCAAGCCGTGCCGATCAGCATTACGGTCGAAGGCGCGAACATCCTGACGCGCAGCATGATGATCTTCGGCCAGGGCGCGATTCGCTGCCATCCCTATCTGCGGGAGGAGATGGAAGCGGCCAATAATCCGGACGCCGAGGCCGGCGCGAATGCGTTCGACAGGGCGCTGTTCTCGCACATCGGCTTTACGATCAGCAATGCTGCCCGCGCGCTGGCCGGCGCGCTGACGCTCGGACGCTGCTTCAAGGCGCCTGACGCCGGGCCAGTGCGGCGCCACTATCGCCAGTTGTCGCGCATGAGCGCGGCGTTCGCGTTCGCGGCCGACGTCGCGCTGCTGCTGCTCGGCGGCAAGATGAAGCGCAAGGAGAAGCTGTCGGCGCGCTTCGGCGACATCCTGAGCCACCTGTACATGGCCTCGGCCGTGCTCAAGGGGTTCGAGGATCAGGGCCGGCCGGGCGCCGACCTGCCGCTGGTCGACTGGGCGCTGGCGGATTCGCTGCACACGATCGAGGATCGGATCGAAGACATCTGCCGCAACTTCCCGTCCCGCCCGCTCGGCTGGCTGGTGCGGTTGATCGTGATGCCGCTGGGCCGCTCCTACCCGGCGCCGAACGACGAACTGGGCCGCCAGGTGGCGAGGATCATCACCGTGCCGGGCGCGGCACGCGACCGGCTGACGCGCGGCGTGTACGTGAAGAAAGTTGCCGATGATCCGATCGGCCGCCTGGAACTGGCGCTGGAGAAAGTGCTGGCCGCCGAGCCGATCGAAAAGCAGATCGAGCAGGCGCTGCAGGTGCGGTTCAACTCAAACAATCACGAAGAACTGATTGCGCTGGGCCTGGAGCGCGGGATTATCACCGACCAGGAAGCGGACACGATTCGGGTGGCCGCCGAGGCGACGCGGGATTGCATCCTGGTGGATGAGTTTCCGGCGGATTCGGAAAATCGGGCCGCGGCGCAGCAAATGCCCGAAATGGAAAGCGCCTAAAGCGCGGCCGAGCTGCAGTAGAAAAGTTTGCGCTGTTTGTGTCCGGGGTCGTCGTCCGAACGGTCGGCGATTAACCGGACATCGCCGTAAACCTTTCTCAACCAGTCGATCTGCAATTCCTGCCGCTTCGCCGGGCCGGTCGTCTCGAACAGCATGGCATTGGAAATCCTGGCGCCATAGGAAATCACGTCGCGCCAGTTGCCGATCCAGTTGCACACCGAGAGCAAAAACACGATATCCACTTTCGGTTCCGGGATAAGGTCTTCAAGAAGGCTCAACGGCTCCTTTTCCAGGTCCAGAACGTAGAAGCTCATGTGGTCTATTTGCCGGAGGGACTTGATCCGGTTCGCGGCGTTGATCATGCGCGGGTCGTAGTCCACGCCCACGGCCCATTTCACCTGCGGCACCTCGAACAGCATGCCGCCCTGGTTGCATCCAATATCGAGGACGGTTTTCCCCGCGAAATCCACGGGAACCGCTTTCAGGCGCTCGGCCGGGTTGCGCTGGCCTTTCAGTTGCCGGCCGCCGATCTCGATCGTGTGGTAACCGGCCGGAAAGGCCTTGGCGGAATAGGTGGTGTCGCAGGTCTTGGTGTAATTCAGGAGATTACGCACCTGGGCAAAGGATCGGTCGGAGGTGTTGGTACCGGCATCCAGCGGAATACGTTTGAAGCGATACGGTGCCGGTGAATTCATCCTGTTCACGAATGGACGTACGCCGGGTATTTTCTTCGCCAGTGCCTTTGAGAGCGCCATCGTTAAGTCTCCGCAATTTTTTTCCGTACCGAGTTGTGTCGCGCCGAATTCCCGGCTCCACCTGTGGACCCGCCGGAAATAGCTGTCGCGCTTGTAGTACCAGCTCTTTCTGCCTGACCAGAACAACGTCCACGCCAGCAGACCCACCGTGGGAACAGGTCTTACATCGCACTTTCGCACTTCGAGCTGGATCTCGTCGCCATCCGCCAGGCTCAAATGCTCTCGCAAGTGTGTGGCGGAGAGCAGTTCCACTACGTGCAAAGGCTCGGCGTGCCATCGATTGATCCAGACGTCGATTCCGTTCAATTTCGCGGGCCAGTCGAGGCGGAGCCGCCCCTTGTCGAAATGCATTTGTATTGCGGTTTCTTCGGCAAACAGGACCGGGCGCCGTAACAGGATATTCAGCGAACCTTCGACGATTGTTATGCCCAGTGCATCGCGCACGACGTTGGCGTTTCTCGAGATGCGCGAATTCGCTATTCCGCGGCCGGACGTGACCCAGCCGCTGAGCGTCAGCGTTTCCGACGCGTCGATTGCCGCCCAATTCGTTCCGTAGCCGGTTGATGCACCGGCGCTGGAATTACTCATGGTCCGCGGTAGCCCATCTGTGCGGCCAGCGGGTTCACGCACTGCCGGAGCAGAAAATAATGCACCCTGGGTGCCCATTGCCGGGAAGGCATCGAATCGGATTTGCCGCCTATTCTCTTCAATGAAGCGGGATTGGCTATCGGTCGATCCAGGTACTCCTCGAGCTTTCTTTTCGTGGCCGCGGTCTTCAGGTCTTCGTAACGCAGTAACAGGCCGTCGACCTTCTGATGATGATTGATGAAGTCGGCAGCCAGATCCGTCCACATGGAGCCGAACTCGCGCGGCGTGAAGACCGGTTGAGCCGGCCACGTTCGATACCAGTTCCGCCATTGGTAATAAGAGCGGTACGCGTGGTACGGATTGCGGTAAATGAAAAGGAACTTCGCGTTCGGAAACAGCCAGCGCAGATAGCATGCGTGCGACACAGACAGGGAGACGCCCTTGAAGCCCCACTCCCGCAGACCAATGTCCAGCGCCGTCTGCTTGAACAAGCGCTCGAAGTAAGCGACGTGCGCGGCCAGCAAGGCCTCGACTTCAGGATAAAGATTCGCGACCCACTGATCGGCGAGCGAGGAGGTTTCGAAACGGTTCAGGAAATAGCTGTCGTAGGGCCACTGATCCGTGAACGCCCGCACTTGGCTGCTGAGCGACTCGACCAGCGCTGCGCGCCTGTAAGGTTCTCCCCATATGAGAATTCCGCTCGCTGCCATGACAGCGCGCTGAAGGAAAGTCGAACCGGAACGCCAGCCGGCCGACAAAATGAACACCGGCGCGCCACTGGCGGGACTTCGGAGCTGCGGCCACCGGCGCCTGATGACATCAAGCCCCTTCTCCAACGTTCCGGAGTCGGCTGGCAGACGGCGATGTGACTGGCGGGCTTGCCTGGGGCCGACAAAGGCCTCGACAAGCGCTTCGATGTCCGATCGTGGGTTGCGTAGGGAAAACGCGGAAACCATCACTTGTTCGTCCTTGAACGTCAGGAAACCTACTTTACCCGGTGAGAACCTGCTATCAAAGCGGATAAATCCCCGCCGGTAAATCCCTAGCTTGACCGTTCAGGCTGTCTGTGCTGCCGCCTTGCGCGACGTGCCCGGGCGACTGCCGCCGACCCAGCGCATGAGCCCGCCGATGAGAATCAGTGTGGCGGCATAGAAAATAAGCTGCATCATCGATGGCCGCGGGTCATAGCCGATCAGCACGTGCAGCATCGAGCCGAAAATACTGTGATCGGTGAGGACGCCCGAGGTATCCCAGACCGCGCTCTTGATCGCCGGCAGGAAGCCGGCCTGGGCGAGATACGCCGCCGCACGCGATGCCATGCCCGCCGCCAGCAGCAGGATCAGCCAGCCGGTAACGCGGAACAGGTGTTTGACCGGAATCCGGAGCAGGCCGAAGTAAAGGACTGCGCCGACGGCCGCGCCGAGCGCGACGCCGATCACGCCGCCGATCATCATTGGCTCCGCCTGCCCGCCGGCCGCGGCGATGCCGTACAGAAACAGGACGACTTCCGACCCTTCGCGCAGCACCGCGAGCGCCGTGACGACGAACAGCACCGACAACGGCCGCTTGCCGGAGGCAATGTCCTTGCCGACCTGGTTGACGTGCTGCGCGAGCTCCTTGCCGTGGCGCGACATCCAGATGTTGTGCCAGCCGAGCATCGCCACCGCGATGAACAACACGGCGGCTTCGAAGATTTCCTGCCCGCGCCCCGACGCGGCCGCGGCGATTTCGCCGGTCAGCGCCGCCACCACGCAGGCGCCCGCGACCCCGGCGAGCACGCCGAGGCTTACCCAGATACCGCGCTTGGGCACGCCCTTCACGGCAGCCAGGACCACGCAGATAACCAGCGCGGCCTCCAGGACTTCGCGAAAGACGATAATGGCGGTGCTGAGCATGGGGTGCTCCGATACGGAAATGTAAATGATATTGATTCTTATTAAATATCACGGCCATTAGTGTTGTCAATGCTGGGGGAAAAACTAGTGCCTGGTGCTGAGTGCTGAGTGCTGAGTCAAGAAGGTGCTTCTTATACTTAGTCCCAGGCACTTAGCACTCAGTCCTTTCCCCCTCCTGTTATACTGCGCCGCTCCAACAAATCCACGGGTGAAAGAATGGCGAAGAAAGGGATTTTGGTCACCGGCGGCGCGGGTTACATCGGCAGCCACGTCGTGCGCCAGCTTGGCGAAAACGGCGAACGAGTGGTTGTGCTGGACGACTTGTCCACCGGCTTTGCCTCCGCCGTGCTGCACGGCGAACTGGTGGAGGGCAGCACCGGCGACAGGGTGCTGATCGACCGCCTGCTGAAGGAGCATGACGTGGATACGGTCATGCACTTTGCAGCCAAGACCATCGTGCCGGAGTCGGTGGCGGATCCGCTCAAGTATTACCGCAACAACACCTGCAATACGGAGACGCTGCTGGAGTGCTGCACGGCGGCCGGCGTGAAGCATTTCGTGTTCTCGTCTACCGCCGCGGTTTATGGCATTCCCGCGTCCGGTTCGGCGTCCGAAGAGACGCCGACGGCGCCGATCAATCCTTACGGCACGTCCAAGCTGATGTCGGAGTGGATGTTGCGCGATCTGTCCGCGGCGACGCCGCTCAAGCATGTGGCATTACGTTATTTCAATGTGGCGGGTTCGGATCCGGGCGGGCGCATCGGGCAGTCGACCCCCCGCGCGACGCTGCTGATCAAGGTGGCCTGCGAAGCCGTAGTCGGCAAACGCCCTCACCTGTCGATCTTCGGCACCGATTACGACACGCCGGACGGCACCGGCGTGCGCGATTACATTCACGTCGAGGATCTGGCGACCGCGCATTTGTGCGCGCTGCGTTACCTGCGCGACGGCGGCGAGTCGACCACCCTCAACTGCGGCTACGGCCACGGCTACAGCGTGCGCGAGGTGCTGAGCACGGTCGAAGCCGTCGCCGGCGTGAAGCTGGATATTCGCGAGGAAGCGCGTCGCGCCGGCGATCCGCCGCTGCTGGTCGCGCGCGCGGATCGTGTGCGCGAGGTGCTCGGCTGGCAGCCGGAACACGACGATCTGGAGCGGATCGTGGCGACCAGCCTGGCTTGGGAGCGCAAGCTGGCTGAGCGCGCGGCTTAGCAGAAAGTCGCAAGTTGCTAGTCGCAAGTCGCAAGTTGCTAGTCGCTAGTTGCTAGTCGCTAGTTGCTAGTCGCTAGTGTACTGCGACAGAATTAAAGGAACATAAAGTCGTATGTTCTGTCTTAGTCAGAGAGTGGAGCGAAACAGGACAAGCGAAAT
>DASSNE010000051.1:0-35593 GCA_035688265.1 Gammaproteobacteria bacterium
CTGCAGTAATCGGCGTCAAGCTGTATCCGGCCGGCGCGACCACCAACGCCGATGCCGGCGTCGCCGATCTGCGGCGGGTCCGGCCGGTGCTGGAAGCAATGCAGACTCATGATCTGCCGCTGCTGATTCACGGCGAGGTCACCGATCCGGATGTCGACATCTTCGACCGCGAGGCGGTCTTCGTCGACCGCGTGCTCGATCCGCTGCGGCGCGACTTCCCGACGCTCCGCATCGTGCTGGAACACGTCACGACGCGGCACGCGGTCGAATACGTGCGCGCGAGCGACAATCATCTGGCGGCGACGATCACGCCGCAGCACCTGCTCTACAACCGCAACGCGCTGTTCGCGGGGGGCCTGCGGCCGCATTACTACTGCCTGCCCGTTCTCAAGCTCGAAAGCGACCGGCAGGCGCTGGTGGCAGCCGCGACCGGCGACGACGGCCGTTTCTTTCTCGGTACCGACAGCGCCCCGCACGCTCGCGGCGCCAAGGAAACCGCCTGCGGCTGCGCCGGCATTTTCAGCGCGCATGCGGCGCTGGAACTTTATGCAGAAGCCTTCGAGCGCGCGGGCGCGCTGGAGCGGCTGGGTGAATTCGCCGGCCGCCGCGGCGCCGCCTTCTATGGCCTGCCGGAAAACGGTGGCACCATACGGCTGGTCAAGACGGACTGCCGGGTGCCGGCATCGTATCCGTTCGGGGAAGACGAGGTCGTGCCGCTGCGAGGCGGGGAATCGATCGGCTGGAAGCTCGCCGCCGAGTCGCTTTAGCCCCGCCGCTCCGTTATGCTGTCGCCGATGGAGTACAGACCGACTAACAACCGGATGGCGCGGCGTTTCCGGGGCTTTCTCCCGGTCGTGGTGGACGTGGAGACCGGCGGCTTCAATGCGGCCACCGATGCGCTGCTGGAGATTTCCGCCGTACTGGTCGCGATGGACGAGCGGGGCCGGCTGTATCCGACCACCACGCACACCTTTCATGTGGCCCCCTTTCCCGGCGCCAATATCGAGCAGGCTTCGCTGGACGTCACCGGCATCGACCCGCACCACCCGCTACGCCCGGCGTTGCCGGAACGCGAGGCCTTGCAGCGGCTGTTCCGCGAAGTGCGGCGGGCGCTGAAGGAACAGGAATGCAACCGGGCCGTGCTCGTCGGCCACAATGCGTTTTTTGACCTGGGCTTTCTGAACGCGGCGATGGCGCGCTGCGGCATCAAGCGCAATCCGTTCCATCAGTTCAGCAGTTTCGATACGGCGACACTCGCCGGCGTGATGCTGGGCCAGACGGTGCTGGCCCGCGCGGTCGATGCGCTGGGCTTGGGGTGGGATCCCCGCGATGCGCATTCGGCGCAGTACGATGCGGAAAAGACCTGCGAGTTGTTCTGCGAACTCGTCAATCGCTCGCAGCCGATTTACGAGGCGGGCCTGATGGACCAGGCCGACTTTCGGACCGCGAACGAATCGTAAAACCGGGAGCGGACAATGCCCGCCCCCGGCATCAAACTCAGGAGGCCTCTTTCCGGGCCGCGCCCTGCACCAGCGTCTGCAATTCCCCCGACTGGTACAGCTCCGTGACAATGTCGCAGCCACCGACCAGCTCGCCGTTGACGAACAGCTGCGGGAACGTCGGCCAGTTGGAAATTTCCTTCAGCGTCGAACGAATTTCCGGCTCTTCCAGAATATTGACGTAGGCAAATTCCGTGTCGCACTGCTTGAGTGCCTGCACGGTCTGCGCCGAAAAGCCGCACTGCGGAAAGTCCGGTGTGCCTTTCATGTAAAGCAGCACCGGATTGCCGGCAATCTGCTGCCTGATCTTTTCCTGTATGTCCATTTCTACCTCTCAGTGGTCTCGCGCGCGGGCAGCGCCCGCACGATGCGCCATTGTTCATCGGCCGTCATGAACGGCCACTGCGATATCTCGTGAGCATCGCGATAGCAACCGATGCAACGCTCGTCGTCGTCCAGCGTGCAGACGCCGATGCAGGGCGACGGCGGATGCTTTGCAAGTTCGGCGTAGGCGTCCTCGGACATTCCGTTTGCCTGAAAACCTCAGCGGGAGAAATTCTTTGCGACGAAGTCCCAGTTGCAGACGTTCCAGAACGCCTTCAGATAATCGGGGCGGGCGTTGCGATAATCAATGTAGTACGCGTGTTCCCAGACGTCGCAGGTGAGCAGCGGGATGTCGCGGCCTTCCTGGATCGGGGTCTCGGCGTTGGCGGTCTGCGCGATAGCCAGCGAGCCGTCAGGCTTTTTGACCAGCCAGGCCCAGCCGGAGCCGAACAGCGCGCCCGCCTTTTCGTTGAACTCCGACTTGAACGCGTCCAGCGAGCCGAACGCCTGGTTGATCGCCTGCTCCAGGTCGCCCTGCGGCTTGTTGCTGCTCGGCGTCAGGCAGTTCCAGTAGAAATTGTGGTTCCAGATCTGGCCGGCCTGGTTGAACAACTTGCCGGAGGCCTTCTTGACCGTCTCTTCCAGCGACATGTTCTCGAACTCGGTGCCCGGAATCATCGAGTTGAGCGTGTCGACATATTTTTTGTGATGCTTGCCGTGATGATATTCCAGCGTTTCGCGGGAAATGTGGGGGGGCAGTGCGTCCATGTCAAACGGAAGCTTGGGCAATTCGTGTGCCATCGGAGTCTCCTTGTTATGGGTGTTCGGGAACGGGAAATACGCGAAGCGCGTAAATTGGAATCAGTCTAAACCCGGTACGCCAGCGCCGCAAGGATACCTGACGCGGCACGATGAATGCGCTAAAATTCGCGGATTAACATTTTCACGTCCATCCACGCGCCACCCCGGAACGGCGGTTATGAATGCAGTCGATGAAAATTCGCGCCGTGCGCCCGTAAGGCACGCGAAGTTCAAGGCCCGTGCGGCCGAACTGCTGCAGAGCGCCGGCATCGAGATCGACGGCAGCCGGCCGTTCGACATTCGCGTCCACGACCCCCGCCTTTATACGCGCGCCTTCGCCGAAGGCTCGATGGGCGTCGGCGAAGCGTACATGGACGGCTGGTGGGACTGCCCGCGGCTGGACGAGTTCTTCGCCCGCCTGCTCCGCGCCCACATCGACGACAAGGTGCTCACCTGGAGGGACGCGCTGCACTCGCTGCGCGCGCGCCTCATCAACCAGCAAAGCCGCTCGCGTTCGTTCGAGATCGGCCGCCGCCACTACGACAAGGGCAACCGCCTGTACCAGTGCATGCTCGACAAGCACATGATGTACAGCTGCGGCTACTGGAAGGACGCGCAGACCCTGGACGAGGCGCAGGAAGCCAAGCTCGACCTGATCTGCCGCAAGCTCGGGCTCAAGCCCGGCATGAAGCTACTCGACATCGGCTGCGGCTGGGGCGGCATGCTGCGGTATGCGGCGGAACGTCACGGCGTCGAAGGCGTCGGCGTGACCGTTTCGAAAGAGCAGGCCGAACTCGCGCGCGAACGCTGCAGCGGCTTGCCGATCGACATCCGGCTCGAAGACTACCGCAATATCGAAGGCCGCTTCGACCGGATCGTCTCGATCGGCATGTTCGAGCACGTCGGTTACAAGAACTACCGCACGTACATGGAAACCGCGCGCCGGCTGCTGGCGGACGACGGCCTGTTCCTGCTGCACTGCATCGGCACGCCGAAGTCGGTGACGCAAACCGACCCCTGGATCGCGCGCTACATTTTCCCCAACTCGATGCTGCCGTCGGCGCGTCAGATCACGACGGCGATCGAGGGGCTGTTTCTGTTCGAAGACTGGCACAACTTCGGTGCCGACTACGACCCGACGCTGATGCAATGGCTGCACAATTTTCGCACCCATTGGGACGAACTGAAATCCGACTATGACGACCGTTTCTATCGCATGTGGACTTACTATCTGCAAGCGAGCGCCGGCAGCTTCCGCGCCCGGCGCAGCCAGCTCTGGCAACTTCTGCTGTCCCCGAACGGCGTACCCGGCGGCTGCCGCGTAGCCCGATGATCCGATAAACCGCCCTTTTTATAACCTGACCTGACCCCGGAACCTGCCAGTAATGTCGCAACCTGCTGTCGATGTGCGCCCCGGCGCGCAGAATGCTCCGCTGAACCTGCATGAATTCCGCGTCTTTCTGATCGCGATCCTGAGCGCCCTGATCGGGCTGCTCGCCGGCTTCGTCGCATTCGGCCTGTACAAGCTTATCGGGCTGGTGACGAACCTCGTATTCTTCGGCCGGGTGGCGACCAACTTTCCGCATGTGTACAACACGCCGGTCGGCTTCTGGGTCATCCTGATCCCGGTCGCGGGTGGCCTGATCGTCGGCCTGATGGCCAAGTTCGGCACCGACAAGATCTGTGGCCACGGCATTCCGGAGGCGATGGAAGCGATTACCATCAACCGCAGCAAGATTGCCCCGAAAGTCGCCTTCTACAAACCGATTTCCGCTGCCATCGCGATCGGTACCGGCGGCCCGTTCGGCGCCGAGGGTCCGATCATCCAGACCGGCGGCGCGCTCGGCTCGATCATCGGCCAGATCATCAACACGACGGCCGCGGAGCGCAAGGTGCTCCTCGCCTGCGGCGCGGCAGCCGGTATGGCCGCGACTTTCAATACGCCGATCGCGGGCGTGATCCTCGCCATCGAGCTGCTGCTGTTCGAGTTCAAGTCGCGCTCGTTTATTCCGCTGGTGATTGCCAGCACCATCGCCACCACGGTTCACTTCCAGATGATCGGGCCCGGTCCGCTGTTTACCGTCGGCGAGCAGCATTTTGCGGTCCTGTCCGGACTGCCTTTTTATATCGTGTTGGCGGTCATCTGCGGCGTCTGCGCGGTAGGCATTTCCAAGCTGCTCTACTGGATCGAGGACCAGTTCGAAAAGCTGCCGTTCGACAAAATGTGGTGGCCCGCAGTCGGCGCGCTTGGGCTCGGCATCATCGGCTACCTCTTCCCGCGGGTACTCGGCGTCGGCTACGACACCATCGGCGACATCCTGAACGCGCGCCTCACGCTGGGCATATTGTTGGCCATCATCGTCTGCAAGGGTCTTGCCCTGCTCATTTCGCTCGGCTCCGGCACCTCCGGCGGTCTGCTTGCGCCGATGTTCATGATCGGCGGCGCGATCGGCGGCTCGTTCGCGATCATCGTCAACCTGATCGTGCCGGGCGTGCATCTCGATCCGGCCGCTTTCGCACTGGTGGCCATGGCGGCAGTGTTCGCCGCCGCAGCCCGCGCGACCTTCACGCTGATCATCTTTGCGTTCGAGATCACGCGCAACTACAACTCGGTCTTGCCGCTGATGATCGTCTGCGTGATCGCCAACATGGTCGCCTACTACATGATGCGCGACTCGACGATCATGACGGAGAAGCTGCGCCGCCGCGGCGTGCGGATCCAAATGGACTATGAAACGGACGTGCTGCAGCAGACAACCGTCGCCGAAGTCATGGATCGCCAGCCGCCGACGCTCAAGGCGAGCATGCTGCTATCGGAACTGGCCGACAGAATCGGCCGCCACGACCCGGTGGTCACGCGCCACCAGGCGCACGCGGTCGTCGACGACGACGGCCGGCTTCTCGGCATCATCACTCGCGGCGACGTGCTGCGCAGCATGGAGCGCCAGCAAAGCCCGGCCACGACGGTACTGGACGTAGCCGAAACGGATGTAATCGTCACCTACCCGGACGAACTGCTGAGCACCGCCCTCAACCGGATGCTCGGCAACCAGGTCGGCCGCCTGCTGGTCGTCGATCGCAACGACCGCACCAAGCTCATCGGCTACCTCGGCCGCGCCCCGATCCTCGAAGTTCGCCGCCGCCGGCTCGAAGAAGAGTCGGTCCGGGATTCAGGCTGGATCAGGCGACCGCGCAAAACCGTGTAAGGGCGGGAGCAAGAATGCCGTTCTAACCCTGCCCGGTTTTCAGCGGCTTCAAAATCTCGCTCAGCGTGTCCGACTTGTCCTTCTCTCGCACCAGGTGCGGGTAGCGCAAGCCGCCGTGGTAGTCGACGTCGAAGGTCTTCAGGTAGCCCTGGTTGTCGATCAGCAGGTGCAGCGGCTCCTTGTCCTTTTCGCCGCTTTTCAGGGCGCGCTCGAAGACATCGGGCGAGAACTTCACGCCGTTGACCGCCTGAATCGTCATGCCGGGGCCGATGCCCGCCTTGAACGCCGGGCCGTTCCACAGTACGTCGCGGATTTCGCCCTTGTCGTTCAACAGCAGGCCGATGCCGTACATCTGGTTGATGTAATGGCGCCGCGACTGACGCACCTTCTGCATCTCGTTGGGCTGGTCGGTGTAGGTGAGCTTCCAGCCGCTGCGGGTAATACCGTCGAGCGGCGCGTGGTACTGGCGGCGATCCAGCAGATTGCGCAGGAATGAGCGCCAGTTGTAGGGCTGCACCTTGTTCAGCGCGTTGACCAGGTCGTTGAAGGTATAGGTCTTGGTGACGTAGCTGCCGTTGTCGATGCCGTAGAACAGCTGCGCGAAGTCGTCGAGCGAGTGCTTGCCGTGGCTCAACGCGCGAATCTTGGTATCGACGTCGAGCCAGATCAACGTGCCTTCCGGATAGAAATCGGTGCCGCGGCGCCAATTCGCCCAGTAGCCCGGTGAGCCGTACAGCAGTTGCGCGGCGATTGTTACGTCGATCAGCGGCCGCCAGGTCCGGCCCGGACGATGGTCCATGTTGGCGGCGAGCATCGCCAGGTTTTCGCGAAATTCCTTGGGCGACCACAGGTGGCTGCGCGCGGTCAGCACCGGGCCGAGGTAATCGGTCAGCCCCTCGTAGACCCACAGCATGCGGGTATGCTCGGGCTTTTCGAAATCCGGCTGCCACAGCTCCGCCGGGCGGCGGAACTTGCCGTTCCACGAGTGCACGTACTCGTGCGGCATCAGGTCCGCTTCCAGCATGAACGCCTGGGGATCGATGAAGAAATCGGCGTCGAGACGGTCGTCGCTCGACTGGTGATGCTCGAGACCGAAGTGCGCGGTCTTGTCGCTCAGCGTCAGCAGGAAATGGTAGTTCTTGTAATGGTGCGACTGGAACAGTGCGTTCGCCTGCGCGACCAGGTTGCGCATCTTGTCGATCTGCTTGTCGCTGGCGTCGAGCGCCTTCGGGTAATCGGCGACGACGTCCAGCCAGCGATGCACCTCGGACTTCGGCGCCAGATTGAACTGGCGGAAGTACTGGCCTGAAATTACCGGCGAATCGACCAGGTTGTTGAACGTCACCTTGTCAAAGTGGATTTCGTTGCCATCCTTGCTCTTGACGGTGAGGGCCGTGCCGAACTGCCAGCCCTTCGGAATCTTGAGGCTCGGCACGTAAACCAGATCGCTGGTCGGAAAGCCCGCCGGGTACAGCGCGACCTGGTTCCAGTTGAGATCGACCAGCTTCGGCGTTGCGGAGACGCCGGCCGTGAAATCACCGCCCCCGACAGGGGACAGGAAGTCGAGCGAAATGTCGAGCTGGGTGGCGCCCTTCGGAATATTGAGGTGAAACGTGTACATGTCGTCGGCGTCGCGCTCCCAGTCGAGCTGCTTGCCATTGACCGTGAACACCAGCCCCGCCAGGTTGACGATCGGACCGGTCGGCCCGTGCTCGCCCGGAATGTATTTCGGGTAATACAAGGTCAGCGGGCCCGGCTGTACCGGCATGACCTCGTGGGCGTGAAAGACCTTGCGGGCAGCGTCGGTCACATCGACACTCAGCTGAATCGGACCAGGCGGCGTGGCGGTCGCGGCAGCCGTGGTGGTAGTCTGCTGGGCCGCGACGACGGGCGTCCAGCCGAAATTCAGCCCGGCGAGCAACAGCGCCGCCAGCAAGTACGTCAACTTGTTCACGTATCGATCCTCCTTGTGAACATCGGCAGATCGGGTGGGGTTTTTAGTGTACCCGATATGTCTGATCGTGGCCGATGGCGATTGCCGCCGGGTCGCTGGTGCGACCGTTCTGGTTACAGGCTACTTCCTTATTCGTTCGCGACGCCGTGGGGTACATGGCCGGTGGCGACGACGCCCGCCGCCGAGTCGCAATGCAGGCGCTGGTCGTCGAAGAAGATGTCGGCGCCGAAGGCCTTCAGGAACGCCGCCTTTGGACGCCCGCCCAGAAACAGCGCTTCATCGATGCGCACGCCCCAGCCACGCAACGTACGGATCACGCGCTCGTGTGCCGGTGCCGAGCGCGCCGTGACCAGCGCCGTGCGAATCGGGGAATTTTCGATCGGGAATTCGTTCTGGATGCGCGACAGCCCGGCGAGGAAATTCTTGAACGGGCCGCCTGACAGGGGCAGGCGCGCGGCGGCGCGCTCGCTGGCGGCAAAGGCTTCCAGCCCCTGCTCCTTGTAGACGCGCTCGGCTTCGTCGGAAAACAGTACCGCATCGCCATCGAAGGCGATGCGTAGCTGCCGGCTGTCGCCGGAGCCGCCGCGCGATGGCACGATCGTCGCCGCCGCATGTCCCTGGACGAGCGCCTGGCGCACGTCTTCGGGCTCGGCGGACAGGAACAAATCGGCACCGAACGGTTCGACGTAGCGATACGGCGACAGCCCGTTGGTAAACGCCGCGCGGGTGATGTCGAGCTTGAAGTGCTCGATGGAATTGAAAATACGCAGGCCGGTGTCGGCGCTGTTGTGCGACAGCAGGATGATTTCGACGCGCGGCGTGTGCGCGTCGGCGTTCAATCTCAACAGCTTTTCGACCAACGGAAACGCGATGCCCGGTTGCAGCAGATCGTCTTCGTGCTCGATCTGGTATTTCGAATACGCTTCGAGTCCCTCTTCGACGAACACGCGATGACTTTCTTCGAGGTCGAACAACGCGCGCGAGGAAATGGCGACGACGAGGCTGTTGTGGATCGTGTTTTCGGCCATGACGTCGCCTATTCTAGCTCCATCCACTTGCCCAGCACCGGGAAATACAGACCCACGCGCTGCGACCGCTCTTCGCGCGCCGCCAGCAGCCGCGCGTACAGCGCAAGCTGCGGCGCATAACGCTCGCGCTCGCGCGCCAGAAACGCCGCCACGTCGCCACCCTCGTGGCCGCCGGTCTTGTAATCCACGATCCAGCGCACGCCCTGATCGTCAACAAACGTCCGGTCGATCACGCCGCTCACCCGGCGGCCGTCGACGATGCCGGACAAAGCGTATTCGCTGCGTGCCAGGTCGTGGGCCGCAAGCAGCCAGCGGCCGTGCTCGTCACCCAGCGTCGCTGCAACGGCATCGACGATCCGCCGGCAAGCGGGTTCGAGATCGCCGTCCGGCACGCCCAGCCAGCGCAGCCGCGATTCGAGCACTGGCGCGAGCGCTTCGACGCGCGCCGCCGACCATCCGTCCACACCGTCGCGCGCAATCCGCTCGAGTAGCGCGTGGATCAGCACGCCGACCTGGCGGGCGATTTCACCGGCCCATGAGAATTCCACCGCCTCGTCCGCGGCCGTCTCCGGCATCGCCTCGACTCGCCAGTCGATGCGCGGCGGCGGCGGCGTCTGCCAGTCGCTAACCAGGCGGCGCAGTGGGTGCGGCTGGCTTGCCGCCGCCACCGCTTCGGATGCGCCCGGTTCGGCCGCCAGTGCCCTGGCAAATTCCGCCTCGACCGCCGGCCACAGCTTCATCAACAGCGAACGCGACGACGGCGGCGCGATCTCGCGCCCGTTGCGCTCGATTTTGGTCCGCACATTGCCGAGCAGGTAAAGATGACGCCGCGCACGCGTCGCGGCGACATACAGCAGCCGCAGCTGCTCCAGTTCGTCCTGTTCGTCACGCAGCACTTTGAGGCCGTCGTACAGCGCGTCGGCCGACGCTTCGGCGGCGGCGATCGGCGCGAGCAGGAAATCGGGCTCGCGCCCGGCGCGCGGGCGCTCGAGCCACAGCAGCAACTGGCGTTGATCGCTGCGCGGGGACCGCTCCAGTGCCGGCAGAATCACGGTGTCGAATTCGAGCCCCTTGGCCTTGTGGATCGTCATGACCTGCAAGCACGGATCGGCGTCCGGCGCCGGCCGCGCGTACAGGTCGGTCAGCCGCTCGGCCAATGCGCTGGCGTCCGCCAGATCGCCCGCCTCGTCCATTTCTTCCAGCAGCGAAAAGAATGCATCGGCGTTGTCCAGATCCGCGGGGCCGGCTACGCAAGCCGGGCCGCCGAGCGCCAGCCAGGTCTGCTCGACCAGCCGTCGCAGCGGTTGACGCCGCCGGTTGTCGACGGCCGGCTCGAGCGCTGCCGCGAGGCGTTCAACCCGGGCACGCCCATCCATGGACAAAGCACCGCGCCGCTCAGCATCATTCAACAGTTCCCAGATGCAGCGGTCGTCGTTCTCGGCCAGCGCCGCGAGATCCGCCAGCGTCAGCCCGCACCACGGCGCGCGCAGCACCGCCAGCCACGCGAGCCGGTCTACCGGGTGGGCGAGCGCCCGTGTCAGCGACGTCAGATCCTGCACCACCGGCCGATCGGCGAGCTGTTCCAGTTCGACCGCCTGCGCCTTCAGGCCCGCCTCGCGCAGCGCTGCCATCGTCGCGGCAACGTGGCCGCGGCTGCGCGCAAGTACGGCAATCGTTTCGTCGGGCGCGGCCGCGCGGCGCGCTTCGATCAGCGCGACGACGCGTGCGGCTTCGTCGGCGTGATCCGCATCCAGCCGCGCCACGACTTCCACGCCGCGCTCGGTCGCATCGTCATCGCGTGCGATCGCGGGGGCATACGGCACGGCGCCGGCCGCGACGTCCTCCGTTTCCGGAAACAGCGCGGCAAAGGCGCGATTGATCCAGTCGACCACCGCCGTCGTCGAACGGAAATTGATGCCGAGCGACAGCGGCGTCAGATGCACGTCGCCGATGCCTTCGCGGCGCGCGCGCAGGTAGAGGCCGACTTCGGCCTCCCGGAAACGATAAATCGACTGCATCGGGTCGCCGACCAGGAACAGCGTGCGGCCGTCGCCGGGACTCCAGCCGGCGGTGAGGCGTTCGAGCAGCGCGTACTGGCTCCACGACGTGTCCTGGAACTCGTCGACGAGAATGTGCTGCAGGCGGTAATCGAGCGCGAGCGCGAGATCGGTCGGCGCGTCCGGCTCGCCAAGTGCGCGCAATGCCCGCAGCGTGATTTCGATGAAGTCGACGCTGCCCTGCTCGCCGAACACCACCTGCAACTGCGCGGCGGCCAGCTTCAGCAGATCGAGGAGCGCGTCGAGGACGAGCCATTGCGCGTCGCCGTAAACCACCGGCGGCAGACTGCGCGCCGCCGCCAGCCGCGCCGCAAATTCCGGATGATCGGCAAGCTGCATCAGCAGCTGCGTCGCCTGCTGTTTGAAATCTTTCTGATCCGGCGGAAAGCCTTCGTTTTTGGTCAGCCGCTTGCGCCAGTCGCCGGACTGCGTTTGCCAGATCGCCGCGAGACCGCACCAGAACGCCACGTCGTCGGGGCGCGCTCCGGGCAACTCACGTAACCGTGCGCAGATGCATTGCGTGCTGTCGCTGCCGACACGAACCAGGTTGTCCGCCGCCTGCCGCGCCACCTCGATCAGATCGGCGGCAAGCGCCGCCGGCACACTCGCCCGCAACGCCTGAAGCTGCGTTTCGACTTCGCGCGCCAGCGCGGCCTCCAGCGCCTCGCGTTCATGCCCCCCGGCAATCAGCCGCAACCACTGGTCGCGCTTGCCCAGCATCGCGACCAGCAAGCCTTCGAGCTGGCCGACATCGTTATCGAGATGCGCGAGCAGCGCCGCCACGGCATCACTCCAGCCGCCGCCGTCCTCCAGCGCCGCGAGCGTGCGCCGCGCGGCCTCGACGTACAGATCCCGGGCCCGCTCCGCGATCCGCGGCGCGACGCCCAGCCCGGCCGTGAGCGGCAGCCGTCGCGTCAGCCCCGCGGCGAAGGCATCGAGCGTATCGATGTTCAGGCGCGCCGGATGCTCGGCCAGCCGCCAGTCATGCTCGCGGTCCCGCTCGCGCATCGCGCGCGCGAGCCGCCAGGTTTTTGCCCGGTGCGGCTCGTCCGGTTCGGCCCCGTCGGCGGCCGCAAGCGCGCGCAGCACCCGGTCGCGCATTTCGCCGGCGGCCTTGCGCGTGAAGGTAATGGCGAGAATTTGCTCGGGCGCATCGACCGTCGCGAGCAACCTCAAGTAGCGCTGCGTCAGCAACTCGGTCTTGCCCGAGCCGGCCGGCGCCTGGACGATGAACGACCGGTCGGGCGCGAGCGCTTCGCGGCGCGCGGCGGCATCGGCGGCTTTATTCATCATTGAACATTGCTTTTCCAATTGTAGGAGCGGCCTTCGGCCGCGAGTCAATATCATCGCGGCCGAAGGCCGCTCCTACAGTTGATTGCTCCGACACCCGACACAATGGCCCCAGATCGCAGTAGCGGCAGGTTTGCGGCGTCTTCGGATCGACCCGCGCGTTACCGTCGCGGAAATCGATCGCCAACTGCTCGAGCGTCACACGCCATTCACGTTGCAGCGCCGCGAGATTGGCATCCTCCGCGCGATTAAGCGGCCGGATCCCGGTCGCGTCGTCGGCGATACCGCGCCACCCCAGTTCGCCGCGCCGCAGGCTCGCGAACAGCACCGCCGCAACGTTGCCGCCTCGCGCCAGCGCGTAAGCCGGCAACTGTGGTTCGTCGGGCCGCTCGCCATCCCAAACGCCGCCGCCGACGTGCCCGGTCTTGTAATCGATCACCGCCTCGCGGCCATCGCCGAGCTTATCGATCCGGTCGATGCGAAACTGCAGCGTCATGCCGCCGACGGTCAGTTCCGTATCCATTTCGCGCGCTGCCACCTCGAATGGCGTGCGCGCCAGTTCAAATTCCAGCCACTGTGCCAGCAGCCCCCGCAACCGCGCCTGCTCCAGCGCCTGCAGCCGCGGCGACAGCGTTGCCGGCCGCCGCTTCGCCTCGCGCGCGAGTGCTGCCTCGACGGCACTGTCGATGGCGGCGCTTATGCCTGCCGTATCCATCGCCGCGAGTGTCGCCCGATCGCCGACGGCACCCCAGAACCGCTCGAGCACCGCGTGCACCAACTGCCCGCGGACTGCCGCATCCAGCCCAGGTGCGAGCGGCACCGGCATTGCCGCGCCTAGCCGGCGGCGTGCAAACGCCTGGAACGGACACGCAGCCTGATCCTTGAGCAACCCCGTGCCGCCGCGAATGGGCGCGTCCGCGGTCAGCGGCGGCGCCTGGTCGTCGATCAAGGTTTCGATCTGTCCAGCTGAACGAATCAGCTCGGGCCATGATGCGCCGACGGGAGCGCCGGGTAAGAGGTCAGCGGTCAGGGGTAAGCGGTTGGAAGGAAGATCGGATCTTCCGCTAACCTCTAACCGCTCGCCGCTAACCCTGAGCAACGGGCTCGGCCGCAACGCCACATCGCCGTCGCGCGCCGGCCAGCTCACAACCACTTCCGGCGCCGCGCCCGTCAAGCGCCGCGTAATCGCCTCGGCAAACGCCAGCTCGCGCGCCGCAGACGCGTGCGGCAGCCCATATTCGCGCTGCACGGCGGCCGGAATGAACGGATTCGGCTCCGGCCGCGCCGGCCAGCGGCGATCATCCATGCCGGTGATCCACAGCCGGTCGAAATCCAGCCCCGCCGCTTCGAGCAGGCCCAGCACCTGAATCGGCGCCTCGTTGCTTTTGGGCTGGAACCGGCGCCGCGCGGCCAGGCGCTTCAGTTGCGCCAGCGCTTCGCTGCGGCGTATCGGCGCGGCAACCACCGGCTCGAGCCGGGCCAACTCGGTCAGCAACTCGCGGAAGGCGGCCACCGCTTGGTACTCGCCACTATCGAGCGGTCGCTCGCCGGGCCAGCCGAGTGCCGACAGTGCCGCATCCAGGATTTCGGCCCACGCCCGCGGGCCGGCGGTACGCGGCGCCTCTTTCAGCACTTTCCGAAACGATTCCCAGTACGACAGCCACAACGGACAGTCGGCCGCGAAATAGCGCAGCGTAGTCGGCATGATCCGCGCTTCGCCATGATCCCGAAGCCGCACGTCCAGTTGCGCGCGCCCGCAGCGCTCGCGCTCGGCGCCCCCCACAAACGGTGAGCGCAGCAGCATGCCGAGCGCGGACACGTCGAACGGCGAATGCACGGCGTCGAGCGCGAGCAGCGCATCGCGCACCAGTGGCCGCGCCGCGAGCGGCGCCCCAAGCGAGACATTGACGGGCAGCGCTTCACCACCCGCGTCGGCAGCCAGTGCGCCGGGATCGATGGCAGCGGTCACGGCGCGTACGGCGGCTTCGCGACGCGCTTCGAGATCCGGCACGACGATGCCGATGCGCCGATTTGAATCGGCACGTATCTGATCCGCTGCCCAACGCGCAGCGGTTGCCAGTTCGGCGTCGGCGTCGGCCGCCTCGATCACCTCGACGCACTGCGCCGGCACCGGCGGCAGGCCCCCGCGCACCACGGCCACCCCGCGCGCCGCAAATGCATCCAGCAGCGCCGTCTGTTGGGGCGTCCACTCGTCGAAGCCGGCAAAAACCAGCCGCTCAGGCAGCGCCAGGTGGTCAAGCTCGTTGCACAACCAATCCAACAGGCGCGCGGCGTCGAGCCAGCCTTCCCGTGCGCACGACTCGTCGTAGGCCCGGGCCCAGCCGGCAAACGCGACGCTGTCGTCATTGCCGACCATCAGCCGGTCGAGCGGCACGCGCCAGGCATGGCACAACCGCCAGGCATCGGCGGCGGCCTCCGCGGCCGCGGCCGGCTGCAACAGATCATTGCCAGGCCGCGACTGGGCGATCAGCCGCGTCCACACCGCCTCGGCCTGCACCGGGGTCAGCAGGTGTACATGGACTGCGGGAGCGCCGCCAAATGCAGCGTCGCGCCGCGCGGCGTAGAGGCTCGACAGCCAGCCGCCGAATGGCTGCACCGGTGGTGTTTCCCACGCCCCGTCGCCAGCCGCGCGGCAGCGATCGCCCCACGCCTGGCGCAGGCGCCGCGCGAGGCGGTCGTTAACAGTGACAATAGTTGCGCCGGCAGCCAGTTCGTCCAGTAGCGCTGTCAGCCCCATCGCTTTACTTGAAAACCCCACGTTCGCCCGCAACTAATTGAATGAAGAACGTTCTAAAGCGACAATGCGCCGGTATTTTCCGGCGAATGCCGCGATCGAAAGGTAACACAATGGCCAGAGATTTGATGAAATCGAGCAACCCCGCGTTCCGCAGCGGGACCTACCGCGGCCTGCCGCGCGCCGCCGCCGGCGAGGCGATGACGCTCAACGGCGCGATCAACAAGACGATCGTGCTGTTCGTGCTGCTTCTGATTACCGCCGGCTGGACCTGGACGCAATACACGCCGCTCAATCCCGGCGCGATCACGCCGTACATGTACGGCGGCCTGATCGTCGGGTTGATCTTCGCGTTTGCGACCATCTTCAAGCCGAAATGGGCGCCGGTGACTGCGCCGCTCTACGCCATTGCCGAAGGTTTCGCGATCGGCGGCATCTCCGCGTTCTATAACGCACATGCGCACGGCATCGTGATCCAGGCGGTGGCGCTGACCTTCGGCGTGATGGCCGTGATGCTGTTCCTGTATCGCAGCCACATTATCAAGGTGACGCAGCGATTCCGCATGGGCGTGACCGCGGCAATCGGCGGCATCTTCCTGTTTTATATCGTCACCTGGATCGTCGGCATGTTCGGCGTGAACATGGGGCTGTTGTTCGGCAGCGGCGGCCTCAGCATCGGCATCAGCCTGTTCATCATCGGCATCGCCGCGCTGAGCCTGGTGCTCGACTTCGACATGATGCAGCGCACGTCGGAAGCCGGGGCGCCGAAGTTTATGGAGTGGTACAGCGGCTTCGCGCTGATGATCACGCTGGTCTGGCTGTACCTGGAAATTCTGCGGCTGCTGGGCAACGCGCGGCAGTAGTAAAGCCGTCAGGCGGTGACGCCGTTGAGGAAAGTCGCCACCGCATTGTCCACGTAAGCCTTGATCTTGCGCGCCGGCGGCTTCGGGTCGAGGCCGAGCAGGGCGCGAATCTGCAGATGGCCGCCGAGCATTGCGAAGAACTGCTCGGCGGCGATCCGCGGCTGCGCGACGCGCAGGACGCCGCGCCGGGTCTGCAGGCGCAAATAATCCGACAGCGTTTCGACCGCCAGGTCCGGCCCCGACCGATAATAAATCTCGCGCAGCTCGGGGGAGCGCTGCGACTCCACCACCAGCGTCCGGTACAGCGCCAGCGTGTCCGGCGCGAGCATCTTGTCGACGAACGCCTGCGCCAGGCTGTAGAGCACCGTTTCCGGCCAGCCTGAGGCCGCCTGTTCCGGCTTGAGCGCCTCCAGCAACTGCTGGCAGCGGCCGCGGATCACGGCACCGAACAATTCATCCTTGCTCCCGAAGTGGTTATAGACGGTCTGCTTGGAGACACCGGCACGTCCGGCGATTGCGTCCATGCTGGCTGCCGGGTAGCCGGCGTCCAGAAACACTTCCTGCGCCGCGGCGACGATGGCCGCGTGTTTTTCCGGGCGGGCGCGAGCCGTCATGGCGCTGCGGCTGTGGCCGGCTGTTGCAATGTGCGGCCCAGGACGGCATCGGCCGTCAGCGTGCCGGTGTTCGCCTTGAGCGCGTACGCGGCAATCCGCATGGTCGCCTCGGCGCGCACCAGGCTGACCCGCGCGCTCAGCAGATCCTGCTGCGCATCCAGCACGTCGAGCTGGGTGCGCTCGCCGACGCGGTGTTCGCTTTTCACACCCTTGAATGCAATCTGCGCCGCCTGAATCTGCGCCTTGATCGACTTCAAAGCCGCATGTGCCGTCTTGTATGCCTGCCAGGCTCGCGTCACCTGTTCGACCGCCATGCGCTGGGCATCGAGAAGCTGGTCACGACGCTGCTCGGCCAGGTGACGGGCATGGCTCTTCTGCGCGTGCAGTGCGCCGCCCTGGTAGATCGGAATACTCAGACTCAACATGATCTCCGCGGTGTTGAGTTGCGAAAACGCGAACTGCGGGTCGTTCGCGTGCAGATACGACGCGCTCAACCCGAGCGACGGCGAGAACTGGCCTTTGACCGTGTCGACGTTGTACTGCGCCGCCTGCACCGCGTAGCGCGCGGCGATCACAGGATAGTTTTGCGATGCAAGCTGGCGAGCCTGCGCGAGCGACGAAGGCAAGCCGCTCACCGGCGGCGGTGGCGTGAGGTTGCTGGCCGGCACGCCGATGATGCGGCGAAAGCTGGCCCGGTCCTCTCGCAGGTTGCCGCGCGCCTGGATCACCTGGGCCCGTGCGCCCGCCAGACGCGCCTGCGACTGGGCCACGTCCGTACGCGTCGCCTCGCCGGCGTTCAGGTTCGCTTGCGCCGAATCGAGCTGCTGCTTGAGCACGTTGACGTTGTTTTGTTCCAGCCGAAGCACCGCCTGGTCCGTCAGCACCCCGATGTAGGCTTGCGCGGCTTGCAGAAACACCTGCTGCTCGGTCTGTTGCAGCATCGCACCCTGCGCCGAGAGCATACTCTGCGCCTGGTCGATCGCGGCGCTCGTGCGTCCACCCTCGTAGATCGGCTGCCGCACGGAGACGCCCACCGCGCTGCCATGCAGCGTCAGCGGCAGAATCGGGTTGGCGGGATTGGAAAAGTCGCCGAACAGGGGCGAGAACGAGCCGTCGAGGCGGGTGCGGCCGGCGCTGGCGGATAAATCCACGTGCGGCTTCCAACCGCTTTTGGCCGTCTGCACCTGGTCCGCCGCAGCGTCCAGCGCCGCCCGCTGCGCCTTGAGCTGCGCGTTGTTGCGGTATGCCTTGGCGAGTGCCTGCTGGACGGTGATCGCATCCGCCGGCGCGGCCGGCAGCGCCAGCCCGGCCGACGCCACCGCCAGCACCAAAAACAAAGGTATCGCCCCGGCGCGCCGTGCACCGGCAGAAATTGGAGTCAGCATGAAAGTGGCCTGTGAAAGCGAAAATGGACTAACCGGTCTATTTTAGCGGATGGACGAGATTTTGCAATCGTTCCGCAACCACCGTCGCAGCATTTCCATCAACCAGGCTGCGTGTTCGTCCTCGGCGTACGCCGCGCCACCCGCCAGTAGCGCCGCCCCGTAGGTTCGCGCCAGCGCGTAGGCGAAGCGTCGTGCGCCCGCCTCGCGTTCAGCCGAATCCATCTGCGGCATGCGAGCGCCATAGGCTGCAATTGCGTCGATACTCGACTCGATTCGCCCGCGCAAACCGACGGGTACGACAACCGCATCCTGTAGCCGCCGTCGGCTGTCCTCGATCAGCAACGTCAGCAGCTCGGGCCGCTTCAACGCCCGCAGCACGTCCAGCGCCAGCACGTTCGTCGTGCCCTCCCAGATCGAGAGCACCTGGCAGTTGCGCAGCAGCGCCGGAAGGCCGGTATCTTCGATATAGCCCTGGCCGCCAAAGCACTCGAGCACTTCGCTGGCAACCGCGATCGCCTGCTTCGCGGTGTAGAGCTTGACGACCGGTGTCATCAGCCGCAGCAAGCCCTTGTCCGCATCGTTTGCTTCATCACACTCGTCGCGGCCCAGCAGCCGCGCCATCTCGAAGGCGAGATAAAACGCGCCGGCATGTTCGGCTTCAAGGTCGGCCAGTGTCTCGGCATGCAGCGGCTGCTCGGCCAGCAGCTTGCCGAACGCGCGCCGCTTGCCGGCATAGTCGCGGGCGAGGCCGATGCCACGGCGCATGTAGCTGACGGCCGCCACGGCGTTGTACAGCCGCGTGATATTGAGAATCGTGCTGATCTGCGCGATGCCGCGCCCGCGCTCGCCGACCAGTACCGCTGGCGTTCCTTGCAGCGTGAGTTCGGCGGTCGGCAGCGCGCGCGTCCCGAGCTTGTCCTTCAGCCGATGCACAAAGATGTCGTTCAGCCGATCGGCGTCGTCGCGCAACTTCAAGTAGAACAGGCTCAAGTCATCATCGTGCCGGCCGTTCTCCTCGATACGCGCGAGCGTCATCGCAATCTCGCCGGTGGTCGCCGACGTGAACCACTTGGTGCCGTGCAGCCGCCACCCGTCGCCGGTATCGCGAGCGACGGTACGCGAGGTGCGCACGTCGGAGCCGCCGGTACGTTCGGTCATCCACTGCCCGCCGGTCCAGAAGCTCGCGGGGTCCCGGCTGATCAAATGCGGCATCACGTCGCGCTTGAGCGCCGTGTCGCCGAACAATTCGATCACGCGCGCGGCGCCGTCAGTCATCGACAGGGGGCAGGATGCGATCGCAGACGACGGGTTGTAGAGATACAGCCGCACAAATTGATGCACGCGCGAATGCGCGCCGTGCTCGCGCTCGTAGGCGGCGGCGACAACGCCCTCCTCGGCCGCCACCTTTAGCAGATCGCGCCAGCCTTGCGCGGTCTCGATTGCATCGATGCGGCGACCCCAGGGATCGTAAGGAACGTGCCGCGGCGGGTTGGCTTCGGCATCGGCCGCCATGGCAAGCATGTCACCCGCGGCACGTGCCCCCAGCGCCCGTAGCCCCGGCTCAACTTCCCCCAACACATCGGCCGGCAATACCCGCGCCAGCCAGTGACGCAGTAACACGTCACTTTCATATTGATTGCCAAGTTCCGGCGGTGTCTGAAAAAACTCATCCATACGACTTTTCCTGCCCAAACTGGCCCTCGCCGTCCGTCCGCGCATTCTTCCCGCCCGTCCCGTTGCCGCTGGTCCGGGCGACCACGAAACCTATACTACACCGCATGACAAAAAGGCCGTGACGGAGACCAAGACTATGACCGGCCGTAATAAGGGATTCACGTTAATTGAGTTGATGGTGACGATTGCCGTTGCTGCGATCCTCGTCACCGCCGGGGTTCCCGCTTTTAATCAGTTCGTGCAGGAAAATCGCATGGCCGCCCAAGTCAATTCGCTTGTGCGCGCGCTGAACATTGCACGCAGCGAAGCTGTGAGCGAACGCACCACCACGGTCGTCTGCGCCAGCAGTGATCAGATGAAATGCATCACCGACTGGAACAAGGGATGGATCGTTTTTGCGGACAAGAACGGCGACGGGAAGGTTGAATCGGGTGAGCTGCTTCACGTCTTTCCTGCGATCGACGGAAACAACACGCTTACCGCCACGCTGGGAGCCACCACTATTGGTTATGACCCTTCGGGTATCAGTACCACGAGCGGCACCTTCACCCTTTGCGATGCGCACAACACCTCCGCCCGTGCCGTTATCGTCAGCCCCGCCGGGGCGGTTCGAACGGCCGCCGGAACCTGTAGCTGATAAATGATGAACAGTCGGAAAAGAAATACGGGCTTCTCGCTTATCGAAGTGCTGATTGCGCTCGTCATTCTAAGCGTCGGTCTTCTAGGACTCGCCGGTCTGCAGACTTCATCGCTACACGCCAACGACGGTGCCTACCTCAGAACGCAAGCAAACGTACTCGCCTACAACCTGTTCGACCGCATGCGCGCGAACATCAGCGAAGCCAAAGGCAAGGCGTATGACAGGCTGCTGACCGATCCGGCACCGACCAATCCACCCGTTTGCATACCAACGGCTGACACTCCAATACCCGATTGCACCCCGGCCCAACTGGTGCAATGGGACATGTCGCAATGGCTGAAGCAGGTGGCGAAATTGCCTGATGGCAAAGCAAGCGTCAGCACAGACACATCCGGGATCAACACCGTCGTGACTGTGACGCTCAACTGGCTGCAGCGCGGCCTTGAGCATAACGAAGATGACAGCACCGCGAAGCTGGTCGTCACCACCGCCTTTTAATGAGCTATATGAAGATGAAGCGTTATCAGCGCGGCCTGTCGCTCGTTGAACTCATGATCGCGATGCTTTTGGGGCTGATACTTATTGCGGGTGTCGTTGAAGTCTATCTGTCCAGTCGCGCCAGTTACCGGTTGAACCGGGGACTTGCCCAAATCCAGGAAAAAGGGCGCTTTGCGACGTCCTTTCTGGTCCACGATATACGCATGGCCGGGTACACCGGCTGCAGTGGCGGCAGCCCGGCGAGCGTCGTCAGCACGTTGAACCTGGACTCTGCCAGCGACCAGTTTCTGTACAACTTCAACCATGGATTACAGGGTTTCGATTCCAGCAATGGCAGCACGACGTGGTCGCCGACGCTGCCTGCCGCCCTCACTGACTCGACCAAAATTCACGCTGTTCAGGGCACTGATGTCGTGGCCGTTCGCACCGTTCAAGGCATGGGAGTGCATATCTCGGAAGCGATGCCGAAATCGTCTGCCGAACTGAAAGTGAACAATGTCGCGGCATCCGACCTGCAGCCCGGAGACATTGTCATGCTGACCGACTGCAGCGCGGCGGCCGTATTTCAGGTCACTGCGGTACAGACATCCGCGGATCATATCCAACACAACACAGGCAACTCGGATCCCGGCAACTCAACGAAGGATCTTGGACAGGCATTTCGTATCGGGTCGGAGGTGCAAAAGATTGCGACGGTCACCTATTTCATCGGCGCCCGCGACTTGTCCGACAACTGCAACACCGGCACCTGCGGCCTCTACAAAAAAGTCGGGGATGGCACTCCCCAGGAACTGGTCAGCGGCATCACCAATCTTCAGGCTCTGTATGGCGTCGACACCGACGGTAACCTCACCCCGAATCGGTACGTCACCGCAAACGATGTTAGTGACTGGAACAACGTTGTGAGCGTAAAAATTGCGGTGCTCGTGGAAAGCGAGGACACCGCAACCGCCAAGCCCGCCACGGCGCCGACTTTCGTCTTGCTCGATACGTCGGTGACGCCGCCCAACGACATGCACATGAGAAAAGTGTTTACCGACACCATTGCAATCCGCAATCGCGTGCTGTGAACGTCATGCATACCAACTTCGAACGTCGCAACATCATGGTCCGACAAAAAGGAGTCGTGCTTGTCGTCGCACTGCTTATCCTGTTGGTGCTTACGCTGATCGGGCTCGCTGCAACACAAGGGACGACGCTGGAAGAAAAGATGGCTGGCAATCGCCAGGCCCATAACAAAGCCTTTCAGGCCGCGGAAGCCTCGATGATCGACGCGGAACATCAGCTGGCGATCGGCAATATCTGCACGGCGTTCGACGGTACCCAAGGATGCTATCCGCCGCCCGATCCTACAGCTATCGGCGAAAGCTCGCTCTGGGAAACCATCGACTGGACCGATCCAACCAAAACCTTTGCCTATTCAGGGACCATCGACGGTCTGTCGCTCAAGCCACGCTACGCCGTGCAGCAGTTGCCACCCGAGCCGGCGCCGGGCCAGAACCTCGGGCAAGCAGAATACGGGAACGTACCGCCGTTGCAATTCCTGCAGATAACGGCCGAGGCGACAAGCGGAGACACTCCCGGCGAAGTTATTTTGCAAGGCGCCTACCGGCCGTAAAAACCCCGAGCGAGGCTTCACAGGTCAAACTACCATGAATATTCAGCAAAGCCTTGGGTTTCTCAGGAATGCCGCGAAAGTTGTTCTGTCAGCAGTACTTGTGCTCGGCACCAACAGCGCGTTTGCTACGACACCGACTACCCAGATTTCGGACGTTCCGCTGACACTGGTTCAGCCGACACACCCGGAGGTGCTGATACTGCTTGGCAATTCACAATCGATGGATGGCGATCTGGGCGGGGCTATTATGACTGGCTCAGGAACTGTGACGTCGGTAGCCGCAGGCACCAGTTCGCCAAAAAACTACACTGTTCCTGCAGGCTTTACGCCACCATGTGATGCTACTGTCATCAATGGAGCGGCCCCTTACACAATTACACAGTCAGACGGCGATCTTTGTGATAATTCCGCCAGCCGCCTGAACCTTGCCAAAGCAGCCATTACGGACATCCTGCAGCAGTACTCCGGCAATACCGATTTCGGTTTGATGGATTTTTCCACCGGCTCTCCCAGTCTTTACAGCACCTGGGTTTACTACATGAGCCCGCCTGACAGCGGATTCATCTTCACCAATACGCAGCCTGCAGGTACGGAGGGTGTAGATTGGGTGTACAACCCGTGCTACAACGAAACCGGCACCGGCAATGGGTGCTCGACTCTCAGCAGTGCCCGCTATTCCGGGCAGAGCATTGGCGGGAAGGAATTTCTGAATATCGCCAAGAGCAGTGATGATCCGTCGGTGAACGACGTACTTTATTCGTCCGGCTCGACCGATGCCTTCGTAACTTATAACGGTATCTACAAGTCCGATTGCACAACTCCTATTACAAGCCCGTATTCCGATTTTTCACGGACTGATTACGAGTCGGGGAACGTTCTGGTCTGCTATCAGTCGCGGGCTCCGGGTATCGGACCATTCAAAACCGGCCCCACCAATGCCGGCTACGTCCCATACTCGTATGAAGTTCTCTACGCCAAGCGTGGGTTCGGCTATTCTGCGGACGTGAACGCAGGCAGCGGGGATCTGCTGGTGCCGATTACGTCGGCAATATGTGCTGACGGCGGCACAGCATGCGGACATCCCACTCAAAACGATATCAACACCTACGTCGGCAAATTCTCGTCCTTTCTGAAGCCGGAAACGAACGATCCATCATCCGGCGAAATCAAAGCGGTGGCAGGCCAATCTCCGCTCGCGGGACTCCTGCAGAGCGCCTATAGCTATTACGATGGCTCTTATCCGAACCAGAGTGCGCCAGCTTCCGCAAATGGCTGCGCCGGCCAGAGGTACGTGGTACTGGTCACGGACGGGCTGCCAACTATGGACCTGAACGGCAACAAATGGCCGCCGCTTGGCACTGCGGCTGCCGATGGCTATGGCGTCACGGCCGACAATGATCAAGCGCTCATAGACACGATCGATCAAATCAAGAAACTCAAGAGCACCGGGATCGAGACGTACGTCATTGGCCTAGGTGCCGGGGTTGATACTTCCCTAAACTCTGAAGCGGCGGATGCACTTACGGCTATGGCCGTGGCCGGCGGAACCGGCGACTATTTCCCGGCCACAACACCTCAGGATGTCGCCAGCAAGATGCAGGTCATTATGTCCCACGTCGAAGCGGCGAACCTCACCACGACTGCAGCCGCCGTCAACTCGACAGGCTTGCGCAGCGACACTGTGGTTTATCAGGGCCAATTCGAGTCGCAGGATCAATACGGCGACTGGACCGGCAACCTTTACGCCTATCCTGTTGCCGCCGATGGCTCCGTCGATACCAGCACCGGCAGTGCCAATTGGTCGGCGCAAACACAACTGGACGCGGCGAATTGGAATACCGGCAGACGCATCGTGACATGGAACCCTGCAACAAGTCAGGGCGAGCCATTCCGTTACAGCACGTACATCACAACTACAAGCAAGACCGGCCTGGCATTGATGCAGGGTTCCGGCACGACTTTGACCGATACGCAACTACAGGACGCTGTGCAATATCTGCGCGGTGACCCGCTGGAAGAGCAGCGCAACAATGGCAGTTATCGGAGCCGTGCTCATATTCTCGGCGATATCGTCGACAGTAACCCGCTGTTCATCGGCGCCCCGAGGATGTATATCAGCGACACGTCGTATATCACGTTCCAGAGTGCAAACAAAGACCGGACGCCTATGATTTACGTTGGCGCCAATGACGGCTTTTTGCACGCTTTCAAAGCAGCGACTGGCGACGAAGTTTTTGCGTTCGCCCCGTATGCTGTCCTGAACACGATGTATGATCTGACACAACCCAGCTACAACAGCGGACACCGATTCTACGTGGATGGTTCGCCCACGGCGAGCGATGTCGAATTTGCCGACGGCACATGGCATACCGTGCTTGCCGGAGGCCTGGATCACGGCGGAAAGGGTATCTACGCGATCGACGTGACGGATCCGGATGCCATGACATCGGAAAGTGCCGTCGCATCGAAGGTGCTTTGGGAAGATGATAGCACTACGACGGGTTTCAGCACGCTCGGCTACACCTACAGCCAACCCCAGATCGGCGATGTCTGCCTGTCGTTTGACACCACAACTGGCGAATGTACCGCCGATAAATGGATCATGGTCTTCGGCTCGGGCTATAACAATTCGGACGGCCAACCATACGTCTATGTGGTGGATGCCGAAACGGGCAGCCTGCTGGGGACGCTGGCACTGTGTAGCGGCGACTCTAGCGCCTGCGACACAACCAAACCCAATGGCGCCTCGACTCCAGCACTGGTTTCATCCAGCGGCAGCCCGTACGACGATACCGTTTACGTAGGCGATCTTCAGGGCAATTTGTGGCACGTGGGCTTGAGTTGCAGCACCAGTAGTTGCAGCCTCAGCGACAGCCTGCTATTCAAGGCGGAGAACAGCAGCGGCCAAATCCAGCCCATTACCACCCAGCCGCTGGTGAGCTTCCACCCCGGCCATCCTACCCGCGCGGGGCTGATGGTTTACTTCGGCACCGGAAAATTTCTCGGCGTCGACGACCTGACCGATACCACGGCCCAGACTTTCTACGGCATCTGGGACAAGCTCGCGGGAGCCACGGTAACCGGCAGTCAGCTTGTGCAGCAGGTGATCACAACGATAACCGTCACCCCGAAAGACGGCACTACCGTTGATGCGCGCACCGTAAGCGACAACGCCATCGACTGGAATGAGAAGAACGGGTGGTACATGAATCTGCCGGATAGCGGCGAAAGAGTGATTACCGATCCGCGTCTGGATAAAGGCCGACTTATATTTACAACCTATGTACCGTCGGCTACGCAAAGTACCAGCTTGTGTGAGGCAGGCGGTGAGAGTTTCCTGATGGTGCTGAATTACGCTACCGGCGGAAGCTTTACGATGCCCGAAATCGACCTGAATGGCGACGGTGAGCTCGATGGTGATGACCAGGTGGGCGCCGGTACGGATGCCGATCCGAAGAAAAACCCTGTCGGTGTCGGTTTAGGGAAAGGCTATGCTACTTCGCCGACGATTCTGCGCACGTCGCAGGGCAACATCGGCGATATCAAATTGATCACCAAGTCCAACGGCCATATTGCCTCCGTCAAGGAACGGGGGTCTGATCATCAGCGGTCGTCGTGGAAGCAGATTCACTAGGGACACGATTATGAAATTTCCGAAGGCGATTTTGCTGGCAGCTATATTTTCCGGCATATTTCCACTAACGGTTACTCCGGCGTCGGCTACGTACGCCGTGGAGATGCATACGGTCACAGGCACCGTTCAGAAGGTGGATACCAATGCTTCGACATTGACCGTGAACGGCTTGACGATACGCACATCTTCGCAGACCCGATTTCGCGGCATTGCCGGCCTTTATGAAATCAACGAGGGCATGACGGTCACGATCAAGTACTACAATCAGCCCGGTGCAAAAAGTTCCGGAGTCGCTGTCGAGATCGACGTCGCTCCGCTACGAAAGCGCAGCTAAATAAATAGATGGATGTTTGCGAATGAGCAACTCGTACAAAAAAGGCTTCACCCTGGTCGAGTTGATGATCGTTGTGGCGATCATCGCGATCATTGCGGCTATCGCCTATCCGTCCTATCGCAAGTCGGTTATCAAGAGTGACCGATCAGACGCCAAAGTCGCCTTGCAGCGGGCGGCGCAGGCACTGGAGCGATGCTATGCCGAGGGCCATAACTACAAGTCAACACCAACCGCCACGCCACCCGGAACGTGCCCTACGTTTCCACAGCCGTCACCTAACCAGTACTACACGATCTCGCTGCCGACTGTCACGACGACCAGTTATACGATAGAAGCTGTACCGACCGCCGACAGTCCGCAACAGGACGACGACGATTGCACCTGGTTCAAACTCGACAACACGGGATTGCAAACAGCATCAAGCTCTGACTGCTGGTAGTCTGGCGGGTACTGTACCCGCCAACCGCCATCCCTTATCATTCCGGCTCCGTGTAAGGAGTCGCTGTGGATCACAATATTCTCGAACGCCGCCTGCGGTGGCTTGCCGATGCTGGTGCGCCAGCGCTCACGCCCGGACTTGAAGGCATCGAAAAGGAGAGCCTGCGCGTTACAGCCGACGGGCGGATCGCGAAGACGCCACACCCCCGCGCGCTGGGCTCGGCGCTGACCCATCCGGCGATTACCACCGACTATTCAGAAGCGCTGCTCGAATTCATCACGCCCCCGCAGCCCGGCACGGCAGCAACATTGGCGGCCCTTTGCGATATTCATACTGCCGTTTACCGCGAACTCGGCGCCGAGATGCTGTGGGCGACCAGCATGCCTTGCGCCGTCGAGGGTGACTCCGGGATTCCGATCGCGGAATACGGCACGTCGAACGTCGGCATGATGAAGCATGTTTACCGGCGGGGGCTTGGCTATCGCTACGGACGCGTCATGCAGACCATTTCGGGCGTGCATTTCAACTATTCGCTGCCGGTGGATTTCTGGCCGGCCTTTCAGGAACATGAGCAGCGGAAGGACGTACCGCAGGCGTTTATGGCTGACGCGTATTTCGGCCTGATCCGTAATTTTCAACGCTACGGCTGGCTCGTCCCCTATCTATTCGGCGCGTCGCCGGCAATCTGCAAATCGTTCCTGACCGGCGGTCGCCACGACTTCGAAGAATTCGACGATTACACCTGGTACGCACCGTATGCGACGTCGCTGCGCATGAGCGACATCGGCTACAAAAACAAGAACCAGGCGCACCTCAACATCAGCTACAACAGCCTGCACGACTATGTCGCCGGATTAACAGAGGCGATCTCGACGCCCGAGCCGGAGTACGAACTGATCGGCCTCACCGGCAGCGACGGCTACCGGCAACTCAACACGAACGTATTGCAGATCGAAAACGAGTACTACAGCTTCATCCGGCCGAAAAATATCGCCGAATCCGGCGAGAAGCCGACGCTGGCATTGAAGCGTCGCGGTGTCCGCTATATCGAGGTTCGGGCGCTGGACGTGAACGCGTTCGAGCCACTCGGCGTCAGCACCGCGCAACTGGATTTTCTGGAAACGTTCCTGATTTACTGCCTGCTGGCAGACAGCCCGTTCACCGTGCAGAACGAACGCGAGGCCATCAATCGCAACCAGGCGCGAGTCACCCGACGGGGCCGGGATCCGAAGCTGCAACTCGAAAGCGATGGCAGCTTCCGGCCGCTGCGTGACTGGGCTCATGAGTTGCTGGCACAAATGGCGCCGATCGCCGCTCTGCTGGATGCGCAGTCCGGTAGCGACAACTATACGCGCATACTGGCCGAACAGCGCGCGGCCGTGGACGATCCGGATCGCACGCCTTCGGCGCGGATCCTGGCCGAAATGCGGGCGCACGAGGAGCCGTTTTTCGCCTTCGCGCTGCGCATGTCAAAGCAGCACCGGCAGTTTTTCCTCGATCGCGAGGTCCCGCCCGAGTTACTGGCCCACTTCCGGCAAGCAGCCGAACAGTCTTTGGCGGAACAAGCTAAAATCGAGGCTTCAGATACGCTGCCGTTCGACGAATTTCTACGGCAGTATTTCGCGCAATCCTGAATGAGGAAAGAACACAGACGATGAAGAAATACGGTATTCGCCTGACGATGCCCGAGAATGACCCGATGCGTGCACCGCACCTGCTGGGCCCGGACTGGGAATCGTTCAAATGGTTTGACAGCGAAAAACAGCGCGACGAGATGTTCGAGCAAATGCGCCGCGAGCACCTCTACTCGCGGCGCGGTGACATTCCAAGCGTGATACCGGAAAAGATCGAGACGGAATAGGATGCACCGGAAGCCCTATTCCAGGGCTTCCGGCTCCGGCTGCAGTTCGCTGTCGGGACCCATTTCGATCGTTTTTGCCAGCAGCAGGTACATGCTCGGCACGACGAACAGCGTGAACAGCGTACCGATCGACATACCGGCTGCAATCACCAGACCGATATCGAAGCGGCTGGTCGCACCGGGACCGCTGGAGATCAACAGCGGCACCACGCCCAGGACCATCGCCGCGGTCGTCATCAGAATCGGCCGCAAGCGGATGCCGGCTGCTTCCTCGACTGCCTCGCGCTTGCTTCTGCCCGCGGCTTGCAGGTCATTGGCGAAGCGCACGATCAGGATGCCGTGCTTGCTGATGAGGCCGATGAGCGTAATCAGGCCTACCTCGGTGTAGATGTTGATCGTCGCAAAGCCGAGCGCGAGGAATATCAATGCGCCGGAAATCGACATCGGCACGCTGATCAGCACAATGAACGGGTCGCGGAAGCTCTCGAATAGCGCAGCCAGCACCAGATAGATAATGATGATCGCGAAGAAGAAGGTCGTGATGAGCGCCCCGCTCTCCTGCATGTACTGGCGCGACTGGCCGGAGTAGCCCAGCGAGTAGCCGGTCGGCAAAATTTTGGCCGCCGTTTGCTGAACGAAGTCGAGCGCCTCGCCGATTGTGGTGCCGGGCGTCTGCACCGCGGTAATCTGCGCCGAGTTGAGCTGCTGGAAGCGATACAGCGACTCCGGTATCACGGTCCGCGACAGGTGCGCGACAGTCGATAGCGGTACGGTCTGGCCGGTACCGGTATTGATGTAATAATGCTCCAGTTGCTCGGGATTCAGTCGCGCATCGCGCTTCACCTGCGCAATGACGCGATAACTGCGTCCGCCGAGACTGAAATAGTTGATGTAGCCGCCGCCCAGCATCGAGGCGAGATCGGCACCGACATCGCTCATGTTGAGCCCGAGATCGGCAACCTTGTTGCGATCGATCTGCACCGTCACCTGCGGCTTGTCGAACTTGAGGTTCGTGTCGGTGTAAATGAACTTGCCGCTTGAGCGCAATGCGCCGAGGAACCGGTTGACGACCGGCAACATCTGATCAGGCGGTTGCGTCGAGCTGACCACCACCTGCACCCCGAAGTTGCCGCCGGCGCCAGGCAGCGTCGGCGGGGTAAACGTCACCGCCTTCAGGCCCGCAACGCGCGTTACCTCGCTTTGGACCTTGTTCTTGACCTCCTCCTGGGACATGTCCCGCTCGCTCCAGGGGACCAGCGACAGCCCTGCAAAACCACTGCTGGTGCTGCCGGTGCCGTTGATCTCGAAGAAGTGATCCACCGCCGGAATCTGTTTGAAATACTTGTTCAGCTGATCGGCGTACAGCGTCAGCTGGTCAAGGGTCGCTTGCGGTGCAGCCTGGGTCGAGACCAACACGAAGCCCTGGTCCTCGGTTGGCGCCAGTTCCTGCGGCGTTATTTTGAACAACAGGAAAATGCTGATCAAAATGCCAATGGCGAAGACGACCATGACCGGCAGATAATTCAATACGCCGTGCAACGAGTGCTGGTAGCGACGCCGTAACCATTCGAAACGCTCGTCGAGGAAATGCGCTAGACGTTGCTTCCCGCCCTCGCCTTCCGCCTTGAGGAATTTCGCGCACATCATCGGCGACAGGGTCAGCGCAACGATACCGGAAATCAGCACGGAGCCCGCGACGGTAAATGCAAACTCGGTAAACAGGGTACCAGTCAGCCCGCCCAGGAAGCCGATCGGCGCATACACCGCGATCAGCGTGATCGACATGGCGATGACGGACGTTCCCAGTTCGCGTGCGCCCAGGATGGACGCCTTGAACGGCGACAGCCCGTCTTCAATATGTCGATGAATATTTTCGACTACGATGATCGCATCATCCACGACCAGCCCGATCGCCAGCACCATGGCCAGCAGCGTCAGCAGATTGAGTGAAAAGCCGAGCGCATACATGATGAAGCACGCGCCGATCAGCGACAGCGGCATCGCGATGACCGGGATGACCACCGAGCGAAACGAGCCGAGAAACAGGTAGATGACCGCGATCACGATGGCCAGCGCCTCGACGATGGTCCAGATCACCTCCTGAATCGACTCGCCGATGTATTTCGTCGAGTCGTGCACCATTTCCATGTGCAGGCCCGGCGGCAACTGCGCCTTGACGCTGGGCAACTGGGAGCGAACGTCCGCGATGACGGTCAGCGGATTGGCCGTCGGCACGACCTTGATACCGACGAACGTCGCCGGGTGGCCGTCGAACACGACCGCCGAATCGTAGCTTTCCGCCCCCAGTTTTACATCGGCTATATCTTTCAGGCGAACCAGCGTGTCGCCTTCATGTTTGATAATCAGGTTGCGGAATTCATCGGCGGTGTGAATATCGGTCGACGCCTTGAGTTCGACCTGGATCATCTGACCCTTCGTCTGGCCCACCGCGGAAAGGTAGTTGTTCGCCGCGAGCACCTGGCGCACTTCAGTGCCGGTGACCCCGAAGGCCGCCATCTTTTGGGGATCCAGCCAGATGCGCATCGCGAATGTACGCGCACCCAGAATCTCGGCCAATTGCACGCCTTCGACGGCGGACAGTTTCGGCTGCACGACGCGCGTCAGGTAATCGGTCACCTGATTGTTGCTGAGCTCGTCGCTGTAGAACGCGATGTACATGTAATCCTGGCCGCGCTCTTCCGACACCTGGATCTGCGGCTGCTGCGAGTCCGGCGGCAACTGGTTGACGACCGCGTTGACCTTCGACGTGATCTGCGTCAGCGCCGCGTTCGGATCGTAATTGAGCCGCAGGTGCGCCGTGATGCTGCTCATGCCCTCCGTGCTCGTCGACTCGATGTAGTCGATGCCGTCGGCCTGCGCGATCGACTGCTCCAGCGGCGTCGTGATGAAGCCCTCGACAAGCTGCGCGTCAGCGCCGAAGTACGCCGTGTTGACGGTGACCTGGGCGCTTTCCGTCTTCGGGTACTGGCGCACGTTCAACAGGCCCGCCGAGCGCAGGCCGATAATGAGGATCAGCAGGCTGATGACGACGGCCAGCACGGGCCGCTTGATGAAAATGTCGGTGAATTTCATTCAGTTCGACCTATTCTTCCTCAACCTGCGGATTCGGACTGAACGGTACCGGCACCGAATTGTTGATAATCACCGGCGTGCCCTTCTTCAGTTTGAGCTGGCCCGCCGTCACGACCATTTCGCCCGGCTTGACGCCTTTCAGAATCGCCACCTGGTCGCCGCGCGTGGGCCCGGTTTGCACAAATTGCTGATGGACCGTGAGCGCCTCCTTGCCGTCGTCGCCCTTTTTCGACGTAACGATCCAGACAAAATCGCCGTACGGGTTATACGAGATCGCCATCTGCGGCAACGTCACGTACTTGGGATGGCTCGGCAGGCTCACCTGCACATCGGCGAACATGCCGGGACGCAGACGCTCGTCCTTGTTCGGGATAGTGGCCTGCAGCTTGAAGTTGCGCGTTTGCGGATCGACTTTCGGATCGATTGCATTGATCTTGCCCTCGAACGTCGCGTTCGGATAGGCATTGACCGTGACCGTCACCGGCTGTCCGTGGTGTACGTCGTTGACGTCCTGCTGCGGCAGCGAAAATTCGATGTAGATCGGGTGCAGATTCTGCAGCGTGACGATCTTCGTCCCCGGCGCGACGTACTGACCGAGATCGACCTGGCGCACGCCCAGCTCGCCATCGAACGGCGCGCGAATCGTCTTTTTGGCGATCGTCGCCTCTTGAGCCACCACGGCGGCGCGCGCGCTCTTGAGCCGACTGAGGTCCTGGTCGAGCTGCGACTGCGAAATCGCACGCTTTTTGATCAGCCCCTCGTCGCGCTTGTATGTGGTTTCGGCCAACTGGGCCGCAGCCTTCAGTCCCTGCAACCGCGCCTTGTCGGCCGACACGTCGAGCTGCACCAGCAAATCGCCCGCCTTTACGTGATCGCCGGAATTGAAATCGATCCTGGCGACCAGTCCGCCAAGTTCCGTAGTGACGTCGACGCCCTGTACCGCGCGCAGGCTGCCGACCGCCTGCAACGTCGGCTGCCACTCCAGCACCTGCGCCTTCATCGCCGACACAGTTTGTGGCGGGTTGGCGAACTTGGCCATCGCCTGTGCGATAAAGTGGCCTTTCAACGCATTCCAGCCGAGAATGCCGCCGAACACGACGACGAGCGCACCGATGACGATAATCATGCGCTTGATCATTCTTTATCTCCATTATGGGAACTGTGACTGCCGGCGCCGCTCCACCAGCCGCCGCCGAGCGCACTGAACAGACTGGTGGTATCGAGATAGCGCTGTGCGAGCGCCTGCACGTAACCCAGCTGCGCGTTGGCATACTGCTGTTCGGCCGTCAGCACCGTGACGAAACTGACGGCGCCCGCCTTGTACTGCGTGCGCGCCAATTGAAGGCTCTTTTGCGCGGCACTGCGCGCAACCTGCTGCGCCTTGAGGCTGGCCGCATCGTTTTCGAGTGCGCGCAGCACGTCGGCCACCTGGGCAAACGCGGTCAGAACCGTCTGGCGATATTGCGCCGCGGCCGCCTGGAACGCCGCCCGCGCGGCCTCCGTCCTGGCGCGCAGCGCGCCGCCATGAAAGATCGGCGCCAGCAGCGATGCACCCAGATTCCAGATCATCGACGGCGCGTTAAACAAATCGCCAATGTCGGTGGCCTGGCTGCCGTAGGATCCGCTAAGGCTGATTTGCGGGTACTCGTTCGCGACCGCTACGCCGATTTGCGCACTCGCCGCATGCAACGCGCTTTCCGCGGCGAGAATGTCCGGCCGCTGATGCACCAGTTGCGACGGGACCATCAGCGGCAACTCGCCCGGCAGCGTCAGATCCTGCAACGTGAAATGGGTCACCTGCCAGTTGCCGGGCAGCTCGCCCGCGAGCGTTGCCAGCTGGTGCTCGGCCACGCTCAGGCTTTGCCGCAGCGGCGCGAGCCGCGTACGCGTCGCCGCCAGTTGCGCGCGCGCCTGCAACACGTCCGAATACGAAACCGCGCCCGCCTTTTCCTGCGCCTCGACCAGATTGAGCTGATTCTCTTCGGCCTGAATGATATTTTCCGTCGCCTTGATCTGCGCGCGGTACGACGCCGCATTGATTGCGTAGCCGGTCAGGTTGCCGATCAGCGTCAGGTAGGCGGCGTGCAACTGGTAGCGCTGGTAATCGACCTGCGCCTGCTGCGCCTCGATACTGCGCCGCACGCCGCCGAATACGTCCGCGTTATAGCTGACCCCGACGGAAGCGCCGTAGATATCAAAAATGTGGCTGCCGCCGCCGACGGCCCCACCGAACTGCGCACCGGAGATCTTTTGACGCGTGGCACTGAGGTTCGCGTTCACCTGCGGGTACAGGCCGCCCTCGACGGCAGCGAGATTCGCCTGCGCTTCCTTGAGCGTCGCCTCAGCCGCCTGCAGGCTCGGGTTCTGGTTGAAAGCCTGCTGAATCAGCGCATCGAGCTGTTTCGAATGAAACAGCCGCCACCAGTCCGCCTTGATCTGCTTGACCTGGACGAAATGCTGCGCCTTGCCGCCGTGACCGCTGGTGCTCGCGGTTTTGCCTACCGGCTGGCGGGTGAAACTGTTGACCTCCGGCGGAGCGGGACGCTGAAAATCCGGCCCGACCGCACACCCGGCCAGCGCGCCGGCGACGCCGACGGCCAATGCCGTGCGCAACCATTTTTGCGGCCGGGGCGGCGTCATTATTGTTATCGCAAGCTGCATGTTCGGTCGTTATCCTTGATCTGGTATAAAACTGATCACTGCGCGATGCCCTCCAGCAATATCCGCACCACCCCGTCGGCGTATGCATCCGGATCGTCGGCATACGCATGATTCGGCATATGCCGTGTGACTTCGCGCCACTGAAAGAACGCCAGATTCGCGGACAACAGCAATCCGGCCGCGAATGCCGGATCGATATCGTCGCGTAATTCGCCGCGAGCCCGGCCCTCTTCGAACAGCGCGACAATTTCGCTGAAGTCGGTGCCGAATACTTCTTCGGCAAGCTTGCGGCCGCGATGCTCGCTGTGCTCCGCAACTTCCCGCATGATCAGGCGCACCTGGACGGGATTGGCGCAAATGTCGTGCAGGTGCTGGCGCGCGAAACGCCGCAACCTATCGATCACAGAGCCCGATTCAGTCAGAATCCGGTTCCACGACCCGCCATTCTCACTACAGGCGTTGCGTAGAACCGCGAAGTATAGGTCTTCCTTAGAGTTAAAGTGGTGATAAACGTTCGCTTTGCTGACACCGGCGTACGCCGCGATCATGCTCATCGAAACCGCGTCGTAGCCATGACGTGCAAAAAGTTCGCAGGCGGCGGAAAGAATGCCGCGTTCGCCCGATGAGGCCGACTGAGACATTGGAATTCCTGCAGACGTGCGCTGAACCGACCGTTCGGTCAGCGTATTATACAGGCCGGTGCGGAGAATACAATCGACGCTGGAGCGGAAGCAGGAGCGGCGTTCGCCGCCCCTGCCCGAGGCAATTTACCGGGACGCAGCCGCGACCTGCTGACCGCTCTGCGGCCCGATCCAGTGGTTGAAAAAAGTCAGCAGTTTCTTCGCCAGTTCGCGCCGGTCCGAGACTTTGCCAAAGCCGTGGCCTTCGTACTGCTTGTACAGCGAAAGATAATGCTTGCCCGCCGCATCCAACCGTTTCTTGAGCTCATCGAACTGTTTCGGCGAAACGGTATAGTCGGCGCCACCCTGCACAAGATAGATGCCGCCGGTGAGGCGCTTGACGTGGTTCACCGGCGATTGTTGAGCGAGATCCGCCTGGGTCAAACCACGGAATACCTTGTCGAAATAGGACCGCGAGTCGCCCGAATCGTCGACCATCATGGGCAGATCGTAAACACCGGCATCTCCGACCGTGCACTGGTAAAGGTCGGGCGCGATTTCCGCGCTCCTGATCGCCGCATACCCGCCATAGCTGATACCAAAGATCAGTAGTGTCCCAACGTCATTGTATTGACGCCGTGTAAGTCGTTGAGTAGTCGAGGATATTCCGTGTCATTGGCTGGTTTCGATTTGAACATCGCTCGTAATATTTGGGGTCTTTTCGGCCCAACCGCGAGCACCGCTG